>DATHIB010000186.1:0-3769 GCA_035490055.1 Candidatus Limnocylindria bacterium | reverse complement strand
ATATAGAAACGTCTCTGTGGGCTCGCTCCGGCACTCTAGGAGCATCTCAGTGTGATGCTCATAGCAAAGTACGTGAAGGTCTTTTCTCATACCGGTACCCCGCCTTTCCTTCTTTGTTGCCGTTTCTGATTGGACTTTTGCCCTTCCACCCCAAAGCCATAGGAGCAGTTTTTGGCCCACTGGTATCCCCGTGACATGTTAGCAGGCGTATCTTACGCATAAGAAAAACCTTAGGTGCCCTGCCTACTCCCACTGTAACCACGCCCTACTTGACAGCGTTCTTGGGTTTGGCGAAACTTTGGACATTCTGTCCAGTCCTTGGCAAGCCTTTCCCACGCCTACCGCAGAAGGGCAAAGAGACAGTAAAAAAATATACCGCTGCAAATATGGGCTCCAAAAAGAGGTTTCCGGCAGGCTTGCGCCAGCCAGGATACCCGGTCGTTGCTACGCGCTTGACGTTGGTCCTAGGTCGGCACCAGCAAATCCGACGACCGTTACTGAGTTTAAGTAGGACATGAAACTTCTCCTTTTTCTGCTTGAAAGAACTGACTAACCAGCCGAGGAAATGTCGGAGCGACTCGATCATGGCAAGAATTTTAGCGGAAAAGACCCGATCAGGCTTTGCGCCAAGTCATTCATTTCGCAGGTGTACGACCTTTTGGCGAGGCACAGGGCGCGAACATCCATTGCGACGATTACGTCATATCGCTTATAATTATCTCCAGGTCCCTCTATGTAAAATGCGCAGGTCCTATTCTCGACCTGTAAAACAGCGTCCTCGTGCTTCAGCGTCCAATGACTTCCATCTGGCATGAGCCCACAAATCTCTTTGATGCGCTCATGTGCGTCCGTTCGCTCGGTCTTCACGATGGACCTTATACGGAGGTATCGAGCCATACGTTTTCTAGCCTCCTGACAATCATGGAGAACACCTCGTCAAGAAAATGGTCTGAACCCGAGGTTGTCGTCTGCTCGGGCTCCACCTGCGAAATGTCGTGTAAAGTAAAAGAAACCGGGGGGACGTGGGCGATTCTCCGGCCAGGACCTAGCAAAGTCAAGTATCAAAGATGAAGAAACTATCTAATAATTCTAAGAGTAGAAGGACTATTACGGCTAGTCCCGAACAGGGAGTTTGGACGACATTGGCGATGAGCGGATGAGCAGTTGCTGCGCCTGCTTGCGATCGTTGTTGTCGTAGGTGATACTTGATGCACAAATAATCGTGCCCGTTTCTCCCCTCGTCGGAGAGATGGTCATGGAAACATCGATTAGCGTCCCATCTTTCCTCCTCCGTACCGCTTCATAATGCTCGACCCTTTCCCCGCACTTGACCCTCTCAAGAATTCGCGGAACTTCATCGGAACGCTCCGGTAGGATCAGGATGGAAATCGGGCGGCCCTAATCGACGCCAGTTGGGAAGTTGCTGCCCGAACTTGATTGCGCTCGCTCATCTCACGATTGAAAGGGTAAACAACACCGTCAAAGAACGCGGGGCAACGGAATGCACCCGCTCTTGCCTACTGTGCGTCCGCCAGGGGGATCGCGGCGCCGTAAGCACTTCCTCCATGCCCATATCTCGGGTCATGGCGTCGAAGTCTCTTCCGTAGATGGCATCCCGATCGCGCAGCAGATATCGCGGCGCCTGGTCCCAGGGAAACGCTTCCCGCATCTGCTGCATGGTCCACTCCTCTGTGGGGTGTTCTGTCACCCCGAAGTGCACCACCCGGCGTCGCTCATGCGATAGCACCACGAAGACGAACAGGACCCGGAAGGTCGCCGTCGGCACGGTGAAAAAATCGATGGCCGCCGTTTGCGTAAGGTGATTCGTCAGGAAGGTTCGCCAAGTCTGGGAAGGCGGCTTGCGGGGCCGAGGCAAATATCCGGCCACCGTGGATTGCGCCACGGCAATCCCCAACTTGAGCAGTTCTCCGTGAATGCGGGGTGCACCCCACAAGGCAAAACCTTCCGCATTAAGCATCTGTAGGCCCACAACTAAGGTGTTCAACACCTCCATTTTACAGCAGACACCCTATTGATTTTAGGCGTTGTGAATCCTATAGGTAGAGTTAGTCGGTGCTTAGGGCATCCATGCCCGTCCGGGAGGTCTCCAGGGTTCATGGCCACCCCCGTTCCAACCCGTCGATCCAATGGTCGATCCGAAAGGCGTATCCCGCAGCGACTGGCCGCAGAGCTTTCGCGCCCAGACAAATCTGTGCCTAAGGAAATGACGTTCACTGAGAACGTGAGTCCTCGAGGCCTACGCCTCACCACGATGCAACGCTGGCAACCTGGAACTCGCGTGCTGCTTACTTTTCCCCAGAATGGCATTCGGTCTGAAGGTAGGATCGTTTACTGCCAGCGCGTGGAAAGTGGAAACTTCGCCCTTGGGCTAGAGCTACCGTGGCAGGTGCAGCGCTGGCAGATGCTGTGGTAAACGCCGGCGGATGTTAGATTTGGCGGACCGCGAGAAATATCGATCCAGAGAATGCGTACTCTGTTAGGGTTCACCCAATTCCCCTCGTCATTGTGCGTTGAAATAGTAAGGAGGCGCAAATGGCGCAATACCTCCACATACGGTGCGTGGCCAGGACCGACAGAACGAACGCACATGAGCGCATTCACTCTGTGGGTGGGGTCAAACCGGACGGAAGTCGCTGGAAACTGACCCAGGACAAGGCTATTTCATGCATCCAGGATGGGACTTACGTGTTCTACGTCGAGAAACGTGGGGGGCACCGGCTTGACGTGATCGTCGCAACCAGTGCATACGGCAACTACCTTAAAACGGACGCTGATAGAGAGCAACCGGATAAACTTCTGTCTCTGCCGACCTGTCCTTAGATTGCGGCACAACGACCGAAGCACACTTGAAAATTATTGATTCAGTGCTCGTATTCTCCTCGCGATCTGGATAGAAGCCAGTGCCGAAGTCCTCCGAGAATTCAGAAAGCGCATGCCTCTCGTCGACGCCTTTCTGAAGCATCTTCCGACCCTCTCTGAATGCAAGGCCGTGATTGTGTAGCGACTCAGTGAATCGTTCGCTGGGTCAGTCTACCGCTCTTTGAGGACTTTCAAAGATTTCAGCGCGGCTGCGAGCGCTATCTGTTCCTCATAGTCGTCTGTGGTGATTGCCAGTTGCCTGAGTCGCTGGCTGACGACCTGCTCTGCGGCGCTAATTTTACTTTTCAACAGTTCCGGATGAGTTTCAGCCATTGCCTGTAGGTAGTGGTTCTGCCACAGCGGATATTTCAGAGTTGTATCGCTCACGGGTGTTTCCTTCCCTGACCAACCAACCCGGTCAGTGGGCAAACACACTCTGAGAGACAGTTTTTCCGTCCGCGCTGCGGGATGAAGAATTTGGATTGGTGTTTGCGGCCCTTGGCGCGGCGTTTCGTCTTGTGCACAAGGTGCCGTGGCCGGGTAAGGGCTTGGCGGAGCATTGTGTTTTGACCCTTTGAGGTTACGCTCAGTAGACGCGAATGCAACGTTAATTCTGTTAATTCTCTAGCGTATCTGGAGCAGGATTCAAGGATGCGCGCGTGCAATACGCGGCGCTCGGCCCGGAGCAGGCGAGGTGACAGAAAAACCCCGATGGCTGCGAGTGCGGGATTTCAGCTCGATTCGCCCGTTTTTACGTGGGCTTTCGCATCTGGGTGACGGGGCGTCCAGTCTTTTGGCGGAAAGGCCACGTGCCAAAACATAGGATTGGGCAGCGTGAACTCCACTCCTGCTTGTGGGTGCTCGCTCTGACGTCGGGCTATATGGGCAA
>DATHIB010000185.1:0-18026 GCA_035490055.1 Candidatus Limnocylindria bacterium | reverse complement strand
TCGGAGGACAACGATGGACCTGCTGATGAGGATGTTGCACCGAGAAGAGAAGAAACTGCTATCAACGCAGGACAAGGTCGCGGGGAAGTTGATTAATCTGCGGGCAGCAATCCACGCGCTGGCTGGCAACGGCAACAAGTCAGTCGATGCCAGGGTGAGCAAGCTGCGGGGTAAGAAGCTGAGCGCGGCGCATCGGCGGGCAATCAAGTTGGGAATCGCGAGGGCAAAGAAGGCACAGGCGTAGTAGCGGATACCCAGTGTGGATACTCAGCGGTGTATAACAATGGTGTGTAGGGTCGGGACACAGCGTTCCGGCCTTTTTGTTTTAGTTGAATTTTTGGAGGCAGCGGTGGGACTCGAACCCACTAAGATCAGTTTTGCAGACTGACGCCTCGACCACTTCGGCATCGCCGCCTTATACCCAAATCTATACCCAAAGTTGTACCCAAACTGCCCTCGTATCGCCTATTTACGCCGCTTCTTCCCTTCCTAACCTATTGAAACCACATACGACCTGCGAGAAAAGCAGGTTTTGCAGACCATTGCCTTACCACTCGGCGACCGCGCCACCGGACTGAAAAGTTATCAGTTCTCATTAATCAGTTATCAGTCAGAAAAAAATGCGCCGAAGCTTCTGTTCTGCACTTGCAAACTCTTGGTGATGAACTCTCCTTTTTCATTCCGAATGGTTTTCAGTTTTCTGTTGCAGTCAGAAAGAATAATGCGTGAATGCTTCTTTGCTGTAACTGTCAACTCTGTCTTCCTTAGCGAAAAGTTCTCCTGATTAAAATTTTGAGCCGAGATGGGGCGCAGCATGCTGTGCCCCTACAAGAAACGGCGGCGCTGGCTAGCGGGCTGAAGCCACCAGCTCGGGTTGGGCGGCACGGGTTTCGTTGACGATGGGGGCGCCGATGAGGTTGCCCCACTCGGTCCAGGAGCCGTCGTAGTTGCGGACCTGGTTGAAGCCCAGTAGATACTTGAGGACGAACCAGGTGTGCGAACTGCGCTCGCCGATGCGGCAGTAGGCGATGACTTCGTCTTTGCCGGTGATGCCCTTGGACTCGTAGAGTTTTTTCAAGTCGTCGAAGGACTTGAAGGTGCCATCTTCGTTAGAAGCCTGAGCCCAGGGGATATTCGCGGCCTGGGGAATATGGCCAGCGCGCTGGGCGGTTTCGGTCATGCCCGGAGGGGCGATGATCTTGCCGGTGAATTCATCCACAGAGCGAACGTCAACGAGTTGACCGGGCTTGCGCCCATCGAGGATGGCGAAGACTTCTTCCTTGCGAGCGCGAAGGGAATCGTCGGTGCCGGACACGTGATAGGACGCAGGCGTGACGTTTGCGGGATCCTTGGTGACCGGGCGCTTTTCTTCGAGCCATTTCTTGCGGCCGCCGTTGATGAGGCGGACGTCCTTGTGGCCGTTCAGCTTCAATTGCCAAAGGGCGTAGGCGGCGAACCAATTGTTGTTGTCGCCATAGAGAAGAATCGTTGTGTTATTGGAAATGCCGGAGGCGCTGAGAAGCTTTTCGAGGGTGGACTTGTCGATCAGGTCGCGGCGGATGTTGTCCTGGAGCTGGGTCTGCCAGTTCCAGCCGACGGCGCCGGGGATGTGTCCCTGGTCGTAGGCGGTGGTGTCCACGTCGACTTCGACGAGGCGGAGATTGGGGAAATTGAGATTTTGCGCGGCCCAATCGGTTGAAACCAGAACTTCGGGATGTTTGTAGTCGGACATTGGTTTCTCCTTTTGCGTTCAGCTTGGAAAATCGTTTGATGCAAAACAAAAACCCCACCTGCCAGTTCGTTTCTGGCGGTGGGTTGAAGAACTCTTGAGCTAAACTAAAACCTTAGAAGCTTAGCCTCCCCGCGCCAGAAGACACACGCATACAGTACGTACAACAGATGCAGAGCTGCGCATTCTTCCGGGGGAAAATCAACATGATAAGAGCATACATGGGAGGCTCGGATTTGGCAATAGCACGTATCGCGCCTGTCACGTATCGCGCCATCTAAAATGTAACCAGAGGGGACTACGTCGCGCCATTTAAGATGTAACCCGAGACAAAGACGATTTGGGGAGGGTTTACTTGGGGCGTAAGGGGAAACGGGAGTATTTCCGAGTTATCTATGGGCGGTATTGCAAAGCAGATCGGAAGGCGAAACGTGAAACGCTGAACGAATTTTGCCTGACCACGGGCTACCACCGGAAATACGCCATACGCATATTGAACGGCCCAGCACCCGGGAAGGGACCCGCTCGGCCAGAACGGCGGCGGGGGCTGAGTTAGGAGCACGAACTGCTGTCCATCCTGACAAGCGTATGGGAGGCGGCCGGGTACCCTTGGTCGGTGCGGTTGAAATCGCTGCTGCCGGCCTGGATGCCGTGGATCCGCAAACGCTTCAAGTTAAGCGCAGCGATCGAGAAACAACTGCTCTCGATCCGTCCGCGGCAGATGGACCGTCGACTGGCCGCCAAGAAGAACCAACAGAGGCGGCGGATTTATTCGCTCCCAGTCCAAGACTATGAAGCATCTCAGTGTCCGTGCTATAAGCAAGGAGTGGCTGAGCGGCACATGATGGGGTGCGGCGACCTTGCGAGGGATTCGTTTTTGTGACTTCAGGAGCAGTGTAAGAAATCCTACTTGGCCGGAGGTTTTCCGTGGCTCCAAATCGCAGCCGAAAATATTATTTCGCTTTGATTCTGGTCCTAACGTGCGCGGTGGCGGGAAATGCACAGCAGCCGGACGACGAGGAGGAAAGCCAATTTCGGTTCCGCTTTGTCGGTCCAAAAGTGGGAAATCGCATCGCAGCAGTTGCAGGCATACCGGGAGATCCGAGCACGTACTACGCCGGAGCGGCATCCGGCGGCGTTTGGAAATCGATCGATGGGGGCAATCGTTGGACGCCGGTCTTTGACAAGCAGCCCGCCGCCGCCATCGGCTCGCTCGCTGTTTCCCCTTCCGATCCAAGTGTGGTCTGGGCGGGAACCGGTGAAGCCTGGGTCATCCGCGACAGCGACGTAATGGGCAACGGAATTTATAAGTCCACCGACGCTGGCAAGACCTGGACCAACATGGGGCTGCAAGAAACCGGGCGAATCGGCCGCATCGTCGTTCATCCCACGAATCCAGACATCGCCTTTGCCTGCGCCCTCGGCCGCGTTACTGGTCCGCAGCAGGAACGCGGAGTATTTCGCACCATCGACGGCGGCCAGCATTGGGAGCGCGTGCTCTTCCCCGGAGAAAACGTGGGCTGCTCCGGGCTCTCCATGGATCCACACAACTCGCGCACGTTATTCGCGGGAATGTGGCAAGTGGAAATGCACACCTGGGGCGAATTCAGCGGCGGCCCCGGCAGTGGAGTCTACGTTTCTCACGACGGTGGAACCAAATGGACTCGCATCGAGGAGCACGGTTTGCCGCATGCATCGGTCGGCAAGATTGACGTCGCCGTCGCTCCCACAAACTCCAGGCGTGTCTTTGCACTGATTCAAACTAAGGATCAGGGCTCGGTCTGGAGGTCCGAGGACGCCGGCACACACTGGAAGGCAATCAATTTCCAACGGGCTTTGATTGGACGCGCCGGCTATTACATTCGCATCGCGGTTTCGACGGGAACCGATAATGAAGTTTACGTTGCCAACAGCTCGTTCCACCAATCGCTCGATGGCGGTCAGAATTTCCAGGAAGTCCGCTGGGGAGGAGACACTCACGATATCTGGGTGGATCCCGCCAATCCCGATCGTTTTGTAATCACCGATGACGCCGGAATGAACATCACCACCGTGCACGGCCGCGGCTTTCACCACGTCACTCTTCCCATCGGCCAGATGTACCACGTCGACGTCGACAATCAGGTCCCTTACTATTTTTACAGCAACATGCAGGACGACGGAAACATGCGTGGCCCCAGCGTGCCCGTCGATTCGCAGGAGACCGGTTGGGATCGCCGCATGGGCGGTTGCGAGTCCGGCTTCACCGTTCCAGATCTGGCTGACCCCAATGTCATTTGGGCCACTTGCTATGGCAACAAGGTCACCCGTTGGGATGCTCGCCATAAGCACGCGCGGTCCGTCAGCCCGTGGTTGCACACTCTGGACTCCCCACCGAACGCCATAAAATACCGGTGCCATTGGACGGCGCCGCTAGCAATCGATCCCTTTGATCACAACACCGTCTATTATGGTTGTCAGGTTATCTTCAAAACCACGAACGCCGGTCAAAGCTGGACAGTTACGAGTCCGGATTTGTCGACGCAAGATCCTAGCCACATCGTTCCGTCGGGAGGAATCGTTGGCGACAACCTCGGCCAATTTTACGGAGAAGTTGTCTTCGCCATTGCGCCTTCCAAAATTCAGAAGGGTTTGATATGGGCAGGGACGAATGACGGCCAGATCTGGTACACCAAGGACGGCGCGTCCAATTGGACCAACGTCACGAAAGGCATATCCGGGCTGCCTCCTCTTGGGACGATCACCACCGTCGCCCCTTCCACGTTCGATCCCGCCACCGCGTACATCAGCGTCGATTTTCACCTCGTGGACAATCGCGATCCCTTCATCTATAAGACCACGGACTTTGGCAAATCCTGGAAGCCGATCATGGGAAATCTCCCGAAACATTCCCTCTCCTACGTCCGCGCCATCACCGAGGACCCCAACTGCCAGGGCCTGCTGTTTGCCGGCACGGGAAATGGGCTCTACTACTCCCTGGACGACGGCGGACATTGGACGGCATTGGATTCCGGTCTGCCGCATGCCCCGGTCACTTGGGCGGTCGTGCAAAAGGAATTTCACGACCTGGTCATTTCAACCTACGGGCGCGGGCTCTACATTCTGGACGACATCGCGCCCCTCGAGCAGCTCGCCAAGACTCATTCCGACGCAGCAACAGTCCTTTTTGAACCCCGCCAAGCTTACCGGTTTACTCGTGGAGGCCAGGCCCATCTCACGTTCTCCCTGAAAACGGCGCCCAAGGACCCGGTCGAAATTGAAATCCTGAACGCGGACGAAAGAGTCATCCGCAAACTTAAGGCCAAGGCCCGTGCCGGCATGAACCGCGTGAAATGGGATTTGCGTTACGAGCCGCCGCGATTGGTCGCACTCCGAACGGCGGCTCCCGAAAACTCTCACATCTGGAATGAGCCACGCTTCCGCGACTCCGACTCGCGTCCTATCACGCACTGGGGCGCGAAGCCTGCCGAAGTTGGCCCGATCGTCGCACCTGGGGCCTACTCAGTGCGCCTCAAAGTCGAGGGACAAACCTATGTTCAGCCCGTCACCGTCCTTCGCGATCCCCGCTCCCCGGGGTCCGAATCGGACATCAACGCGTCGGTGAAAACCCTGCTTCGGATTAGCGACGATATCACCAGCGTCTCGGCAACCGTCAACCAGATCGAGTGGCTCCGAAAGCAGCTTGAAGTAATCGAAACCATGCTGCGCCCGCCAAAAGAGAAGGAGAAGGAGAAGGAGAAGGAGAGGCAGGTCATGGGGGAGGAGGACGAGGATTTCCCGGAGCCGGAACCTGCGGCAGAGCAATCTCCGGACAGCCCCGAGGCAAAACGCAAGGCGGAGCTTCTCAAGACCGTGGAAGCACTGGATAAAAAATTACAGGCCACCGAATATAAGCTGGTCTCCCCGGCGCTCGTCAACAGCGATGACAAATACTTTGTCGAGCCTTACCACGCCTATCTCAACCTGATTTGGCTCAATGCCGAAGTCGGCACCGGCGGTGGCGACGTCGCCGGCGGCGCGGATTTTCCACCCACTGATACGCAGTTGGACACTCTCCGCTTGATCGAGACTGACATGACTGGCGCAACTGCGGAATTCCAAAAGCTTTTGAAGGACGATCTTCCGGCTTTCAACCGCGTCCTTGGTGATAACAATGTCGCTCTGGTCGTTGCCGCTGCCAGCGCGGAGCCGGAACAGCCGAAAGGAAATTAAACAACCGGCGAGGAAGCTTTTTTCTTGCAACGCGGTGCATTCACTTCGAGCCCGGTGCTTCCGCTTCGTTCATCGCCAGCGCTTGCAACTGATTCATTATCCGCGCGCATCTGCACCAGCCGATAGCGATGCCAGAGCAGTTGCCGCAGATCACGATTTTCCGACTGGATGCCCCACGCGCGGAAAGTTATTTTCGTGCAGCAGCTTCAGCAAGACTGGGCATCCTCGCGGTCGGTCTTTTGCTTGCGGACTCGCTTGGTGCTAATCTCCGCCGCATCACCAATCCATAGGTCATGCGACAACGAACTCCCTGGGTTGACTCATCACTGCCCACCTGACCTTGGGCACCGAATGCACCGAAAAGACCGGTCGAAAGACAAGAAGAACTTCTCGCGTTAAGTGCTTCTACTTGTTCAAGATTACAGAGTATACGCTAATGGCTCGTAACGAAGGAGCGTCTGTCCTTTGCGCACAGGGTCAACGAGGCAAAACAGCGTCCGCACGGAGAGTAAATGGCTTAGAATCAATAGAGCGAGAGCGCCCGTAGCTCAGTTGGATAGACCGTCTGCCTTCTAAGTGGACGCAAAATCAATCTAAGTCGTTGCTTCGGTTGCGCTTACGAGTTTTGGGCCATCCTTGAGTTGCTCCAAAGTTGCTCCAGCGTAGTTGCTTCTGATCCAGCCCTCTCGTGTCAAGCTCAGATCGACATAGCGACATAGACGACATAGCCGCCCTCGCGTCGCATCGCGGCTCATTTGGCAGTTTCGCTGACTTGTTTGGTCTGTTTCTCGACCTCCAACCTGCCTGGCCGCTAACACTTGTCCTAACTGGATCACTTCGGAGCGCTCAATTCGCTGTCTTTCCTGGTTCGCTACGCTTCCGGCTTTGGCAGCGCCGCGATCCTTCGAAGCATGCTGACAAACCAAATCGAGTTTCTCAGTCATTGGGATTGACGTGTGGCCCGTCTGGAGTGGGCGCGTCAGAATTTGTTTCGGCCGATCTGCCAACACGTCGGATCTTCGACGTGACTGAACGGCTTTGACCAGTCCATTCAGTGCACCTAAGAGTCACAACCCGTTTGCGGACTGAGTCCGGACCAGCAGGCGCGCGAGGACGTTAGTCAGCCCATCGAGAGCAGTCGCGTCTGGCAGCGCGAAGGTCAGGCGCGGACGGCCGCGATCGTCCGGTTCCACGAGATCGGTGAGGTTCTGTTTCAAAGTTGCTGCCAAAGCAATCGTCGCCGCCTTCGATTCCGAGGAATCCGATGGCGCCGGCAACAGTTCACCAAGGAATTGAAAAGCGGCGCTAAGCAGGTGACCGCCGCTGACGGCGAGTCTTTCGCGGCGGGCACTGCGTTCGGCGGCAGCCCGCGCTACGGCGAGTTCACTCTCCCGGCGGAGACTCTTGTCGGATGGGGCTTCGGGGCGGGCGCCGAGCAGAACTTCGAGACGCCGGCGAAGTTCTTCGATGCCGCCGGCCAGATCGACTTGATCCACGTCGCTCTCGGCATCCAGGGCGGCAAGGGCTAAATGGTGCTTCGCGGAAAGCGTGCTGAGCAGTTTTTCTTCGATGGTGTCCTCGGTGATCAGGACGAAAACCTGAACCGGCTGTTCCTGGCCCATGCGGTAAGCTCGCGCGATGCGCTGTTCTAGAACCGCAGGGTTCCAAGGGAGATCGACATTGATGACTGTGTTCGCCGCCTGCAGGTTGAGCCCGGTCGAGCCAGCGTTGGTCGTCAGGAACAAGCGGCAGCCGGGATTGCTTTGAAATTCGTGGACCAGCCCCTGCCGCAGTTTTTGCGGCACCGAACCGTCAAGACGGACGAAGGAAAGGCCACGCTTCTCCAGGAGGGGCTCGATCAGGTCGAGCATTGTGGTCCATTCCGAGAAGAGAAGCACCTTACGATTCTCTTCTGAAAACAGCCGATCGAACAAATCGTCAAGTTCTTCGAGTTTCGACGAGTACCCGGGCGTCTCCTTGTCCACGAGGAATGTGCTGTTAGCGGACATGCGGCACATGAGCAGGTGCTTCTGGAGCCTAAGCAGGTCCATCTCGGTAAGAAACTTCTTCCTTGTGATTCTGTTGACGAGCCGCATATGTGAATGGTGCAGGTCGATTTGTTCCTGGGTGGGCGTGATGCGGATGATTTCGTTCGTGCGCGGCGGTAGCTGCTGGCTTACGGACTGCCGCGTACGGCGGAGCAGCACCGGCTGGAGTTTTTCGCGTAGCTCGGCCAGATTCTTATAACCGAGCACTTTGCCCTTTTCATCCACGACGCGGTGATGGTTGTAAAATCGAAACGCCGGGCCGAGCCGCCGGTCGTCGATGAACTGCACGACCGAATACAATTCGTCGAGCCGGTTTTCGAGCGGCGTGCCCGACAGCACGAGCGCGAACCGCGAACGAAGCCCCTTGATCACGCGGCTGGTCTTCGCTTCCCAGTTCTTGATGCGCTGGCCTTCGTCGAGAATGATGAGGTCCCAATTCACCCGTTCGATCGAGAGGATGTCACGCAGCACTTGCTCGTAGTTGCACACGGTAAAGAAGCAGTTGTTGGCGTATTGGGCGCCTCGAGATGCGATGCTGCCGGCGATCAATTGGCAATCGCGGTCACAGAAGCGCCGGATTTCGTTCCTCCACTGCGATTTCACCGAAGCGGGACAGATGACGAGGACCTTCGATATCCCAGCCTCGCGCACGAGCAGCTCCGAGACTCCGATGGCTTGGATGGTTTTGCCAAGCCCCATTTCATCGGCAAGCACGGCGCGGCCGGCGCCGGCGGCGAACGCGATGCCGTCGAGCTGATACGGCAATAATTCGGCCTTGAGCAACTCGCGGCGCAGAGGGTGCGACTCCGGCTGGCGCCGGATCTCGGCGACTCGGCGCGCAATGCGGTCCTGCAGCAGCCGCCGTTGGATGAATTCTTCCGCATCGGGGTAGATGTTGATCGTGCGTCCGCACCGCTCCAGATACTGAATCCGTTTGAGCAGGTCTGGCAGGTCCTCGATGTCCCGGTCACGTAGCTTTCCAAGTACCTCGCTGGCCTCCGGATCGAGTCTTTCGGGGAGAAGGAGCCGAAGGGTCGCCTGATCGCGGTACTGCACGTGAACGCCAATCGTCCGCCGGTGGTAAGGCCGCTTCAACTCCGTTTCAGTGAATCTCCTTTTTAGTTTCGCAAGCACGTGCAGGATATGCTTGCAGGTCCCGAGCGTGTTCGTGCGGAAGTCAGGACACGAGCAATAGGAGTCGCCCGGTTCGCGCCCGCGCACCGCGACGCGGTACGTCTTGCCGGAGATCGTGTTGCTCACGGCGTAATCGGTCCACGGCTGTTCCGGTTCCGCTGACTTGACGATCATTCGCTCCGTGCGCGCCCGCTCCCGCCGCTCCTCAATGGCCCGTTCGATAAGTTCCTGTTCACTCAGGCTCTCGACCGGCACGCGCTCGGGCGGGGGCGCCGCAAGGCCCAGCGTCATCTTTTCGTCGAGAATGAACGAGAAAGCCGCCCCGACATGCTCGCACAACGACTCGCACACAGTGCAGTTCCACCGCAGCCGGCCGTTAGACGGATCCATGAGGCTGATCGTGACGACAGGCGGGGATTCAGTTTCGCCAGGCGCCAGCGGGAACTTAAGGCGGAACAAATCCTCATTCAAGTACACGTCTTCCTCGATGCGAAAATCCCAGCTATCCCCAGCCCGCAGCAACTTCGGCCCGTCGCTTCCCAGCAGCTTGAGCGTCTGCTGGTACGACAGCCGCGACAGCTTGTCGATGAGCGTTAGTTCTGTGCTCTTCTTCGCAGAGCTGGAATCAACTTGTGACATGGCAGATCCACCCTTCCTTAATAAATAAAGCGGGCCCTAATCAACTGCTGCAAGGCTGCTGCGAATTTCATGCCCGCGATGCCAATCAGAGTCGCTTCTTTCTGTAGAAATTCTCGATAACTTTCAGCGCTTGTAGTCATGACAACGAATTCCGTCGTGCCATTTTTGCCAATCACGAGTTTTGCGCTCGATGGCCACCATTCGGCCAGGAAACCTCCGTCCGCGATCTGCCAATGATGTCCTTCATTGGTTATCCTTAGCGTAGTCCCCGCTGCCCACACCACCGGCGAACGTTGGCCTCCTGTCCAGATTTGCGCTTAGACGACGCGCATGGCGCATTCTGAAGTCCTCGCCTCGGTAGTACGGTACGATACGGCTCCTGCCGGCTCTCACACTATCGGGGATCGATCTCTTTCTACTCATTCGCGGACGTCCCCTCTTCAAGCTTCCTTAGTAACGAAAGTCGGGGCCAGTTAGATCAGTTAGATAAGGTCCAGTCTGCGGGGCCAGGGTGAGCTCTTCAAAATAGGACCAGTTCCTCTCCATCGGGAGGAGGCCGTCATCGAAAGCGACAGTAGGGCTAGGCGCTCTCCCAGCGCTGAGGCGTGAACATTGTGTCACAACGAACCGCGTTGGCGGCGCGTCAAGGATCGCAGGATTGCATGAAGCATACCATCAAGATCATTCGCAACTGCTTCAGCAGGAAATCGCAGCATAATCCAGGTTCCACTCTAGTTTCAAGCGCCCCGAATCTGTGGGCTGTGGATCTGTGGAAAGTCGTGCGCGTCTATGCGCGTGCTTGCCGGAGAGCAGCCATCTTCAAGCCATCAAGCCATCTTCACGTTGACACACGTATGTGTGCCAATGTGGTTGTATTGGGATTGATCGTAAATGGCGACTATACACCAGCGACGAGCGCGGCTTAGCATTGACGTTTCTCGTGAGGCCCGGCGACGAATTCACATCGCCGCAGCCAAGCGCGACAAGTCCATTCGTGAGTACGTCTGGGAAGCCGTTGAGGCTCGCCTGAAACACGATCTCGTCGACGAGCTCTCGGCCGCCGACCTGGTCGCGCTCAATGAACGCGCTGATCCCGTGCTGGCGGCCCTTTGGAACAATCCAAAGGATGCCGCGTATGACAAGCTGTAGTCGCGGAGACGTTGTCCTCGTTAAGCTCGTGTTTGCCGACGAGAAGGGCGCCAAACAGCGGCCTGGTTTGATCGTCAGCATTGACCGTTACCATCAAGGCCGAC
The DNA here is from genome assembly GCA_035490055.1 of Candidatus Limnocylindria bacterium. Classification (GTDB taxonomy): domain Bacteria; phylum Acidobacteriota; class Terriglobia; order Acidiferrales; family UBA7541; genus Acidiferrum. The sequence goes on along the minus strand of DATHIB010000185.1, from coordinate 7,011 downwards.
GAGAGATGATCCTGGCGGCGATCACAAGCAACGTTGGGCGGCTGTTGGTGGGCGACTACAAGATCAAAGGCTGGCGCGAGTCCGGACTCCTATATCCCTCAATCGTCACCGGCATCGTCAGGACGATCAAACAGGACATGATAGCCGGCAAGCTGGGTGAGCTTCCCGCCCCGGAGCTGCATACGGTCGAGGACAAACTTCGGGAGATCTTGGCGCTCTGACGTTACTCGGGATCATGGGCCGCCGAACTGTGGAGACGATAGCTGGAAACGCTTTAAGACAATCGAGGGAATACCTGGAAGCGCGGTTAGGGAAATCGTAGGCAGACCCACCAGGTAAATTACTGAATAGCAGGCGGGCGATTGCTGAACATACGCGGCAGCTGAGTAGTGTTCAGTTGATGTGCTCGATTTTACGGGACATCATGCAGTCTGTGAATAGATATTGCCCGAGAGCCCGAGAGTGTAGGGCGTAGTGAAGATGGAACAGAAGGCCGCTGTGAAAGCCGTAACTTGCAGAAAAGTCAAAGAAACCGATAAAACCGATTGAACCCTGTCGAATTACGCCATCAAAATCTATGCCAAAATTCGAAGTCGCTGGCCTTGTCGAACCTTGTTAGGACCACCACTCTTTTTGGGGGGATCATCATTTCTGCCGTCTGTTTCTCCCTTCCGCCCGTTCCAATTGCTCCAAGTTGCTCCAAGATTTCGGACGAATCGGCTGTCTAATCGGTTTTGCAACTTTAGCAGAATCAAATGAGTAGCCAAGGATGGGCGCGTAGCTCAGTTGCATGGAGCGTCTGCCCTATCGGCAGAGGGTAAACGCGCCAAAATCATACTCTTCTTGGCGATAAATGATTTAGAATCAACGTAGCTATTGCGCCCGTAGCTCAGTTGGATAGAGCGTCTGCCTTCTAAGCAGCCGCAAATTCAATTCAAGTCATTGCTTCGGTTGCGCTTACGAGTTCGGGGCCGTCCTGGCCTGCTCCAAAGTTGCTCCAAACCTTTACAGATTAAGATTCTCAGGTATCCAGTTATTCGTAAATCGAGGCGTGAAGCTACGGGCTGAAAAACAGAAGGCGAGGCCCTTCAACTGAGAACCGCGCCAAAGAGCGCGCCGAATCGAAGCAGCGATTTAGAAAAACACTGCTGGAGAAACACTAAATCGTTTGCTCAATTTCTCGATGTGGGTTTTATTGAGGCCACGTTTCTTATGCAAGACTTCGGATACGATGCTTTCAGAGCCAAAGATTGGAACAAGATCTTTCTGGCGCAGATCATTCGCATCCATCAACGTGCGCAGGACTTCGACCGGAGAAGCATCAGGAATGGAATGATGCTCTTCTTCGTAGGCTTCGATTAGGGTCATCAAGACTTCGGCATACTTCTCTTCTTCAGTTGTTGGATTATCTTTGCTTGCCAGTTTGTCCAAAACGCTTAGGTACTGTTCATGTTGACGCTCGGATGTGATCGGCGTTGGCGAGCCAACTTCGAGTGCGTATTTTTCGGGCACTGTAATCATCATTTCTGCCACTCCTTCTCGTCGTATTCGGCGTGACTCAGAATGCGTCGGATGTAAACCATTCTCCATCTGTATTTGATAGTGGCAATCAGCCTGCATTTATTATGGCCTATATCGAAAACAACGAAGCGCCGCCCGACAACATCTGAATTTCTCCAACTGTTCCGAACCTCAGCAAAGTTTTTCCAATCAGCGTTCTTCGCGATCTTGTACCAAGTGTTTAGAGATGCGCCCCATTCGCTGTGCCTTGCGGTCGCTTCTCTAATCGCCTTCCCGCTGACGATCCGCATGACAAATCTTCTCATTTTGCGAAGTTTGAGTCAAGCCGAAAATGACGTTGTTTTTCGGTGACGCAGAGGCTTGCGAGAGCAGAGTCAATAGTTTTCAATTGTTCAGTCCATCTTGGGGTGAATCGCTAGGCTGGCACAGTTTCATTACCCAATACAGTGGAGACTTCGCATCACGGTCTTGGGATTGTGTACAGCTTCACGCGCAGGAGCTTGAACCCATGTGCGGGCAAAGAGACACTTCGTCCTTGATTGCTTTGGTCACCGTTGAGACGGAGCTCCGTTACCCATTCTTCGCGCACACGTGAACCTTCCTCGACACTCGCAATCCCAGCTATTCCGTCTCCCCTGTCGACGTCCTTCGACACCGTGATGCTAAGAGCTGCGCCGCCGATAAGAAACTCGTCCGAGCCCGTCTGGACCGCAATCATGGCACCATCGTCTTGCAAAAGGTTCCGTCCCGGCCAGGATCGGGCCAACGTTGCGGTGAAGAGATACCCTCCCAGAGAAACAGTCTGTGTGGGGCGCGGGCTGCTGGCGTGAAGCACAAGGCCGCGGGTTTTACCTTCGCGCTGGGCTCGCGGCAGGATGTCCTCCAATTGCTGCAAGACCGAGTAGCTCTGGGCTAGCGAATTCTTCCCCTGATCCGGTCCTGTTTCCACATCCGAAATGCTATCGACGGCAAAAGCCGAGAATCCAAACGCGCGCGCCTCTCCGTAGGCATAAAACGCGTTGAAGGGGCCTGCCTCCAATCGTGCTTCTGGGACAAACACCGGATTGCCGTGCTCGTTATAGCGCTGGACCCAATATTCGAAATTCGGCCAGTAAATATCGGGAGTAAAGAAGTCGAGCGCGGGCGCGACAGCCCTGTAGACCTCTAAACAGTAAGGATGTGGACCGCCGCTCGGATACTCTCCCGCGCGCTCAAACGGCGCAGGCAGCTGCGCATTCACGTACATGGGCAGTGGATATTCGCTCTTTCCCGCCGCTGCCACCTGCCCGATGTAGCGCCCATAATTTAAGGCCATGAAGACTTCCGGCGCTTGCTCGTTAAAAACATCGCGCCAAGTACGTCCATTCCCGTTCCAAACGCGACTCAGTTCAGGCGGAAGCCAATCCCGGTGCGCATGCAAATACCGCATGAGATCTTCTGGAACCGGCCCATTGAAGAGGCGATCTGCTTCGGCGGAATGGTCTCGCCCGCTACCCAGGATGCCAACCTCGTTCTCCACCTGAACCATCAGAACGGTCTGCTGCCGCATATCAAATTCTCTTATGTGCCGCATCAGGGCCTGAAAAGCGCGGGCATCGGCGTCAAGATTCTCCTTGGACAAGGTGGAAAGAATCTCCAACGGACTGCCATCCGGCGCAATCGCGCGACCAAAGCGCTTGGGTTCCTTCTTCACCCAGTTCGGCGCATAGCTTGAGAAAGCATTCTTCCAGCTGCCGAACCACAGCAAGACAAGGCGCAAATGCTGAACTCGCGCTTGCTCGATCCAATGATCCAGAATCGCAAAGTCGAACTTTCCCTCGAGGGGCTCAATCTGCTCCCAGGCAACCGGCATCAGCACGGTGTTGATGTGGAAGTGCGCAACGCGCGGCAAGATTTCATCGGCCTGCGCTGCTGTCCCTGTCGCAGAGTTGCCCAGTTCACCGCCGAAGATAATGAACGGTCGGCTACCAACAATCAATTGCGCTGAGCCCTGAGAGCGGTCGACGCGAGGTATCTCCTGCGCCGCGAGATGTGTCACCCCTAGCAGAGCCCCCAAGAACAAAAGGAACGAAATGATGGGGCGTAGCACCTGATCCGAATCTCCTTTCGCTGACCTATTTCCAAGGGGCGCGCCGGCTCTACTCATGCCCGCTCTTCGAAGATTGAGAATGAACGCGCCATTGTGTGTGAGCGCAAAGTGAATGACTGTGATCTCGCTCAAGTATTTCACCCAGACTGTCTCAATGCGGACGGGACTGCGCATCACTCTCGCGTGAAGTTTTTCCGACGCCTCTCCTCATTACTCCGCTGCCCAACCGCAAAATCCTTCGGTACAACATTCTAAGTGCAGCTTGGAGGCCAGTGGCGCCCGTATATTCCATCACTTCAGTGTCCCGCAGCGGGATCGCCCGTAGGCGGCGGGGCGTGATCCACAGCAGCGGGGGGGCCCAACAACTCCGTAAGGATCGGTTTCAGTGCATCTGCCCAGACTTGATACGCCTTCACGGTTGGATGGAGTTTGTCTTTCGAGTTCATCATCCCGTCGAGCAGCCTTCCATCACCGTCGGCCAGTTTGTCATTGATATTCAGATATCGGATCTTTTGGCCATCAGCGAACTCCGACAGACCGCGGTTGATCCCGTCGATGAGGGGAATGAACGCCATATTGTCGTTCCTCGGGAAGATCCCCATTACTACGATTGTCGCCCCAGGCGCCTTCTTTTGAATCACATGCAAAATCGTCTGAAAGCCTCGCGTAAAGTCGTCTGCTTTCGCGTGGGCTCCACCTGAGGTCGTTAGATCGCCAAGGTTGTTTGTGCCGGCGAGCAGAATGACGACTTTGGGATTGACTCCGTCCAACTCGCCGTTCTCTAAACGCCAGAGGATGTTCTGCGTTCGATCACCGCCCCATCCAAAGTCAGCCGCGTTCCAGCCGAAGAAATTCTGTTTCCAATTGGCGAGCAGATCTGGGTAGTCGACGGCACCCCACCTTCTTGTGATCGAATCACCTTCGAAGTAAACGTCGATCCTGGGTTGCTTCGCCTTCGCGAGCAACTGGGAATGAGCAACCAGAGAGTTTGGGTCCGTCCGAAAAACCGGCTGATCGGCCGGAAGTTCCCACGGTGTCGAGTGATAGTTGAAGAGCTTGTCCGCCCAGGGAATGAAGTACTTCCAGTTCGGGGCATCGGTGTGGCCCGCGTCATGCTGCCGCCATGCGAGTTGGCCATCGAGAAGCCCCGTATTCACTGGTGGCATCTTCGCGTTGTGATAGTCCTCATTCACTCCCAGGTCCTTCGCACCCAATAGCCGGAAGACAGCACCTGCGGCCACGGTCGCCATGAAGCTGCCCTGATGGTCCAGCCACCTTGCGTCCCCCATTTCGGGAACCCCATAGCTGATGAACGTCAGTCGCGGCGCGCACAGCGCAATCAGTTCGTTCGAGTCCACCGGCAAGTTGCTGGCATTCTTGCTTCCGAACGGAGCCTGGGCCGCGCTGTACTTCAAAAAATTACCTGCCATCCAGTGATACCCGCCGGACCCCGTGAGATTCTCCACCTCTTCTCCGAAATTGCGTCTATGCGGTTTGACGCCACCTTCCCCGGAGGAGCCCACCAGCACGGCAGCAAAGCGAGTATCGAACGCCATGGTCACGAGCGCGGCCTTTCCATAACGAGACACACCTTCGATGCCAACGCGCTTCGCATCAACGCTCTTGTCCGTCTGCAGATAGTCAAGACCGCGCGAGGCACCCCAGCCCCACGCCCGCAACGCACCCCAGTCCTCCGGCTTTCGAGCCTGACCCTTATTAGTAAGGCCAATGATCCCCTTCGTCAGACCTGAGCCGTTGTCCGCTTGTATGCTACTGGTGTCGAGGAGCGCGTAACCCCACCCGCCGGCAATGAGTTGTTCCGTCGAGGGCGGATCACTCCCCATCATCTTCTTAAATTCCGGGTGGCTTGCGATGAACTGGCGGATGGCCGCGCTACTGAACATGATCATCACGGGCACGGGACCTTCCGCATTCCGGGGAGTGACCAGCGTCATCTCGACATCTACGTTAATCGAAGGGTACGCCGAGTTGTCGACGTGTCCGACCAACTGCTTCTCAACGATAGGGAAAACACCGACTTTCGAATCGGTTGTACTCTTCACGGCCCAGGTCACTGTAGGTACATTGGGCGGGATGCGGCCCACGACCTCTCGCTCGAAGTCTTCGACAATCTCTGGGCGTCGCTGATTCCACCACTGTTCCGCTAACGTGACCTTTTGCCCGCTCTTCAACGTGAGCGCATCGGGCAGATCACCATATGGATTGGCCTCCGCCTCATCGTAGTTGGCGTGATTGGAATCCTTTTCATTCCCGCTCGGCCCAGCACGGAGCGCTTTGATTCCCAACTGATCCATCATGTCTTGATGGTCTTGTTCTGCCGTCCAATTCGTCGGCGGCGATTGCTGTCCCGTGGCCATCTGACAAACGAGGACGGCTAAAGCGGCAACCCTAGACAGTGCCTGCTTCGAATGGGTGACAAAAACCATGTTTAAATCTCGAACAAAGATGTTGTCAGACAACGATCGGGGACGCTGGTCCGTCGCCATAGCCGATCCGGCGTATTCAACGAGCGAGACACAATGAATTCTCTCACGACTTCGAGTTACCGCCTGATTCGTGGCGCTCCGACGAATGGGGACAACAATCGGAATGTGACTGACGCGCAAGTGGCCGGACGATGATGAATTATGTCATCTGAATGTCGCCTGCCAGTCCGGACGCCCGATCTGGCGATGATCGCACTCGAATGGGCTTTAGTGGCCAATCGTGATGCCCGCGCTGGCTTAACTCATTCTCAGCTTGCAGGTTACGAGCGCGTGCACAGATTGGACCACTAAAGCCGAAAATTAGCGGCCAAACTGTTTGATTCTTAAAGCACTTACGCTAAAACATGAGGCTCAAACAGATTTGGCCGCTAATTTTTAGCAATCCGGAAACTACCCGCTCCGAGCGAACTTACTATTGGCCGACACCCAGATCGGCGCGCGAAGTCTTCCAGAACCCCAAGTTGACCGGCAACGAACATCCTGGGTTCCATAGCCGAAAGTGACCAATCACTGGCTGCCCTGACACAAGCATCGAATTGCACCGAATGCACCGAAACGAGCGGTTGGAAGGCCAGAGGAACTTCTCGCCTAAGTGCTTCTAGTTGTCCCTACCGAAAATGCTATCCGGCGCGAATACCTTTGAAATCAGTGATTTTCAAGAAGATGAAATTGAAGCAGGCTAACCAGGAGATCGGAATGTAACAATGTTACATTGGGCTGAAAACAGCTGGACGGAGTTTTCGGTAAGCACAGGTTGCGTCGAACGCTTCGACCGCCATGTTTCGTATTTTCCAGGAGATTTTGACCAATGTCGCGCGCCATGCCAAGGCCACGCGGGCCGAGGTGGTTCTGCAAAAGCAACGGGACCGGCTGGTTCTGCTTATACGCGATAAC
>DATHIB010000184.1:0-3713 GCA_035490055.1 Candidatus Limnocylindria bacterium | reverse complement strand
GCGCAGACTACTTCGATCGCCTGAACCCAGAAGGCCTGCGCAGGCGTTTAACCAAACGGCTCGAAGGCCTGGGCTTCAAAGTGACCCTGGAGCCCTTAGCTCAAGTCGCCTAGAGGTTATGGCTATTTTCTAAGGAATAGGCCATGGTCCTTTCAGGACCACAACGGACCATGAAAGAAGCGATAGATGGACGCTGAAAATAAAGGGGTTACTGCTTCTTTCGAAGGAATAAATCATGGTTCTTCGAACCACAACGAACCATGAAGGTGTAAGTCAGGCGAGACGGGTCACAAGTCCCGATCGAGGAAGTGAGGTTCCGCCGAAAGTGGCTTGCGCTCTCATCTCCGCGAACGCCGTGTCAAGCCCGCAATTAGTAGATTGGTAGTTGTCCGGTAATCCGTGCACCAGGCACTTGGATGCCAGATGGTCCAAGAGCTCGGCTGATACTGGCATCCTGAGGTCACGGCTGCCTCATCCTTCGTGGTTGAATCCTTGAAAATCTTCCTTGTTTGTATCGTCGCCGCCATCTTATATGGTGTCATCCATGACCAAATCACCGTAGGGTATGCCTTGAATACTATACGGTCTTTCGGCGGCCTGGGTCGTGTGGGTCGGATTCGTCGAGCGCGGTCCCAAAGCACCTCTAACCCTCATGCTGTTTATTCGTCAAAGCCGGTAGGGTGGTGGGAACCTGGGGAGGGTCAGGAACATTCCCCCACTAGGCTTTCTGAAGGTGTTTCACAGAATCGGCAAGGGGGATAGATGCTGCGAGACATGCGATTTGCGATTCGGATGCTGTTGAAACAACCCGGCTTTAGCCTGATTGCGGTACTGACGCTGGCGCTGGGAATCGGGGCGACTTCGGCAGTGTTCAGCCTGATTCAGGGCGTTCTGTTAACGCCGCCACCCTACAAAAAGCCGCAACAGCTGGTGCTGATTCCGACAGCGCGAACAGATGGCCAAAAGCAAGAAAGCCCACGCGGGTGGCCCGCTCAACAATGGATGGAATGGCAGAAAGAGGCGAAGTCGTTTGAAGGAATCGCTGCCTACGGTTGGACATTCAATTTTCTGATTCGCAACGAGGGCAGCCAATCGGTCGAGGGGATGGAAGTGACCAAAGACTATCTCCAGGTCATGGGATTGCAGCCGGTGCTCGGTCGAAGCTTTGAGGAGGCGGACATTGGGACAGGACCGGTGAAGGTGATCCTGCTCGGGTACGACTTTTGGAAGCGCACGTTCAACGGGGATCCACAAATCATAGGCAAAACCATCCGCATCAGCCGGTGGGAAGTGCCGCCGACGGTGATCGGCGTGATGCCGCCCGGGATACGCTTTCTTCGATCGCCGGGAGCCGCGAAGGAGCCGAACTACAACGTAAATGCGCAGGTGGACTTCTGGATTCCGGTGGGGCCCGACCCGAAGTACCTGAAAGATCCGTATTGGAATATCGTGGCGCGATTGCGCGATGGGGCGGGGCTGCAGCAAGCGCAAGGAGAACTGACGGTGTTGGCCGCGAGAGAAGCGCAAGCGGAACACGCTTTTGATGGGATCGCGCCGCAGGTGGAATCGTTGACAAGCGAAATGAATCTCGACGGGCGAAGGATCCTCTTTCCGCTGTTGGGCGCGGCGGCGCTCGTTTTGTTGATCGGTTGCGGTAACGCTGCAGCGCTGCTGCTGGTGCGTGGGTTGCAGCGGCAGCAGGAATACGCGGTGCGGAGCGCAATGGGCATGGGACGCATTGCTCTTTTGCGGCAGGTTTCGACAGAGAGTCTGTTACTGGCGTTGCTGGGTGGGGGATTCGGAGTGGGGCTGGCATTTGGCGTGGTGAAGCTGTTCAAGCTGATTGCGGGACATGCGATTCCGCGGCTGGATGGCGTAACGGCCGGATGGGCGGTGCTGGCATGGGGATTGGGTGCGGCGGTGGTGGCCTCAATATTTGCGGGAGTTTTTCCGGCGCTGCGGGCGTTTCGGCTGGATCCGATGGAGGTGCTGAAGAACGCCGGACCCAAAGGAACGGCAGGACTCGGAGAGCGTCGGCTTCTGTGCGGGGTTACGATGGTGCAAACGGCGCTGACTCTAGCGCTGCTTGTAGGGGCCGGGTTGCTGATTCGGACGATGATCAATATTGCGAGAGTCCCGTCGGGCTACAACACGGGGCACATATTGACGATGACTGTTACGGAGGTGCGGAGCTATTCAGAGTGGGCCAGTTTTCACCGGCACGCCTTGGAAAGGGTTTCGGCTATTCCCAGCGTGCAATACGCAGCTTTCGCGTGGGGAGTGCCACTTACCGGCAACAATTGGCCTGCGACTATGGAAATCGAAGGGCAGCCTCCAGCGACCAAGGAGAGCGAGAAGACGGCGCTGCCGCTGCGCGCCGTCACGGAGGACTATTTCAAGCTGATGGGCGTAGGGATGCTCGGGGGGCGGGAGTTTCGTTCGAGCGATGAGGGCAAGACGCTAAACGTCGCGATCGTCAACCAGGCATTTGCGGACCGCTATTTTCCGTACGCTAATGCGATCGGACGGAAGATTTGGCTGAACGGGCGCGACAAGCCGGCTACGGAAATCGTCGGCGAAGTCTCGAATGGCAGAACGGATGATTTGACGCAGGAGGCGTCACCCGAGATTTATCTGTCGTTGTGGCAGGCGACGGCGTTTTCGAAACATCTCGTGATCCGCACGGCGGCGGACCCACGCGCGGTTTTGGTTGCGGTAGAACGCGAGTTGCGTGCCGTCGATCCAACCGCCGCCATCGAAAACCCGAAGACTTTGGTACAGATTCGCGATGATTCGCTGGCGTCGCGATCGTTCGCGATGCAGTTGCTCGTTGGGTTTTCGGTTGTGGGAAGCGTGCTGACGCTGGTCGGAATTTACGGCGTACTTTCGCTTTCGGTGGCCTCGCGGCGCCGGGAGCTGGCTATTCGCAGCGCGGTTGGTGCGGAGCAAAAGGACATTCGGAACCTGATCTTCGGCGAGGGATTCCGGTTGATAGCGAGCGGCGTACTCGCGGGAGTGGCGCTGGCGATTGTTTTGTCGCGTGTGCTGAGGACTTTTCTGTTTCAGGTGCAGCCTAGCGATCCGACGACGGTGATCGTTGTGGGAGCGTTGTTCGTGTTAGTAGCGCTGCTGGCATGCTGGGTGCCGGTGCGACGTGCCGCAAAGGTCGACCCGTTAGAGGCGTTACGTTACGAATGAATTGCGCCGCAGTGGAAAGACCATCGCGCAGGCGGAGCGTATCGTGCGTTTGCGGCCAGACTCCGTCCGGACACCAAACTAAAGACCATCGAATCCGCCCTTGAAGAGCACAAGTCCTAAGACTGCATACCGGACATCGCGCTGACTCCCCCGAAGTCCCGTTCGAGGGAATGGCCGTGGCACAGTAGGACTTATATCTGCGAACAACACAAGACCGACACTCATGTGTGCAGCTGAGATTTGACGTTTCTGCTCGCGCAGAGTCGGAACTACGATATTTCGGTACATCCTCGGTACAATTCAGAAGGCTAGCAACGAATGGTTTGGCCCGTAAGCGACATCAGAGAAAAGGCTTATAGTTTTCGCTTAGTTGGTTCGTAGCCAGACGCTCTATCCAACTGAGCTACGGGCGCGCAGCGAAACACTTCACTCTCAACAGTTTACGGTAAATTCTTCTTCGATTTCAACCTCGAGTTTTAGCTCATTCTGAGCACTTGTGAGAAATCGCAGGGTGC
>DATHIB010000183.1:0-60302 GCA_035490055.1 Candidatus Limnocylindria bacterium | reverse complement strand
AAACTCATAATAGTTTCAGATAAGGCTTCTCGTCAAGAGGTTTTTAGATTTGCAAAAATGATCGGGAAAAGACTTAACTCACAAAGGCGTGCATCCAAACGTCTTCCGGCTACTTCCGTCCCTGCTTTGCGAAATCGCTGGGGCCGGGGTTTCCACGGCAGAGCAGCGCCGGGGCAGCACCTCGAGTGTAAGCGGCATCCAATCTGAATGCGGTGAGACTTGACCCAGCCTGCCGTTCCGTGGACGATGGAGCTCAGCCATTTATGCAATTCTCGACAAAGTTTTTTGCATGCGTTTGCCTCGCTGCCTGCGTGGTGATAGCGCAACAGGCGGCCGCCCAGAATTCACCGGCATCGGCGTCCAAACCGCAGACTGTGCCTCCCGCGAGCGATGTACAGACGCGGATCACGATTGAAGTTACCGGCGGCGAGAAAGGTGTACCCGTAGAGAACGCCAGTGTCTACGTGAAATTCATCGAAGAGCACGCGATAAAGAAGGACAAGAAACTAGAAATGAATGTAAAGACCAGCCGCGATGGCATCGCGCACGTCCCGAACGCGCCAATGGGAAGAGTTTTGGTTCAAGTTGTCGCCGAAGGATGGAAGACGTATGGACGCTGGCTCGACCTCACCGATCCGAAGCAGACGATCAAGGTGCATCTCGAGAGGCCCCCGAAGTGGTATTGAAGGAAAATCCGCGGTCAATCGTTGAGAATCAACAGTTTAGAAAAAACAAGAGAGAATAGTTGCCCGCGCGTCATCGCTGGAAATCATTCAGCGAAATTTTTTCTGCTGTCGCCAAAGTCTTAGCGGGGCAGCGGCGCCCGTGAAAAAGCTCTGTTGCACACAAATGGTGCAAAGAGGAGAAGAGTGTTGAAGGGTGAGAAGTTAGCGGTGCGCGGACAGGGGATTTCCACAACCTTATCAACATTTGTGTTGAAAACTTAAAGGGGCAGAAATATTTTTCTTGGACTTCGGCACGCGTCTTGCCCTGCGGCCCAAAACGGTAATTTTGACCGGTGAGAAATTAGGATGGTAGAGTACAAATCTGGCTGTGCTCGATGACGGAAACCTACGACGGACCATTTTCCCTGCTCCAAATGTTCTGGGGCAGCATCACCGCCCGGCCGCTGCGCAGTTTTCTGAGCGTGACGGCAATTGCCATCCAGGTGATTCTCGTCCTGATGATCGTAGGTCTTACTTCCGGCGTCATTTCCGAATGGGGGAAGCGCGTTGAGGGTGTCGGCGCGGATATCATCGTGCAGCCGCCAAACTCCTCGATTTTCTTCGCATTTGTAAGCGTGGGGATGCCGGAGTCGCTCGGTGAACAAATTGCGTCGTTAAGCGGCGTGGACGAGGTGGCACCAACAGTCATCCTCACGGAACCAAAGAACTTAGTGATGGTGTATGGGATCGATTTCAAAGGCTTCAACGCGCTGAGCAAGGGTTTTCTGTTCCGCGATGGGCGGCCGTTCGAAGGGCCGGACGATGCGATCGCTGACGACATCATTGCGCGAACGCGCCACTTGAACGTGGGAAGCCAGATCACGCTGCTAAATCATACGTTTACAGTTTGTGGGATCGTAGCGCATGGGAAAGGCGCGCGATACTTCATTCCCATTCGAACGGCGCAGGAGATCGCCGGGGCGGAGAAGCGCGTTTCGATGTTTTATGTGAGAAGCAAAGGAGATACCGAAGCCACGCGCGCGCAGATTCTCAAGTTGATGCCGCAGTACAGCGTCCGTTCCTTGGCGGAATACGTGACCCTGATGACTTCCTCGAATTTGCCGCAGTTGCGTCCCTTCACGCGGACCATGGTGGCCCTGGGAATTGTGGTGAGTTTCCTCGTGGTGCTCTTGAATATGCACACCATGGTGCTGGAGCGCACGCGCGAAATCGGAATACTCAAAGCGCTGGGTTTCTCCAGACTCGACATCGTGCGTATGTTGTTGGGCGAGACTCTTATCCTTACGTTGATGGGAACCGGTCTGGGAATTGCGCTTACTTTTCTGACCCAGGCGATCTTGAAACAGACGAATCCGGGCTTGACGCTGCTGATTTCCCCGACGTGGATTTTTTCAGCGACCGCACTCGCACTCGTGGGAGCCGCGACGGGAGCGGTGTACCCCGCGCTCCGCGCCGCCAGCTACGACCCGGTTGTCGCTCTCGCTTACGAATGAACAGCGCCGTCCAGAGCGCTTGCGGGCTTGTCTTTTTGGTTGCTGCCTTGAAAAACTCAGCTGACAAAGGATTGCTCTGTGGGCGGGAAATTGATAGTTTGTAATTTATCCCGGCCGCGCCCCGGCAAGTGACTCCGCTGTTTCGGCCAGGGGTTCACCTCTCAGGAATTTGGGATCGGTTGTAAGAGAAAATGAAATTCCGGGCGGAGCTGGAGCAGGCCCCGCCCGTATCTTTTTTTGGTGAAATGAATTGAACCTCATGGGAGAAAGATAGATGGCCCCTTCCCCGGACAAGCACTATCAAGCCCGGATTCTTGAGCGGCGCGACCTTTCGCCCGATTTATGGATCGTTCGAATCGACCCCGGCGGACCGTTCGAATTCCGCGCCGGACAGTACGCGACTCTGGGAGTTGACCATGATGGAAAGCGGATCGAAAGAGCGTACTCCATCGTTTCATCTCCTTATGAAGAGTCGCTCGAGTTTTTCGTCGAGTTGGTCCCGCAGGGCGATCTGACTCCGGATCTCTTCAAGTTGAAAGAAAGCGACACGCTGCTGTGCAGAAAAATCGCCAAGGGACGATTCACGCTGGATTTGCGAAGCGGGAGGACGCATCACCTGCTGGTCTCCACGGTGACGGGAATCGCCCCGTTTGTCAGTTACGTTCGAACGCTCTATCGAGAGTGGAAAAATGGCGCTAGCCCAATGCCCGGGGACCACAAGCTGTACTGCTTGCAAGGGGCGAGCCGGTCGTGGGAGTTCGGGTACAGAGAAGAGTTGGAGCAGTACGCGCGGGAGGTGCCGTGGTTCAAGTATGTGGCCACGGTCAGCCGGCCGTGGGAGGACCTGGATTGGAAGGGGGAGACTGGGCGTGTGGATGATCTCCTGCGAAAGTATGCGGACGAGTGGGGGTTGCGGCCGGAGGAGACCACGGGATACTTATGCGGTCATCCGGTGATGGTGGAAAATGGGCACGGCATCCTGCGCAGAGCGGGTTGGAAGAAGGATGCGGTGTTTGAAGAGATTTATTTTCAGCAGGCAAAGGGCGGGCAGCCGGAACTGACTGATTCGCAGAATCGGGCTAAACCGCGGCAAGAATAAGAAGAATTCCTGCGTGTCAAAGTTTCTTCAGCAATCTGTGCGAGAGCTTCACAAGAGGAATTCTAGGCGCCAGGGGCGTGTTCCTCGAGCTGGCTGGTGACGTCTTCGATGGCCGACAACGGGCAGAGAACGTGAACTTTCTGGTCCGGCGCGTCGACGTCAATCTGCAATTTCCCTCCGTGGCTGCGCACCCGAACGTGTTGGGCGTTATCGTCAATTTCAACGAATTCGGCATCGGGATACTTTTTCAGTTCTTTGACGAAGGCATGAAGCACGGGCAGAGCTTCGCGCGCCTGCTCGGAGGCGTGGCGCATGTGCTTGCCGGGGACGAAATGCATGGCCATGGGAACGGCCGCGGCCGGAACCCAGAGGTGAACGTGGGAGCCGCCAGCGCGGTATTCGTCGACGTCGACGCGGATCACGCCTTCCCGCATGGTATAGGCGCCGGCGAGGACGATTGTTCCGCCAAGTCCGAGAGCTGCTTTCGCGAGTAACATCATGTTTGCCTCCTGCCGGTCCTAGTCGGTGACGTTTTTGGAATCGAGCCACACCCTGACGATGTTTTCATGGTCCTTCACTGAGACGAGTTCGGTATCGCCCTGCGTTGAGAGAGCGTGGAGAGCGGCGACGAGATCCAATTCATCCTTGCCGGCTGAAAAGAGGGCGTCGATGACCTTCATGGGGACTTTGACCTCGACCTCGGACTTCTTCGAATTCTCCTTGTCGAGGACATGAACGATCAGGTGGTTGTTCTGTTTGGCGACGCGAACGTCGCAATCCTTGCTCTGTACGGTGACGAACTCGCCGTCCTTGGTCGTGCGGATGGCATCGACGAGGGCGCGAAGGTCGACGTCATTGACGTGCGCGTCGTCGATCTTGATCTTGCCTTCGTGGAGACGATGTTTGTTAATAGCGGGGAGAACTTTTTCGGCCAGTTCGAGGGGGACGTTGATGCGGACAGTTTCACCCCTGGCGTCTGAGCTGATGACGCGGACGTGAAGCCAGCGGTCCTTGGATACGGATGTCGTTGATTGGTTGGAGCTTGCCGGGGCGGCGGTGGATTGCGCTAAGACGCCCAGCGGCGAAAGGAAAAGAGCGGCAGCGGCGATGAGAACGGTCGTGACGAAGAAACCCCTGTTACGGTCGGGCATGACTGGATGCCTCCTGGCCGGCGCAGGGCCGGTTCTTGGAGATAGGTACGAGAGGGGAGCAAGGAAAGTTTCCTGGAAAGGTCGAAAGTTGAAAGTTGAAAGTCCAAAGAAGGAAACGGAGTTAACCTAGAGACCGCGGAGAGCGCAGAGTTCACGGAGACAGAAGCGGACGATGGTGAAACCCCCGGGCATGAGGCGGGTGGTGGGCAGTGGGCGATGAAGAAAGAAACGTGCACCACTCCCCGTCACATGCATGAGTTTCAAAAGAAAGGAGTTGCGGGAGGGACATTGCAGAAGCGGATGAAGGGAAAGTCGATATGGGGATAGGAAATTGGGGAAAGGGATTGGAAAGTTGCGGCCCCTCTCCCCCTATGCTTTTGTAACGATATGATTTGATGGGGGTTAGAAGGTGGGGGTCGGCAAAGAATATTATGATTCCATGGGAGTTAAGGGATAAGGGCAGGGAGCAGCGGTTAGGCCAGAGAAAGAATCAGAAGGCCGGCAAGGATATTAAACCGAGTGCCACATCGAAAGGTGCCATGAATATTTAATACTATTTACATAGTTTACTATATAGTACTCGATTGGAGCGGAAAAACGTTGAAACGTTTGGAGGTTAGAAGGTTTGAAAGTTTAGTGGGTGGACTTCGAGGATGGAGGAAAAGTCAAAACCCGCACCCTCAAGAGAATCCAGGGTGCGGCACCCGGCAGGACACCCACACCAATTTCGTATCAGGATTTGTCGCGCGAGAAGTCGGCGGGAATTTTGCACAAGCGTCCACAGATTTGCACAAAGCTGCGAACAGAATTTCATTGACGGCGCGAACGGGAAACATTATCTTGCGCGTCAGATTGAACCGGGAAGCTTTAGAACTTTACGGATCAATTTAGAGGGCGCAGCAAGCTTAACCGCGGTTGCACCACCAGAGGGAATCGAGAAGGTTAGAAACTTTACGGCTCAGTTAGAGGGCGCAACAGGCTAAACACCGGTTGCGCCCTCAATTTTTTTGGCTTGGCCTTTCCGTCCAATGATATTCGATGGATCAAGTCGGCCACTCGCTCAAGCGAAGAAGTGCCCACCCTTTGCACAATACAAATTCGCAGAGGGTAGGTCAGCCGAGGGGTCTCTGCCTTTTAAGCATGCGCCGCCCACCCGGTTACCAGAGGGGTTGCATCGGGGTTTGCTCGGTGATTTGCTCAGCTGGTATCGGACCTCCATTCAGTCCGTTCGCTGTAGCTCAGGGCCTTCAAAACCGGACCACAAGTCCCGCGGAAAAACGAAAGTGATTCTGCGAACTGCCGAAGAAATGGGTCTGCAGGTAATCGCCCTGCATGCGCCAGGCAATTGTTTTAGCGAGGCGAAAATCCACCCCGCCGCCCAGCGCCGTGACCACGGAGGTATCCGCATTGGAAAAGCCCGGGCTACTGGCGCTCGTGTGAGCGCCTCCAAAAAGCGCTTGCGCGAACGGCGTCACTTTCCCAAAAGACACCGACGCTCGCGGGCCGAACAGAAACGTGTGGACGTTTGCGTTTGCCGCAAGCGGACCTTGGCAGACGATAATCACCTCGCAAAACGGGGTCATCCGTTCGGTTCCGTAGTTGCCGCCAACATCAAGCACTCCGCCCAGCCACGGGATCGGCTTGTACTCCGCGGAGGTGAACCAGCCGTTCAGGTTGGAACTGCTAATGGTCGGGGACAGCGGCCCGTTGGATGACAGGTTCCCTCTGACGTACGAGTACCCGAAAGAGATGGTTCCCTTGGTCGCTGTCTGTGCACTTGCCGCTAGGGAGAGGAATAGAAGAGCGAAACCAACCGTGGTCATTCTGCGCATGGCTGAACAGGCCCTCCTCTCGCTAGGCCAGGAGTTCCGTTTCCACTTTTACGGCGGTTGACATGGTACATCTCTGTAGGTCGAGATCGGGGTTAGACGTCGCAGAGGTCGGCGGCTTGGCGGAGGGAGGTGAGGGGGTCGCGGGTGGGGACGAACTCGTGGGCGACGTAGCCGCGGAAGTTTGTGGCGGCGATGCCGCGCATCACGCCGTCCCACTGGACTTCCTGGGTGGCGTCGAGTTCGTGGCGGCCCGGAACGCCGCCGGTGTGGAAGTGGGCGATCCAATCGATATTTTTCTGGATGGTGCGGACCAGGTCACCTTCCATGATCTGCATGTGATAGATGTCGAAGAGGAGCTTGACGCGGGGCGAGTTGACGGCCTGGACGACCTGCACTCCCCAGGCGGAGTGGTCGCACATGTAGTCGTGGTGGTCGACCTTGCTGTTGAGAAGCTCGATGCAGATGGTGACCCCGTGGTCCTCGGCGATTTTCTTGACGCGGTTGAGGCCGGCGATGGTGTTCTTGGCGCCCTCGTCGTCGGACATGCCATCGCGATTGCCGGAAAAAGTGATGATGTTGGGGACGCCGGCCTTGGCCGCGAGCGGAATGTATTTGCGGAAACCTTCCTCGAGCTTGGCGTGATTTTCGACGCGGTTCATGGCGCTGCGAATTTCGCCGCCGCCACCGTAACCCATGCTGCAAACCAGGCCATAGCGCGCGGGCACTTCGAATTCGTCGGGATTGAGGAGGTCGACGGCCTTCAAACCGATCTCAGCGGCGTAGGCGCAGAGCTTGTCGAGTGGAATTTTCTGGTAACACCAGCGGGAAACGGACTGGCGGATATTGCCCCTGCGCTTTAGCGGAGTGTTTTCCTGGGACCAGGAGACGGAAGGGAGAGAAGCCATGGTGGCTCCTGAGAGAACACTCTTGAGCACTTTGCGGCGCGAAAGCTTGGACATGGTGGACACGCAGAGTGTACCGAAGAAAAGCCCGATGAGGGAGGAGAAATTATTATTTCGGGGGCTTGGTGCTTTGCGGAGCCGGAGCCGGGGTCGCGGCGGTTTCGGGGAGTTCGACACGCCAGATGTCTTTTTCCGATTGCAGGCGGAAAACGCCGACCTGATTGGATTCGGAGGAGCCGACCTGGCCGATCCAGACGACACGGAAACGGGCTTTGCGCCAACGGCGGCGGACTTCGATGGTCTGGCCGGGGCTGGTCAGGAAGCCGATGCCGTCCAAACGCGCGCCTTCCTGGCTGAGATCGACGGTGTAGGCGCTCTGGACAAAAGGATGGCCGTTGGGGTCCGTACCCTTGACGATGACGCGGAAGGTCTTGGGGATGCGAGCCTTCTTGCGACTCTTTTTCCAAAAGTCGGAGATGGGCTTCTTGAAGGCCAAACCGACTCGAGTTTCACGGTCGGAGTAGGAGTCGAGGTAGACGACGCGGACTTCCTGCTCCTGGCGGCTGCTTTTGTGGATGAGAAAAACGGTGTCGCCCAATGCGAGTTTGGCTTTTAGGGAGACGAGGGCACCACTGGGATTGACGATGACCGTCTGGGTATCTTCGTGGAAAGCGCCAGCTTTGCCAGCAAAACCGTAAATCACGACGGGTACGCGCATGTAGATGCGCTCGCCGGAGCGGGGAGTTTTCTTTACAGGGGTGGCCGGAAAGGGAAGGGCAGAAGACGCCGGCGTATTTTGCGAGGGCCGAGGATCGTCGAGGGGTGCTACCTCCATGACTTCCTGGGGGATTCCTTTCTGGAGGCCGTGTTCTCGGCACTTGAAGTCCCAAGTCTGCTGGAGGATCTGTTCAAAGGATTCCTCGCGGTTCGCAACGGTGACCCAGGAGTCGCTGTCCCCACGAGGACACCTGAGCCGGATGGCGAAGTTCCTAGGCATGAGAGTTCCCTATGCATTGTGATGATACCTGTTTGCCGCGAGTCCTGCGGCGGGCCACGGGTAGGCTTCCCTCGAAAAGTAAACGGCGGGAGGAGTAAAAGGGCCGAGCGTTTTGTTAATGCCGGCTGTAACCTTTGCCGGCCTGCGGACTCGTATGAGGCGAACGGGATGGGAGGGCGGAGGAATCGCCTTCCAAAACTCAACGTAGAGGAGAGATTCGAATGGTTCGGACGATCAAGGCAGGTTTGGCATTGACGGCGCTGGCCGGGGCGTTTTTGCTCCAGCCATCGGTGCACGCGCAAGACAGCATGAAACAAGACGACATGAAGCACGACAAGATGCAGGACGACAAAATGATGCACGACGGGAAAGCAAAGACGCTGGAGACGGGCAAATTCCACGGCAAGGTCCACGCCACTTCGGGCCGCGCGACGGTGTATCAAGAGGCGGACGGGAAGCTGGTGCTGCGGCTGACCAATTTCAAGACTTCGAACGGGCCGGATGTGCACGTGATCCTGGTGGCGACGAAGGACGCGATGGATGATGCGAACTTCCTGAAAGGCAATACGGAAAAGGTGAGGCTGGGGAAACTGAAGGGGAATGAAGGCGACCAGAATTACGAAATTCCCGCGGGAACGGACCTGACAAAGTTCCGGACGGTTTCGATCTACTGCCAGCGGTTCAACGCGAACTTCGGGGCGGCGCCGCTGGAAAAGTTCTAAGGATTCGAACGGGAGAGAGGGAAAATCGGGCAGGTCATACTGCTCGATTTTCTTCTTGAAAGAAAAACGATGAATACGAATAGAGATTCGTGGTTGTCACGCAACAGGTGGATTCTAATCGTGACCGGGGCTCCGGTTCCTGCAGCCGCCTGGTGGGCGTTCCGGCCGGAGAAGCTGTTCATCAATCAGAAAGTGAATGAGGCGGCGCCGGCGGCGTTGAGTGCGGAGCCGGAAGCACTGTACACAGGAAAGCTGGAAGGGAAGATTCACCAGACGAGCGGCGTGCGACGATTTACAAATCTGCGGATGGCAAGGAATACTTGCGGCTTTCAGATTTCACGACTTCGAACGGGCCGGACGTGCATGTGCTGCTGGTGCGTACGGAGAACCAGGCGCTTGATCAAAAGATTGTGAAAGGTGATTTTGATAACGTGGAACTTGGAACGTTGCAGGGGAATCAGGGCGATCAGAATTATGATTTGCCGGGGAGCGTGGATTTGAACAAGTATCAAGCGGTGGCAATTTACTGCGAAAGGTTCCACGCGATTTTTGGAGTGGCGAGGCTAGAGAAGTTTTAAGATAAAAAGCAGGTGGCCACTGTCTGTCATGCGAATGATTGATACAAATGAGGCGGGGCTGATCGCGCGGATAGTGGCGGGCGAGAAAGAACTGTTTCATGAGCTGATCCGGCCGTATGAGCGGATGGTGTATCTGACGCTGTTTGCCATTGTTAAAAATGAGACCGAGGCAGAGGATGGCGCGCAAGAGACGGTGATCAGCGCTTACCGGCATCTAGCTTCGTTTCGGGGGGATGCAAAGTTCAGCACCTGGCTAACGACCATCGCGATCAATGAAGGACGAAAACGACTGAGAAAGGCGAAGGGGGCGGCGGAGAATTCGATCGAGGAAGAGGAAGAAAGTCATGAAGGCGATTACACTCCGGCGCCGCTGACGGACTGGCGGGAGATTCCGCTGGAGGCGCTGGAACGGAAGGAACTGAGGGAAGCGCTGCGAGTGGCGGTGGCGGAATTGCCGGACATCTACCGGCAAGTTTTTGTCTTGAGAGACCTGGAAGAGCAAAACATCGAGGAAACGGCTCAGGCGCTGGGAATCAATCCTGGCGCGGTGAAAGTACGACTGCACCGCGCGCGAATGATGCTGCAAAAACGACTGGTACCGTTCCTGAAAACAACGGCTCCGGCACGCAGGGGGTTCTTCGGGAGAGCGCTATGAAACTGGATTGCAAACACGTGTGGGAACACATCTCGGAGTACATCGACATGACGGTTGATGCCGAACTGCGCAAAGAGATCGATCTGCATCTGGAACACTGCGAAATCTGCTCGGCGATACTGGATTCGACCCGGAATATTCTGATCTTGACGGCAGACGACAGAACGTTTGAACTACCCGTGGGGTACAGCAAGAGATTGCATGAGCGGCTGAAGGATGAGATTGAGAAAACGAAACAGGAGCCGCCGGTGAGCGGGCAGAAATAGGGAATGCTCAGCGGCCGGCGAACAGGATGCGATGAGCGACAAACTCGGCGGCGAGCAACAAAAGGGTGAGGACAGACAGAGTGAATTGCAACCATTCGGACGCTAACTTTTGCTTCGGCACGGCGGATTGACGCCAGGATGAAGCGGGGCGCCTCCGTAGCCTCCAGACTTGGCAAAGAACAACGAGATTCAGAACAGAGCCAACCAAAGCAAGAAGCATCATGGGGATGCGAATTGCGGCGATGTGCATACGGTCGGCCAGCTTCAACGCGCCAGAAGCAGCGGCAAAAGCGCCAACTCCTATCAAAAGGCGGACGCCATTGAGCGCGATAAAGGCGCTGCAGACGCTTTGCAGGATCGCAAAGAGAAACGCCGACCAGTTGATGAGTCTGGGGTCGACGGGCGACATACTTGCGGCGGAAACGGCAAGATCGAGCTTTGAGGGATCAGGCGATTTCTGTATCCGTTCCGTTATGGGCGAACTCATGGGGACTCGTCAGGACTGCGGACTCCATTTTAGATAGATAGCGGCGAGGGGTGGAAGGGTGAGAACGAGGGATTGCGGGCGGCCCTGGGCGGGCTGGTCGGCGGATTGCTGGCGGCCCAGGTTGCCGACGTTTGAGCCGCCGTAGAGGGCGGCGTCGGTGTTCATGATTTCGCGGTAGAGGCCCGGATTGGGGACGCCCAGGCGATAGCCTTCACGGACCACCGGCGTGGCGTTCATGATGGCGACGATGAGGTGTTCGAGGTTCTTGCCACGGCGGATGAAAGTGAGAACGCTGTTGTCGGCGTCATTGGCGTCGATCCATTCGAAACCGTGCCAGTCGAAATCAACTTGATGAAGAGCCGGCTCGGCGGCATAAAGATGATTGAGATCGTTGACGAGGCGCTGGATGCCGCGGTGGGAATCGTGCTGGAGGAGATGCCAGTCAAGGCTGTGGGCTTCGCTCCATTCGGGACGCTGGGCGAATTCCTGACCCATGAAGAGGAGCTTCTTGCCCGGGTGAGCGTACTGATAGGCGTAGAGGAGGCGGAGATTGGCGAATTGCTGCCACAAGTCGCCGGGCATTTTGTGGAGGAGCGAGTTTTTGCCGTGGACGACTTCGTCGTGGGAGAAGGGAAGAAGGAAATTTTCAGTGAAGGCGTAAAGGAGCGAGAACGTGAGCTTGTTGTGTTCGTATTTGCGGTGGACGGGGTCGTGGGAAAAATATTTTAGCGTGTCGTTCATCCAGCCCATGTTCCATTTGAAGCTGAAACCGAGACCGCCAAGATAAATGGGGCGTGAGACGGCGGGCCAGGAAGTGGATTCCTCGGCGATGGTGAGGACGCCGGGGAACTTGCCGTGAGCCACCTCGTTCATGCGCTTGATGAAATCGATAGCGTGAAGATTCTCGCGACCGCCGAATTGATTGGGAATCCACTCGTCGGGCTTGCGGGAGTAGTCGAGATAGAGCATGGAGGCGACGGCATCCACGCGGAGTCCGTCGATGTGGTACTTGTCGAGCCAGAAGAGGGCGTTGGAGATGAGATAGTTTTGAACTTCGTTGCGGCCGTAATTGTAGACGAGTGTGCCCCAATCGGGATGCGCGCCTTGGCGTGGATCGGAGTGTTCGTAGAGATGCGTGCCGTCGAACTGGGCAAGGCCGTGAGTGTCGCGCGGGAAATGCGCAGGCGTCCAATCGAGAATGACACCGAGGCCGGCCTGGTGACAGCGATCGACAAATTCCATGAATTCGGCGGGAGTGCCGTAGCGGCTGGTGGCGGCAAAGTAGCCGAGAGTTTGGTAGCCCCAGGAGCCGTCGAAAGGATGCTCCATGATGGGGAGTAGCTCGATGTGCGTGTAGCCGAGATCCTTGGCATAGGGGATGAGTTGGTCGCCTAGCTCGTGGTAATTGAGCCAACGATTGTGATCTTCAGGGACGCGGCGCCAGGAACCGAGATGGACTTCGTAGACGGCGATAGGCGATTCGAACCAGTTTTTTTGCGCGCGGTGCGAAATCCAATCGGCGTCGGTCCATTTATGGTGATCGAGACTGGCGACGACGGAGCCGGTATTGGGGCGGAGTTCAGAGCGGAAGGCGTAGGGATCGGCTTTGAGGGGGAGAATGTTGCCGCTCGGGCCGACGATTTCATATTTGTAGATGGCCCCTTCGGTGAGCTCAGGGACGAAAATTTCCCAGAGACCGGAGGAGCCGCGAGCGCGCATGGGATGGACGCGGCCGTCCCAGCGATTGAAGTCGCCCACGACGCTGACACGCCGTGCGCTGGGAGCCCAAACGGCGAAATGAACGCCGCGGACGCCTTCGAGTGTGATCACGTGGGCGCCGAGTTTTTCGTAAGTGTCGTAATGGCGGCCCTCGCCCATCAGATACAGATCGAACTCGCTGAGCACAACGGGAAAGGCATAGGGATCGAATATCTCGAAGGACTCGCCGAAGTGCGTGCGTCCCTGAATCTTGTAACTGCCCGGAGCGGGCGGAGCGGATTGGTTCGAAGGCCAGGTAGCTTCGAAGAAGCCTTCGGGGCGAAGTTTAAGGGCGTCGGTGACTTTCGCAGGAGGGAGGGTGGCGCCTTCAATGGCGGGAGGCCGTAAAGAGATGGAAGCTTCAGCCGCCCAGGGAAGGAAAAAACGGACAGCCCAGTTGCCTTCCGTAGGATGCGGACCCATGAGGGCAAAGGGATCGGCGTGGCGCGCAGCGAGGAAAGCGTCGATCTGGGCGTCGAAGCGCGGATCGCGGGAAGCGATCGGTGCCGTGCGTTTCATGGATGGACGCTGCTCAGCCAAGTTGACGGTCTCCGAGACGTAGCAAGCGCGGGATGGATAGATGAGCTTAGCGCGAAACCTGACCCACGTCCCCTGCATTCTAGGGCGTTAGGAGGACAAAAGCCAAACGATCCGTGATGGAGCTGCCAGTGCGAGAGTCGCAAGACCAAGCCGTGGTGGGTTCCGAGAACGCGCGGCATTGGCAGGCGTAGATCGAAGTCCGTGCTACCTGGATGGAGATGCTTGCGGGTGCCTATCGTACGGGTTAGAGTGCGAGGTGATCACGCAACTTCCGAACGGATGCAGAGTTTAAAGGAATTAAAAAAGGAGCGGGCCAAGACCATGCCGATTTTTCCCCGACTGCGCGTT
Source organism: Candidatus Limnocylindria bacterium (assembly GCA_035490055.1). Classification (GTDB taxonomy): domain Bacteria; phylum Acidobacteriota; class Terriglobia; order Acidiferrales; family UBA7541; genus Acidiferrum. The sequence continues at coordinate 46,788 of DATHIB010000183.1, read as the reverse complement.
TTCCTATTTGTCCTTAACGGAGCGGCAATGCTGATGACCGGTCAAGTGAGCGAAGCACAGGACCGCTCGCAGGGGCGGTCGATGGTGATCTCGCGCAATGGGATCGTTGCAGCAGAATCGCCACTGGCGGCGCAGGCGGGGGCGAGGATATTGGAGCGAGGTGGGAACGCGGTGGATGCGGCGATCGCGACGAACGCAATGATGGGTGTTGTGGAGCCGATGATGAATGGCATCGGGGGGGATTTGTTTGCGATTGTTTATGATGCGAAGGCGAACAAGCTATATGGATTGAATGCGAGTGGATGGGCGCCAAAGAGTTTGACGATCGAGTATTTGCAGAAGCAGGGAATTCGGAGCATGCCGCAGCAAGGAGTGAATGCAATCACGGTGCCGGGAGCGGTGGACGGGTGGCAGAAGCTCGCGGATAAGTTTGGAAGAAAGAAACTGGCGGAGGATCTGGCGGCGGCGATTCGAACGGCGCAGGACGGATTCCCAGTTCCGGAATGGACGGCGGCGTACTGGGCGGCAGAAGTGGATTACCTGCGGACCGATGAGACGGCGGCGAATACCTATCTGCCAGGAGACCGCGCCCCGAAAGTGGGCGAAGTGTTTCGCAATCCCGAGCTGGCATGGTCGCTCGAGCAGATCGCGCAGTACGGCAGGGAGGCCTTCTACAAAGGAGAAATTGCCGCGAAGATTCTGGACTCGATGAAGCGGCACAACGGACCGATGACCGCGCAGGATTTGGCCGAATACTCCAGCGAATTTGTCGAGCCGATTTCCACTTCCTATCGCGATTGGACGATCTACGAGCTGCCGCCGAACGTGCAAGGCATCGCGGCCCTGGAAATGCTGAACATCATGGAGACATTTCCGCTGGGACAAAAGGATTGGGGTTTCGGGTCGACGAAAGCGCTGCATGCGATGATCGAGGCGAAGAAGCTGGCGTACGCGGATCTTGCGAAATACATTGGCGACCCGAGGAAACAGAGATTACCGGTTGCGACGCTGCTTTCGAAAGAGTGGGCGGCGCAAAGGGCCAAATTAATTGACCCAGACAAGGCGAACTGCGACGCGACGGCGGAGGAGATGCGGGCCGGGAGCGACACGACGTATCTGAGTGTTGTTGACCGCGACGGAAACATGGTGTCGCTTATCCAGAGCAATTACGAGGCTTTTGGATCGGGCATCGTTGCAGCCGGTACCGGTTTTGCGCTGCACAATCGTGGTGGACTCTTCAGCATGGATGCAACTTCACCAAATGCGCTGACGGGAAGAAAGAGGCCGTTGCATACGATCATTCCGGCGTTTGCTGAAAAGGGAGATGTTCGTGTGGCGTTCGGGATCATGGGCGGGTGGAATCAGTCGCAGGCGCACGCGCAGTTTGTGGCGAACCTGGCGGACTTTAAAATGAATATTCAGGCGGCGCTGGAGGCGCCGCGATTCAGCAAGCACACATTTAGCGGTTGTGACGTGATGATGGAAAACCGCTTCGGGCAGAACGTGCGGAATGAGTTGACGAGCAAAGGCCACAAGATCGGAGTGAAAGGGACATTTTCTAGCGGCATGGGCGGTGGGCAAGCGGTCATGAGGGATTCCTCGGCGGGAGTGAATTACGCGGCTTCGGACCCCCGGAAAGATGGTCAGGCGGTGGCGGAATTGCCGTTTGAATAGGACTCCGGACCCGATTAGGAAGGAAAAGCGCCCTTTCCGACGATGCAAAAGAGTTCCCTCTTGGACAGTTGGTGGCGATGTATTGAACACTCAGACCAACCCTGGCCGGTCGGCCAGTTTTCAAGTCGTTGTAAATAAATGCTTTATTGTTAGGCAGATTGGTTGGTGAATTGCACCTGTACTGATGGCCAGGGACCGCCGCCCGCAGCTGAGCGACCTGGATGTGGAGATCCCCATGGGGTTTGCCCAGGTGGGCTTGAGGCTGGCGCGTTGCATCGCGACGGTTGCCCTTGTGCTTTTCCTCACGCCTCAAAGTAATGCTCAAACCGTGGATGTTTCCGGGCGCTACCAGTGTGCGCAGGCGAAGATGCGCGGGAAAGTGATCCCGTGCAAGGCGGCACCACTGATTTTGAAGAACGACGGGCGGTTTGAACTGCGCGGCTGGGAAGGAAGTTACCTGGTCAATGGGGAGTGGGTGGAGCTTTCTGATTCCCTGATCAAGACACGCGCGAAGATTAAACCGGGACATAAAATCGTGTTGCGCTACTACGGAAAGCACGGTCTGGTGGAAATGACTTATGAGCGGCGCGTGGCCGAGATGGGGAAGACCTCACTGAGCTGAGAGGTTTACATCGGCTCGTCCGCATCGAGCATCGATCGCTTACAGCAGCTCTTCCGCGTGCAAAGCGCCTTGCGGGGTTTCTTCGTGTTTGAAGTAGACAAAGACTTCTCGCTTTTGGGCAAGATTTGAAACCTTCTGTCTGAGTGCCTTCCGAACCTTGGCTGAGTATTCCTCCTTCCGCATGCGCATGTAGGAAAAATCAGTGGTGTGGACGTCGGGCGTTACCAGTTTTTCGCTCTCCGCAAGGCATAGCGCCACATTTGATTTGCGCAATATTGTGAAGACGCCGTCTTGAAACCAAGAATCGTGTCGAAATTCAAATGCACTACGTACGTCCTGCGATAATCCCGCCAGGAAGTCGGTCAAAAGTGGCAGGTCACATTTCAGGTTCGGGGGCAACTGGAACAACACCGGGCCGAGCTTGCCCGCCTTCTTCAACGGCAGCAACGAATCGATAAATTCAGAAGTTGTCTTGTCTGCGCTTCGGAGGCGCTTGATATGAGTGATTGCTTGATTCGCTTTAATGGCAAACTTGAAGCCCGGAGGTGTTTCCGCCATCCAGCCCGTAAGCAACTTTTCTGTCGGCAAACTTCGAAACGTGTAGTTGACTTCCACAGAGTTGAGACGGCCGGCGTAGTAGTTCAGGAATTTGGCGGAACTGAGCTTTGCAGGGTAAAAGTCCGGCTTCCAAGTCGTGTACGCCCAACCCGAGGTGCCCGCATAGACCTTTTTCATCGAACCAGCCCATTTCAAGGAGTTGTTGTTGGAAGCCACCCACGACCGCGCAGGACATGGCCTGCAGCGGCGCCGGTGAGTTTCCCATGATCGTATTCGATCTGACCGTTTACAACGGTGTAGTCAATTCCTTCGGAGAGCTGATCTGGATTTGCGAAGGTGGCGTGGTCGATAATGGTTCTGGGGTCGAAGATGGTAATGTCCGCGAAGAAGGCGGGCTTTAGAAGGCCGCGGCTTTCAAGGTGCTCACGCTGTGCGGGGAGAGAGGTGATTTTGCGAATCGCGGCTTCGAGGGACATGAGATGTTGGTCGCGGACGTAGTGGCCGAGGAATCGCGGCATGGAACCCATGGTGCGTGGATGGGTGTGAGGTTCGTAGAGTGGGCCATCAAGGGACATTTCACCGGCGTCGAGACCGATGCTTGTCCATGGCTGGCTGAGACCGGTGCTTAGATCTTCTTCGCTGGCCATGAAATAGATTGCGCCGGTTTGTGCTTTGTCCGCCAGGACGAAATCCATCAGCGTGTCTTCTGGAGATTTCTTCCACGTTCTTGCGACTTCATCGAGCGTTTTCCCTGCGAAGTGCTTGAGCTCTGGGTTTTCGGCAGAGGAGATGAGAATCCCCGCACCGCCGCCGCAATCATAGAAGAGGTTTTCCCAGTCGGGGTGATCGCCCGCGAGATCCTTCTTGATGCGCGCGCGAATAGGCGGGTCTTTTAAGCGCTCAAGCAATTTCTGGACTCCGCCATCGGCGACCCAGGGTGGAAGCGCGGAAGCAAGCGCCGTAGCGCCGGCAGTGTAGGGATACATGTCGGCGGCGATATCGAGGCCGGAGTCGCGCGCGAGTTGGATGGCGGCGACGACGTTTTTCATGGTGCCCCAGCGGGGCTTGCCACTGACTTTGAGGTGAAAGATTTCAACCGGAAGATTGGCTTCGCGGCCGATACGGATGGCTTCGGCAAGTGCGGGCATTTCCGAAGCTCCTTCGCTGCGCATGTGAGTGGCATAGAGTCCGCCGAATTTTGAGGCGACTTGGGCGAGAGCGATGAGCTCATCGGTCTTCGCGTAGATGTTCGGCGGATAGATGAGAGCACTGGAGAGGCCGAGAGCGCCGTCCTTCATGGCCTGTTCGACGAGGGATTTCATCTGATCGAGTTCGGCGGGTGTCGGAGCGCGATCGTCGTCGCCAATCACAGCTTCTCGGACTTGCGCGGAGCCGACATAGGTGCCTATGTTGAGCGGTGTGCCTTGTTTTTCGAGGCGGCGGAAATAGCCATCGAGAGTGGTCCAATCGATGGTGAGCTTGTACTGGTCGAGAAACAGTTTTTGAGGCGCGATGGTTTTTTCATTTTGCGGGGCGATGGAACCGCCTTCGCCGGTGATTTCCGTGGTGATCCCCTGAGAGAGTTTGCTCAGCGAACGATTGTCGAGGAGGAGAGAGACTTCGGACTGGCCGAGCATGTCAATGAAGCCGGGGGCGACGATGCGGCCCTTGGCATCGATTTCGCGCTTGGCATGGGCTTCGCGCAAGTCGCCGATTGCGGCGAGCCGATCGCCGCTGACGGCGACGTCAGCCGCGTACCAAGGATTACCAGTGCCGTCGATGATGTGACCGTTGCGGATGATGAGATCGTAGTCGCCGACAGGCGATGCGGCATCCAGGTTGGCGTCGTAGGCGGCTGCGGCAATTTCTCCCAGGGCTTGACCGGCCACCTGCTGCGCGGCCTGCGGATCAGGAGCGAGCGAGACGTGATTTAGGTAGGCAGCGAAGGCGAGTTTTTTTCCCTCTTTGGTGATGACGTAGCCGGCGAGGCCTTTGCCGTTAAGCATCATCATGCCATTGAGCTTGTCTTCGGAGCCGAACGTGCCGGTTTTCGCGAAGACATGACCGGCGCCGGGAGAATTTGTCTGAATTTTCGCAAGCGTGCCGTCTTTGCCGAGAATCGGGAGCGCCTTGAAAAAAACTTGATAGTCCGGGCGAGTGGTCCAGTAGGTGAGGTAGTGGACCATAAAGTCGGCGCTGAAAAGATCGGCCCAATCGCCGCCGGCGCCATCGCCCTGAGCGGCGCCGGACAAATCGAGCTTCGCTGATTGGAGAAAATCATGTTCGACTTTGAATCCAGCTTCGAGAAGGTGCTTTGCATCATTCCCAAGCAGAATGCCGAGGAGGTATGGACCCATGCCGGCGTGCAGATTTTGGCTGACCTTGAGCGTGATTTTGATTTCTTCCGAGAGTGGAGGAGACACATGCTCAGTCACCTGATTCTCCGCCGAATAGAAACGCGTATAGGCAGAAAAATCAGTGACGGCGGGCGCAGGACGATTCTTGACTTGAATGCCTGCAGCTGACAGGGCCTCGCGGAATGCGGCTTCTGCAAATTTTGTCGGAGAGGGGATAGCAATCGCCGCGGGTTGGGGACTGATGCCGACAGGCAGGCTGCCAGAGAGGGTGACCAAGACGGAACCATCCGGATTCGTCGTGATATCTGGCGGCTCGAAGGACGGCTTGGTCCCCGCAGGAGAGGTGGTCAGGTGATTCACGAATTTGATGTAGGAAGTCTTAGGCGAGGACTGGAGAGCGACGGGATCGCCAGGCTTCGCGCCCGGCAAGCCGATGAGATCGATGACATTGTCATTGATCATCATGGAGGACATCACGACGTTTGTGCCGCCTTCCCGTGGGCCGTCGGGGAAAAGAGCGGTGTCAATCAGTACCCGTCCTTCGATTTTGCGAATGCCCTTGGCCGCGACATCTTTAGCGAGTCGATGGATGACCAAGAGAGGATCGCCGGGGAGAGCGGGACCCGCGTAGGAGTGATCTTCATCGACGAAGGCGAGGGTGCCGTCGGGCTGGATGCGATTGGAGAGATTGGGATCGCCGCTGGCGACGAGGATGAGATGGCCCTTGAGTGTGCCGTGCTTGTCGATTGAGCCCGTGCGGTAGACGCGGGTGTGAAAACGGTAATCGGCGCCCAGCTTCGCGAGGAGCGCGCCTTCGGTGAGGATCTTGGTGGTCGAAGCAGGCACGAACAATTTGTCAGCATTGAGCGCATAGAGGACTTCGCCGGTGTCGAGCGAGCAGAACTCGATGCCAAAATTCGCGTGAGTAAATTCGGGGCGACTGATGATCTTCTGAATGCGTTGAGCCAGTGTGGATTCAGACTGCGCACAGGTCGGTGCGGCCTGGAGACAGAAAAGGAACGTGGAGATCAGTGCATAATAAAGAGGAAGGACGCGCGAACTATTTTTCAAAGGGGAATCCTCCAAAATTCGTTCAACCGCTTCATCAATGGACCGCGGGTGACTCGAGGCCCGGGTCGAGCTTTTCGAAGGGTACATTCAAGATCGGATATTCCCGCCAATCTCGGTAGTCGAAATGCCACCACTCGGACGCGTAAACCGTGAAGCCTTCCGATTCCAGAGCGCGGCGAAGCAGATCGCGGTGCCATCGCTGGAGCGAAGTGCCGCCGGGATAATCCGGGAAGGAGCGCGGGGACATTTCGTCATAAGTGCCGGGCATTTCGACCGGTTTCCCAGTCGTTAGATCGTAAAGGGTGAGATCGATAGCGCAGCCACGGTTGTGGCGGGAGCCCTGGGCAGGATCGGCGACAAAGATTTTGCCTTCAGGCGGTGTGGCGTCCCAAAAGATTTTGGTGACGTACCAGGGGCGATAGGCGTCATGGATCAGCAAGCCGTAGCCAAGCGGCTTGAGTTTTTGTTGAACGCGAAGCAGGGCTTGGGCAGCGGGGCGTTGGAGAAAGGCACGGGCCTGAGAGTAGACAGGGATCCCAAGGAAATCGTTCGAGGTTGCATAGCGAATTTCCAAATGAACCGTTGGATCGCGGGTCGCCACTTCCACAAGTTCAGGTTTCCGAAATGGCCCAACTTCCTGCGGGGGCACCGCCGCAAGTGCTTCAGACCGTAGCTCCTCGATCGGACGGGCGGGCTTTGCCACCGTTGCTTGATGAGCTTCTCTGTCGGGCGTGAGCTTGCTATTTCCAACATCACCCATGAACAAAATTCGACCGCCGTCCTGGTCGAAATGCAGGCGCATTCCTTGCGCTGTAGCAGTCGGTGGTGGCGCATTTACAGAGAATTTTTCAAGGTTCCTATAGCCTGCTCGTGGGGTTTGATTCGGTCGCTCCAAGATCCAGATGAACCCATCCTTCTCGCTCAACACGTACCTGATTGGGTTGAAGCCAATACCATATTCACCGATCCACGGCTTCCATTCCTTGGGGACATCGGCAGGTTTTGGTCCGGGGAGTAGAGCATCAGAAGATTGCCCGAGCGAAGAGCACGCGGAAAAAAGACTGAGGAAGAGGGCGACGGCAAATTGTCTTATTAAAAGAGATCGAATTTTATCGAGCACGCCAGGTTTCCTTTTCCGTGGTCCAGCGTTCGATCAGGTCGCGGCGAACATGATAGCCGAGTCCAGGCGAGGTGGGGACCTGAATCGTGCCACGGGGCGATACTTCGATTGGCGGGTCGACGACGTCCTCTTCCCAATAGCGTTTGCTAGCGGAAACATCGCCGGGCAGCGTGTAGCCGGGCAGAGAAGCGACCGCGATGTTGTGAGCGCGGCCGATACCGCACTCGAGCATGCCGCCGCACCAAACTGGAATGTTGCGGGCGAGGCAGAGAGACTGGATCTCGCGGGCGCTGGAGTGGCCCCGACGCGGCCTACCTTGATGTTGATGATGCGTGCAGCGCCGAGATCCAGAGCAGTTTCAGCATCGCGGACATGGCGGATCGACTCATCGAGGCACAGAGAAGTCTTCAGATGCCGTTGAAGCTTTGCGTGATTGGCGATGTCATCCCACCAGAGAGGCTGCTCCATCATCAGGAGGTTAAATTCGTCGAAGCGCTTCAGATGTTCCAATTCCACCGGCGTGTAAGCTGAATTGGCATCGACGGACAGAAGGATGCCGGGGTTGGCATTGCGGACGGCGCGCCCAACTTCGAGATCTTTGCCCGGTTTGATCTTAAGTTTGATGCGCTGATAACCGGCGCGAAGCTCAACGGCGACTCTTTCGAGAAGCACTTGGGGAGTGGCTTCGAGTCCTAAGGAGACACCGCATTTGATTTCCGATTGCGTGCTGCCAAGCAATCGGGCGCGCGCGAGATTTTTTTGCTGGGCCTCGACATCCCAGAGAGCATTTTCGATCCCCGCGCGGGCATCTCGTGACCCCGAATGGCCGCAAAACTACGTGGAATTTCCGAGGCGGAGCCGACTTCCTTGCCAAGAATCAGGGGAACGAGAAATCCACGGATGATAAGCCATGCGGTGTCCCCGGTTTCGGAATTGTAGAAAGGACTTTCCGAAGCGGTCACTTCGGACCAGCCGGTGATGCCGTCAGCGAGGAGTTCAACGAGAACGACGGTGCGGTCACGGGTGATACCAAAACTAGTTTCAAAGGGGGATTTAAGACGATCTTGAGTTTGCGCAGGGTGATCGATTCGATCCGCATGGGGCTCCCAGAAAAAAGGGTTTAGGGGTTTTCTGTAACAAACGTTGCAGAACGAACGAATTGCCACTCCCAACAGTAAGGAGCCTAAAAAGGCTTGTCAAGATCCGGCAAATAAAGACTTAAGATACGGTGATGGGTCAGCCGCTTCCGGTTTGAGCGTTTATCTTGGGCAAGTTGGTTGGTCCCAGGGAATTGACTTGCCAGGTCATAAAGACGGCCGCAGACCGCCCCGGACGGTCGCGATCAAGTGAACGATGAATCTGTGTTACCACCACGGATACAAAGGGCACAGCGGGACGCCCGGGACAGTCGAGAGAATCGAGCCTCAGCGTCACTTTCTTCCGTGGCGATATGTGACGGTCGAACTCAGCTACCGCCGCAATATTTGCCGTAGATCCGCAGCGCCGCGGCAAGGACCCAATTGCGAAGCGGCCCCGGCTTCAGCGCTTCGACCTTGGTGATGAAGTTGGGGAGCACTTGGCAGAAACTGGGCGTGCCGGTAGCAATTGTGGCGCCGGGACTGGCGGCGTACGCCACCGTATTCGCGCCCCCCAAGCACAAGCAGCCCGCAAGCAGTCCAACAAGAACCAAAGTCGCCGCGAAACATCGTATTGATTTCATATGTGCGCCTCCTTGGGAAAACTTTCGAGAAGTATATAGCAGACCGAGCGAGCGTTCTCTTTGAGCTAGGTCAAATACCCGCCCTATTATTACGGAAGGCACAGAGGATACACCAGAACGCTCGAAACTCATCGAGGCATCCTATCTCCATTTTCTGAGCGGTCTGCGTTGTGAACACCTGGATTCCTTCCGATCTTGATGCCCCATAAAAATAGTCCAGTCCGGATGCCGGATAATTGGAAACTAACTCACTACTGAAGATTGCGAATGCCGGACATCCTCTACCAACCGGCTCTGCCCGCCAATGGCCCTTCCACTCATGCGGACTTTGATAGAGATTTTGAATCGCGTATTTGCGTCAATTGTTCTTGACGGAGAATCGGCTTCATCCTACAGTCGGCAAGTGCGAGAATTTTCGATCATTCACTATGGACGAACTCAACCGCCGCCTTTTTCTCCTGCGAGCAGGAGCAGGTCTCAGCGCCGCGTGGATTTCCGCGAATTGGCCTGCCCTTCTGTCCGCCGCAACGCACGCGCATAACGCCGCGAAGGCGGCAACGCCGCCAAAATTTGAATTCTTCACTCCGGAGGAGGCGGCCGAGGTCGAGGCCATCACAGCGCGCCTCATTCCGACGGACGACACTCCTGGGGCACGCGAAGCCGGTGTCGTTTATTTCATCGATCGTGGCCTGGCCACCTTTTGGACAGAGGACCAAAAGACGTACCGCGAGGGTTTGCCCGATTTGCAGGCGAGAGTGGGTGAGATGTACCCGAGCCTCTCTAAATTCTCCGGCTTGGTGGCTGAACAGCAAGACGCGGTTTTGCACTCCTTCGATGAAAACACCGATGTACCGAGGAGGGCGTTTAGGGTGCGCCCGGGTGCGCAGAGTTTTTTTGAGACGCTTCGCCAGCATACGATTAACGGATTCCTGATCGACCCAGATTACGGCGGCAATCACGATGGGGTCGGGTGGAAAGTCATCGGCCGAGAGCGCGAACATATGTTTCAGGCACCGTTCGGGTACTACGACAAAGAGTATTCCGGCTGGCAACCGGAGGCGAAAGAAGCGGACAAGAAATGACCGTTGACCAGCCCAAGTACAAGACTTCTGACGAAGTGGACTTTGTGGTCGTCGGCTCCGGTGCAGCCGGCGGGATCATCGCCAAGGAACTTTCGACGAAGGGGTTTCGCGTCGTGGTGCTGGAGCAGGGCCCGTACCTGACGGAAGCCGATTTTAATCACAACGAAATCGAAACCCTGGCACTGGACAAGCTCACCAACCATCCGAAGCTTCAGCCGAACACCTTTCGCAAGACGCCGGGCGAAAAAGCAAAGCCGCAGCGCGCGCTGGTTTATGGGCGATGCGTCGGCGGGACCAGCGTGCACTTCACGGCGAATTTCTGGCGATTTCACGAAATCGATTTCGTCGAACGCAGCAAGATTGGCGCGGTTGCCGGCACCGGGCTGATGGATTGGCCGATCACCTACGCGGACCTCGAGCCCTACTATACGAAAGTGGAATGGGAAATAGGCGTTTCCGGCCTCGCCAACGCCAGCCCCTTTGATCCGCCGCGGTCGAAGCCTTATCCGATGCCTCCGCTGCCGGTGAAATCTTCCGGCGTGATTTTCGAGCGTGCCGCGCGCAAGCTGGGCTGGCATCCTTTCCCGGCACCCATGGCGATCCTTTCTCAGGCGCGAGCGGGACGAAGCGCTTGCATCAATTGTGGTTTTTGTCTCTCCTTCGGCTGCGAAGTCGGCGCGAAATCCAGTTCGCTGGCCACCGCCATTCGAATGGCGGAGCGCACCGGCCGCTGCGAGATTCGTCCCAACTCCTACGTGCATCGCATCGAAACGGACGCCAATGGCCGCGCAACCGGCGCCGTCTACTTCGATGAAAAGCGCAACACGCATCTACAGAAAGCCAAGGCTGTGATAGTTTGCGCGAACGGCGCAGAGACCCCGCGCCTGCTATTGCTGTCTGCCAACAAACAATTTCCCGACGGTCTGGCGAACTCCAGCGGCATCGTCGGAAAATATCTGATGCTTAACAGTGGGGGCGTGGTAATCGGCCAGTTCGAGCATCCGCTCAATGACTACAAGGGATTCGCCGTCAGCCGCGTGATGCACGATTTCTACGAACTCGATCCACAGAAAGTTGGATTCTACGGCGGGGGCGGGCTTGATGCGCGCTTCGATTTCACGCCCATCAGTTTTGCTTTCGGTGGTCTACCGCCCGAAACGCCCCGCTGGGGCAAGGACTTCAAGGCCGCTCTCGCCCAGGATTTCAACCGTACTATGGAAATCTTCTGCCATGGCACGTCCCTGCCCCTTGAAAACAACAGCTTCTCGCTCGATCCCGACCTGAAGGACGCCTGGGGCCTGCCCGCGCTCCGCCTGACCTACACGGATCATCCTGATGATTTGAAGCTTGGGAATTGGATGTTCGCACGCGCTCATGAAATCTTTGACGCCGCCGGCGCGCAGAAAAAGTGGAGTTTTCCGGTAAGGGAGCAGCAGTTCGCCGTGCATCTTCTCGGCACCTGCCGCATGGGAAAAGATCCGAAGACGTCGGTGATCAATTCGGACCACCGGACGCATGACGTCAAGAATCTTTTTCTTTGCGACGGCAGCAGCCTGGTGACTTCCGGCCGCGGCCAGCCCACCATGACCATTGAGGCGCTGGCCTTCCGCGCCGCTGACCGCATTACGGAGCTCGCGAAGGGCGGCGAAATCAGCACCTGATCTTCGTTCCATTCCAAAGGATTCGGCAGTTTCTTGTAACCGTGCCGCGCGCATTTTCGTTACATCACCTGCGAGGAATAATTCGATGAATGGGAATCGTCAGAAACTCTGGATTGCCGTCTGCGGAACATCGCTGGGCCTCTTGCTGGCGATTGCGGGGGCCGGGGCACAGTCCACCGCACCGAATGCGCCGGCGGCTCCGGCGGGGCCCAAACTCGCGGAAGAAGAGTTCAAGAATATTCAAGCTCTCAAGGGAATCCCGGCCGATCAGTTGATCCCCTCGATGCAGTTCATTGCCGCTTCTCTTGGCGTCGAATGCGAATACTGCCACGTCGCGCATGCGAACGAAAAAGACGACAAAAAGCCTAAAGTCACCGCGCGGAAGATGATCAATATGATGATGGCGATCAATAAAGACAACTTCGAGGGCCACCGAGAAGTTACCTGCTATTCCTGCCACCGCGGCTCGAAAGATCCTGTGGCCACACCCATCATCACTGACGAAGAAGCCAAGCTGGCAGCCGAAGGAGAGAAAAAGCCCGACGAGGCAAAAGCCATGTTGCCGAGTGCGGAGCAGCTACTCGACAAATATCTCGCCGCCATCGGCGGGGCCGATGCGCTCCAGAAAATCACGAGCCGCGTGCAGAAGGGAACGATCACTGCATTCGGCGGCCAGCATTTTCCCGTCGATGTTTATTCGAAGGCTCCGGACAAGCGGCTTTCGGTCATGCATCTCCAGGGCGGAGACAGTTTCACTGGTTTTGATGGGAAACAGGGGTGGCTCAGTGTTCCCGGGCGTGTGCATACGATGTCGGCAGCGGAAAACGCCGCCGCGCGCATCGATGCCGATCTTTACTTGCCGGCGCACCTGAAGACGCTGTATGAGAAATTCCGCGTCGACATTGGCGAAAAAATCGATGGTCATGACACTTACGTGGTTGCCGGGCGCACCGAGGGCCAACCCCCGCTCCGCTTATATCTGGACAAGGAATCGGGCCTGCTGCTGCGACTCGTGCGCTATGCCGAAACTCCTCTCGGCCGTAACCCAACGCAGATCGACTATGCGGATTATCGCGATGCGAATGGCGTGAAGGTGCCATTCCGCTGGACGCTTGCGCGCCCCGGCAACCGATTCACCATTCAGATCGAGCAGCTTCAGCAGAATGTTGCTGTGGACGACTCCAAATTCTTGCCGCCCCCGCCGTCAGCGGCCCCTAAACCTTCGGCTCCCTAGAGCTTATTTCGAAAACCGCGGCGGTGCACGTAGCTCAGCGGTTGGAGCAGCGGGCCCATAAACTGTGGCATCGCCATTTGAACAAACGACAACATGGCTGAAATTTCAATAGTTTAGTTTCCCATTACTGCCCATCGCTGTCCATCGTTTCCGAACTTGCGACACAAAAACGACGCAAGAATTGTGGGGCCATCGATAAGTGCGAAATCGCGAGCGTCGGATGGAATCTGCTGGGGAGAGCGAAGGCTACGACACCAGACTGCCGAAAAGTAGAACCTCGGTCAGTTGACTGCAGAAATGGGCGGTGGGCCCCTACCATCAGTCCCGTTGAATCCGGCCTTACCCGTCAAGACTCCCTGAATTCAAAGCGCAGAGGGGAAGTTGGATTCTGCCGCAAATCGGCAGAAGCCTTAACCGAGCACGAGCCAAGTAATCTGAACCGCCCTTTCCCGAGCTTCGGAGGTGGATTCGATTCCAACTCTCGGCTCCGTTTTCTTCCTTACAAATCATAGGATACAGCCATTTGTTCTTGCTCTCCGAAATCGGCTGCAAGATCGTTGCACGGTAGCTACGGCCTCTCATCCCTTGATTCCAGCTCAGACTGAGCCGCACATTTTGTCTCGAAAAGATATAACCGCTTGAGCGTTTGCTTGCGGCGAAGTGCAGCAACTCCCGCGTCGTCAACGGCGGTCGCGGTCAGATTCAGCGACTCCAAACGGCTCAGGCGGGCAAGAATCGGCACGCCAGCCGAAGTGACTGCCGTGTGCGCGAGATCAACGGCACGAAGGTTGGAAAACGTCGCGAGCGTTTTCAGTCCAGCGTCAGTGACCTTCGTGCGCGCCAGTTCAGCATCCACGATCAGGATCCCGATCACTTTTAGCCGAGCGACTGCAACATCATCGCAGCGCTCTGGCGCGCTTACGGTGCGCAATATCAATCCATCCTCAGGATTTCGCGAGCGGGGAACCAGGCGCACGCCCAGCTCGTGCTCGAGTGAAGTGATCAGTGGCAGTTGCGGACGATAGTCTCTGGTAAGGGGCAACACAGGCAGCTCGGAAACCAAAAGAGGCGGAGCTCCGAGCACTTCAATTGCAGGCAGGCTGCTCGATGCGCCCGAGGCGATCCATAACTCGATGACTCTGACTTCCGAGGCCGTCAGCGGTGGTTTGCCGTCTGTCGGCATGAAATCCTTTTCGTCCGGTGACAAGTTGATGCGGCGGAACAGTTCGCTGTGCTTCGGGTCACCGGGTCTTACAACGATGCCGTCCTTTCCGCCACGCATCACGTTTTCAAAGCTATCCAACCGGAGTTTCCCTTTTCTCTTTTCTGCGTTGTGACAATTCGAGCACTTGTTCTCAAAGATCGGCGCTACCCGCGCAGCGAAAAAAGTGGGGGATGGCGCCAGAGTAGCATTTACGCTTGTCGATGTTACGCTCGCTGCCTTGATCGGCTGCACTTTGTTTGGTATAGCCCGCACGCGTAGCAAGGTCCGCAGCTTGCCCGGCATGTGTCGCGTCATGAACGTTTCGCCGTGCGTCAGCTTTCCGCCCTTATCGCTGGTCCAGGCCAGAAGAACCAGTGTGGCAAGAAGCGCGGCGCCGTAAACACGTTTGTCCCAGGCACGCAAGACAAAGCACAGCAGCACAGCAACGGCCAACGAAAATCCGCCCCACATGTGACTGGTTACCAGTTTTCCTTCGTAGCCTCCGCTCCAGGCCAGGAGCCAGCCCAAAAACACTGCCACAAAGGCAGTGATGGCCGCGAGGGTAAGAACAAATTCCGCCGACTCTCTCGCACGATTCCACCGGCGAACCGGGCCCGTACATTCCAGCAACGGAACCAGCAGCAAAAATGCGATCGGCAAGTGAACTACCAGCGGATGGAAGCGCCCTACAAATTGGCTCAGCTCGCCGTGTTCGAGGCCGTCAGGAGCAGCATGAAGCAAGAGCCAGAGGAGAATTAGGAGGAAAGCAGTGCCGATTCCAAACAGTACCAACCGGGTGCGGAAGAGCATTCAGCAGCCTCAGACTCGTCGCAAGAGCGTAATTCGCCCGATTGGCAACCACTCGGCCACCAGGATGTTTCCGTCACGCAGGAAAATGGCCGCATGTGGCGTGATGAACTGTCCTGGCGTAAATTCGCGTCTCGATTGATTTCGACGAGAGCCAACCTTTCCGTTAGCGGTTTGGCCGTCTCCTAGTTGGGCGATCACCTTGTACTCCCGATCCAAGATGCACACCTGGCTGTCAAGATCCGGGCAAACCATCCACTCGCCCTGAACGTGAAAGTGGCAGGGCATTCGCAAATGTGCTTCATCCTTTATGGTGCGGATATGAGCACCGCTGAGCGTGAACGTTTGAATGCGCCGGTTCCCGCGGTCGGCCACTAGCAGCACGGGTTCTTTGCCTCGAGGATCAACCCACAAGCCGTGCGGCGTATCGAACTCTCCGTCTCCATGGCCCGGCCGGCCAATTTCGCCCAAAAACTTGCCGCTCAGCGAAAAGCGCAGCACGTGATGCGAACCGTATCCATCGCCAACATAGAAATCGCCATTTGGTGCAAAGGCGACATTCGTCGGGACAAAATCGATAGGCCGTTCGGCATAAGC
Source organism: Candidatus Limnocylindria bacterium (assembly GCA_035490055.1). Classification (GTDB taxonomy): domain Bacteria; phylum Acidobacteriota; class Terriglobia; order Acidiferrales; family UBA7541; genus Acidiferrum. The sequence goes on along the minus strand of DATHIB010000183.1, from coordinate 31,081 downwards.
CGCATCTTCGCGAGGATAGCCATGCGACCAGAGAGTCTTTCCGTCGAGAGTGGTTTTCACGATCTTGCAGCGGTTGATATCGCAGTGATATAGAAATTCGCCGTCGCCCTCGCGGCGTAGGCTAAGGCCATGAGCCCCGCCCCGAAATTCCTCTCCAAACGCGCCTGAAAAGCGGCCATCGGCGTCATAAACGACGACCGACTCGCCACGCATGCTCGACTTGTTGACCGTGTGGGCTACATAGATGCGCCCTTGCTCGTCCTGAGCTAGTCCGTGCGTGTCTCCCCAGACCAGCCCATCAGGTGGCGTGAGCCAATCATGTACGCATTCATAAGTGTGAAGGCCCGAACCAACCGCCGGCAAACGCTGGCCGGACTTGTCCGATGCGTGCACGTAGAAAGGAGGAATTGCGGCGGCAGCAGCCAATGCCGAGCAGCGAGCAAGAAAAGACCGTCGAGAGGAAGATTTCATGAGATTAGTTCCGGCACGATTTTCGCCGGAATGACTCCCGTCAATTTTTGTTCCAGACCCTGAAACTTGAACTTCAGCTTTTCATGATCGATGCCCAGCAATCGAAGTACGGTTGCGTTGAAGTCACGCACGTGGACCGGGTCCTTCACCACGTTGTAGCAAAAATCGTCAGTTTTTCCGTGGACGATCCCGGCTTTAGCGCCCCCGCCTGCCAACCATATCGTGAAGCAACGCGGATGATGATCCCGTCCGTAGTTTTCCTTGGAAAGGCCGCCCTGGCTGTATACGGTGCGTCCGAATTCGCCGCCCCATAGTACCAACGTGTCATCCAGAAGCCCGCGCCGCCGCAAATCCGTGACCAGCGCGTACGAAGCGCGATCCGTCGCTGCGCAAAGCTTGGGCAAATTGCCGACGGCATTCGAATGCACATCCCATCCGCGCTGATATATCTGCGTAAAGCGGACCCCGCGCTCGGCCATGCGCCGCGCCAGCAGGCAGTTGTACGCAAACGTGCCCGCCTGTTTTGCTTCGTCTCCATACAACGTCCAAGTGCTGTCCGGCTCGTCATCCATATCCGTGAGCTCCGGCAGCGAAGTTTGCATGCGGAACGCCATTTCGTATTGATGAATGCGCGCGTGAGTCTCCGGGTCACCAACTTCTTCAAACGTCATTTGATTGATTGCATTCACAGTATCGATCAGCGTGCGCCGGGTTTCTCGACTCATGCCCTTTGGATCGCCAAGGTAAAGCACCGGCTCCCCTTGAGAACGGAATGCGACCCCGGCATATTCGTTTGACAAAAATCCGCTGCTCCATAATTTTGGCGAAATCGGCTGTAAGTCTGTGCCGGGTAACGTCAGTGAATTCAGTACTACAAAAGTGGGCAGGTTTTCATTCATACTGCCAAGCCCGTAGGAAAGCCAGGCGCCCATCGACGGCTTGCCGGGCACCATATTCCCAGTATTCATCAACAAGATTGCCGGTTCGTGATTGATAGCATCCGTCTGCAGCGAGTGCACCAGTGCCAGCTCGTCCACCAGCCTTCCAGTCCACGGAAGCAGGTCACTCACCCAGCGCCCTGATTTGCCCTGGCGAGTGAAACCCCAATGCGATGGCGCAATGGGGAAACGCGCCTGGCCGGAGGTCATGCCCGTTAGCGCCTGCGTGCCCCGCACAGAGTCCGGAAGATCTTTATCAAAAAGGGCCGCGAGTCCCGGCTTGTAGTCCCATAAATCCATCTGCGGGGGCGCACCGGACATAAAAAGATAGATCGCGCGCTTGGCCCTTGGCGCAAAGTCCGGCACGTAGTGCGTTGGCGAAATTGCCTGCGAATCGCTTGCCGCGGGGACGACTCGCGGTGTCATAGCGCCGCCAAACAAAGTGGAAAGGCTTGCCCAGCCAAGCGTCTTGCCCATGCTGCCGAGGAAATGTCTGCGCGTTGCCAGCAGCCGCCATTCCTCCCGAAGTTCGAGCGGGATCGGAAGGTCGTAAACGGTGGGTCCCATGTCCCCATGATCACAACAGCTTCCGCAGTCGTCGTGAATGTTCGATCTCATTTGTTTAACACCGCATCGAGATTCATCGCCGCGCTGGCTACCAGCATCCACGAAGCCAGTTCATCCGGACGGATCCCGCTGTCCCGGTTGCTCTCGCCCACCTTCAGAACTTCCTCTGCCCGGGACGGGTCATGCGCATAGGTGCTCTGAAACTTCATCAACGCATTTTCAAGGACCAGCTTTTCTCGTGGTTCCCACGCACGAGCGAGTAGCACTTCGCCAAGATAATTGAGCCGCGTGCCAGTCTCGGACGATTGATGGATCACCCGCTCTGCCAGACGCCGCGACGCTTCCAGCCATTGCGGATCGTTCATCAAGACCAAAGCTTGCAGCGGAGTGTCGGTGCGTTGGCGGCGGGTGCATGCGGCATCACGCACGGGCACATCCAAGGCGTCCATATCGGGCATCGTCGCCATTCGTTTCCAAAAAGTGTAAAGGCTGCGCCGGTACAAAGACTCGCCATGGTCTTGCGTATAGCTTTTTGTGTCGCTGCCTTGATGGCTTCCTGCTTCCCACACTCCAGCCGGCTGATAGGGTTTTACGCTTGGGCCTCCAATTTTTTCTACCAGCAAACCGCTGGCCGCCAACGCCGTGTCACGAAGCATCTCGCCATCCATCCGATGCCGCGGGCCGCGCGCCAGCAGGCGGTTCTTCGGATCGATTTCGAGCAACTGCGGAGTCACTCGTGCGGATTGCCGATAGACCGCAGACAGCAGCAATTGCTTGTAAAAACGTTTTACGTCCCAGCCGTTCTCGCGAAAATCTAGCGCCAGCCAATCAAGCAGTTCCGGATGGCTGGGCCGCCCACCCATCACTCCAAAATCCTCTGTAGTCTCGACTAGGCCTGTGCCAAAAACCTCCGACCACATCCGATTGACGGTCACTCTGGCCGTCAGTGGATTTGAGGCGCTGACTGTCCACTCCGCCAGGCCCCGCCGGTCAAGCGGCGCATTCGCAGGAAGCGCCGGCAAAAAGTGCGGCACTCCCGGCCTTACGCGCTCCGTCCGGGCCCCGAACGCTCCACGTGCCAGTACGTCTGCGTAGGGTAGCCCCGGCCCTTCTTCACTCACCAGAGTGATCGCGCCATCTTTCGAAAGTCGGTCAAGTTCTTCATTCAAAGGCGCGATCTGGGCGTTGAGCTTTTGAGTCGCTTCATCGCGCTGCGCAAAGTAAAACTCGCTAACCGTATGAAATTCATCTTCCGACCAACCCGACATCGGTTTTTGCCCGATTTCCGCTACATAATCCTCGATGGGAAGTCGTGCCGCTTCCCGCGCCGAGAGTGCCCGCTGGAAGAACCGGAAATCCTGAAAGGCGGACTGGCGCAAGGGATCCGCGTCCGGATACGTGCGGCCAAATTCCAGAGGCGCGCTGGTGTGCGTGCTTCCTTGCAGAGAATCCTTGGTGATTGCCAGCTCCTGCAGTCGTCCGTCTACATACAGGGTGACACCTGCGGCCTTTCCTGAGCCGTCATAGGTAGCCAGTATGTGATTCCAGCGGCCAACCGTTAGCATTCTCTGCTTTGTCTCCACTTGAATGGCGTTATCCGGCATTTCGTGCGCCAGAACGAATCCAAGCTTGCCCTTGCTCACTCTCAGTTGCCAGCCGCGCTGCTTTTGTCCCGCATCGGTGGCGGACAGAATGACTCCCGCAGGCTTTTCTTCGTCTTTCGCTTCCAGCGATCGTAAATGGGGTCGCAGCCACGTGCCCACACTGAACGCCTGATTTGCCTCTACATCACCGGCATTCGGCAATTCCAGCCTGGTGCTGATTTCCATACGCATATACGGCCAGAACCAGGTGCCTTCGCCCCAGACTACCGGCGCTCCCGTTGCCGAAATATGTTTTTGCGATGTGCCTGGCGCTGAATCGACGAACGTCGATCCATTCTGCTCGTCGAAGCGTAACCTCACCGCGAGGCCTTCCGAACTTACAGGAACTGCGATTGCAGTGCGCACTGGCTGGCTAATCCACGCAGCAATCAGTTCGCGAGCCTGTTCGCGACGAAGCGCCAGTTGCCGCTCGAGTTCCGACCGTTTCGCCAGGGCTTGCTCGTAAGCTTCGCGGTTCTCTATTTTCGGAAGCCGAAGAAAAGGCGGCCAGTCATTGCGATCATCGTTCGACGGGACTTCTGTCAGATTGTTAAAGAAGGCGGTCAGCCGGTAGAAATCTTTTTGCGTGATGGGATCAAACTTGTGGTCATGGCAGTTCGCACAGCCCACCGTTAATCCAAGAAACGCCGCGCCATATGCCTCCGTCCGCTCTCTTTTGTTGTTGACCCGCAACTCTTCAATCAGCGTGCCGCCTTCACCGCTGCTGATTCCGGCGCGCAGGTATGCCGAGGCCGTCAAGGTATCAAGGGTTTTCACCGATAGCATATCTCCTGCAAGTTGCTCCCGCACAAACTGATCAAAAGGTTTGTTCTGGTTGTACGCCCGGATCACATAGTCGCGGTACGCCCAGATACTCCTGAAATTATCCAGATGCAGGCCGTGCGTGTCGCCATACCGAGCTACGTCCAGCCAATAGTGCGCTCGATGCTCCCCGTAGCGAGGACTGGACAGCAACTGCTCGACAGCCTTCTCATACGCATCGGGCGCGGAATCGGCCACGAACGCTTCCACTTCTTCCGGGGTCGGCGGCAACCCTGTCAAGTCATAAGTCACTCGCCGGATCAAGCTCCGCCGATCCCCTTCAGGAGAAGGTGTCAATCCTCCTTTTTCCAGCCGCGCCAACACGAAGTTGTCGATTGCGTTCCGCACCCATCCACCGTGGGTTACCGCAGGAATCCCCTGATGCTTTAGCGGAAGGAATGACCAGGGCTCCTCGTACTGTGCCCCCTGTTTCACCCACTCTCTCAGCAGTGCGATCTGCTCCGGCTTTAATATCTTGTGCGATTCCGGTGGCGGCATGCGATCCTTCGCATTCTTCGTTTCGATCCGGTCGACCAGGGGGCTTTTGTCCGGGTTGCCGGGAATAATTGCCGGCCCATACTTCTCGTGAGAATCCTGATGAGGTGCAAAAGCAAATTCTCCGCGGTCCAGCCGCAGGCCCGCTTTCCGCCCTCCCGGATCCGGACCATGGCATGCATAGCAGTTTTCCGACAAAATTGGTTGGATGGTGTCATTAAAGGAGAGCTTTTTGGCGTTTTCTTCTGGAACAGGAGTCGACTTTGCTTCGCCAGACTGAGCAGCAGCGAAGAGGCTCAGGCATAGCCATCCCCCAAGCAAGCATGAAACGCCTCTGTCGAGAAGTGATATAAGTCTTCGACCGCGCTGATTCAGCACCACTTACTCTCCTCGGGCTCTCTACGGGCTGCGAAGTTGCGGTTCGCCCACTATATTACACCTACGCTCATCCATTTCCGCAGCCCCTCGCCAAAACTCCGGACGACTGTGAAATCAATAACATAGCTGCCGGGTCTTGCCACGTTTAAGGATGTGACTGCCGAAGTTGGCCTCGATAAAATCAACATGCCTATGGGGGCCAATTTCGGAGATGTCGATAACGACGGCTTCCTGGATATTTTTCTCGCAACCGGCGGCCCTGAGTATGGCGCTCTCGCCCCCAAAATGCTTCTTCGCAACGATAAAGGAAATACTTTCGTGGACATCACTGCCTCTTCGGGCACCGCCGAGCTCCACAAAGGTCACTGCGTGGCCTTCGCGGATCTTGGCAACACGGGCACGAAGACATCCTGGTTTCTGTCGGAGGCGCTACTCCGGGGGACGCGCGAGTACAACAATCTTGGAGACATACTCTTCTGCCTCGGGGACTTGCCGGGCGCACGCAAAAACTTTGGTGCGGCTTTGGCGACGTATGGTGAGATCGGAGATCAGAATGGAGTCGCGCTGGCGCAAATTGGCCTGGGCGACGTTTTCCTGACTATGGGAAAACACAGCGAAGCGAAAGAGATGTATGAGAGTTCGCTTGAAATCTGCCGCCAACTCGGGAGCCGAGGCCGGCAAGCCGCGGCTCTAGAAGGTGCGGGGAACGCGCAGCGCATGGAGGGGGACGTCGAAAGAGCACAGAAGAGATACAGGGAAGCCATATCGATTCTGGAGGAAGTTGGCGATAAGAGCGAACAAGCGCACATCCGTCTGCATCTTGCGGAACTCCTCTTGGACGAGGGAAAAGGCGGAGAAGCGGAAATCGTGGCGCGGCAATCGGCAAGCGTATTTGGAGAAACAAGGGCGGGGCGCTATCTGGTTGAGGCGAATCTGTTGCTGTCCAACGCGCTGGCCGCTCAAGGTCGAAATGCAGAGGCGCGCATAAGCATCGAGCAGGTGACGAAAGCTGCGATCGACAGCCACAACAGGAGATTGGAATTGAAAGCGGCCGTTACTGCGGCGCGGATTCAAGCGGCCTCCGACAGCGCGAGCGATGTGGTGAAGTCTGTGAAGCGGCTTCACAAGATAATTTCAGACGCGGGCGAAGCCTCCTTCGCCGACGTGGTCCTCGATGCGCGGTTGGCGGCCGGGGAGATTGAAATGAATTCGGGGAATCAGGGGGAGGGCAGCGCCCACCTCGAAACACTGGAAAATGATGCCAAAAGTGGAGGCTTCCGACTCATTGCTCGGAAGGCAGTCGCGGCTTTGCGATCCAGACAGGGTCATGCCGCAATGCGAGTGCAAAACTGATTGACAGGGCGCCAGCCGCTGCCTGAAGTCTTCTCCTACATCACTCAGCCGTAACTTCCCACTCGTCAGCAATGCTGTCTTGGAAGCCATGCGCTTCACACACGCCCGATTTCCTGCTCTCACGTCTGTGATGTAGACTTTTTCCGCCATATCGGTGCAAGAAGACCGAAAGCGGGGCTGGGCGTTCGTGACCTTCAAAGCCGTTCTTGCACTCGATCGGCGTGGTGACACGATGAGTGAACTCTCCAGACGAGAATTTGCAAAATTAATCGGGGCTGCGAGTATTGCTTCGAGTTTCCCGCTACAGCCGCAAGCCACCAGCCGAACAATTGGCATCCAGGTGGGAGCCGTATCCTTTGTCGACGAAGGGGTTGAGTCTGTTTTGGATCGCTTTCAGCGAGATGCCAACATCAACGCCCTGTTTATCGCGAGCTTCAGTTATGGCCGCGGCATTGCCGGCCGCCAAGTTCCCGGCCAACCATTACCGGATCATGGCAAGCAGGAATACGATGCTGAATTTCACGGCGGCAATTTTGCCCGCACACACGTGAAGTACTACGCGCACACTACCTTGAAAAAGATCGAGGCCCCCGACCATCCCGGGTTCGACGTTCTCGCCAGCGTTCTACCCCAAGCACAGTCGCGGCGCATGAAGGTCTTCTGTTGGTATGAAGATGTCTTTCGCCGCGATGTGGAGGACATTGACCGCTTGCAAGAGGTGACGCTGTCGGGCAAAAAAGCGAGCACGCTTTGTTTTCATAACCCCGAGGTGCAGGCGTTTTGGCAGGCGCTTACTGAAGACTACCTCCGCAGTTATCCCATTGACGGCCTGATGTGGGGAAGCGAGCGTCAGGGCCCTTTCGGCAACGCGATCGGCGCTATGCACGGCGGCGCTCGAACGAATCCTCTTGAAGTCACCTGCTTTTGTGACTTCTGCCAACGCGAAGGAAAGTCCCGGGGTATCGACGTACAACGAGCCGTCGAAGGCTATAAGAAACTTGCGTCGCTGGTGCGTGATAGCCGGGCGGCGAATCGTCCGACGGACGGGTACTTCGTTTCTTACTGGCGGCTGCTGCTGAAATATCCTGAGATACTTGCGTGGGAAAAACTGTGGAATGACGGCCAGCAGAGCGTGTATGCAAACATCTACCAGCTAGCGAAGTCCATTCGTCGAGATATCGCCGTTGGCTGGCACATTTGGCACAACAATTCGTTCAGCCCGTTTTATCGCGCGGCGCAGGATTATGCCGAGTTTCGCAAGTATTCTGATTTTCTCAAAGTCGTCATGTACAACAACTGCGGCGGACCCCGGCTCGCATCCTACGCGAACAGTGTAAGCCGCACGATGCTCGGCGATTTTTCAGCTGAAGAAGTGCTGGGCCTCACCTACAAAGTGCAGGACTATCAAGGAGCTAATCTCGCAGAGCTTGCCCGCAAGGGACTTCCGGCCGATTATGTGGAACGGGAAACGCGACGCGCAATTACTGGCGTTTCCTCCCATTCTCCCGAATCGGCGCCCGCGGCAAAGACTCCGGGCTCACCGAAGATCTGGCCTGGGATCGACATCGACATTCCGACGGGCCAGGATGAAAAGAAAACCGAGCCACAAGACGTGCGTGACGCCGTTCGAGCGGCTCTGGGCGCCGGTGCGGACGGGGTGATCCTCTCGCGCAAGTATTCTGAGATGCGCTTGGCCAATCTACGAGCGGCAGGAGAGCCGTTCCGCAGCTGAAGGTCTTTGAGCGCTTTACGCAAGCGCTACGACCTCATAGTCCGCAATGCCGGGCAGCTCAAAAGTAATGGTTTCGCGCTGTTGTTGAAACTTTAGAGTGGTTGCTGCGCGCAGCGCGCGCACTGTCTTGATCCTATGACCCTCATTGACTCGGAAGCGGACCTGCTGGGGACCGAGCGGATAACTTTTGCGGATAGAACCATGCGTCATGTTGGGATTCGTATAATTGAGCAGATGGAGCGCGTAACCGGGTTCGGTTTCCCACGCGAATCCCTCGATGAGCCCTGCACCGCTGACTGAGGCTACAGGATCTGGACCCCGCACCCAGTTAATGGCGTTTTGCAGGAGCTGGCTGAGATCGCTGTTCCCGGAACGCCAGCAGGTACGATCAACGTCGCCCGCAAAATATACGACTCGCGACTTCCCCATTTCCCGGAAGATCGCAGCAGGCTCCGTTGTCCGTGGCGTGCGAGGATAAACCATTTCTGGTGGAAATGCTGGATACGCAGGAACAACGCTCAATACCAGAGGAATCGAGTCCGCCCTCACTGGAACGCGGTTCTCAGCACCGGGCAGCAGGCTGGTGCCTTTGAAGCCTTCGAGGATGGGATGTTGCTCTTCTATGCGGGCGTAACTGTTTCCTCTTGGGCCGATGACCTCCCCTGCCACGTGTGAGCCGAAGACGTCGGCCAGTTGAAAATCGGACCGGAGGTCACCCCACTCCGTGTAGCGAGAAGTTTCAAAGGTGGCGAGGAGGGAGCCTCCGTCCTTGACGTATTGTCGAATGGCGTCGCACTGAGCATCACCAAGATAGGCGGCATTCGGAACCAGGAGCGCGCGGTATTTCCGCAGGGCCGCCGGATCGAGTTTCCCTTCATGCACGAAGTCGAAGAAGAAACGCCCCTCGAGAAGCGCGTAGTATAGCCCTTGGAGATAATCGATCAGGGCACCGCGATAGCGCGGCCGGCTTGAGTTTGGCCGCGAGTAGAAGGCAACCGTACGTTGCGGGTACAACACCGCCAAATCTGCAACCGAGTGCCGATTGCGGAAATGTGCCTCATTTGCCGCAAGCCAGTCAAAGAACGAACGGCCAACCTCGCGCCAGCGGGTATCCTCCGGAGAGCCACCCAGCCAATGAAACCAGGGCACCATACCACTGGCTGTGGATTGAGCGAGCCAAAGCGTCAACTCCGCAGGTGACTTCGACACATGTCGCCAGTTTGGTTGCGCATTGCTGTAAGCTCCCGCGACATTCGTTACGGTGCGGCCCTGCATAACGGAATAAGCCACCCGGCCCTGCTGCGCACAATCCCATATCGGCGTTTCACCTGCGCGGCCCTGATGATCGGCATTGAACCATGCAGCCACCTGGCTTATTTGCTTCAGATCTTTTACGGTATCGAGCCCGCCGCCGAGATTGCCCACGTACACGGATTGCGGGTTCTTTTCATGCGCAATGTTGTCCCAGAGACGCCAGATTTCCTGCACGCGGTCCATGTAAGCTTCGTAATATTTGCGGTAAATGGGATTCGAGGAATCTGTTTCGGCTGGCGGCGCGCCGCCTAGCTTCTCGAAAAGGCGTCGGCAACTCTCGCAGTAACAGACACGCAGAGCCCCGGTTGATGGCCAGCCATTGGTGAAGAAGCCGTCGACGGGATAATGCTGATTGATTTCGCGATAGATTGCCGGCATCTGCTCGGAGAAATAGGTGCTGAACATGCAGGTCGCAAACAGCCAAGGGCTCTCGCCGTGAGGCCTGGGCGACCCATCCTGGTTGCGCTCAAACCACTCTGGATGAGCTTTCAGTGCATCCTCGTACGCAAGGTTGCAATCCATGCGGGCGACAGCACGGATTTGGCGGCGCTTCATCACCGCCACCATTTCGCCGAATAAATCGCGGCTGCCGAGGAACTCGCTGCGATGGTGGTAAGGGACTTGCGTGGGATAGAAGGCAACAATGCCGCCGCCGTTCAGGAGCACCGCGTCGACCTTCAAAGATGCCCAGTAGTCGCCCCAAGCTTCGGCATCCATAGTCAACGGATCGCGTTCGTTGTAGTTGATCTGTCCGCAGCGGCGCATAACGGCGTACCAGGGGCTTGAACTAGGCAAGTTGCGTCCCTGTGTGAGGCCTTCGACAAAATTCCCACCATCGTTCGCAGATCGTGTTAACTCGCTTGTGGCGACGTGCGGAAAAAAATCGGCAGGAGGCACAATTAGAGAAGCAGCCGTTACTAGAAACGAGCGGCGGTTCACACCGTGGGAGTTTAGCCCAGAACGGAGCCGAAGTCAGCTTGTGAGAAGCTGAGAAAAATAAAGACTATGTTGGACGACGGCAAATGAAATGTTCGTTACGGAGATGAATGATGGAGCGGCGTCAGGAAGGGTACCAGCGCAAACCCTTGCGCTGTTCTTCGGCGATTTCCTTGACCAAGGCTAGTGTTTGCGCCCGACGATACTGGCCGACAGCCGCGAGGATGGCATTCAACAAGGCGATGGGAGCGGCATAGGAGGCGCCGAAAGAAGTGGACTCGATCGAGGCCAGGAAAACTTCGTCACATTCGCGCGCCAAGGGAGAAACATAGGTGTCAGAGATACCGACAGAATAAGCGCCGCGAAGGCGCGCTTGCTGGGCTCCCTCGATGGTTTGCCGAAGTCCACGGCGGAAGCTGATCGCAATTACCAAGTCCTGCTTATTGACGGAGCGGACGAGATGCAGAATCCTGCCCGCGGAGGTGGCGGCAAAAATGGGGAGACCTAGAAGGCTGATCTGATATTCGAGGTAGTGCGCGAGATCAACCGCCAGGTCGCCAGCAAGCAGAACGATGCGACGGGCCTCGTAGAAGCGTTTTGCCAGCACCACAAGGCGCTGTGCATCGAGGCTGTTTTTCAGGCCCTGCAGGTTCTTCAAGTCCTGCTCGAGCGAGTCGCGTACGTGTGACGGCATGCTCCCATCGCGGCCGCCGGACTGCATAGTGTCCAGGGAGGTAGCGTAGGCGAGGGAAAGCTCATGCAAATGACGCTGAAACTCGCGGTAACTGCCGAAGCCGAGACCACGGACGATACGGACGATCGTTGCGGGATCGGTCTGAAGGCGCGCGGCCATGGCGCGCACGCTGAGGAGCACGAACTCACGCGGGTGCTCAAGGATCGGCCGGATAATTTCCTGGCGCTTGATGCTGAGCTGATCGATGCGCTCAACGAGATTCGGAGTGGTTGCCTGAGAAGCGGCCTCTTTGCGTTTCATCACGCGAGAGGATTGCTCAATTCGAGCCGGGTGTCAACCAGAGTTCAGTGCGGTAAATAAGCGATGCGCAAGTAAACTATTCGAAGTTTATTTTTTCGACGCTGCCGCTTTGTTCTCGAGTCCGGGGGCGATCACCGGCTGCAGGAATGGCATCATGGCGCGAAGTTTGGGGCCGAGTTGCTCGATGGAGTGTTGCTGCTCGCGCTGACGCGTGGCGAGGAAGTTGGGACAGCCCTTTTCATTTTCTTCGATCCAGGCCTTTGCGAAGCTGCCGTTGCGGATCTCCCCGAGGATTTTGCGCATCTCTTCCCGCGTCTGCTTGGTGATGATGCGCGGCCCGGCTGAATAATCACCCTGCTCGGCAGTATCGCTGACGGAATAACGCATGTAGCTGAGGCCACCTCGATAAATCAAGTCAACGATGAGCTTGAGCTCGTGGAGGCATTCGAAGTAGGCGACTTCGGGCTGGTAGCCCGCTTCCGTCAGGGTTTCAAATCCCGCCTTGATCAATTCACTCACGCCGCCGCAGAGAACGGCCTGCTCGCCAAAGAGGTCGGTTTCGGTCTCTTCGGTAAAAGTGGTCTCCAGAACGCCTGCCCGCGTGCAGCCGAGTCCCTTGGCGTAAGCGAGAGCAAGCGCTTTCGCCTTTCCGCTGGCATCCTGCTCGACCGCCAGGAGCGCGGGTGTTCCTCCGCCTTCGGTGAAGACTTCGCGAACGCGGTGGCCAGGGGCTTTTGGCGCGATCATGGAAACATCGACGGCGGCAGGAGGCTTGATCGTACCGAAGCGGATGTTGAAACCGTGCGCGAACATCAAAGTCTTGCCGGGCTTGAGATTTGGTTCAATGGCGTCGCGATACAGCTTGGGCTGTTTGGTGTCCGGAACGACGATCATGATGACATCAGCCCAGGCAGCGGCCTCTGCGGGCTTGTTGACCGTCAAGCCTTCCTTTTCCGCTTTGGCGCGCGAGGCGCTCCCTTCGTGGAGGCCGACGCGGACGGAGACACCGCTATCGCGGAGATTGAGTGCGTGGGCATGGCCCTGTGAGCCGTAGCCAATGATGGCGACTTTCTTAGCTTGGATCAGTGAAAGATCCGCGGAATTGTCGTAGTAGAGATTTGCCATTCTTTTCCTTTCGCCGGCCGCCAGGCGGCCGAACATTCGCTTCGGTGGCGCGGGATTATTTTAAGGACGCCCGCGCTTGGCGTCCGGATATTTGAACCCTTGCTTCGGAGCAAAAGCATTCACTTTACGTTTGAGCCGGTGGATTCGAGTTCGGAACCTGAGGATTCCTCAACCGGCGGCTGCAGCAAATCGCCGCCTCGGGTCATGGAAATCCGTCCGGTACGGGCCATCTCAAGCACACCGAAAGGCCGAAGGACTTCGAGCAAGCCGTCGATCTTGTCGACGGCACCGGAAACTTCAATGATGAGCGATTCCGGAGCGACATCGACGACACGCGCGCGGAAGACCTTGATCAATTCCATCAGGTGAGGGCGATTCTGCTGATCGGCAGAGACTTTGATCAAGGCAAGGTCTCGCTCGAGAAGCGCACGAGTGGAGATATTTTCCGCAAGGAGGACATCGACGAGCTTTTCGAGGCTGGCTTCGAGGCGATGCGCACCTCTTTCATCGGTATGCGCCACGATGGTCATACGGGCGATTGCTTCATTCTCCGTTGGCCCGACCGTGAGCGAATCGATATTGATAGCCAACCGTCGGGCAAGGGAAGAGACGCGATTGAGGACGCCCGGTTTGTTTTCGACATAAGCGACAAGTGTTTGCATGTTTTCTCGGTTTCTCCTACGGTTCGGTTGCCGTTTCGACGAGCGGACTGTTCGGGCGTCGAATCATATCGCTCAAGGAAGCACCAGCGGCAACCATGGGATAGACGGAATCTTCCTGTTCGACGCGGAAGTCGATCAGCACGGTTTCGGCGGATTCGCGCGCGGAGCGGATGGTGGGAATCACTTCAGCGCGCTTGGTGATGCGTTCTCCGCGGATGCCGAAGGCATTGGCGAGTGCGGCAAAATCCGGCGCCACGAGCGGCGTCGCGACGTAGCGTTTGTCGTAAAAGAATTCCTGCCACTGGCGGACCATGCCCAGAAAGCCGTTATTAATGATGGCGATCTTGATGTTGATTCTCTCCTGGACGATGGTAGCCAGTTCGCTCATGGTCATCTGGAATCCGCCATCACCCACGACGACCCAGACTTCGGAGTCGGGCTTCGCGAACTTCGCGCCGATGGCGGCCGGTAGGGCAAAACCCATGGTACCGAGTCCCCCGGAAGTGATCAGCGTGCGTGGACGATTGTGGTGGTAATACTGCGCTTCCCACATCTGATGCTGGCCGACATCGGTGACGACGATGGCTTCGCCGCGGGTTTCTTTCCAGATATCGTTGATGACATGCGCGGCGTAGAGGTGGCCGTTGTCGGGCAAGCTTTGGATATCACGCACCGCCGAATCGCCCTTCAGTTCAGCGACATGCCGAATCCAAGCGCTGCGATCCGAGGACTGGAGGTGGGGCATGAGCCTTTCGAGCACCTCGCGAGCGTCGCCGACGAGGGCGGCGTCAACCTTTACGTTCTTGTTGATTTCGGCGCGGTCGATCTCGATGTGGATTTTGCGGGCGCTCTTGGCGTAGGTGCGCAGGTCGCCGGTGACGCGATCGTCAAAACGCATGCCGACGGCAATGAGGAGGTCGGCTTCCTGAATGGCGTTGTTTACCCAGGCTTCGCCGTGCATGCCCATCATGCCGAGGTTGAGGGGATTATCGGCAGGGAAGCAGCCGATGCCTAGAAGCGTCATGGCGACGGGATAATTGCCGCTGCGGACGAACTGCTCAAAGGCGCGCATCGCGCCGGAAACCATGATGCCGTGGCCGGCGAGGATGATGGGCCGCTTGGCGGTGTTCAGCATCTCGATGGCGCGGTCGAATTCGGCCTGATCGTGATTGTTGCGCCGGCGCTTGGGCGGAAGTTTTGGCGCGGACGCTTCCCAGTTGAATTCAGCGGAAGCTTGTTGCGCGTCCTTGGTGATGTCGACAAGTACAGGGCCGGGACGTCCGCTATTGGCGATCAGAAAGGCTTCACGGAGGGTGCGCGCAACGTCCTCCGCTTTCGTGACCACCACGTTGTGCTTGGTGATAGGCATGGTGATGCCCGTGATGTCGATCTCCTGAAACGCGTCAGAGCCCAGGACTTTACTGCTGACTTGGCCGGTAATACACACGACCGGAGAAGAGTCCAGCATGGCGGTGGCGATGCCGGTAACCATGTTTGTTGCGCCCGGACCAGATGTGGCCATGGCGACGCCGATGCCACCGCTGGCGCGGGCGTAGCCATCGGCCATGTGTGTGGCGCCCTGTTCGTGGCGGACAAGGACGTGATGCAGCTTCGATTTACCAAGTGCGTCGTAGACCGGAAGAATGGCGCCGCCGGGATAGCCGAAGATCTCGCGCACGCCGAGGCGCGTGAGCGACTCGCAAAGAATTTCCGCACCAGTGAGCTTCATAGAGTCCTCGCGTTCAAAACAGGTTGAGCTGTCCCTGAAAAGGAAGTAGGAACGATAGTGACTGCGCCGAGAGAAGAAGAAGAAACCAGCAAAGCGTACTTGGCCATGACACCGCTTGTGTAGCGGGGGGCGGGCGGCTTCCACCCCGCGAGACGCTTCTGAATGTCCGCGGCGCTGAGTTCGACATTCAATCCCCTGTGGGGAATGTCGAACACGATAATGTCACCGTCCGCGATTGCCGCTATCGGCCCACCGTTGGCGGCTTCGGGCGCTACGTGTCCGGCCATGAAGCCGTGGGTAGCGCCGGAGAAACGGCCGTCGGTGAGGAGAGCGACGGAATCGCCAAGACCGGCGCCCACCAGAGCGGCAGTAACGGCGAGCATTTCACGCATGCCCGGGCCACCCTTCGGGCCCTCGTAACGAATGACGATTACATCTCCTGCTTTGATGATGCTTTTTTCGACGGCGGTGAAAGCTGCTTCTTCGCTCTCAAATACGCGGGCGGGGCCGCGGAAATTCTGCAGATTGTGGCCGGCAACCTTTATGACGCAGCCGTCCGGAGCGAGATTTCCTTTGAGGATGACGAGCCCGCCTGTCGGCTTGAGCGGCGCGTCGAGCTTGCGGACAACCTGCTGCGCGGGCGCTTCCTTGGCAGCGGCCGCTTCTTCGGCGAGAGTGTGTCCCGTAACGGTGATGGAATCGCCGCGAAGCAATTTAGCTTCAAGGAGGCGCTTTGCGACCAGCGCAGTGCCGCCTGCTGCGTAGAGATCGGTTGCGACAAAACGGCCTCCGGGCTTGAGATCTGCAATGATGGGCACACGCGAACTGATGCGGTCGAAATCGTCGATGGAAAGCGAGATCTTCGCTTCGTTGGCGATGGCCAGCAAGTGCAGTACGGCATTCGTCGAGCCGCCGGTTGCGGCAACACCCGTGATGGCATTCTCGATCGCAGCTTTGGTGATTATTTTCGAGGGAGTGACATCGCGGCGAAGAAGATCAACGACTAATTCCCCCGCGCGATGACCGGCGTTTGCCTTTCCGGCATTCGTGGCGGGGACGCTCGAAAGTCCCATAGGTGCGATCCCGAGAAACTCGCAGACCAATGCCATCGTGTTTGCAGTGAATTGTCCGCCGCAGGCACCCGCTCCGGGACATGCAGCACCCTCAAGCGATCTGAGCTGTGCGTCCGTCATTCCGCCGCGGGCGTGCATGCCGACCGCTTCGAAGACGTCCTGGATGGTGACGGAATGACCCTCGAACTGGCCCGGCGCGATCGAGCCGCCATACAGAATAAGTCCGGGAATATTGAGACGCGCCAAGGCCATCACGCCGCCGGGAATTGTTTTGTCGCACCCGACGAGAACAATCAGCGCATCGAAGAGATTCCCTCGTGTGACGAGCTCGATCGAATCCGCAATGACTTCACGGCTAACTAGAGAGGTCCGCATGCCTTCCGTGCCCATGGTGATGCCATCGGAAATCGAGACAGTGTTGAACTCCAGAGGTGTTCCACCAGCGGCGCGAATGCCTTCCTTCACATGCTGTGCGAGTTCACGGAGGTGATAGTTGCAGGGACCAATCTCGATCCAGGTATTCGCCACGCCGACCAGCGGTTTCTTGAAGTCATCATCCTGGAGGCCGCAGGCGCGAAGCATGGCGCGTGCACCCGCGCGGTGTGCACCATCAGTTAGAGTGTGGCTACGGGGCTTCAGTAAAGAGTTACTCACTCGAGAGTCCTTTCGTTAGTCGTCGACTGCTTCCATCCCAAAATAAGCAAACCCGAAAAAACAAGGCCATCATCCAGGTTTGGATAATGGCCCCGAAAGCTTCCGGTATCGCTGTACTAGCCCGCCATCATCCGGCTGTTGTCCCTCTTATGGGAACGGGAATAAGTCGTACAACAATTGGGTATACGATTTGGGCAGTTTTAGCCCTTGCAAGAATCCGATCATTTGCGATGGCGAGGTTTATCATTGCGTTCGCCATCAAAGTAGCAGGATGGAGCAGGGAAGTCAATGAGTCAAATTAATAGTTATGCTAAATCAGATAAATTCAGCTTATGCTGTGGGTTAAAAAGCTGAAGGCATCGTGCCGTGTTTGAGCAGACACATGGCTAAAGACTGGAGATGGCGGGCATCTTCCCTGGCGTCTCAACATCTAAGCAATGTGCGTTTCGGTCGCCCAGAGCAGAAGCGATCCAAGGAGACTACATGGGGGAAGGCACTGGCGTGTTTGTTATAGGTGGGGGGCCGGCAGGATTGGCGGCGGCCATCGCTGCGCGAATGATGGGTTTTGATGTTACCGTCGCCGACGGCGCGAAGCCCCCGATAGACAAAGCTTGCGGTGAAGGGCTGATGCCGAGCACCATGGCCGCATTGCGCGAGCTAGGCGTGACGATTTGTCCAGGCGACGGGCAGGTCTTTCGTGGAATCCGCTTCGTAGACGCCGTGACCTCAGCGGAAACGAGCTTTTCCGGTGCCAGCGGTGTTGGCGTACGTCGAACGGTCCTCCACCAGAAAATGGTGAAACGAGCGCAAGAGTGTGGAATCACTCTGTTATGGAACACACCGGTCGCCGGCTTGTCCGATGATGGCGCCATCCTTGGCGGTACGGTAGTGAAGGCGAGGTGGATCATCGGAGCCGATGGAATCCACTCCCGCGTGAGGTGTTGGATCGGCCTCGGCCCAAATGCGCGGCAAGAAGTCCGGTTCGCGCAGAGACGACACTATCGAGTGAAGGCGTGGACCGATTGCATGGAGATTCATTGGGGCCAGGAGGCGCAGGCTTACGTCACGCCACTCAGCAACGACGAGACATGCGTGGCGCTGATTTCGCGCGATCCGCGAATGCGTCTTGAGGAGGCCTGGAGGGAGTTTCCCAAGTTAGCCAATTATTTGCGCCATGCGGAACCAAGCAGTACGGAACGAGGCGCCGTGACGGTGACGCGCAGATTGCGCCAGGTTTACCGGGGGAATTTCGCATTGGCAGGGGACGCGTCCGGAAGTGTTGACGCAGTTACCGGGGAAGGACTTGGCTTGAGCTTTCGCCAAGCGATAGCGCTGGCCGACTCGTTGGAGAAGGGAGAGCTTCAGAGTTACCAGCATGCACACCGCCGGCTCGCAAGGCGGCCGAATACGGTGGGCCGGCTCTTGCTTTTGCTCGATCGATATCCGTCCTTAAGAACGCGCGCGCTGCGAGGTCTGGCCGAGGATCCGGAGCTTTTCGCTCGACTTTTGGCAGCGCACCTGGGAGAGGCTTCTCCGAAATTTCTGGCGGCCACGAGTTTGCGCCTCGGTTGGCAATTTCTGACCGCATGAATGGAGAGGTGAAAGATGAATTGGTCCCGAAGCCGCCTGGCGGCGGTCTTCTACGTCCTGGTCGTAGCGCCCGTGACGCTGGCGGTGCTGAGTGCTCTGCCGCAGCATGCTGCGCCGCAGCCCCCGGCGAGTGAAATTGTTCTCGGGATCGATCCAGCTCAGAGCAACGTTCACTGGACGCTTGGGAGCACGGTTCACACGGTCCACGGATCATTCGCATTCAAGAAGGGAACTCTGCAGCTGGATACCTCAACGGGCAAGGCCCGCGGCGAAATCATCGTGGACGCGACAAGCGGGAATAGCGGCAACGATTCACGCGACAAGAAAATGCACAAAGAGGTTCTCGAAAGCGCGCGATACGCGGAAGTCATTTTTCGGCCGGACCGCGTGGAAGGCAAAATTACGCCGCAAGGAACTTTTGCAGTTCAGGTGCACGGACTCTTTATTTTGCATGGCAGCGAACACGAATTGACCGTGCCCGTCCAGGCAGAATTTGCCGGAGATCATTGGACGGGCAGAGCGAAGTTCAACGTGCCTTTCATCGATTGGGGTCTCAAGAATCCGGGCAACTTCTTCCTCAAGGTGGACCACGCGGTAGAGATCGAACTTGAATTGAAAGGCAGTCTCGAAAACCCCGTGGCGCCGTAATCCAAAGCTACTCTTCAGATTCCTGGGTGACAATGTGAACGTCCACAGCGGGCGATTCGCGAAGGAAACGATGAACGGCCGACAGATAAAGGTACTTGCGCCAATCGTGAATCGCGGCGCGGCCGAAAATCACTTGGGTGACATGTTTCGAGCGGACAAATTCCGCCACACTATCGGCAACGCTTCGGCCTTTTAGACGAACCACCTGGGCGCCGAGGCTTTCCGCGAAACGCAGGTTGGCATTGAGGGCGTCCTTATTCGGTTCTTTCACGCCGAATTCGCGGTCCACGTGAACCACGTAGAGCTCGGCATCCATGCGGCGCGCCATGCGAGCCCCTCGAGCGATCAAGTACTGCCCCGAAGGATTCGATGAGATACACACGGCCATGCGCTCTCGCACCGCCCAGTTTTTCCGGATGTCCTCTGCTTCCATGTAGGATTCGAGGCTGCGGTCAACTTGTTCGGCAACCTGTCGCAAAGCGAGCTCGCGGAGGGCAATGAGATTTCCGCGGCGGAAGAAATTCTTGAGTGAGCGTTCCACCTTTTCGGAGCTGTAGACGTCGCCGCGTTTCATGCGGTTCTGCAAAGCTTCCGGAGTGAGGTCCACCATTACGGTTTCGGCGGCAGTGAGGGGTACCCAGTCCGGAACGGTCTCGCGCACGGTGATCCCTGTGATGGAGCGTACGATGGGGGCAATGCTCTCGATGTGCTGGATGTTGAGAGTCGACACTACATCGATTTTTGCGGCCAGGAGTTCCTGGACATCCTCGTAACGCTTGCGGTGCTTGCTCCCGGGGATATTCGTGTGGGCCAGCTCGTCGACCAGAACCACTTGAGGGCGGCGCGTGAGGATGGCGTCGACGTCCATCTCTTCGAAGACCGTGCCCTTGTATTCAATTTTTTTCCGCGGAACCGACTCAATTTGCGCGAGGAATTCTTCGATGCCCTTGCGGCCATGGGTTTCCACGACACCGAGCACGACGTCTTCGCCGCGGCTTCTGCGGCGGAGCGCTTCGCTCAACATGCTAAAGGTCTTGCCGACGCCGGGAGCGTAGCCGAGGAAAAGCTTGAAAATGCCGCCTGACTTCTCTGAGGGAGAGGCAATTTCCAACCAGTCTTCCGGCTTCTTTGGCAAAGGATTATCTTCCCCGCGGCAAAACGAAGGCCTGCGCTAGAATAGGTAAATGCAGAGATTTCTGGCCGGCCGGGCAGTCGGTTTCGCGCTCTCCGCCAGCATCGTCGCTGGCATCGCTCTTCTCTACCGCCATGTACTCCTTGTGAATCAGACCACCGTTGCGCTAACGCTTCTTCTCGCAATTCTAGCAGTTTCGGCGGTCTGGGGAATGGTGGTCTCCGTCTTCATGTCCGTGGTGGCGATGCTGGTCTTCAATTATGCGTTCTTGCCCCCAGTTGGGAATTTAACCATCGCCGACCCACAGAATTGGGTGGCCCTCGGCGCATTCCTGGTTACGTCCATCATGGGCAGCCAGCTATCGGCCCGCATTCGGAAGGAAGCAGACGAAGCGCACAGCCGCCGCCGCGAGATCGAGCGGCTCTACAAATTCAGCCAGAAATTGCTTGGAGAAGGCAACGTCATCCAGTTGATGAATGCAATTCCAAATTATATCGTGGAGAGCTTCGAGGCAGGCGCAGCTGAATTATTTCTTCCGCAAAAAGCAAAGTTCTATCGATCGGGGTATGGCGCTGCTCATCTCGATGAGGAGAAAATGAAGACGGCGTTCGTCCGCGATGAAGTGACCATCGAATCGCAGCAGAGCCTATTCTTTGTTCCGGTGCGCCTCGGCGTGAGGGCCATCGGGAGCCTCGGTATTTCCGGGGCTAGACTCTCGCGCCAGACGCTCGATGCGGTAGGCAGCCTTGTGGCTATCGCAGTCGAACGGGCGCGAGCCGTGGAACAGCTCAGCCAGACGGAGGCCGAGAGGCAAGGCGAGCGGTTGAAGTCCGCATTGCTGGATTCCGTCACGCACGACTTCCGCACACCGCTGACCTCCATGAAAGCGGCGGTGACAAGCCTGCTCGCTAGCGGGGAAGTGGTCGTTCCGCAAGGCCATGAATTGCTGACCATCATTAACGAAGAGTGCGACCGGCTGAACCATCTCGTCGAAGAGGCCGCGGAGATGGCGCGGCTGGAAGCCGGTGAAATCGAGCTGCGTTTTGCGCCGACATCGGTTGAAGAGATCATTCAGGGAGCCCTAACGCTTTCTAAATCTTCACTGGGAGTGCGCGAGATTCAGGTGAAAGTAGCTCCGGATCTTCCGCCTGTGGAGGCAGATATCGAGCGCGCCCAGGATATTTTGGTGAAGCTCATCGATAATGCCAGTCTGTATTCCGGGAGGGAACAGCCGATCATTATCACCGCAGAACTTACCGGCGATTACGTGACAACCAGCGTGGCTGACCGTGGTCCGGGCATTGACGATCTCGAGCAGGGAATGATTTTCGATAAATTCTATCGCGGGAAGGATCAGCGCTATCTTGTTCGCGGAACAGGAATGGGGCTTCCGATCGCGAAGGCGATCGTGACAGCGCACAAGGGAACCATTGGAGTAACGAGCCAACTCGGGCACGGCTCGGTCTTCTCGTTTTCCCTGCCCGTTGCACGAAGGGCGGAACGATCAACATGAATAACGCCTCAATTCTGGTCGTAGACGATGAGCCGCAGATTCGGCGAGTGTTGCGTTCTACTCTCTCCAGCCATGGCTATGTGATTATTGAGGCCAAGACTGGCAAGGAAGCGGTGGAAGCCGTGCGTAAGGAGAAGCCTGATCTTGTACTTCTCGATGTGAACATGCCCGGTATTGGTGGGATCGCAGCTTGCCGGGAGATTCGGGAATCTTCCGATGCTCCCATTATCATGCTCACGGTTCGAAACGCGGAGCGGGACAAAGTGTTCGCACTCGATGCCGGCGCGGACGATTATGTGGTCAAGCCCTTTGGCATCGAAGAACTGCTGGCGCGCATTCGTGCCGCATTGAGGCGGTACGCTCCCGGTGACACGCTGCCTCCGTTTGTTTCGAAGGACCTCACGCTGGATTTCGAAAGCCGGCAGTTGACGGTGCGCGGTCAGGAAGTGCACCTGACGCCGAAGGAATTCGACGTTCTCAAGCACCTGATTGCCAATCAGGGCAAGCCGCTGACCCATCGAAGACTCCTGCAGTCCGTTTGGGGGCCGGACTATGGGGAAGAAACGGAAAACCTGCGGGTGGTCATCAATCAGTTGCGCAAAAAGATCGAGAGCGACCCGGCGCAGCCAAAGTACATCCGGACGGAACCGTGGGTGGGATACCGCTTCCAACCGCCGCGCGTGAGTCTCTCTAAGTCATCCTCTCGAAAATAGTAAAATTGCCCGGTATTTGGCGGACAGCGAAATCGCCCGGAAGACCACCGCTTATTTCGAAAGCGGATGTTGAGCGTCGAGGTCCAGATTCAGTTCCAGAACATTTACTCGTGGCTCACCTAAGACGCCAATCTGTCTTCCCAAAGTGTGCTTGGCGACGAGTGAGCGCAGCTCAGCCTCGCTAGCGTGACGCTCTCGTGCGACTCGATAAATTTGGAATTCAGCGGCGGCCGGGGAAACGTCCGGGTCCAGGCCAGAGCCCGACGCGGTAACAAGATCAACGGGGATCAGGGAGCCCGGATTTTCCGCGTGCAACTTCTGTACGTCACCCTTGACGCGGTCGAGCAAAGCTTTGCTCGTGGGGCCAAGATTCGAGCCGCTGCTGGAAGTCGCATCATATCCGTTTCCCGTCCCGGCAGCTGACGGCCGCGAATGGAAGTAACCGGGGCCGGTGAACGCTTGCCCGATGATCCGCGATCCAACCAGCTTGCCGTCACGTTCGATCAGTTGTCCGTTGGCCTTGCCGGGAAACAACAGTTGCGAGAGGACAGTGACAGCGAGCGGATAGATCAGACCGAAAAGGACCGTGGTCACCATGGTGAACCACAAGGAGATAAGAAGATTTTTCTTCATGAGATCCTCTAGGCCATTCCCAGGCGGGTGAGCAGCATGTCAATGAGCTTGATGCCGATAAAGGGCGCAATGACTCCTCCAACACCGTAGATCAACAGATTCCGGCGCAGCAAGGCGGTTGCGCCCAAGGGCCTATAGCGTACTCCGCGCAGCGCCAGGGGGATCAGCGCAATGATGATCAGGGCGTTGAAGACGACTGCCGACAAGATCGCGGATTCCGGCGTGCGCAAGTGCATCACGTTCAGCACGTTTAGCACCGGGAATGCGCCGGCGAACATCGCCGGAATGATAGCGAAATACTTCGCCACGTCATTGGCGACCGAAAAGGTCGTCAGCGCGCCTCGTGTGATGAGCAATTGCTTGCCGATTTCGACGATCTCGATGAGCTTGGTGGGGTTGGAGTCGAGGTCAACCATGTTGCCAGCTTCCTTGGCGGCTTGCGTGCCGGTGTTCATGGCGACGCCGACATCGGCCTGCGCCAGCGCCGGGGCGTCATTCGTGCCGTCGCCCGTCATGGCCACAAGCTTGCCTTTGGCTTGTTCGCGCTTAATGAGCGCCATCTTGTCTTCCGGCTTGGCTTCGGCGAGGAAGTCGTCCACGCCGGCCTGTTTGGCGATGGCAGCGGCCGTCAACGGGTTGTCGCCGGTGATCATCACCGTGCGAATCCCCATCGCACGGAGCTGGTCGAATCGCTCCTGCATCCCGCCCTTCACGATGTCTTCTAGCTGGATCGCCCCCATTACTGAACGATTCTTCGCTACTAGCAGAGGTGTGCCTCCCGAATTGGAGATGGTCTCAACAACGCGCTGAGTTTCCGGAGAAACGCGATTGCCTCGTTCGGCGACCCATTTTGCGATGGCATCGTGAGCGCCCTTGCGGATTTCCAACCCGTCAAAATCCACGCCGGACATTCTCGTTTGTGCCGTGAATGGTATGAATCTAGGGGTGTGGTGCGAGATTTCTCGCCCGCGCATCCCATACTTCTCCTTCGCGAGAACGACGATGGACCGGCCTTCCGGTGTTTCATCTGCGATCGAAGCAAGTTGCGCGCAGTCCGCCAATTCTGTTTCGGGTACACCGGGGGCCGGGTGTAGTTGCGTCGCTGCGCGGTTGCCGAGCGTGATTGTCCCGGTCTTATCGAGCAGCAGGACATCGACATCGCCCGATGCTTCCACCGCCCGCCCGGACATAGCAATTACGTTTCGCTGAATCATTCGGTCCATTCCCGCAATCCCGATGGACGAGAGCAGTCCACCGATGGTTGTGGGAATCAGGCAGACCAACAGCGAGACCAGCACGAAGATGTTCTGCGGCGCTCCGGAATAAATCGCATAAGGCTGGAGCGTCATGACGGCCAGCAAAAAGGTTATTGTGAGTCCGGCAAGTAGGATATTCAGGGCGATTTCGTTCGGTGTCTTTTGCCGGGAAGCGCCTTCGACCAGGTGGATCATACGGTCGAGAAACGTCTCGCCCGGATTGGAGGTGATGCGCACTTTGATTTCGTCGGAAAGCACACGCGTGCCGCCGGTCACTGCGGAGCGATCGCCGCCCGATTCGCGAATCACGGGCGCAGACTCGCCGGTGATCGCCGATTCATCGACTGACGCCACCCCTTCGATGACTTCGCCGTCGCCTGGGATGAACTCTCCAGCAACAACGACAACGGTGTCTCCCGAACGCAGTTTTGAACTTGCGATAACCTCGAGCAACCCATCCCCGCGTAAACGGTGCGCCTCCGTCTCTGCTCGGGCCTTGCGCAGCGTGTCGGCCTGCGCCTTGCCACGTCCTTCCGCCATGGCCTCAGCGAAGTTCGCAAACACAACTGTGAACCACAACCACAGAGTGATTTGGATTCCCCAGCCAAAGCTGCCGGCGTGGTGCAGATGGTCGCGGACGAGTTGAATTGTGGTCAGCAGGGCGCCCACTTCCACGACAAACATCACCGGGTTCTTGATCATGGTTCGCGGATCCAATTTGCGGAATGAATCCAGCAGCGCTCTCCGCAGAATCTTTGAATCGGCGAGGGATATTGCTTTGTGCTGTGCGTGTTCGGGCATAGTGGCCTCAGAAAACTTTTCCCGCATGCATCAGCAGGTGCTCGAGAACTGGACCCAGGCTGAGCGCCGGGAAAAATGTGAGCGCGCTTACGATCAGAATTGTGGAAACGAGCAAAGCCGTGAAAAGAGGCCCGGTCGCGGGGAATGTCCCTGCAGAGGCGGGGGCGATCTTCTTCTTCGCTAGGTTTCCCGCAATGGCGAGAACCGGAATGACCATGAAGAAACGGCCCAGCAGCATGGCTGCCGCGCCGCTGGTGTTGTACCACATGGTGTTGCCGTTCAAGCCCGCGAACGCCGAGCCATTGTTGCCTACCGACGAAGTATAGATATAGAGGATCTGCGAGAGCCCATGCGGCCCCGGATTGGAGATACTGGAAGTGCCAAAGGGCCGGACCACGGCAACAGCGGAGAAACCAAGAATCGCAAATGTCATAATTAGGATTGAAAGCATAGCCATTTGGACGTCGTAAGATTCAATCTTTTTCCCCAGGTACTCCGGAGTTCGCCCCACCATCAGTCCGGCAATGAATACTGCCAGGATGATGAAGACCACCACGCCGTAGAGTCCGGATCCAACACCGCCGAAGGCAACTTCACCGAGCATGATGTTGATTAAGGGAACCATACCGCCCAGCGGAGTGAACGAGTCGTGCATGCTGTTCACCGCGCCGCAGCTAGTGTCCGTAGTCATCGTCGCGAATAGCGCGGAATTCGCGATCCCGAAACGAACTTCCTTGCCTTCCATATTCCCGCCGGGCTGCAATGGTCCGGCTCGCTGATCTACTCCGGCCAAGATCGGGTTCCCCTTGGCCTCCGCCCAATAGGCCGTCGTTACGCCCATCAGAAACAGCACCGCCATCGCGGCCCACACGGCCCAGCCGTGCCGTGGAGAGCCGGTCATGCGGCCCAGCGTGTAGGTGAGGCCCGAGGAGATCGCGAAGATCAGCGCAAGCTCGAAAAAGTTAGACAGCGGAGTGGGATTCTCAAAAGGGTGCGCGCTGTTTGCATTGTAGAAGCCGCCGCCATTGGTGCCGAATTCCTTGATCAACTCCTGCGATGCCACCGGTCCCTGTGCGATCACCTGTTCGCGCACAACTTGCGTCGATGTCTTTCCGTCCGCGCCGGTCACCTGTACCGTCTGCGGCTCGACGAGCTGGACCGTCGTGTAGGGCTTCAGGTTCTGTACGACTCCTTGAGAGACGAGCACCAGTGAACCCACCAGGCAGACCGGCAGCAGGACCCAGAGCATACAGCGCGTCATATCCACCCAGAAATTTCCAAGCTTGTCGGTTTCCTTGCGTGCGATGCCGCGAATGATCACTATGGCCATCACAATGCCGGCCGCCGCCGAAGTAAAGTTGTGGTAAGCCAAACCGGCCATCTGCGTGAAATAACTCATGGTCGATTCGCCGCCATAGTTCTGCCAGTTGGTATTGGTGGTGAAAGACGCCGCGGTGTTGAACGCCAGCGCCTGCGGCACGTTGGCCAGCTTCTGCGGGTTGAGCGGAAGCCAGAGCTGCGTCCGCTCGACCACATACAGGAGCACCATGGAAACACCGCTGAACAGCAGCATCGCGACGGTATACTCCGTCCAGCGCATTTCATGCCCTTCGTCCACGCCGGCCAGGCGATACACGATTTTTTCGATCGGGCGCAACACGGGGTCCAGGAACACCTTTTCCCGGTTGAACACCCGTGTAATGAAGATGCCGAGCGGCTTGGTGATTAGGAAGATTACCCCAAGCACAAGAAAGATTTGGAACCAGCCATTCGCCGTCATGTCAGAACTTCTCCGGTTTCAGCAGAGCGAACAGCAGGTATCCCAATAAAAGCACGCAGATAACGATGAGCAAGATATTTCCAAGCATCCCGGTCTCCCTACTATTTCAGGCGTTCGCAGCCGCGAAGATAGAGAATCGCGATGGCAAAGAAGAATATGGTCGCCGCAACGAAAACTATGTCTTGCACGAGAATCTCCTCGATTACTACTTGTCAGTAAGCGAATGCCCTCGTTCACTGCCGCGGAACTCCGGCGAGTGGCGGGCCGAACGCTCACAATCAAGTCAGGGACATCGTAGCGAGCGAAGGCTTAGGAAATAATGAGATGTATCTAAGGATTTTGTGAAGGCCAAAACATTCTTAAGCGGTGCCAAGCAAAAGAGGTTGAGTCCCGGCCGCTAAAGGGGCAGGCGGAGCCGGGCTTCGCAGCCCCGGGTGTCGGAGCGATTTTTCAGGGTGAGTTCGCCACCGTGAGCTTCGGCGATCTGGCGACTAAGAACCAGACCAATCCCTGAGCCTCCCGGCTTGGTTGTGAAGAAGGGGACGAATAGGTTCGACGTATTGGGAAGGCCAGGACCCTCGTCGACAACCCAGACATCGAGTTGCGCGCCTTGCCGGTACCAACCAACTTGAACGGAACCGCCGGTTTCGAGCGTGGCATCCGCCGCATTACGAACCAGGTTGATCAGCAACTGCTCCAATTGGTCGGCGTCGGCCGAAATGACCACGTCCGGACCGTTCAAAAGGCTGACTTTTACCCGCGTTTCTAGTTTTATGGTCCGGCTGATCCATTCCGAGACGTTTACAGGGAGTAGTTTCGGTTGTGGCAGCCGTGCAAGTTGTGCGTACGCTGCCATAAAGCGACCAAGTGCTTCCGTGCGAGAGCGAATGATGCCAAGGCCCTGCCGGAGATCATCCAGAATCGAAGCGGACGCTTCGCTCTGCAGTTCGGCAGACTTGGAGGCATTCAAGAGCCCGCTTTCCAGACCTTGCGCGACGGATTGAATCGGGGCGAGCGAGTTGTTCAATTCATGCCCAAGAACGCGAATGAGCCGCTGCCACGCTTTACGCTCTTCGTCACGGAGCGTACGGCTCAGATCGCTAAGAACCACCAAGTGATGAGGCAAGCCTCCCTGGCGAAACGTCCCGCGACGCAGCCCCCATCGCCCGGAACTCCCGGGAAAGGCAAGTTCCATCGTGTGCGCGGCTTCGCCTTCCAGGCAAGCGCCGAGTCCCAGTTCTTCCGCGGTAAACCCCAGTAGGCGTTCTTCAGGACGGCCCAACAAACGTTCGCCGGCGCGATTGACCAGTCGCAGTTTCGTGCAGTTGTCAAACGTAAAGATGGCAAGGTCAATCTCCTCCATCACGGTCCGGAGAAGGGCAGTGGCCTCCAGGGCGCCCAGGCGCTGTTGCCGCAAGGTTTCACTGAGAGCATTGACTTCAATAATCACCTCGCCCATGGCATCGTCGCTTCGTGCCCCGCGAGCGCGCAACGAGAAGTCCTCCTCGCGCAAAGCGGCCAGGAGATTCGAAAGAGTTTGCAGCGAAAAAACAACGCGATTTCGCAGGGAGAAAGCGAAGCCGAGCCAGAGAGAAAGGATGAGAAAGGCAAGTGTCCAGACGGCGCCCGAAGAATAATTGCCATGCCACAAGAGAATCATGGCGATCAGAGAACCTGGGAAACCCGCCGCTAGCGCGAGAAGCTGGATGCGGCGCTCATAGGCCATTCGCCTCATTCCAGCCCATGTTTTTGCAGCCGGCGATACATGGCGCTGCGGCTCAATCCCAAAGCCTTGGCCGCCTGGCTGACGTTGCCTTCGTGGCGAGAGAGAGTACGCTGAATGAGATACCGCTCCACTTCGTCGAGGCTCATCTCCTCCAGCTTGGCCGCGCCGCCAGCGGCCTGCGCGCGCAAGCCGAGGTCTGCCGCGCGGACGGCCGGGCCGGGCGAGAGGAGCACGCCGCGTTCCACTGCGTGATCGAGCTCCCGAACGTTGCCTGGCCAGGCATGCTCATGAAGAGCCTTCATGGCGGCCGCATCGAAACCGGAAATGTTTTTGCGATAGCGCTGCGCGTAACCGTGGACAAAATGGTGCGCAAGGAGATCGACGTCCTCGCGGCGGTCTCGCAACGGGGGGATGTGGATCTCGATGGTATTCAGGCGAAACAGCAGGTCTTGACGGAACCGGCCCGCGGTGGCCTCGGCATTCACGTCCGCATTGGTAGCCGCGAGCACTCTCACGTTGACCCGCCGGGTGGTGGACGAGCCGACACGTTCGAGATCCCCCGTTTCCAGAACGCGCAATAGCTTGGCTTGCAGGTTCAGCGGAACGTTGGCGATTTCGTCCAGGAAAAGGGTGCTGCCATCGGCGAGTTCGAACCGCCCGACGCGGTCCGTGCGCGCGTCGGTAAAGGCGCCTTTCACGTGTCCGAAGAGCTCGCTTTCGAAAATGCCTTCGGATAGCCCCCCCGCGTTCACAGTCACCATTGGCTTGGTCGCACGCGACGACAACGCGTGAAGGGTTCGCGCGACAACTTCCTTGCCGGTGCCATGTTCTCCGGTGATCAGAACGTTGGCGTCCGATGGGCCGATCTGCCCAATCAACTCCAGGACCGGGGCCATCGCCGGGGATTTCGCCAGAAATGTCGGGCGCGATTCGGCGCGCAGGATGCGGTTTTCGGCTTCGAGACGAGAGGCCTGCCGCAGCGCCTGCCGCAATTCGATTTGCGTGCGCAAAATGGCGAGCAGGCGAGTATTTTCCCAGGGCTTCTGGACAAAGTCGCGCGCGCCGCGGCGCATCGCCTCTACCGCCAGTTCGATGCTGCTCCATGCGGTCATGACGATAACAGGCAACGTGCCGTCGAGCATTTGTATGCGAGTGAGAAGATCGAGCCCCTCCTGGCCCGATGTCGTGTCTCGCGCGTAGTTGAGGTCCATCAGCACTGCGTCAAATTCCCGGGATTCGATGGCGCTCAGAGCCTCGGCCGGAGAGGCGACGCCCTGCGTTTCATAGCCCTCACGCTTTAAGAGCAAGCGCAGAGCATCGCGGATGTCCGCCTGGTCGTCAGCCAAAAGAACTCGGTAAGGGTGCGGGTTAGTCGTCTTCATTCGGATGTATTTGCGAAGTTTAACCTACTGCCGTTTTTCAGGCACCGTGAGATACGGTCGAGGCGCCGCCTTGCAGCCGGCAAGCGCCTGCTCACGCGGGGTGTGCCGCTCCAACTTGCGCGCCGGCTGTTGCGTTGTCACTCACAACCCAGCCGTCCTTCAATTGGATGATCCGGTTTCCATACGATGCATTTCTTTCGGAGTGCGTCACCTGAATGATCGTGGTGCCGGCGTCATTCAGCCTCTTGAACAGCTGCATGATCTCATCACCTTGCGCCGAGTGCAGATTTCCTGTCGGCTCGTCAGCGAGAATCAGTTTTGGATTAAGGATTACGGCTCGGGCAACCCCCACAAGCTGCTGCTGGCCTCCGGATAGTTGGTTTGGAAAAAGATCCTTCTTGCCCACGATGTGGAAACGATCGAGCGTGTCGCAGACCAGGCTGACGCGCTCTTTGTGCGGCACGTTCTTGTAGGAGAGCGGCACTTCCAAGTTTTCGAATACCGTCAGATTGTCGATCAAGTGGTAGCTCTGGAAGACAAAGCCGATGTTTGCTTTATGCAGCTCGTTGCGTTTCTTGATGTTGAGCTTGTGAACGGGCTCGCCGAGAAAGTAATAGTCCCCGGTCCACGCGCCATCCAACATGCCGATGATACTCAACAGCGTAGACTTCCCGGCGCCCGAAGGGCCCATGATGGTCACAAATTCTCCGGGCTGGATGTCCAGATTGATCCGCCGCAGCAAAAAGAATTTGTTCGGGCCAGCCTCGATTGCCTTTTCGAGACTTCGCAATTGAATCAGAGATTCCACGTCAGCTCCTTGCGGTTCGAACGGTGAATCGCGTCTCTATCTTAGCGCATGTTCCTGTGACACAACTTCGACCCTATTCCTTAGAAAATAGCCATAACCTCTAGGCGACTTGAGCTAAGGGCTCCAGGGTCACTTTGAAGCCCAGGCCTTCGAGCCGTTTGGTTAAACGCCTGCGCAGGCCTTCTGGGTTCAGGCGATCGAAGTAGTCTGCGC
>DATHIB010000182.1:0-2929 GCA_035490055.1 Candidatus Limnocylindria bacterium | reverse complement strand
AACGTTGCTCAGAAGACGAAGCTCCGCGACGGCAATATGGAACGGAGCGAATCGTGCTTACTCCGGTCCAAGTGCAACTGCTCGCTAATGCGTTGAGAGAGCCAGCGTGTTCGTTCACATGGCTGCTAAAGCTGGCGGGTTTGAGAGTCAGTGAGCCGCTTGCGCTTCGATGGCCGAGCATTCGGTTACGGACCGAATGCTCGATCAAGTCTCGAAGCCAGAATGCTCGCTCTGCGGCCACTAGCAGCGATGCCGCAGCCGGGAAATCCAAACGTGGTATTACGCATTATAAAAAGGCGCCCCTTTGGATGTAAGTTTTTAGCGTTGGCCTTGGAGAAGAAAGGAGCACCTGTAATGGAAAGTACAAAATACGTTGGACTGGACGTTCACAAGGAAGCGACCACTATCGCGGTGATGAATTCCGCCGGCAAGCTGATCATGGAATCCATCATCGAAACAAAGGCGATCACCATTCGGCAGTTTATCCAAGGGCTGCGCGGCGACTTGCATGTCACGTTTGAAGAAGGAACTTGGGCCGCATGGTTGTACGACCTGTTAAAGCCCTATGTGACGAAAGTGGTAGTGTGCGATCCACGCAAGAATACCTTGCTGAAAGTAGGCAACAAGAGCGACCGGATCGATCCCAAGAAACTAGCCGAGCTGCTGCGCAATGGAGCGCTTTCGGAGGTCTACCACGGAGAGAATGGCGTACGAACATTGAAAGAACTGGCGCGCAGCTATCTGACCATCAGCAAAGATCTCGGGCGCGTCATGAATCGGGTGAAGGCCTTGTATCGGAGCTGGGCCATTCCTTGTGCAGGCACGCAAGTCTACGCACCGTGCCACCGTTCGGAATGGTTGAGCAAGATCACGGAAGCTGGCGTGCGCCGTCGCGCCGAGCACTATTACCAACAACTGGACGCGTTGCAAACCTTGCGCCATGAAGTGCGGAAGGATCTTTTGCTCGAGAGCCGCAAGCATAACGCAACCAAATTGCTACGCCAGGTCCCGTGTATCGGTCCGATTCGGGCGGCTCAGTTGGTCGCATTGATGCAGACGCCCCATCGGTTCCGTACCAAGCGGCAACTGTGGACCTATAGCGGTCTTGGATTGGAAACGCGCGACAGTGCGCAATATCGCTATGTCGAAGGACAGCTGCAACGCTCCAAGAAACCGCAGCAACTTCGCGGACTGAATTCCAATCATAACCACGACCTGAAAAATATCTTCAAGGGTGCGGCTACAACGGCCAGCGTTTCCGCTGGACCCTTCCACGATTTTTACGAGGCTTTGCTTACCAAGGGGATGAAACCAACGATGGCTCGCCTCACCTTGGCGCGGAAGATTGCCGCGATCACCTTGATCGTCTGGAAGAAAGGAGCACGTTTCGACCCCCAACATTTGAAACAACAAGCAGCTTGAGCGCCTCTGGCAGAGGTCCGTTCCATCCTGGGGATCATCATCCCTGACGGTTGGCCAATCGACCTTGAGACGCTCGGGATCGAGGGAGAGTATCAATAAAAACGTTCAGACCACTGTGGACCTCAAACACGGGAGTCTCCGGTATTACCCTATGCCCCCTCGCACGACCGAAGAAAGCTATAGGCCACGAGTCTCAGATAGGACCATGGTTGGCAACTCTGCAATCGTTACGCTTGTCAGTTTCAAGAAACGAATGGGCGCCGTCACGACAGTGAAATGGAACCACAGGGAGGAAGAGGGGATCTTACTGTTTCGTGTGACGAAACGAAGCACGAAACTACGTCGCCTGAGCAAGACCACTCGCCGATCGCGAGTGCACGTTCAAACGGTTGGGCTGAATGCCGAGACAAAAAAAGTGTCGGCACCGAGCCGACGGAGAGAAATTTCTCTTGACATTCCTTTTTATAGGACGTTTTTATGACAGCGGGTACTGTTACCGATTCTCATCGATATTCTACTCCCCTTCGACGTGTCCGATTCGGAAGAGCGACAGATCAGTGATGCGAAGGTCCTTGCCTGCGAGTAATTGCATACCCATGGCACGGAAATACTCCGGAGACACATAATTCACGCTGGTATTTAGATTGTCTCGAAGCGTCGGTACTGAGCCCGTGGGCGCAATGGTCATCACAACTCCGCGACCTCGCATGATGCCAAAAGCAGAAAGCGCCACGCATTCTACTCCCGGGAGGCCCTGAATGCGATCCGACAATTCCCGAACTAAATGGCCGGAATCCGCTTCGGCGAATACCCGGCCCCCCGGCCCCCTGCGGCGATTGACATACGTGTTACAATTTTGGGAGTTGGCTTTGTGTAGTTCCTACTTTTGAAATCTGCTTTCAGTCTCTTATCCGATATCTGTCGTCTGCCAGCGTACCTGAAAGTTCTGGTTCGTAGAAAGGAGCCACGATGAAAGACCCCATTAAAGCGGCATTTATAGAAGGTGCCTCTAGAGCAAAAAGCAAAATTGAATGATGCCAAGAGAATAGCGAAACAGTTCAACATTATTCCGGCCATAGTTCCGGGTTTGACGCCGACTGAAAATCTGGTACGAGTTGTGCGCGCCGCCGAAAACAAACTTAAGGATGCTCAAGAGTTATTGGACATGCGGGCCAAAGCGTTGCGAGCCGCAGGAAAGCACGTTCGATTTCCTCGTCTCAGAGACCGCGCCGCATAACAAGAAAGGAGCCGGAATTCGCTTAAGCCATTCCGGCCCGGATTCGCTACTGGACGCCGACTTATTTGCTGAAGATGCTCCGAGTTGGAGCGGGCCTGAGCGAATATCCCCCGGAATAAAACTTCGGAGGAGCGGATGTGGACGCTTTTCCGCCGCCCCATCCGTATCCGAACCCCAAATCAGCCGGGGACTGCATCCCTCCATCAAGTAGTTAAAAGCAGGCCCCGAATCCGTCCCGGTATGGGCGGATGCCAAACCCACTGTTAACAG
>DATHIB010000181.1:0-19371 GCA_035490055.1 Candidatus Limnocylindria bacterium | reverse complement strand
CTCATAGAAGGCCAGTTGCTTTCGCAGGAAGAGGACCTCCACGCTCAGGGATGTGCGCGAGCGGAACAGGAGACGGAAGAAAAGAAGCCCGTCCGCGACCAGATCGATGATCAAGTTAAGCAGAGAATCCAGTGAGCGCTTTGTGTTCTGAAAGAATCGAAACATGGCCTGTCAGGATTGCACAGGGTCGGCCCGGCTGAGAAGCATTTTCTGTTCGCAGGATTGGTTTTTGGGGCTTCCTAGCGCGGGAAAGCCGAACAAATAAGTACCAGCATCTCTGTCAGATGGGAGCCTGATGGAATTGTTGCGTACCACAACCGAGAATCCAGCCGATCAGGTGTCGAAGTAAGGGGATCATGGGCGAAAATCTTAGCGCAACGCCCGACGGCCGTTCTTCCAAAGTCTTTGGTTCGAGGAGTGCGTGAGGTTTTGATGAGGCACAGGTCCCAAGCTGGAAGCGAACTCCCTGCTACAGCCCCATACTTATCTAACGAACATCCAAACCAGAAAAAGTAAGAAAAAATCTTAATCCCGCGCAAAAATCCCAGGCTGGCAGAGAAAATCCCAATCACAGCCCCATACTTATTTAAGGAACATCCAGAAGGGAAAAAGGGAGAAAAAATCTTGGTACCAGTACATTTTTTCCGTTAGAGCGCGCCAGGCAATGAGGGGATCACAGTGAGGGAAGGCGGATGCGCACATTAGATTCAAGTTTGAGGGTGAAATGGACGGCGCGGGGTTCATTGGTAGAGCACATTGCCGACTCAACTATTGCCGGCCGGGTAGCTGCTTGCTTTATCCTGCCCCGACCCACTCCGTCTGGAGTGCCGGTGGTCGGAGCAACGTTTGCATCACTACACAATATTGCTCTGTCTTTTCGCGCAATCCGCGCAGTTGTTCCGGGGTTGCCTTAGGAGCTGCGACATCAAAATGAAGATGAACGCTCTCAAAGCCGACGGGCACGTCTTTTGCTATGCCAAGGGTGCCTCGAAGATCCAAGTCTCCCTCCACGGTGACCTCAATACGTTCGGTTGGTATGCCCATAGCCGCGGCGACCATCTGACAGGTGATCTGCGCGCAAGCCGCCAGAGCCCCAAGCAAAAGGTCACCGGAACAGGCGCCGGTACCGCCGCCTCCGACGCCTTTGTGGGCTTCGGCATGATAGATGGCACGCCCGATGTCGACCGAGCAGGCCACCGGAACATCTGTCTGTCCACCTTTCGCCCGGATTGTGATTTGTGAGGCATATGGGTCACTGCGATACTGCTCTTTCAGCGGCTTCTGAAGCGATCGAAGATCCATCGCAACCTCATTCTTTCATTCTCGGCCATTTTTCGCTGACCCGGGCAGCTTCGGCCAAGTCGTCTTGAAGCCGCTCCACCTGCATGCTAACATGCGGGCGCATCAGGGGGACGCCCTTGCCAAAATTCGTCATCGAACGCGAAATCCCGGGAGCCGGAAATCTATCCGACGCCCAATTGCGGGAAATTTCGCAAAAGTCGGTCAACGTCCTTAAGGGAATGGGTCCCGAGATCCACTGGCTCCATAGCTACGTAACCGGCGACAAGGTGTACTGCGTCTACCTCGCTCCGGACGAGGCGACGGTCAGGGAACACGCACGAAGGGGAGGCTTCCCTGCGAATCGCATCTCCGCTGTCCGCAGATTGATCGACCCAACAACTGCGGAGTGATCGTCGGCTAAAATGCGCCGGGCCCAAGCGGCCTAACCCCGTTGGACCCCAATCATACGGCTGGCTCGTCTGGGCCGCGCGTGGCCGTAAACGAGCGAGCCGCGGAATGTGGCATCAGCGCTTCTTCAATCGCTTTCTCGACCGGCATAGCCCAACCTTCTAACCAGGCCGTCGTGCCTGCCGTGTTGGTCAATACCTGCCGTGCCGGGTCCAGGGTGGATTCCAGCTTGGCCTGTTCTGCGCGCGTGAGCGGAGCACCGATGCTTTGGCGCAGCGCCGCCGCTGCGCCTGCCAGCCGCAGCGAACGCTCTGCTTCGAGTTGTGCCGCCGCAGAGCACGCGAAACACTCCAGCAGGCGGGCAATTCCGCGTTTATGTCCCAGTTCCTGGAAAATTTTTAGGCTTTCCCGGTACAGAGAGTGTGCTGTGGGACAATTCTGCTGTTCCCTCGCCAAGCTTCCGAGATCAGCCAGTGTGCCAGCAATGCCCCAGCGGTCACCGAGTTCTCGAAAAATTGCAAGACCCTGTTCGTACAATGTCCGCGCGGGTGCGGAGTCTCCCTGATCGCGGGCGACATCCCCCTGGTAGTTTAGGGACCAGGCGACGCCTGTCGGATCTCCCAGTCCTCGAAAGATTGAGAGACACTCCGCGTATAGGGAGCGCGCGCGGGCATGGTCACCCTGCAATTTGACGACATTCGCCAGGTTACTGAGAGAACGAGCGACAGCCTTCTGGTCGCCCAACTCTCTCCACAGCACTAGGCTTTCTTCGAACAGAGAGTGCGCAACCGCGACGTCACCCCGGTCCCGAGCAAAGACCGCCAGCGCGTTTAGAGAGACGGCAACGCCCTGCTTGTCACGCAACTGACGCGCGATGTCTAGATTTTCCCTGATGAGCCCGTCCGCCGAGGCGTAATCTCCCTGCTCACCGGCGAGCACGCCTGCGGCAAAAAGAGCGCGCTCTCTCGCCTTCGTGGGAGCTGCCGCTCCTGCGAGCTTCAGCAACCTGCCCAGCCTGTCCCTGCCTTCGGCGAGATACTCGCGCGTCTCCCAGAAGCGAAACAGGGCCGCGCCGAGACGCAGGCCCCACTCCACATCTCCGGTTTCTGTCAGCCACTCAAGGCCCGCGCGAAAATTGTCATGCTCTAACGCGAAGCGTTCCAGCCTTTCCGCTCCTTCCGCGCCGCCCGACTCCGTAGCCTCCTCTTCTGCCAGCACGAGGCAGTAGGCGGCATGGGCGCGCTTCGTCAAGGCCTCCTCCAAGCTTGCCTCCAGTTTTTCCCGAGCGTACTCGCGAATCGTTTCCAGCATCACGAACCGCGATTCACCATTCGCTTGCTCGACCTGCTGCACCAGGCTTTTGTCCACCATAGATGCCATACCGTCGAGCAGGTCCAAATCGAGATCGCGCTTGGTGTCGCACACAGCTTCCACACCCTCCAGAGTGCATCCCCCCACGAACACCGATAATCTTCTGAAAAGCTTCTGCTCGGCAGCGTTCAGAAGGTCGTAGCTCCAGTCGATTGCGCCCCGAAGAGTCTGTTGCCGCTGCGGCAGGTCCCGCGCCCCGCCCGTCAATAACTGCAACCGGCTCGCCAGGCGTGTCCGCATGGAAGAGGGCGATAGAACTTTGACCCGGGCGGCTGCGAGCTCGATCGCGAGAGGCAGACCATCCAACCGGGCACAAATCTCGGTGACGGCGGGCGCGTTTTGTCGGTTAAGTTCAAAATCTGGCTTGGCAGCGACGGCGCGTTGTACGAACAACGCGATCGCAGGGTACTGTGACAGGAGCTCAAACGGAGGCATGGACCGCGAATCGGGCAGCGCAAGCGGCGGCACCGGGAATTCATGTTCTCCGTACACGTGCAGCGCTGCGCGACTTGTTACCAGGATTTTAAGATTGGCACCCATGGCCAGCAGCTCCGCCACGATAGGTGCCGCCTGAACCAGGTGCTCGAAATTGTCCAGCAGGAACAGCATTGGCGCGCGCAATGAATCCTGTAAATTCTTCTTGAGTATTTCGAGCGGCGACTGACCTCCCGACTTCCGGATCCCCAACGTCTGAACGATCACGGAAGCGATCAAGCCCGGATCGCTTAGCGGGGAGAGCGGGACAAAATGAATCCCACCTGGAAAGCGCTCGACAAGGCCACTCGCCACCTCCACCGCGAGACGTGTTTTGCCGATCCCGCCTGGACCCGTGACCGTGACCAGGCGCACATCCTGACGCAGCAGGAGTTCTTTGGCGGCAGCTACTTCCTTTTCTCGCCCCACAAACCCGGTCCGCTGCACAGGAATATTTGTCGGACGGGGCTCCACCTGCTTAACTGGTTTCTCCGAGAAGCGGTCGCGTATGGCCGCAAGCTCCCGTGCGAGATCTCGGGTAGAGACGTATCGCTTATCGGGCTGTTTCGCCAGACACTTCTCGATAGCCCAACACAGCGGAGCGGGGGCGTCGGGGTTTTGCACTCCGATCGGTTCGGCTTGTTCCCGGAGAATGGCCACTAGTGTCTCCGCTGCTGTGCTTCTCTGGAAGGCGCGCTTTCCGGTCACCATCTCGTAGAGCACCAAGCCGAACGAGAACTGGTCTGATCGGAAATCTAGCCGACGACCGCTGGCCTGCTCCGGTGACATGTATCCCAGCGTTCCTAGAACCAGACCCGGTTGAGTCTGCGACGCGGACAGAATGCACATATCCGATAGCTCTCCGCTGGTCGACGCGAGCTTCGCCATGCCGAAGTCGAGGATTTTGACGAATCCATCGTGAGAGACCATCAGGTTCTCGGGCTTTAAGTCTCTGTGCGCGATGCCTGCTTCATGCGCCTTGGCCAGCCCCTCCGCAACCTGCGCCGCCATTTCAATTGCTTTTCGTATTGGCAGCAAGCCGGCGACAAGCAGCTCGCGCAGCGTCTTCCCTTCTACCAGCTCCATCGCAATGTAGTGAGTGGAACCATCCTGTCCGATTTCGTAGATGGTAACGATATTGGGGTGGTTGAGGGCAGAGGCGGCTTCGGCCTCACGGCGAAACCGTGCCAAGGCCCCGGAATCTTCTCCGACCTGTTCCGGAAGAATCTTCAATGCCACGAAACGGTGCAGACGGGTATCCTCGGCCTTGTACACCACCCCCATCCCGCCTCGTCCGGCTTCTTCGACCAGCCTGTAATGTCCGATGACGTGGTTAAGGGGTAGCTCGGGAGGCCTTGCTGAGGAAGTAAGTTCCAGAAGTTCCGGGGCGGCTGCGGCGAGAAACGTGCTGCCTGCTTCTTCGTGGGAAGTAATGAGCGATTCTACTTCGGTGCGCAGTTCACTATCGGGTCCGCAAACCAAGTCCAGATAGGCTTGCCGCGGCTCAGGCGCTATCCGAAGCGCTTCCTCCAAGATCTGCTTGGTCCGCTCCCAGCGTTCCGTACTCATACACGGGAATTCCTGG
This sequence comes from Candidatus Limnocylindria bacterium, assembly GCA_035490055.1. Classification (GTDB taxonomy): domain Bacteria; phylum Acidobacteriota; class Terriglobia; order Acidiferrales; family UBA7541; genus Acidiferrum. The sequence continues at coordinate 14,252 of DATHIB010000181.1, read as the reverse complement.
AGATCTCTCGATGAAGCCATGCACGGGCAGCCGTCCAATCCCGTTGCACTGTGGCCGGAGCAATTTCCAGTACCTCAGAAATCTGCTCCAAGGAGAGCCCGGCAAAGAAGCGCAATTCTACAACTCGGCTCTGACGCGGATCGATTTTGGCGAGACCTATAAGAGCATCATCGAGGGCTACGACGTCTACATCTTTTCGGCGGGACATCATCGTCGCGTCCTCGAGGGAGAGCTTGCAGACACTGCCCCCGCGTTTCGCTGCCCCGTGGCGGCGGGCATAGTCGACAAGAATCTGGCGCATGAGCTGGGCGGCAATAGCAAAGAAATGAGTGCGGCTCTCCCACTGGGGACGGCTCATCCCGACCAGGCGAAGGTATGCCTCATGCACCAGCGCGCCGCTCTGTAAGGTGTGGTTAGGCCGTTCGTTCCTCAGTTGGAAGTGGGCCCGACGGCGCAATTCCTTGTAGACCAGGGGGAGCAGGGCGTCGAGTGCATTGCGGTCGCCCCCCCGCCATACCTGCAACAGCTGCGTGACCTCGCTTGGAGGCTCGTGCTTCACAGGGGTTCTCTGGAATGGGAAACGTCCCTGGAAGCGTAGCCTAGCGCTTCTTAAATCTGCTGTCAAATGCGAAAACCCATGCAAATCAGCAGGTTAGGAACCTTGCACTCTCTGCAAATTTATTTCATGCCCAGCTGATTAAAACGCCCGCTGTTTTGCGCTGTTAAGAGACAGAGGGAAGAACCTCAACAACTTTGAGAAAGGAGACAACCGATGAAACTCAAGACCAGAGTCAAGGCAGGAAGGCTCGCAGCAAACCACAACACTATCGTTCGTTAACCCGGGCGGCTCGCGGTTCGGTTCAGGCGCTCAACTCGACCAAAGGAGAAAGGTCATGAACGTGAAAACAAACGTCAAGGCAGGAAGACTCGACGCAAACCATAACACCAGCGTTCCGAGTATAACCAGATTCTCTCGCAACCATCGTTTCGCCTTGCTTACGATGAGCGTTCTTATGATTGGCGGCGGAGCGGTGCTTGCAGTTGCCGAAAACTCCAATCAGTTTGTGCCGCGATTTCAGGAGTTCGCAGACCCTGATGGGCGCTTCGCAAACTTCAACAAGGGGGGCCCGACGGACACGACGAAAAACGCATTCTTCCAAGATCTCGGCACAAATGGCCGTCGTTGCGTGACGTGTCACCAGGCCAGCGATGCTTGGTCCGTGACTCCGCCTCACATTCAGGCACGTTTCGCGGCCACGCATGGGTTAGACCCCATCTTCCGGACGAACGACGGTTCGGGCTGCCCTGCGCAAGACGTGTCTACGGAGGAGGTGCGTCGTGAAGCCTACAGCTTGCTTCTTAACAAAGGCTTGTTTCGTATCGAGCAGCAGGTGCCGGCAAACGCGGAATTCACTGTGCTAAGCAACGACAACCCTTACGGTTGCACCAGCACGAGTGCCATCTCCGCCTATCGACGTCCGCCTCCTGCGACAAACCTGCCATTCCTCAGCACGGTCATGTGGGACGGCCGCGAAACCTTCAAGAATCCTGATGGTACTTTCAAGCCAATCACCGACGACCTTACTCATCAAGCCGTCGATGCCACGACCGGCCATGCGCAAGGTGCTGTTCCGTCACCCGAACAGGTTCAGCAGATTGTTGACTTCGAAACCCAGATCTTCACCGCGCAAACCTATGATCGCGATGCCGGTGACCTGAATGCCGATGCCGCCAAGGGTGGGCCGAGCTATCTCTTCAGACAACAGTTCTTCATCGGCATAAATGATCCACTGGGACTCAATCCAACTGGCGCTCCCTTCTCTCCACAAATCTTCGACATATACAACAATTGGGCGCACATCGATGACCGCGACTATGACGAGCATACCGCCGCGCGACGTGCCGTCGCCCGCGGCGAGAGCCTTTTTAACACGCTGCAAATCCCCATCACCGGAGTCGCGGGCCTCAACGATGTTCTTCATCAGCAGACAATCAACGGTTTCTGCGGGACATGTCATGATTCACCGAACGTCGGCGACCATTCGGTGCCCGCACCCCTCAACATCGGCCTCGCTGACCTCTCACGCCGAACGCCTGACCTTCCGCTCGTAACCGTCATGTGCAACGCGACCGGACAGATCGTGCAAGTCACCGATATTGGGCGCGCCATGGTCACTGGCAAATGCGCCGACATCGGCAAGTTCAAGGGCCCAATCTTGCGTGGTCTTGCCGGACGGGCACCTTATTTTCACAACGGCTCCGCCGCTACGCTGATGGATGCCGTCAGTTTCTACGACACCCGTTTTAACCTTCACCTTTCGCAGCAAGACAAAGACGCCCTCGTCGCTTTTTTGAAAACGCTCTAAGAATCAGCCGCAGTCTTACAAGAAGGGAGTGCCGTCGGGCAACCTCTACGAAAGGAGAATAGCCATGAACGTAAAAGACAAACGTCAAGGCAGGACAATTCCTGAACAAGAAGGAAGGAGAACCATGATGAAAACTACCGTAGCGAAGTTCGGTTTACTCGCTGGCGGTTTTGTGTTCGCCGGCGGTTTGATGTTCGCTGGCGGGACGCCGGAAGAAGATCCACCAAGTGTCGCACAGGTGGTGGCCTTGGACGAATGCGATCCGGTCACCTTCAATGCCGCGCTTGGGCCTGATTTCTGCAAGAACGTCGCGCTTGGAGCAGACACGAAATTGTCCGACTTATTTGCAAAGGCAGCCGCTGGAACTCCGGACCCGGGCTGGGACTTCGAACCTGACACTCTCAACATCAAGAAAGGAACCATTCTTAACGTTTTCGACCAAGGCGGCGAGCCTCACACCTTCACCGAGGTGGCGCAGTTTGGTGGTGGTTTTCTACCGGTGCTCAATGCGCCAGGAGAGGACACGGTTCCAGAATGTGCTGGCGGCTTTTCGAACGTCGCCGTAGCCAAGACCCGAATCCTTCAAGGCAGCCAACGCCAGATCACGGGTCTGTCGAAAGGTGAACATCTTTTTGAGTGCTGCATCCATCCTTGGATGCGCGTGAAAGTCGAGGTGAAATGACCCGTGGCACGCGAGAGAAAGAGAGCGCGGGCGGCGCGCTAGAAGAGCCAGATATCGCGGAGGAACGGCTAACAGATCGCACGGCGGCGAACCATCTTGCCTTGATTCGTCTGGCAAAGCTGTGGTTCGCCAAATCGTTGCGCCCCGCATTAAAAGGATTCCTTCCAACTTGGCGAAGGCTCTTCGGTTTGGGATTGCAGACTGATTCGTCGACGGGGCGAAAGATGCTCGCAGAAGGCGTGAACCGGCCTCGGCCGGGTTACAAGCAAAAGCGTTTGGTCATCAGAATAATAGCTCGAATCTACTCTCCCGGGATCTCACTGGCCGGTGGTTACCCCTATGTCGAGCTCTTCCGGCAAATCCATGAAAAGCTGTGCGCCGTGCCGCTAAAGCATTGAAACAGAAGGATCCCTAACAACTTTTTCCTCGCTTCTGTCAACCGGGGGTAAGGTGTGCGCGGAAATAGTCTCGGCGAGAGAAAAACGATCACGCCCAGCGAAAAACGGATCAGCTACACGCCAGCACCCCGCGAACGATCTCGCAACTCCCAATTCGAACAAAATTCATTCCTCTTCTGCCAAGCTGTGAGAAATTGGCGCTAGTTCCTCGTCCAACTCCTGTTCGACTTGTCTCTTTCGGAACAGTGACCGGGATCCGTGTGATAGGCTTCGCAGCAGTGACATGGGCCCTCACCGAGAGCCATGATTTACTCGTAACGCAAGGCGACTATCGGATCGATGCGCGTGGCGCGGCGCGCTGGCAAGAGACACGCAAGCAGAGCAAGAAGGCCCAATCCGACTATGGCGGCGACAAGCACCCGAGGATCGGTTGGTTTCAACCCAAAAAGCATGGCTCTGGCTGCTTGGGCGACGGCCGCGCTCAGAACCGCGCCGAGCAGTAATCCTGGCGCCAGCAAGAAAGCGCAATTGCGAAGCACCAGCGAGAGGACGTCATGCCTCTGTGCCCCAAGCGCCATGCGGATCCCGATTTCATTCGTGCGCCGGGCAACCAGGTAAGACATTACACCGTAAAGACCGAGAGCGGCGATCAGCGACGCCAGCAGGCCAAAGAAACCCGAAAGTTTGGCCATCAGGCGCTCGCGTATAAGGCCGTCGAGCACTGTCGTTTCAAAGGGACGAAAATCACTCGTAATCAGTGGGCTAACCCTCCTTAACGACCTCGCGGAAATTGAATGCGACCGTCAGAAGTTCCAAGCCGCTCTGACCTATTCGGAACGTGCGCTCGCGATCGAGAAGGCACATTTCAATCACTACACGGGCGAAATGGCGGCAAGGATCCGGCTCAAGACACTGGCTCTGCTGGGTCAACTTCGACGCTTGCAAGGCGATTACGTGCGTGCCGAAAACGAATTGCAAGAAGCGGTGAGACTCGCTGTCGGCGAATTCGGCGAGACATCGGGAGAGTCCGCGCAAGCACTTAACGATCTCGGCGTTCTTCACAAGTATTGTGGCCGCTTCGACGAAGGGCTCCGGCTCTACAAGGAGGCCCTGCGAGTGACCATGGCCACACAAGGCGAAGAGTGCCTGACCGCTTGCACGATCTATCACAACATGGGAGGCATTCTCTTCTCGAAAGGGGATTTTGCCGCGGCCAAACCCTATGGCGAGAAAGCCTGGGAGCTTTCGCAACGCCTGCTGGGAGAAACCGATCCACGAACGATGGCCGATGCGGCTGCCTACGCGGCAATTCTCGACGGCCTCGGTAGGTACGACGAAAGCGAGGCAATCTACCGTCGCGCTTGCGGTGTTTGAAGAGTCCTTTGGGCCCGTCCATTATGAAGTGGCTGCAACATTGCACAACCTTGCCGCCGTTCTCGTCACGAAGAGGAACTACCAAGAGGCAGAGGAGAATTACCGGAGAGCGCTTTCGATCAAGGAGAGACTGCTGGGCGCGGATAGTCCCGATGTGGCTCTGACTTGCTCCAATCTCGGCAGCTTGTTGACTGTTTTGGGACGGCGCAGTGAATCGGTGCCGCTGCTCAAGAGTGCCATCGCAATTCTTGAAAACCGGTTGACACCCGCGCACCCAGAGTTAGCTCTCGCCCGCGAGAATCTGCGAAAGGCCTTATCCTGAGCTTCGAGCACGAGGATCGTCGTCACGGGTCTTCTCTCGTTGACCTATTGCATCTCTACGGGTTTCGAAATGCGGAAGCTGTGCACAAATAATTTGTGCCATCTTAGGGGTTCACCCCAAGAAGTTGGGAACAACTTGGGAACAGTTAGGCCCAAATTAGGGCCAAAATCAGCTAGCAGCGCGGGTGTAAAGGCAAGACGAATCAACAAGATAGCAATCCACGACTGGTCTGCAAAACCTCCATTCGTGGGTTCGAATCCCACCCGCGCCTCCAGATTTCTAGCCTTAGAATGTGTGAGTTAGGGCGACGGTTTTTCCCGCAACATAGTGACAGAGCGGATCAGTGAAACGCCATCAGGTCCATGAGTTCCACGGCCCTTTAACCCCTCGCCGGACCCAGTATTGACCTTCCCTGCCAATATTTAGATGCACATGACCTCCCTTGAAGGGGGGTTTCGTGCAACAGAATATAGGGAGTGAGACCGCTGTCGAGCGCACTGCTTTACATAAGCTACAGGCCATATGCAGAGAAAGTTTCCAGAGATTCGTGCGCACAGGTGACGGGAGCCGGATCCGAGAGTTAAACGAATTTCTTGATTACACGCTAGTCCGACTCTGCGCCCAGGAATTCAGGAATCGAATGAACTTCATGTCCTATATAATAGGCTAGCCGACCCGAGTTGAAGGCGGAACTCGGAGTTCTGGTTTGCGATGATGATGACCGAACGATGGTTCCAGGCGCGAGCGAGTCTCTACCGCAATTCTGATCTGCGATCTGGATAATTTCAAGAGTGTGAATGATACCTACGGCCATCTCGCCGGTGATGATGTCTTGAGGGAAACAGCAAAGCGGCTGCTCTCTTCCGTGCGATCGTATGATTTCGTAGGCCGCTATGGCGGTGAGGAGTTTCTGGTGGTCCTGAACAATTGCAATCTGGCCTACGCATTTGCCCGCGCAGAGGAGATTTGCAAATCCATCGCCCGTATCCCCGTGCAAACGTCCGGTGGTGCCGTTCCAATTACCATGAGCCTCGGGCTCTTGCTGAGCCAAGAATGGGGTTTCCTGCCGTTGGAAGAGCTTCTTCAGCAGGCCGATACGGCGCTCTACGCGGCCAAGGTAGCGGGACGCAACTGCATGAAAGTCGCTATTCCGAAGATTACCCCTGTTGATCCGGACTCGCGGGCCCCCGAGCCTGCCCGGCAGCGGCGCTGATCGTCACGCAAGACTTGCTTCCAGGAAACTTTCCCGCTTCGCAAATCCTAAATGCCCTTGGTGCCCGGTTTCGCCTGTACCATCATTTGCCGCATCGCCGCACTGGATCCAGGTGCGCGCTTCTCCCTCCAGGCTTCCAGCCGCTTGCAAGTTTCTTCCATGTTCTGGAAAAGATGCGGATTCTTGAAAGCGGCGCGCCACGTAGGAACGATCGACCGCATACGGTCCCACACCACCCAAATCTCGCCATTACTGTCGAAAAATAATTCGTCGTTGATCAGCCCGCGGTTGACGATCCCGGCCACCATGTCCCAGTAGCTGATTACCATGCGGATGTAAGTGTTTTCCTCCCCGCCCTGCGGATACCTCTGCATCATCTCTTCCGGAGATTCCGGATGAAAGTTTTCGACAAACCAGGCGCGCGCCTGGCGTAGCCGCGCTTCGCGCCTCATGTCGTACAAGCGCAGCATCAGGTTTACTTCGTCGTAGGTGATCTGGGCCATTGCCGGTCCTCCTTGCCCTAACTCCCCGCATCTGCCTGGGCTGCTTCCTGCGAAGAATGAGCAACGCCTGCCAGTTCGATGCGGTGCACGCTCGCTGTGGGTATGCCCTGTTTCTGAAATTCGACCTGGATGCGGCGGCGCAGCTCGCGCGCGACCTCATCCTGCCGTGTTGGAGCCGTCCGCACTTGCAATCGCACCGTCGATGAACTGCGGTCGAAGCTCTGCACCCCAAGGATCCGCGGCCCGTCGACCAGCGTTTGTGACCAGGCCGGATCGCCCCGCAAAGCAGCCGCGGCGCTCTCCAATGCTTGCATCGTCTTTTCAATCGGGCTTTCCGGCGCCAGCGAGACATCCACGAACGCCTGTGACCAGTCTCGGTTGAGGTTGCTGACCGTGCGGATCTCCCCATTCGCGATGGTCACCAGTGCGCCTCGGGCATCACGGATTACCGTGCGCCGCAGGGTCAGGTGTTCCACCCGGCCAATGTAGTCCCCGAATTGTATTGTGTCGCCGACGATATATTGGTCTTCAAGAACGATGTAGATGCCGGTGATGACATCTCGCACCAGAGTTTGCGCGCCGAAGCCCACCGCGAGGCTGGCAAGACCCGCAAGGGTTAACGCCGGCGTGATGTCGATATGGAATTCCCGCACGGCAGTCAGCAGAGCCACTACCCAGACAACTTTGCTCCCTGCTCCGTAAAGAACTCCCGCCAGCGTGCGCGTCTGCTGTTCGCGCAGCTGCGCCGGGCGGCCGGGTGCCGACGCCTGCTTGATAACTAGATTGGTTACCGCCCGGAGCAGCCGGTTCAGCACCAGCGCGATGACGAAAATCTCCGTAAGATGAAGCGCGTTGGGAAGCGCTAAATCCAACCAGCGATTGAAGGAACTAGGCATGATTTTTATGAGAGGGGGAGTATAACATTGGAAGAGGTTCGAGGAAGTGTCGTCCCGTGCGGCGGGGGATTGCGCGGACGCAAGGGGGTTTTCTGGCCATGGAATCGAGACGAAAATTTCTAACCACCATTATGGCCGTAGGAGCACCAGCCGGGATCCTCGCTCTCGCACCCAGCGGGCAGTTACGCGCCCAGCGCCCGCAAAATCCCGAACAACAGAAGGAAAAGGAAGATGATTCGCATATGCCCAAGTTCGATCCCAAGCTGATCCTGGCGGCGAATCAAAAGGAAATTAAGAAAAATGTCGAGAAGCTTTACGATCTGGCTAGCGAATTGAAGGCCGAAGTGGAAAAAACGGATTCGGTCCTGGTGCTCTCTGTCGCCATGCTGCGAAAGACCGACGAAATCGAAAAACTGGCCAAGGAGATCAGGACCCGCGCCAAAGGATGAACCCGCCGGCGATCCTCTCCGCCGGGAATGCGCCCTAGCGCCGGCGAATCATACCGGATAGAATACTAATGTTTGAAGAAGCTCCCGCGTGTTGCGTCCTCAGGAAAATTTGAGGAGCACCTACTGCGCGCCAGTAGCTCAGATGGATAGAGCATTAGCCTCCGGAGCTAAGGGTCGGGGGTTCGAATCCCTCCTGGCGCGCCACTCAACCCGCACAAAGAGTTTGATTTAAGCATCACCCCTCTCGGATCACAAGAGAGTAGGCCGTGCTTCTCCCCCCTCCCTTTTCTTGTTTGAGAATACCTTTGTCGATTAAGTCTTGGATGTCTCGCAGCGCAGTATCGTGTGAGCTCTTTGTGAGTTTCGCCCACTTCTCGGTTGTCAGTTTCCCCTCAAAACCATCCAGCAACAGGTTGACCATCTTTTTCTGTCGGTCGCTGACCACCATTGATTCTCGCTTGAGTCGTCGCCAAAATGCTTCCTTTTCCAAGACGCTGCCCGTCAGCATGTTTGCTTTTTCAACTGCGCGGCCCAGGCAGGCGAGAAACCAAGTCAGCCAATTGGTTACGTCCATTCCGCCCTTCTGCGTATTCTCAAGGATCTCGTAGTAGCTCCGTCGCTCTTCGCGAATTTGGGAAGACATGCTGTAGAAGCGCTGCGAGCTGTTTTCCAATCGAGCTAAGGACATTTCCGTGATGGCACGTGCGATTCTTCCATTGCCATCCGTAAACGGATGAATTGTAACGAAGTAAAGATGTGCTAGCCCAGCCTTTATGAGTGGCTCGATTCCTTCGCCACTGTTGAACCAAGCGAGGAACGTAGCCATTTCTTGTCCGACATGTTCAGCGACCGGGGCCTCAAAGTGAACTTTCTCATTCCCCTCCGCACCGGAAACAACCTGCATTCCACCCTCACGCCAAGCCCCGGTTCGGATCTTGTGAAGACCACTACGCTCGCTCGAAAACAGTGCTCCATGCCAACCGAATAGCCTTTCGTCCGTGAGCGGCGCCGTATAATTCTGCGTAGCATCCAGCATCATTTCGACGATTCCTTCAATATGGCGATCCGCCGGAGGGGCCCCAGCGACGCTCAGACCCATGCGGCGTGCGAGGGATGAGCGTACGCTCTCTGGATTGAGTGCTGCTCCCTCAATCGCAGATGATTTGACTGTTTCCTCGGTGAGAGCTGCAAGCGTTGCTTCTTTTTGAAGTGGGTAACCTAACGCGCGCATCTTTCCAAGGAGCAAACCTTGCTGGTATCGCACGGCAGACAGAGGTGCAACGAGACTGTCCACTTGCCAAGTGAAGTGTGGCCATCCCTTTGCTTCGTGAATGTATCTCATGATCTACGCATATTCTACGCATTAATCCACGCATCAGTCAAGAATAATCTACGCGCATTCTACGCACTAACCTACGCACGTTTACTGGTTCCCTGGACAGTTCCACCTGGAAGCCCCTTCAATAACCGTTTGTGTCTGTTGTACTCAGCAGTATTGAACCCAGGGGAAAATCTAACTGCTCCGCGGCAACCACAAACTGATCAAGAAAAGTTCTAAGATCGTCCCCTTGGGCGCGCCAAACAACCCCTCCAGACTTCCGCACGCCTCTCTAGGGTATCTACCTCGCTCGATTCCAGTAATTCACCTGCTAAGTGGACGCTACTGATTATTCTCTTTTGAATAGGCCGTGCTAAGGCCGAAAGGGAAAAAAACCATGAAAAGGCAAAAGGCTTTCTCTCTCCTTCAACTGCTAATCGAAGTGGTGATCACTTTGTTCATCGCCGGGATCGTAGTTCCGAGTCTCCTCCGATCTGATTTGGCAGCGAAAGAGGCTTTGGCTGGGGGATCTCTTCATACCATCGACATCGCTGGGGTTCTGCTCTCGTACACGAACCAAAACGTCGAATTTGCCATCTTGGGGGCCTTAGTCGGCGCGATGGCAGCATTTGCTATCCCTTTTGCCGCCACTACGCCCAAGAACACAAGCTTTACGCGAACAGCCACTCTGCGGGCCGCGCCCCTTCGGCACTGAAACTGTTCTGGGACGCTTGGACCAAAAAAGTAAACTCTCCTCTGCCCGCAATTCAATTCTGCGCGGGTGCCCGACCCTTGGCTTATAAGAGCGGGGACTTTGAAGTTGATTTTGGTTCTCAAACCCCATCAGGTGAAACAGGTCAGGAATGTCATAATCAACTATCGCTTGGCCGGAGAAGCCGATGCCTAGATCCGAGATCATCATCTATTGGAGTCAGGCGGACGAAGCGTTTATCGCCGAAGTCCCCGAGCTTCCCGGCTGCGCCGCCGATGGAGGGACCTGCAAGGAAGCTCTTGCCGGCGTCGAAATCATCATTCAGGAATGGATCGAAACTGCTAAGACACTCCGCCGTCCCATCCCCGCGCCGCAGGGCCGCCTCGCCTTCGCCTGAGCGTTTCAGCAGAACGGTTGCGAGCACCCGCCAAAGAAAAAGCAAAGTCAAAAACGCATGGTTCGGTTCCGCTCACCATAAGCTACGGAAGACCGACGTGTAGGGCACCCGTGCTGGTACGCCAGCCCTCCCACCCGTCCATCATGGTCAACCGCTGGCTTCTCAAGAAGGTTGGTATTAGAATTCTCCGCTGTCACGGTGTTTTACCGCGATGATTTTCCAAGAGGTGTTTGTCGTTTCCTTCAAAAGCTAATTCCCGCAAAGTTCCTGTTAGAAGGAGAAATTCAAGCATGCAAAAACTTGCCTTCCTTATCTCAATCGTACTTTGCTTCAGCGTCGCTACGGTTGCCTCCGATGACGACGCCAACACTTTCAAAGCGCGCCTTCGCGGCTTGGGCGAAGCTCCTCCAGTCGCAACGCAGGCGAGCGGTTCTTTCACTGCCACGCTCAGTTCTGATGGCACCACCCTCAGCTACACAGTCACCTACGCCAATCTGAATGCCCAGGTGATTTTCTCGCACATCCATTTTGGCTTCACCAAAGAAGTCGGCGGGGTTATGGTATTTCTCTGTGGCCCCGCTGCAGGTGCTGCTGGCGGACCTCCTGCCGGTTTTCCAAATCCGCCGGCGTGCCCGGACACCACCTCCGGCACAGTATCCGGCTCAGTTACAGCGGCCAATGTAGTTGGACCCAACAGTCAAGGCATTACGCCCGGCGCGGACTTTGCAAAAGTCGTGCAGGCGATGCGTGAAGGAGCCGCCTACGTCAATGTGCACAGCACTCGCTCCCCAGGCGGCGAGATCCGTGGACCGGTCCGCACAGGAGATGGAGATGACCAGTAAGTCTGGTTTCAGTTCATGACAAGAAGGCCCCGCTTCGACGGGGCCTTCTTTTCCGAACGTCCGTATTGAAGGAACGGCGAACGCCACTTTAACCGACACCGGCGAGAATGCCATCCACATGGCGATCGAGCGGTTATTTCCATCTGATACGAGTGGGGCAACAGGCCGCGTTCGAGGCTCGATAGTTGCGCCCGCAAGACGACGCAGCGCGAACGAAAATATTATGAAGGGGAAAATGGAATCTGCGCGCGGAGATTCGTTCCGAACGCAAGCTCCTTGCCAAACGCCGAAGAAAAAGTTGGGCCCGAGTACGGTCCGAAACCCGCCGAACACCAAGCAAAATGCAGACTCAGCGTGCATGACTGAGCTAGACGAATCAAAAACATAGGCTACCGGCGCTGGTCCCCGGAAGCAAAAGGTCGAGCGTTCGAATCGCCCCGGGCACGCCACTTAATTCCGGATGGATGATTCCAAACTGATCGGCAAATTCATTGAAACCTAGCCATGCGTCGAAGACACTTAGATTCGACAAATGTGTGATAACTCGAATCCTTGTCCTCGGCATTTGTCTTGCTTGGTCTTTACGTCCTATTGCCGTTGGTTTCGCTAGCCCCGCCCCCCCCCGGCAATCAACAGTCTCCGATAAGTTCCCCTTTTGACTGCACAGAAAACTGGGTCAGATCACCCCTACGCAAGCATTGGTAATAGTCGAAGTACGACTTAAAGACCCCTAAAGTGAAGTTTGCCTTCGTACAACCCTTGTAAATTTTCCTCCCTTTTTTTGCTTCAACGCAAAGAGGACATTCTATTTGGGGGTAAGGTGCCAACTACTGGGACAGGGAAAGAACCCCGGTGCTTGCGAGTGGCCCCCAACGAAGCGGGGGATTCTCGGGGCGCTGCTTGCGCCTGCAAGTCAGCAAGGAGGCCAGACTGTCATGAGAAAGCTGCACCATATTGGATTGCTTATCGCTCTTGTCTGTCTTGCGACGGGGGTCGCGAGGGCTCAGTCGTTCCGGGTTCAATGTCCGACCAGCACCATCACTCACCCGGTGGCGGCCAACAATGATTCGGAACCTGCCTACGCGGGTCCGACTTATAGCGGCACAACTGGATTTCCGGCGGCACCCGCCCGTGTGAACGGCGCCATAAAATGCCAGCAGATCTCGGGCGGCGACGGTTTCGCGACGATGGGCGACGGCACGCAGACGTACATGTTCTCCTTCGGACCGTTGTCCGGGCTCGTGGACATCGCTAACGGCCAGCCCGGTACAGAGCCCCCGAGGGTTTTCAACACCCCTTATTCGGGCCCGCCGCTTCTGCCCGGTGATCCTGCTACGACGGGCCTGGGCTCCTTTACGTACAACGGCGCCGTGGGGCTGGCTCCCGAGACTTACACCGATGCTTCAGGAAACCCGGTTACTGCCATCAATGGGCACGTGGATCCCCGCCCGATCGAGGATGTCGGAGTGATGAACGGCAATATCCCGGCACCTTTGATGGCGATTGATGAGGATGACGAATTCTTCCTCACCCTTACCAACGTGGGCATGATCATGCGGCCGGATCTGTTCGAGCAGCACACCGTCCACTTCCATGGCTACCCGAACGCTTCGGCCTTCTATGACGGTGTACCGGACGCTTCCGTGGCCATCAACATCGGTGGGAGCTTCACCTATTACTACCTGGCGCCGGATGCCGGCACTTATTTCTGGCACTGCCATATCACGCCTCCCGAGCACTTGCAGATGGGCATGGTCGGGCAACTTTATGTGCGCCCGCGGCAGAATCGCGTTCCGGTCAACGGCAGCCTCTATGCCGCGCTCCAGCAACAGCAACTGGATCCGCGCACGGCTTGCAATTCCGCCACCGATATCCTGTGCAGCAATCCCCTGCCAATCCCTTCGAATACGGTGCCTCGCGCGGCAGCCGGAAAGTATGCCTATAACGACGGTGACGGCTCGACGTATTACGATGTCGAGTATCCCCTCCAGATCCACGGCTTCGACCCCAGTTTCCATTTTGTCGGCATGACTTTCAACCCAGAACAATTTACGGACATGAAAGACAAGTACTTCCTGCTGAACGGGCGGAGCTACCCCGATACGGTCACGCCCGGTCCACTCGAGACGCAGACGACGGATGGCGCGAACCATTTCTCGCAGCCGCTGTCTTCGATCATCAACATTCCGGCAGGCAAAAAGGCGCTCCTGCGCATCTCCGACCTCGACGTCACGGAATATCAGACGCTGGCCTCACTGGGGATTCCGATGAATGTCATCGCGATCAATGCGAAGCTGCTGCGCGATCAAGCCGGAAACAACCTCAACTACAATACCAACTCGATCACGCTGGCTGGTGGCGAGTCGATCGACGTGATTCTGGATGCCACCGATACGACCAAGTATCCGTCGGGCAGCGTGTTCTATCTCTACACCCCCAATCTTGACCACTTGTCGAACGATGCCGAGAACTTCGGTGGGCTGATGACCGAAGTCCGCATCAATTAGGAGCGCGGCAATGAGTGCTAGGAGAGAGCCAATGAGTGCGACGAAAATGCTAAGAGTGATCTGGAAGACACGACTGCTTCCGGCGGTGATGGTGGCAATGGCTTTGTTGCTCCCAGCTGCAGCGCATGCTGCGGCTCCGGGGATAACCGGTCCCACCTTCAATTTGACCGCGCAGCCGGCTTACATAAGCCAGCCGGACGGGGCGATGGTTTATTCATGGGGGTACGGTTGCAACGGCGCGCCTAGCGGCTATGCCGCTATCTCGTCGGGCAC
>DATHIB010000180.1:0-7334 GCA_035490055.1 Candidatus Limnocylindria bacterium | reverse complement strand
CGCCATGTCGAAATCCACCTTCAGCCCCACCGAGGATGAAAGCGCATCGATATGGAAGAAACGCACCGCGTCCGAGAGTGCATTTTCGATCAGCATGCGTTGGGCGTAGCGGGTCAGCAGGGCCTTGGCCGGAGTGTGCCGCTGATTGGTGAGCAGGATGGTCGGTTCATCGTGGCCGAGGTCTTGAACAAATATCTGCCGCAGGGACCGGCCGGCCAAGGTGATGGTCTGTTCATAGACTCGCGGAGTGCGATACTTGCGAGTGGGAACATCCAACTCCATGGTCCGCCAGGCTGAACGTGGCAGAAGAACGATTTCCTTGAGAAGTTTGGGGGAGCGGCGGCGCAGGGTGATGAAAGGGATGTTCATGGTGTCCAACCGTGCCAGCCCCTCGTGGGTGGTCAGCTTGGAATCGAAAACCAGATGGCGGGGAAGCTTGCCGTGAGCGCGCTTCCAAAAAGTGATGAACTGAAAAATCTCCTCGGCTTCCTCGCCTTTACGCAGATCCGCATTGGAGTAGCAGAAGACGTGACTGCCAGCATCCTGAGCTAGAAACACCAGCACGCTGGGCTGGCTGCGGCTGCGGGATGAGACATAGTGCCGTTCTATCAGCGGGTCTTCGCCGTAGAAGGGTACGGAATGAAAATCTAAATTGAAGGATTCTCCGGGAAGGAGTTTGCTTCCCTGAATGCAGTGGTGCCAGGCGGCCAGGAACCGAGTGGTTTTGCGGTGATCTATGCGGCAAGAGTATTCCGAAAGGTAGCTTTTCTTGGGGAAGGCATTCAGGCCGGCGAACAACGCCAGCCCTTCATCGGCGATCAAGGCCATGACGTGGCTTTTTCGCTCGATCGACCAGAGTTTGAGCGCCAGGCAACATCGCAAGGCATGATCGGCGGGGATCATCTTGGAACCTGGCAACCCAGCGGCTGGTGGCAACTTTTGTGCCTGCAGACGCACCCAGTCGGAGACGACCAGGAACAGCCCGCCGCAGCGTGTGGTAAAGGTGCGCGGGGCCAGGGAAAACATTCTGACATCGGCCACCGGTTCAACCGTGGGGCGGGGTTGCTGGGGCCGTTCTTCATCCAGCCGCCGCGGCAGCGGAGCGAACCCTTCGGCTTTGAGAACTTCGCGCACGCCGGTCGGACTCAGTGGACACTGGCGATCCTTGAGAGTCTGGCTGATCTCATAAACGGAGTGGTTCTGCTTGCGCAGCCTAATGATCAGGTCGCGAGCTGCTGACTTCTTGGGTTGGGTCTGAGGGCCGTGCTGCGGAGAGAGAAAAAAGGTGGGGTGGGTTTCTCTGCGAAAATGGTGACAGAGGACGTGGAAGGAATTGAGGGAGTAGCCAAAGGCGCGCGCCACTTCTTTGGCGGGACGGCCCTCGACCAGGTAAGCGCGCAGAGCCTCGTATTGGCGGTGTTTAGGCAGGCGGGGTTCCAGGAAGAAGCGGCGGAGTGTACTTACTTCTTTTGGTGCGCCTATAGCCATTTATTCAGATTGTCACATACAACATGTAGTGTCAAGAGCGCATTTTGACCACAATCTCTATTATCTCAACATCCGCATATTTACAGTACTTTTGACGATTCGACGGCGCTCTTAGCCGCAGGACGTCCCTGGGCCCATCAAAAGAACTGGCCTCACATCAAGATTACCAGCGCACCAATAGGTTAATCCGCTTTCGCAGCGCCCTGAGGAAAATGGGCAAAGAATCGCCAAATCACTTAGGTGAACAGTTGTCCGTGTGGAGTCGAGATGTGGCGCGGTGGTGTAGGTGCGGCCTATCCGTTCCCGGCCCTTTCGTCTGCCGGTGCCTCACTAGCCGCACCATGCTTCCGTTTCCACATCCCGCTCGTCGAACCGGACAGGCCTGTTGCAGGCATCCGGCTCTCGGAGAAAGTTTCACGAGGTCGCCCACGGGAGACTGCTCGTCCGCTTAGTAAGGCGGACAAGGCCTAGCACGTCGTGCAGAGATGCCTCCGGAAACCGTTTGTACGCCGGCCACACCTCTTTGTGCTTGGCACACAGCCATTGACGCAGCCTCTTGCGAGCATATCTCTCGACTGCTCGGTAAGCGTTGCTGACTGGACCTAGGCAGAAGTAGTTGGCCCATCCGATCATCGTACGGTTGAGCTGCCCTACCACCATCTCTTGGTCCAGCAGAGTTTGATCCCGTCCGGTCATTTCGCTAATCGCTTCGCAGATGCGGATCACCCGCTTCTTCGAGGGAACCGTACCAATGTACGCGCGCCCTGTCTTCGGCGAATAGCATCGACCAAACGTATACCCTAGAAAGTCGAACTTTTCTTCCGGCAGTTTACAGACCCGCGTCTTCGTTTCATTCACCGTCAGCTTCAACCTCGTCATGATGTCTCGCATGATGGCCAGCGCTTCTTCCGCTTGGCCACGGCAGCAGATCACCAGGTCATCGGCGTAGTTAACGATGTGTGCAGCAAGACGCTTCTCGTGCCCGAGCTTCTTCCATCCCAGCACGAATCGACGCATGTACAAGTTGCTGAGCAACGGGCTGATCGGAGCTCCCTGTGGGGTTCCCCGTCCTTCATCCCGATTGCGCGTGCTCCGATGCTTATTCCCTTTCTCGTCGGTTTCTTCAACCGGGGCTTCTAGCCATAACTCTACAGCAGCTGAAATGTCATCCATGTAATATCTTACTGATTTGAAATGCGCTCTTGATTTTGGCGAGGCACAGCAGCCTGCCAAGAGAAGGGTGTCGCACCTCTGCCCTCGTACGGATTACCGGGATGCAAACTTCGTACAACAGCCAGAACGGCAAACGTAGACCACCCCCGAACTATTCGATTAGTCAGCGTCGCCCACCCGCCAGCCACCCTACCAGATGTTCCCGCTACTCGCTCACATTCCACACGTACAAGAAGGTGGCGTCGCTGGCCGTCGCAACTTTACGTCCAGCTTTCCGAGTTGCACGATTCAGTGCGGAACGAACTTTCTCTTTTGATTGCGCCAATTCACCCAATGGGACCTTGAGCGCGGAATCACCCTTTAAGCAGTCGAGGTCGTTGAGGATTGTGGTGACAATCAGTTTGTGCTTTCCATCTCGACCTTGCGGCACATCCGATTGCACCATCGTCTTGAAGTGCATTGGCACGGGTTTCGTCTGGGTAGGCCCCATATAGTCCTCACTGGCGATGACCACGCTAAACAAACGCGAAGTTATCGTATCTCATCGTAGCGAGTCCTGCAAGTAAAAATTTGCGGGGGGGGGGGGCCTTGGCCTGAGCAAGTGAGCCTTCTCGTGACACAGTTCGATTTCCAAAAGATATGACCCGTACGACTTCCGGCCTGCTAGCTTCTGGGTGACTCGAAGAGGTTCTTATGCTCAAGCCGAAAACACATTTCGAGCAAGTTCCGCTGGAGACAGTCAGAGAGATTGTTGAAGAACAAATCCGGCGGGAAACCACAAACGAACAGGATCAAGGAACTGTGCCGAGAACCTTAGAAGATCTTTTTGGGGCGCAAGAACAATCAATGGCGACGTCGTGCGCATTTTCTCAGGTGGAGGTATAGAAGCAATCATGAGTCCCAGCAACAGCAAATCGAAGAGTATGTCCAAGAAAAAGGGCGAATTCAGCACCCAAGCTTTTCTAGATTCGGCTGGCGTGTCGCGAAGCGTTAGACAGTATAAGGAAGCCGAGATTATCTTTTCTCAAGGCGCGCCTGCCGACAGCGTCTTGTATATACAAGAAGGCGGCGTGAAGATTGCCGTGGTTAATGAAACCGGTAAAGAGGCAGTCATCGCCATTTTGGGACCTGGGGACTTCTTTGGCGAGGGGTGCCTGGCAGATCAGCCGGTTCGCATGGGGAATGCCACGTCGATTTCACCCAGCACTGTGCTCGTCATTGACAAGAGTGAAATGGCAAAGGTGCTTCACGAGCAGCCTGAGTTATCCGATCTCTTCATCAATTTCGTGCTGACACGAAACATGCGCATCGAGGAGGCCTTGATCGATCAACTATTCAACTCGACCGAGAAGAGGCTCGCGCGCGCTCTTCTTTTGCTTGCCCGATACGGGAAGCAAGAACACCCTCAGAGAGAACTCCCAAAGATATCCCAGGAGATGCTGGCGGAAATGGTCGGCACGACGCGCCAGCGGGTCAATCTCTTCATGAATAAATTCAGGAAACTGGGCTTCGTTCGTTACAATGGCGGACTCCAGGTCCACAATTCCCTTCTGACTGTCGTCCTGCACGACGCACCGCCAAAATAAAGCGTAGAGCCTTCCAAAGTTCAAGACTGAGATTTCATTTCGGGCAATTAGATAAGACCGCACATTTGAAAGCGGAGTTAGGATTTGGCGCTGTGCAGGTCGCGAGGAATCGCTAGGCAGGTCACAGGGGACCTTTCCCCTGTTCACTACGCGTGATGCGACACACCAATTGCCAAGCAATCTTGTGTCATAGGGAAGGCTGCTGAGGCCTCGGTTTGAACACGGGGATTCCCAATTGCCTCAGCTTTCTCGCAAGTGCCTATCGACATCACATAAAATAATGCAATAATGAAGCCTCCTGACAATAGGAGGTCCCCATGCGACCAAAGGGTTCGGCCGAGCTGCTCTCGGATCGGCGCAGGCGCGCACTGAAACTGCTTGGCGCGAAATTTTCCTTGAACGAAGTTGCTCGGCGTATCGGTTGTGCTGCCAGTTCCGTCATGGCCAGGTGCGATTCTCTCCGGGTCGTCCGAGAAGACTGACGCGACGCCAAGAGCGTCGGCTGGTCCGGATCTTGCTTCAAGGAGCCGTTGCCAATGGCTACCGCACAGAATTGTGGACCACCAAGCGAGTGGCGGAAGTGATTCAAAGGAGCTTCCACGTGCCGTGCCATTTCAACACTGCTGGTCAACTCCTGCATCGGCTCGGGTGGACACACCAGAAGCCCGAAGGACGTGCATTGGAGCGGAACGAAAAGGCCATCGAGCGCTGGAGGCGGAAAGACTGGCCGCGGGTAACAAAAACGCCGCGCGGCTGGGCGCCCACCTAGTTTTTGCGGACGAATCGGGCTTTTTGTTGGCTCCCCTGGTGGTTAAGACTTGGGCGCCCCGGGGCTGCACTCCCCTCCACCGTCATCGCCAGGGGCGCCGGGACAAAATCTCTGTCATCTCAGGAATTTCGCTGAGCCCCAAGCGACACCATCTGGGCCTCTACTACCTGCTCTTTTATGACAACATCGCACAGGAAGAGGTCTGTGTGTTTCTGCGTGAGTTACTGCGGCAGCTACGCGGCCCCGTCATTGTTCTACTGGACAATTCCTCCACCCATCAGGGGGAACCACTCCAGAAGCTCCTCGGTCAACACCCGCGTCTCAGGATCAAGCATTTTCCCTCCTACGCCCCGGAACTCAACCCCGATGAAGGAGTTTGGTCTCTAGCCAAGCGGGAACTCACCAATAGTTGCCCCAAGGATGTCGACGAGTTGATGGAAGACATCATCCGTTCGATTATCGGTATCCGAAATTCACCAGCGAAACTGCGGGGCTGCATCTTGCAATCAGAGCTCCCCCTTTTTTTGCGCTAATCATTGCATTATTTAATGTGAGATCAATAATAGCGCAACTGTCTCAAACGTGACAGACGCTGCTTTCTTAACTACATAGGATGGCCATGAAGGGGGCCACTTCCTAGCCGCTCCTAGATCATGCATGGACGGCTTCGGTGGTTCCGGGTGAGTGTTTCGATGTCGAGCCTGACTCAGAGCAAGATCCGGTCTGTTCCGATAACTGAGGGCACGGATTCTCAGAGATTCCGTCCTCTCCACATTCTTTTCATCCACCGCGACGCAGAGACGGTAGAGTGCTGTTTGCAAGAACTCAAGAAAGCGCAATTCATCGTCAGCGCCGATATCGCTTTGAACCTAGCACAGTGTGCGGAACAGCTCCGCTCCCAGTCTTATGATGTCGTCGTCGCCGAGTACCCCAGCCCCAGTTGGAAAGGATCGCAGGGCTTGCAATCCCTTCGTCAGACGGTGGAGGAGGTTCCCCTTCTCTTCGTGACCACCTCCAAGGGAAAAGAATCCATCGCGGAATTAACCGCTCATGGCGCCTTCGATTACGTTGAGGGGGAACATATCGCGCAATTGCCCATGGCCGTTCGCCGCGCCCTGAACGAAAAGAAGCTGCGCGCGGAGCTGGAAGAGGCCGGAAAGGCCTTGAAGCATTCGCAATCGTTGTATCTCGCGCTGGTGGACAACCCCGCCTACGGAGTATGCCGGTGCGATGCTCAAGGAAAGTTTCTCAACGTCAACCAGGCCCTGGTAACCATGCTTGGATACGCAACCAAAGAAGAACTCCTGGCGGCCAATCATCCCTCTGACGGCGTCTTTGATCTCGGTACGGGCTCAGCATTGACGGAGCGCTCCTCCGAGACCATGCGAATCAACCCTATCGAGGTCGAGTGGAAGCGGAAAAACGGCACGACTCTGAAAGTCAAGCTGAGCGGACGCGGTATCTATGACGAACGCGGAGATTGTGTTGGCCATGAAATCATCGCTGTTGATATCACGGAGCAGCGGACGCTAGAGGAGCAACTGCGCCACCAGGCATCGAGCGATTCACTGACCGGCTTGGCCAATCACCGCCGTCTTTTCGAAGAGCTGCATGCAGAGATCTGCCGATCCCAACGCACCAAGCGGGAATTCTCTCTGGTATTGCTGGACCTCGATGGATTGAAAAAAATCAACGACCGATATGGTCATCTAGCGGGAGACCGGGCGCTCCGCAGGCTGGCGCACATCTTGGCAGACTGCAGCCGGTCCGTAGACACCGCAGCGCGGCAAGGCGGGGACGAGTTTGCTCTGGTCCTGCCGGAGACCGGCATAGCTGCCGCGACAATGGTAGGAGACCGGATTTGCGGTCTCGTTACAAAAGATGCAGAAGAGCCAAGGCTTTTCGTTAGCGTGGGAGTTGTCAGTTATCCAAAGGATGCCGATACCATCGGAACCCTACTCCACGCAGCGGACAAGGCTCTTTATGCCAGGAAACGCTGGCAGGCAAAAGCTGCCCGCGTCTCTTAGTTGTTCTTGCCACATTTGAATCTCGAGTCGTCGTAAATCGGGAGCGTCAATTTCATAAGAACGCGGCCTCCAAAAGGAAGGGCACCGATGGATAAATATGATTCGCCCTCACGTGATAGGTCACAAATACTCAGGCTGCGTCGTAGTTCTGACGACAAAATCCAGTATTTACTGAGAGCTGAAGAACAGCTTCTTCAATCGATTCCCGCCCGTACGCCCCTTTTGGAAGTTCTCGATAGAATCTGCAACGATATTAATTCTCAGATTGGCAACATGGTTTCGCTCATTTCC
>DATHIB010000179.1:0-25859 GCA_035490055.1 Candidatus Limnocylindria bacterium | reverse complement strand
GCTCGAAGGCTGTTGGCAATCCCTCTTCACCAGCAATCTGCGGTGATGGCAAACTCCTGGATAAGTGATAACCGAAAACATGGAGAAACCGCTTGGGACAACCCCCACCAGAATCATTGAATCTGAGAGCTCAAGGGAGGGCTATATGGGATTCAAATTATTCTGGCGTATCGGCAGCGTAACTGTGTTGACCATCACTCCGTTAGTTTTCGCGGGACATTGGGCTGGTCCTACACTAGCCCAGATAAAGCCACGAGAATCCGAGATTGTGCCGTTCATAGGAACATGGACGGCTGTCCATGCCGGAACTCCAATTATTGTTTTGCATCTACGCTCGGAGAAAGGTCAACTTGTCGGTGGCATACAAGTGTGCAGCTACAGTGTGAATACGGAAACCACAGGCACGGTCGACGTTGTAACCGACCCGACTCTTTCCAAGAGCCTCCCCATTAATAACATCAAAGTTTCCGGTAGGTCGATGTCGTTCGATTGGAAAGACCCGGACGGCGATAACGACCATTGGAGATTGGAATTGACCGGGGAAAATGATGGCCAAATAGTCTGGGTCGGTTTGCCGAGTGATGTCAGAGTCCAACCGATACCAGTGAGCAAAAACATTCCCAAGTCCCGATAAGTTCGTGTAACCGGACATCAAGTCCTTTGGGCCGATCCGTTAATCAGGCTGCTGGGTTGGTGGGAGACTTACGAATTGCTCGCCAAACTCTTAAAATCAGGTACGCGTCTCCGACGGTCAAAACCCCAAGAACAGCAAACTCAGTCAACCTGTGCCAGGGATGTTGCCGGAAATCCATCTCAAATTCCCAATCCATATCTGGATGGGGCGCATAGACACGACGAGGGAAAATCCGCTCAAACCGCTGGTCGATAGCATGCCGCCATTAGTAGGGCAAAAACCCTTCGAGCAAGCCTGCTCCGAGGTACAGAAGCCCCCAGAGCGCTACAAGAAGCAACCCCTTCTTCAAATCTTTATAGACCGCCACAATCAAGTCTTCTCACAACTATTGGTTCAGGCTGGCTCGTCGCAACTTTGGGATGCCAACGACCAACAGCCACAAACAGCCTGAGTACAGTAAAGCAGGAACCCATAGGAATACTGCATATCCGTACAGCGCGGAGAGCCAGCGGCTGTGAATACTCACGAACAGACCATCTAGAATCCAAGCCCAAGGAATTGCGAACAGAAAACCGTATCTGGCTACGTGCTCGGGATTCCAGTGAAGACGGTAGGTCGCGAGCGAAAGAAAGTTCAAAACAAACGCAACCGCAAAAGGTGACGCGACCACCAGCCGTCTTGTCAAACCCATTTTTGAGGGTTGCATTTAACCAATCTAACAGACCGGTATCCTGTATACGCAACGAGATAAGCGCATGTACCTGATAAGTCGTACATGTGGCCCTCACGGTCCCGAAACAGCGTTCTTGGAAATGAAGCAATGGGTTGATGCGCTGTCCAGCGACCGACTTTGCTGCAACACCGCTGGGATTCGTTCATTCGAGCCATGGGTGCCACCCTTGAGGCTCTTATTGCCGCCTTTTGCCGCCGCGACCAATCGCTAAGTTATTAGAGGGAAACAAGGTGTCTGGAGCGGGCGATGGGAATCGAACCCACGTCCGAAGCCTGGGAAGCTTGGAATTAAAATCTGAAAGGGATTGAATTGGCGGCACTCAGCAGGTCAGGGCCGGAACCAAAAGATGAACCAAGTAAGACGCGACTCTATCGAAATTGGCGACGACGCCGACCGCGGGAAACTCGGTTGACAACCGGAGAGGGGGCCATGTCGGAAGCGGGGCCGGGTTGCTGGATCAATTCGGGAGCGTACGTATAGAAGTCAGAATCATCCAGCCTAACAAAACCCAAGTCGGTCCAGAATCTGGCAAGCCTGGCAAAATCAGCGAGTCTCTTCTCTCCTATGCCGGGCTGTTGCCGCATTTCGATGTGTTCCTCATCTTCCCAATTGGAATACTGCAAGGGAAAAGGCTTGCAAGTGATCAGTCCGCAGTGTGTTCCGAAAGTCGCAATCGTTTCCCGCACGACTTGAGCACCGATTCCCTTCCCTCGATAATTCGCGTTGAGTTGGATGCTTTCAATGAATAAAATATCAAGCCCCATTATTTGGTCCCTGTACAGGTCATGTACAGACTGATTCCAGTCATCCGTCTCGGGATCGAACAGCGCCTCATAACATTCGAAGACCGACGAATCGATGGAATCCATCGCCTCAAAAAGGCTTTCCTGCTCGTTCAGCGCACGACCTCGCAAAACGAGGTACGCATCGATTTGACCGATCCTGACTTCGTTGTCAGATTCTCCTTCGAACTCGAAAATTTCGCCTCGAAGCGCGGGAACAATGCGGCATGGTTCTTGGCTGTCACAGTCAGCATGGACAGTGAAGCGGATGTGAGGCATGTCAAAAATCCTGTTCAACCCAAGGCCAAGATCGGCCGGATGGAGGATAGCACCACGCTTCGATTGGGGACAGCCCGCGAGAATTTGCGATGGGCGCCGTTGGATTCCAGGACATCACCAACTACAACACCGTCATGCCAAAAGCTGCGACCCCGCAATTTCCTCTGCTCGGACACTGACGGGGCGTAGGTTATTCATTCGACTAAACGCGAAAAACGCCAAATACACCGGAATCGCCCAAGTGAGGTACACGCCAGGTACACGGGGACGGAGCGGACAATAAGGCATGACAAACTGCTACGGGTGCGGTAGTTTTGGTGTATGGAAACCGTAGATGTGAAGTTGCCTTCAGCTCTCCTGAAGGCCGCGAATTTGGAGGAAAGCAGTCTCTCGGAGGAAGCCGCGCGCTTGCTGGCTCTCGAACTGTACCGCGAGGATAAGGTCTCGCTGGGCCGCGCGGCTGAGCTCTGCCACACGCCACTGGCTGCTTTCATGGATTTCGCCGCGAAGCACGGTGTCCCTCCACTACGATACAGTTTTGAAGACCTAGAAGAAGAACGTGAGTCTGCGGACCGCCTCAAAGCGTGACCGTCGTATCCGATTCGTCGCCACTTGTTATTCTGACTAAGCTTGGCTGCTTTGATCTACTCAATCGGCTATTTCCCCGCCTTGATATCTCCGCCGAAGTTCACCAAGAAGTTGTCGCCGGCGCTGGGCTGCCGGGAGCGGTGGAGGTTTCGAACGCGAAATGGATTGAAGTGAAGCGACTTCAGAATCCAGCTGGTTTGATGTCTGCACAACAAACACACGCTCTGGGTCTCGGTGAAATGAGCACAATCCTACTGGCTAAAGAACTCGGAGCGAATCTTGTGCTGCTCGATGACTACAAGGCGCGCAAACTGGCCAAGGCCGAAGGGCTAAAGATTCTGGGCAGCGTCGGATTGCTTGAACCTTTTACGACCGCGGCTATTTGACCGACCTTCGCACTCATTTTCGCCGATTGTTGACTCACAACGTCTACATCGATCAGCGACTGTTAGATCGTCGCCTTCGAGCCTTGGGACTCCCTCCGCTTTAAGCCGCTTGTCTAGGGATGCGGATGACCAAGCGCCTCTGCCACTCCCAGCAAAGCGCTCTCTCTTTGACCGGGACTTGGCCTTGATCCGACCCACCTCACCACCTTTCTCGGTGTGTCTCTAATAGTCCACTGCCGGGCGACCTGTTGTACCGCGCCGAAGAGATAGCCGCCTTTCTCTCCGCAATGTTTTTGAGCGGCATCGATGAACCGCACCGCATCAGGAATATTGCCGTTTGCTGCTGCTGCCTTCGCAAACTCGGTCAATCCGAAACAAACGTCCATAGGATCTGAACTGCGCTGGAGTGCTTGTTCCGCTCCAGCGGGATCGCTCGCGTATTGCTTTGTGGCAAGGAAGGAATACCAACATTTTGTGTTCTCGATCAGCGCATACGCGGCACTGAATTCGTGCTTTTCGACGAGAAAATAGCCCTTCTCACAGATATTGGCTTCAATCGTGGGAATATTCCACTTGTCCGCGTACGGCGTTTGAACGTTACTCGGGAAGTTTGGCAACGCCGTCGAAATTGAGAGTAGAATCTTTCTCAATCACGGGAACGACCTGCTGCCTTCTGGTGTCTGATCGGTAGCCCGATGTTTATCTCATCGCACGTCGGTGCTTCCGGTTCCTATGGGCAATGACATGAAAAGATTCGCGAAGGCGATGACCGCCGTTACCGCAAGCGCCTTTCTCGTCCTGGTCGTGCTTCCTGGAATCTATTCGACCGCAAGGGGGTACACAGTCTGGTTCTTCAAGATTTCGAGTCCCATTATTACAGTAGATGGAAAGCCAACAAAAGGATGGCTCCACAAAACACACGATGGGCGCGTAGTCTTCTTCACCCGTAACGACACCGACAGGCCTGAGACCTACGACCTGGTACTCACGGACAATGGCAATGGCTCTGTTCTGAGCTGCGATACGTGGACCGCACCACGATTGCCTGTATTCCCTGTTGGAGACGTGAACCCGCCATGCTTTTTCAAAGGATCGGCTGGGGAGGGCCTAACAAGGGGACCAAACTCAGTTGCCTTCACCTCGATTGACGGCAAAAGGCTCGAGGCCCGCTGGTGAGGTCCCCCACGCAGGATAATTGCGTACCGTCTGAAAACGCACTGGTCGTGAGGTAAGATCTCTGCTTTGGTGGCCTTGATGGGGAAAAGGGACGAGCCTGCGAATGGCGTCTAAAATGTCCTCACGGACACGCTTGGCGGCAAGAGGATTGTCTTTGGCAATAAATTCCCAGATGCTGGTTATGTCCGACGCAGCGCCAGGGTGCAGCTTAAAACCCCCTTCGGCATTCATTTGGGATTGCGCTGCTTGAGCAGTTCATCCTCACGCTGACGCAGGCCGTCAAAGAAAGCCTCGCCGTCGATAGGCTTCACTCGACCGCTCTTAATGTCATCGTAGCGGCCATCAAGCATTTCGCGGACTTCTGCCACTTCTGTCAGATACCCAGCTAGCTAGGGCATCTTCCACGAGGTCGTCGGTCGCGCGGCCACTCTTGGAGGCGAGCTCAGTCAGGCGCGACTCTGTCTCAGGCTTAATGTGCACTTCCATGACTGTCAGTAAGGGACGTGGATTGGCTCTGTCAAAGCAATTGCCGCGAGAAGGAGAAGCCGCCGTTCGTTAGGAAGACGGCTTTTTCCCAACCCACAACCCAACCCACAGAGTGCGATGTCTTGTACGACTTACGCGTAGTTTGGCAGTCCCCCATGTCTTGTAAGTCGTTGTAAAACCTAATAACGCTACGCTGTCACGGCAGAGGTCGCGAGTTCGAGTCTCGTCGTCCCCGCCATTCTTTTTAAAGAACCTGCATCGATTCAGTGAAACCCCTTAGGGTGCAAGAGGACACACCTTCTTGCGCTGTTCGCACCCTTTGTTGGGTCTTCAACGAGTTCCCTTCCCTTTGCTGTCTTTCCCCACGTTGCAGCTGGGGGGCCTCGGGCCGCGAGGAACGGTGCGCCTCCGGTCACCGCTAGCATTTCGATTTGGCCGCGTTTGATTTCTGAAAGAGGCTCACTACTAACGACCATCCGGTTGACCGCGGCATTTTTCTCGCCGGATGATGCTATAATTTATCAATAATGCGACACGTCACGATTGCGCTTCCTGACGAACTCTCAGCGGCCCTGGCTGCTCCTGGTCAAGATTTGTCCCGTGCTGCCTTCGAGGCTTTGGCCCTAGCCGCGTACCGCGAACACAAGATTTCGGCTGCCCAATTGCGCGAGTTGCTGGGTTATGAGACCCGGATGGAAGTCGATGCCTTTCTGAAGAGCCATGGCGTCGAACTGGAATACACACTGGAAGACATTGAGCGGGATCGCGAGACGCACCGGCAACTCGGCTTGTAGATGGAAGCGATCGTAGCTGACACAACTCCCCTGAACTACCTATTACTCATCCAAGCAGGCGATATTCTTCCAAACCTATATCGAAGGGTTCTAATCCCTCCCGCTGTGAAGGCCGAGCTGGCTCATGCAAACACGCCCGCGATCGTGCGCGCGTGGATTTCGCAGCCTCCCCAGTGGTTGGAAGTAGTGAGCCTGAAGCAGCCCGTCGATTCGGCACTGGCACATCTCGACGCAGGGGAGCGCGAAGCGATATCCCTTGCGTCCGAACTCCAAGCCATCCTTTTGTTGATGGATGAACGAGACGGGGTGACTATAGCTCGGCATCGTGGATTGAAGGTGGTCGGCACGCTCGCAGCGTTGGACCTTGCTGCAGCTCATGGACTCGTTGACTTGCAAACCATGTTCGAACGGCTACGCGCGACCACGTTCCGGTCACCGGTTCGCCTCATGGTGAGCATGCTAGAGCACGATGCCGAACGCAAGAAACGTCAATAAGGTCGACAGTAACGGAGTAAATACGATCTGGGTACAATAAGGGGACGATAAGAAGTGACATCCGGTACCTTGTGGTATCAAAAGATGTCCGCCGACACCGTTTAGTATCAATCAGTTGCATCAGCCATGGGCTGTCACGGCAGAGGTCGCGAGTTCGAGTCTCGTCGTCCCCGCCATTCTTTCTAAAAGACTTAACTCCACTCTCGAAAGCATGGCGTGGTACACAAGAAGGTGCACATTACGTTACACCTTTTGTGGCCACCGCTTTTTCCCCCTCAGGCAGAATCATCTCCACAACCTTCTGTTGCGCGCGCCGCTTCTTGCTAGGCTAGACTGCTAACCCAAACGAGCGTGGTACTGTGTTGCTTACGATTCCCTTAGTTTCCTCGGAAAAAGAAAGTATTCCCCTGGCGAGCGGCCTGCTAATTCCATTTACGCGAAGGTTTGCCGTTTCGAGGTCCTGCGGCCGTCAGATTCCATGCAGCTATCACCTCATTCAGCAAACTCGGACTTACCTCACGGAGTAACCTTCCAGACAAAAGGAATCACTCAAGTTCTTTAGTCTGATGGAGATTCCTTTGTAGGAGAAGACCTTGCTTCGTGCGAAGTGTGAATGGGGCAACAGCTTTTTGACATCTCCCACAGGGTGCCGCAGGCGAAGGCATTTGTCAGCGGACAAGCGGTCAGCTGAAGTCCCGGCCAGCACCCCCGCCATAAGTCCCTGTCACTTAGCGTTGCACGAGGACCGGAGAAAATTCGTCCGAAGTGGGGACGGCGGCTTGAGCCCTGACAGTTCTTTCTATATGAATCTGGTACCACAGGTGGCATAGATACATCAGCGGCAACACCAAGAGTCCCGCGATCCTGCCGACGGAGTGGCCCAATGCGCTGACCAGACCGGCCGCAACCGCGCCAACCAGGAAATAAGGAAACGCCCAATAGAAGCAGTGAAGCCATTCCTTCTGAAGAGGCTTTTCTTCTGTCAGCGAAATGACTCCTGCAACCAGGCCTGTGTTCACGAGCAGATAGATTAGAGAAGCAGTGGCAAGAAGCAAGACGAGAGAATCAATATGCAAAAGCCGCAGTATCGCGTGGCCGAGCCAGTCCGCGAATCCGGCGGACAGCACTAACGTCCCCATGTTGAACACGATCTGTTCCGGTCTGGGCGGAGTTTTGGCGTGCCACAGGGTCTGCACGAATGCAGCGGTGCAACCTAGCAAAAGTGTCTCGCCGAAGCCGAAGTCCGCGATCCCGACCAGGATGAACGGGAAGCTCAGCGACATCGTGCCTTTCATTCCGGGGAGGCAAATCTTTTGCGTGGAGAGGATCATCGCCAGAAAAAGGAAAGCAAGAAGACGCGGGAGCCCTGTGGACTGCCAGCGGGACAAGCCTGCGGCCAAGACGATGAGGCCGGCTGCGGCGATCCAGGAAATGTAGAGTTTGGCTTTAGTGGGCATCGTCTCTCCCCCGCCTTCCAACATGTGCCAACGCCCTCACTTCTCGGCGCCAACCAAAATGCTTAGCGCTGTGGAAGTCGCTTGGTTCGATGTGTCGCCCCAGACAACGCCGGTGCCCCACACAACGCTGAAGCCATCGTTGGTACTCGTGCCCCAGCAGACACTGCTCCCCCACAGCACCGCAGTTCCGTTCACGAACACGTTTGTACCCCAAACGAGAGAAGTGGCCCAGGCCGAGGAATCTCCCCAAACGACGCCCTGCCCAGTAACGAGATAGACGCTTTGCGTGGAGGGATCAAAGACTGCGGCCGGAGACACAGCCGAAGCATCGGCCAGATCATTGCTGGAGAGGGCGGCGGCGATATCCAGATAGCCGGCGCCGATCGTGAAAATGTCGTAGTAATCGGTGTAGTTTATGCCCGTGGTCGGGTCCGTGACTGTGCTGTAAGCAGAAAAGTTCTTGGAGGCCGTTTTCATCAAGCGGGCTTTAACTTGATCCGGCGTAAGGTTCGGATTCTGCTGAAACAGAAGTACGGCCGCGCCACTGACCACGGGCGTGGCCATGCTGGTGCCGCTCAGCCGCATATAAGACGGTGAGATCGTGTTCGTGGTCACGGTGGAGAGGCTTGACGTGGAGTTCTTCTTATTGTTCTTGGTGCTGCCGCCCGAGCCTGTGCTGGTAGTCGTCGAGTAAGAGGAATACTCGGTCAGATAAACGTCGGTGGGCGAACTCAGCAGGGACGCATTCGGCGCCAGGGTGGAGATGACCTGATTTCCAGGTGCGACGATGTCTGGTTTCACCACATAGTCGTATGCTGTCGGTCCTTTCGAACTGTAACTGGCGATGGTGTCGTCGCTGCGGGTCGGAGTGCCTGCCGTCTTCATGGCGCCCACAGTAATGGCGTACGGATCGTTCCCTGGAACGGCGATGGTGCCGTAGCCTTCCGTGCCCGCGCTGTCATTGCGGCCCTGGTTGCCAGCTGCGACAACCACGACTATTCCAGCATTCCAAGCAGCTTCGACAGCCTGGCAAAGCGGATCGAGCGTATAGCTCTCGTAGACCTGCCGGCCAAGTGAAAGGTTGATCACTCGAATGTTGTACGTAGATTTCAGACTGATGGCGGTCTGGATCGCCGCAATTACGCTGCTGTCGGTACCGGCACCGTTCTGATCCAGAACTCGCAGGTTAATGATGTTTGCGTTCGGGGCAATCCCTTTGAATGTGTGAGTGAAGTTCGAACCGGTGGAAAACCAACCCGCACCGGCAATGATCCCGGCTACATGCGTTCCGTGACCATATTGGTCCGAGGTATCCGTTGTGCCAGGAACAAAGTTCTGGCTATAGACAACGCGCGAACCGTAGGTCTGATTCGACGGAATCCACCAGTAGAGATCGCCAACGGCTGTGACGCCGCTGTCGATGACGGCCACTCCGACGCCCGTGCCATCCAAACCCCACTGCTGCCACGCGACTTGAGCATTGACGGTTTCACGAGTGAAATCGAGGGTCGAGGTTGAAGTGCCGCTAAGCGGACGATTGGGCGATATGTAAGCAACGTCGGGATCATCCGCCAGACCCGGGAGGGACTCCACCGGTACGGAATAATGAGCGCCCTTAATCACATCCAGCTTCTTCCTTAACAGACCGCCCTTGCCTTCCACCTTGCCATGCTGGGCGTCCGTGGGTGCCTGGTTGAATTGAACGATGACGTCGACGGTTAGGCCTTTGGAGCCGCCTTTCAGAGCGTCAAGATCTTTGGACAACTTGTGCTTCTTTCCGTCAGCAATGGAGGCGCCAGCCGCAAGCAGGCAAATTACAATCGTCACCAGTACCCGAGCGCCCCACGTCGCGGCGCTGAAGATCGGGGGATTGACGAGTTTCTTTTCTCGCTTGAACCGTCTCATGGAAGAACTCCTAGGTTGTGCCAGGTTCGTCGAAACGTAGATTTCGGAATCACTGGTTACATCGAAAAGCGATCCGCAAGCAGCGAGACACTTCAAGGTCGGGGCTATCAGTTTTGCTCTACCGTCCAACTCATTCACAGGCTTGCTCGCCTTTCTGGTGTCGTGCCAACTTGTGTAGGAAGTGCATGTGCAATGCCAACGGCCTCGAACGGCAATCCTTTGTGATTGAAACAGTTAGGGCGATCTGGGCTGCGGAGCCGAGAAGACAATTTGTCCCTTTGGGAGGGCTCAACGGACAACGTGTCTCGGAGCGATTCAGGCTTGTTCTTTGAAGGCATTTTAGTTCTCACCGGTAATCGCCACGTTGATACTCTCCACTGATTGTTGTGTGCTGCTGCCCCAGACCGCACCACTGCCCCAGACCGCGCCAAACGCTTCGTTCGTGCTCGTGCCCCAAACGGCGCCGCTGCCCCAGACCGCACCGGACCCACTGATGAACACATTCGTTCCCCAAACCGCGCCGCTACCCCAAACCGCGCCAGAGCCCCAAACGGCGCCGGAACCAAAGATCAAGTAGACGTTGCCGTTACTCAAGTCATAGGCGGTCGTGGGAGAAAGCGCATTGCCAGTTGCGACGTCGGAATCAGCAAGCGCCGCTGCGACATCCAAGTAGCCCGCGCCGACCGTGAAAATGTCGTACTGACTGGAATAGGTTGTTCCTGTGGCCGCGTCGGTCGCCGTGCTGTGCGCGGGGAAGCTCTTGGAGGCCGTCTTCATCAGCCGGGCCTTCACTTGGTCTGGCGTCAAGTTCGGCTGCGCATGCAGCAGAACTGCCACGCCGCCGCTGACGACTGCGGCAGCCATGCTCGTGCCGCTCAAAATGTAGTAAGGAGATCCACTATTGGAACCATTCTTTTGGTAATAAGACGCTGGAACGTCGTTAGCCGGATAGGCGTATTGCAACGAACCCTTCGCATCAAGAACCGAGACGGTGCGATTGCCGGGAGCGACGATGTCGGGCTTCACTACGTGATCAAGCAGCGTCGGGCCTTTCGAGCTGTAACTCGCGATCAAGTCGTCGTTGCGAGTGGGTGTGCCCATCGTTTTCATGGCGCCGACGGTGATCACGTATGGGTCATTGCCCGGCGACGTGATCGTGGCATA
Organism: Candidatus Limnocylindria bacterium; assembly: GCA_035490055.1. Taxonomy (GTDB): domain Bacteria; phylum Acidobacteriota; class Terriglobia; order Acidiferrales; family UBA7541; genus Acidiferrum. The sequence continues at coordinate 14,980 of DATHIB010000179.1, read as the reverse complement.
GCCATTCGTACCCTGGGAGTTGTCGCGTCCTGAATTTCCCGCAGCAACAACAACAACGATCCCCGCTTTCCAGGCCGCCTCGACGGCTCGGCAAAGCGGATCGAGTGTGTAGCTCTCAAACACCGGACGACCCAGAGACAAATTCAGCACACGAATGTTGTAGATACTTTTGAGTTGTACGGCCGCCTGGATGGCGGAAATCACGTTGCTGTCTGTACCGACGCCGTTCTGATCGAGGGCACGGAGATTAATAAGATTCACATTGGGGGCAATCCCTTTGAACGTGTAGAAGTATTGCGAACCGGTGGAATTCGCTCCATTGCTCGCGATGATACCCGCGACGTGGGTACCGTGACCGTATTCATCGTACGTTTTAGACCCACCGTAAAACGCTTGGCTGTGCAAGATACGGGATGACGATTTGCCGGAAACCTGGAAGTCCTTACTACTGCTGACACCGCTATCGATCACCGCAACGCCAATGCCCGTTCCGTCCCAGCCTTGGGTCCACGCGATATTGGCATTTACGGCCGGCGCAGTGTTGTTGAGAAGTGAAGCGAGTGGGCGATCTTGTGAGATGTATAAAATGTTGGGATTTTTGGAGAGATGTTCCAATCTGTTCGCCGGGATTGAGTACAGGCCAGCCTTAATCAAACCGAGCTCAGTCTTGAGGACTCCACCCACCTCACGAATCGTTTCATCATCTTCATTCGGCTTATGAAAGTGTTTGAACTGAATGATTACGTCGATCTGATTGGGATTGTGCTCGTTGAGGTCCTTCGTGAGCTGGGCGTTGGCCGCAGAGGGTACCCCTACCAACAGGAAGAGGCTCAATAGGAAGACAACGCCCTGCCACGGTTTTATCATGGTCACTAAGATAGTCTTCCTCGGAGTTCTGAGATTGTGTTAATGCATTTGGATCTCCCAACTGAGATACAGAGGGTACTCCTTTAGAATGAATTCTTTAGAGGAAATTGGGCCTGGCCGCCGTTGCGACAATCTGTCACCGACGGTGACTTGCCGACAAGGTTCGTTCAGCTAATCCCTTTGGGCTTCGCGGGTTACGCAACTTGCGGCGCTAATGGACAAGATGTCAAGATCTCCCTCAAGTCCCTCAAACAAGCTCCAACTTTCGCGGAAGCAAAACCTCGAGGAAGGGAAATGCTAACTATGCGAGCCACAGTGACCTTCAAGGTAAGCGCGGGGGGGAGAGAATCCGTGGGCAGAACTCTTGAGGGCAGCACCTCAGGTCCTTCCGTCTGCTCTTACTCTTTGCGTTTTCCCTGACAAACCAAGAAGCCGCTCTCCACGCTTTGGCCAAGGATGCGAGTCCAGACGACCCTGGCCATGCCTTCCCCTGCGTCGTGACAGAAGGCAACTTCTTGACCGGAACACAGCTCTTTCGAGGTGTGGGACACGCGAAATCCCGACGCACTCAGGTCAATGAGAAAAGCACGAATAGCCGCAGAACGAAAATCTGACTTCAGAATCTTGAGGAAGATCACGCCCTGGACTTCCCGGCGTGGATTTCGCCGACGTTCCTCCTCATGGCCCGGAGGACGTTCAGCCAGCAGCGACTGCTTCAAGTGCATTAGCGACCTCATACTTTTTCAGTTTACGGGTCAGTGTTCTCCGAGAAATCCCGAGCACCTTTGCGGCCTTCTCGTGGCGGCCGGAGGTCTGATCCAACGCCCGGAAAATCATCTGACGTTCCATCTCATCGAGACTTGTGACGACGGATGCCGATTGCAGCGGGATCTTCTGCCTTCCTAGCGGTAAGTCCTCTGGCTGGATATCATTTCCGGACCCCATGATCGCAGCGCGAATCACAGCATTGCGGAGTTCCCGTACATTGCCAGGCCACGGGAAATGACAAAGCTCGTCCAGTGCCGCCGGGGCGATACGCACGTTGTGGTTCTGCTTTCGCAAAAAGAACTCGGCAAGCACGGGAATGTCTTCCGGCCGCTCGCGCAAGGATGGCACGTGAATGTGAATCTGACTTAGCCGATGGAAGAGGTCACCGCGGAACTTTCCCGCTTCAATATCTTTCTCCAAGTCCCGGTTCGTTGCCGCCACGATGCGGACGTCCGGGGAGATCTTTTTTAGCCCACCGAGGCGGTAATATGAGGCGCCATCCAAGACCCGCAGCAGTTTCACTTGCAAACGGGCGTCAAGGTCGCCAATCTCATCCAGGAAGAGTGTGCCGGGGTGAGCGAGTTCGAGCAGACCCTGCTTGGTCTGCATGGCACCGCTGAAGGCGCCTTTCTCATAACCGAATAGCTCACTTTCGACGAGATGCTCCGGGAGTGCCCCGCAGTTGAGGTCCACCCAGGGCGAATTGCAACGAAGGGATTGTTCGTGCAAAGCCCGCGCGACAAGTTCTTTGCCAACCCCGCTTTCGCCGGTGATGAGGACCGAGGCATCGGTTTGGGCGACGCGCTTGACCATCTCCATCACGCGCCGCATGGCTGCGCTGTGGATGACGGCTGGTAACCCAAGAATCGATCCGGGACTACAACTCATATTCGTTGCCCCTAGGAATCCCGCTAAGTGATCTATCGAGCGTCAAAACTTTCCATTCAAAGGATGCTCCGGGAAGGACAAATTGGCTATGGTACTTCCGAGCTGAAAACATGGCCCGAAAGTACTCTCCGACATAGGAGCTAACTCTTTACTTGCGAACTATTTATAAGATAGCCAGGCGCCAAGGGATTCATTGAAGTGGTAGACGAATGAGCGGAGACACTTTGACCTCGGTCCGAGAAGGAAACGACAAGTTGTCACGACTCGAGCCAGCGGCGCAGCTCGCAAACGTGTAGACAGAACGTGAAGTCGTGAACTTGCAACAAGTTGCGGTTGGCCAACCTCCGAGGACGATCATGGCATCCCGGTTGCACTAGTCCTATTCGCTGGTACACGATTAATGCTTGCGATCTCCACGAAAGCTCGGGTCTATATCGGGATTACTCTTCTTGGGGGACTTTTGTCGTTGTCTCTTGGGCTTTTTCATGGTCAGTGGACCGAGCCCTCACGCTACGTTTGCTATCTTGCTCTGGCCCTTCTCGCCTCCGGAATGAAAGTGAGTCTCCCCGGCGTGCATGGGACGATGTCGATCATCTTTCTGTTCGTCCTGATCGGCGTCCGTGAGTTGACCCTGGCACAAACCCTTTTGATGGGCGTTCTGGGCACGGTGATTCAGTGTTACTGGAAACCCAAGACTTGGCCGAAGCCGATCCAGGTTTCTTTCAACATCGCGAGCATGGCGAGTGCCGTCGCGGGCACATATTACTTTTCCCATTCGAGGGTGAGCCAGTTTGTTGCGGATAACCAACTGCTTATGCTGGTCGCGGCGGCATCAACATTCTTCGTCCTGAACACCGCTCCTGTAGCGTGCGTGATCTCGCTTACGGAGCAAAAGCCTCTACGGAAGGTTTGGTCCGAGTGTTACTTTTGGTCGTTTCCCTACTATTTGCTGGGGGCCGCGATTGCGGGAATCGTAGAACTTATCGACAAAAAAGCTGGCTGGCAGTCTTCCGTCCTGATTCTTCCGGTTGTCTATCTGATCTTCCGTTCCTACCGTCTTTACTTGGCCCGGCTGGAAGCGGAACGTAGTCACGCTGAGAACATGGCTGCTCTCCATCTTCGGACCATCGAAGCTCTGGCACTCGCCATCGAGGCCAAGGATCACAGCACGCATGAGCACCTCCAGCGCGTACAGGTCTATGCCATGTCTATTGGAAAGGAAATGGGCCTGTCGGAATCCGAGCTCGAAGCACTTCGCGCCGCCGCGGTTCTTCACGACATCGGCAAGCTGGCCGTCCCTGAGCACATCATCTCCAAGCCCGGGCGGCTGACGCCCGAAGAATTCGAGCGCATGAAGATCCATCCGCTTGTCGGTGCGGAAATCCTCGAGCGCGTGCAATTCCCTTATCCGGTGGTTCCGATTGTGCGTGCTCACCACGAGCGGTGGGATGGGAATGGTTATCCATGCGGCTTGCGGGGGCAAGAAATTCCGACCGGAGCGCGAATCCTCGCAGTGGTTGACTGCCTGGACGGACTTGCCTCGGACCGCCAGTATCGCCCGGCCCTACCACTGGAAAAAGCCATGGAGCATGTCATTGGGGAAGCCGGAAAGAGTTTCGACCCAAAAGTAGTGGAAGTGCTCCAGGGGCGCTACCGCGAACTCGAGCTTCTGGCGAACGTCAAGGCAGGTGAACAGGCGAGAGTGCCCAAAAACATTAAAGTGGATAGGGGAACAGCTCCAGGAGCGGGATTTGAAAAGAGTGATAGCGGGCCGATCACTCCGGGGAGCAGCTCGATTGATTTCCTGACTTGCATTGCTGAGGCGCGGCATGAAGTGCAAGCCCTGTTCGAGCTCACTCGAGAGCTGGGTAACTCCCTGAGCCTGGACGAAACACTCTCGATGCTTGCATCTCGCTTGAAGCACTTAGTTCCTTACGATTCGATCGCAATCTACTCTCTCCGAAACATTCAGCTCGTCCCCGAACACGTCAGCGGCGACAATTTCCGTCTCCTTTCTTCACTTCGGATTCCGATTGGGGAAGGTGTCTCGGGATGGGTTGCCGCGAACCGGAAGCCGATCGTGAACGGAAATCTGGCAGCTGAGTCAGAGCATTTGAATGATCCTACGAACGACCATCCGCTGCGGTCGGTCTTGGCTGTTCCCTTAGAAGGCGTGGATGGCGTCGTGGGCGTTCTTGCTCTTTATCGGACGGAAGCGGATGCCTTTACTCGAGATCATCTCCGTATCCTGCTGGCAATCAGTTCGAAAATCGCGCTCTCGTTTGAAAATGCTTTGAAGTACCGGCAGTCCGAGCGAACGGCAACAACGGACTATTTGACGAGTCTGCCAAACGCTCGCTCCCTCTTTATCCATCTCGATAGCGAACTTGCGCGTTGCCGGCGTCACCGGATGTCTCTCGCGGTACTAGTCTGTGACCTGGACGGCTTCAAACAGATCAATGATCGGTTCGGCCACTTGCAAGGGAACCGACTGCTGACCTCATTTGCGGAAAAATTGAAGCAGACCTGCCGCGAATACGACTACGTTGCCCGGATGGGTGGGGACGAATTCGTTCTGATTCTCTCTGGTTTAAAGCCCGAAGCCCTGGAAGACAAAATACGCCATTTGCAACGGTTGGCCGGCGAGGCTGGCCGCGAGATATCTGGCACGGATATGCTCTCCGTGAGTGTGGGTCACGCTTATTATCCGGAAGAAGGCATGGATGCCGAACAGCTTCTTTCCGAAGCCGACCGGCGGATGTTCGCGCAAAAGAGACGGCACCATAACCAGTTGCATACGAGCCCGGCAGTCCCCGTCGAGGTAAGTCCAGCTAGCACGATACACTAACTCCACAGCGGTTGGATTGCTGCACAAATGTGGACCCGAGTTCTCATCCGACGCATCTGCACTCTTTTGGTTACGGCTCTTCTTGGCGGAATCCTTGGGGCTACTTTGGTCCGCTTCGCGCCTGGATTTGGAGTGGACGAGCGAGAACTTGACACCCGCTTGCGTGAAGACAGCGTTCAAGCCCTTCGCCGATCACACTCGAACGAACGGAATCTCCTCAAATTCTACGGTGCATATCTTGGGGGAGTTCTCCACGGAGATCTCGGTGTCTCCCACTCCTTCGCCCGTCCTATAGCTGGCCTTTTCGCGGAACGTTTGCCGGTCACTCTGCGGACTGTGGCTCTCGGCCTTGCAGGTGGATGGCTATTTGGTATTCTCCTTGCATTACCCGCGGCGACCATCTGGTGGTGGGGTTATGATCTGTCGGCGTGCACCCTGAGCGGGATCTTCTTGTGTCTTCCCTCGGCCGTGGTCGCGATTCTCTTTCTCTATCTTGGCGGGCCAGTGGGGCTCGCCGTTTGTGTGGTCGTGTTTCCGCGTGTGTTCCAGTACACGCGAAACCTGTTTCTTCACACTTTCGCTTTGCCGCACGTCTTGACTGCACGAGCGAAAGGCCTGACGGGAACGAGGATTTTCCTTTGGCATATCGTACCTGTGGCAGCTCCGCAACTGCTCGCTTTGACCGGACTGTCCGTAAGCATCGCCCTCGGGGCGGCGATTCCGATCGAAGTGATTTGTGATTCGCCTGGAATTGGTCAGCTCGCTTGGCAAGCCGCTCTGAGCCGCGATTTGCCTCTCCTCGTGAACGTGACATTGTTCGTGACTTTGGTGACGCTCATAGCAAACTCTGCGTCCGACCTGACTTCGACGGCGCTTGTGAAGCGAGAGTCATGAAAACGATCCGCAGAGTAGCGTCTGGCTTTTTGAGTATCATTTTTTTAGCGACTCTTTTTGCTGGAATCCTTGCCCCCGCTCCCTACGCAAAGCAGTTTAGGGAGTCGCCGAATGCTTCGCCCTCTCGCTCACATCTCCTTGGTACCGACGAGCTCGGGCGAGATCTTTTTTCCAGGCTTCTGTACGGCAGTCGAGTGTCGTTTCTGTTGGCGCCGGCAGCGGCTTTGCTGGCCACGATTATGGCAGCTTCGGTGGGAGGTGCGGCTGGTTATATAGGTGGCTGGATCGAGCGAATCGTAATGACCTGCACGGATCTGGCAATGTCTTTGCCATGGCTGTTTCTCCTGTTAACAGTGCGCGCCATTCTGCCACTTAACGTGCCTCCCCTTGGTTCCTTGCTTATTACATTCATGCTCCTCGGTCTGCTCGGCTGGGCAGCCTCAGCGCGAGTGGTCTGCGCGGGGGCACGGAGCCTACGCAGTTCTGACTTCGTCTTGCAGGCAATGGCCTGTGGTTCTACACCGTTCCGAGTCCTTCTGCGGCACGTGCTGCCAAACCTTCGCCCCATCCTCTTCGCACAGTTTCTGACTTCCGTTCCTGTTTTCATTCTGACGGAGGCAAACCTGGGCGTGCTGGGCCTCGGTGTCTCGGAACCCCTGCCTTCCTGGGGCAGCCTGCTTCGCGGGATCGAGAACTGGAGCACTGTCCAAGCGAATCCTTGGAGGCTCGCCCCGCTGGTCTTATTGCTGCTCGCGGTGAGCAGCTTCCAACTCATCTTGCCTCGGGAGGGCGTTGTGGAATGAGGCGCATCAACTTCGCGTTTCTTGCTGCGGCCGTACTTTTGGGCGCGAGTCTCCCTGCGAGATCCCAGTCTGGCGGAGAGTTGCGCTTCGTCTTGCGCTCGGAACCAAAAACTTTCAACCCCGTGCTGGTCGATGATGAATCCTCGGAGACGATCCGCTACCTCACGGGGGGCGTGTTGATTCGGCTCAACCGGAAAACGCAGGCGCTGGAGCCCGAATTAGCGGTGTCGTGGAAAGTATCCGAAGGCGGGAAAAAGATCACGTTCCGCTTGCGCGACGGCCTGTCCTTCTCCGACGGGACTCCCTTCAACGCCGAAGATGTCGCCTTCACAATGCGGACGTTGATGGATCCCAACCTTCACTCACCGACCGGCGATTCCTTCCGTTCGTCGGAGGGGGCCATCCATGTGGACGTCCTAGGCGCTCGCGACGTAAGCATCGAATTTCCAGCGTCTGTTGCAGCGCTCGAGCGGCTGTTTGATCAAGTGGCCATCGTTTCTTCGCACTCGCCGAAGAAAGAGGCGGCCGTTTTAGGGCCATTTACTGTCGCCGACTATAAATCCGGCTCATACGTTTTGCTGAAGCGGAATCCCTATTATTGGAAGAAGGACGCGCAGGGCCGAAGTCTGCCTTATCTGGATTCGATCCGACTGGACATCCAGCAGAATCGAGATCTCGAACTGTTGCGCTTCAGGCGCGGCGAAATTCAACTGATCAACAGTCTCGACGCTTCGTACTTTGAGAGTCTCGCCAAGGAAGTGCCCGCAGCCGTGCGGGACAGCGGTCCTTCGCTCGACTCCGAACAGATGTGGTTCAATCAGGTTCCGGCTGCGCCGGGCCCCGACTATAAGAAAAAATGGTTCGGTTCTGCCAACTTTCGTTTGGCGATTTCTGAGGCAGTTAGTCGAGAAGACCTCTGCCGGGTCGTGTTCAGTGGCCATGCCCGCCCTGCCGTAGGGCCGGTGTCTCCCGCGAACGCTTTCTGGTTCAACACCTCTCTCCAACCGCATCCGCATAATCCGCAAGGAGCGTTGCGCCGACTGCAACAAGATGGATTCCGTCTTGATGGCCGCGTGTTGCGAGATGCTGGTGGCCATCCCGTCGAGTTCTCACTAATTACAAATTCCGGAAACAAGTCTCGTGAACAAATGGCTGCGATGATCCAGCAGGATCTGGAACAGATCGGCATTCGCCTCAACGTCGTCACATTGGACTTTCCTTCATTGATCGAGCGAATCTCCCGCACCTTCGACTACGAGCTGTGCTTGCTCGGCCTAGTCAATGTGGACTTGGATCCCAACGCGCAGATGAGCGTTTGGCTGACGTCATCCAGCAATCATCAGTGGAACCCGGAGCAGAAAGCGCCAGCGACTCCCTGGGAAGCAGAAATTGACCGTCTGATGAAATCGCAAGCCTCCACGACGGACCAAAACCAGCGCAAGGTCTATTTTGATCAGGTCCAGAAGGTCGTCTGGGAACAGCAGCCCTTCATCTACCTGGTCAACAAGAATGCGCTCTCCGCTGTTTCCCCTTCCCTTAAGAACGCTGTTCCCGTGGTCATTCGACCGCAAACATATTGGAACGCGGAGGACCTGTATCTCGCTCCGGAGAGGCCAGGCGGCCACTAGTGACTCATTTGAATCCTTTGCTCTCTCTAAAACTCTCTGTGGATTACCCGAACAAGCCCGGAGTTCTCCGGGACCTGGTACTGGAAATCGACCGCGGGGAGATCATAGGCTTGGTAGGGCAGAGCGGGTGTGGGAAAAGCACTTTGGCACTGGCCATTCTGAGGCTGCTTCGAACGAAGGGGGCAGTCGCGACAGGTGATCTTCGTTTTGAAGGTCAGGATCTAATGTCGCTCTCGGAACGCCAGATGCGTGAGCTGCGCGGCTCGCGGATCGCGCTAGTCCTGCAAAGCCCGCTTTCGGCCTTGAACCCCGCCTTGAGGATTGGCACGCAATTGAAGGAGGCATGGAGAGCACACGTCCACGGCCACGACGAAGATTGCACTCAGTCGATTCTCTCGGCGCTCCGTAACGTTAGCTTGGAAGATGGAGAAACCTTGCTGTGCCGCTTCCCCTCTCAGTTGAGCGTTGGTCAGGCCCAGCGCGTGCTGATAGCGATCGCGATCCTGCACCGGCCCGCCCTCTTGATTGCCGATGAACCAACGAGTGCGCTCGACTCCATCACTCAATCGGAAATCATGCAATTATTCGGTCGGTTGAATCGAGACCTGGGCACAGCGATCCTTTATATCTCCCACGATTTGCTCTCGGTCGCTTCCCTTTGTCACCGTGTCGTCATTCTTCATGAAGGGCACATCGTCGAATCAGGAAAAATCGCTCAGATCTTCAACAGTGCTGCCCACCCTTACACGCGCCAACTGATAACAGCTCTTCCGAATGCATCCTTTTAGTCGTTGTGAAGGACGGGACGCCCTAGCAGCCAATGTTTCGGTTAAATCGGCTAACATAGTTGTCTCACAAAATGAATGGACTCTTGGTACCGCCGAACAAGTGCTTCGGAGCCGGAGGAGACAAGAGCGTGTGACAATGTTACACGCCCTGCCTTCCTCAGCTCTCAAGTCGATCTGGATGTCGCTGATTCTTAAGCTCTTTGCGTCCGATAGCATTTTCGCGAGTCACAATCTGCGATCGGTGGAACTTCGGACTAAGCCACCTGTGATGCTCATAGCACAGGCAGAACGGGTGTGCCCCGAAACGCCAGACCCGAGAGCAGGGCCGCCGCGTACAAGCCGAGCGCCAGCAGGTAGAGAAAGTGGAAGCCGAAATACATTGAGTTGTATTCGAGGATGCCGCCGCACATCGCACCCATGAGATTCATTGACATGACACTCGAGATCCGGGACTGTGCGGAGAGAAGCGTCGAGAAGACAATGCCGGAGAAAAATAGCGGGCAGGTGAGTATGCCCGCGGTTCCGATTCTCCCGGCGGTTGTCGAGGACAAACCCCCCGAAGTCGCGACCCACCAGCCAACAGCCAGACTCACAAACAACAGGAAATAGAAAAAGAAAGTACCGCTTACGCGGAGGCGCTGGACGATCCCATTCGCCAGAAAGGCCATGACTAGAATACTCGCAATGGCAATTGCGATAACCTGCCAGGTGTTGCCGAATGTGAGGCCCATTTCCGTGATTGCCTTGGTCTCTACGAGCATGAATCCGGCACCCAGAAAAAAGAAAGGAAGATGTGAGAACTTGGGTCGTTCGCGGAAGAAGCTGGCATACAGTACAAATGTGAGCAGCAGGATCAATCCGAGTACGACCAGATAGGAGACCGGATAGACTCGGCGCGGCATGTACAGAAATGGCCAGTCGTCGGTAGACAGATCCACCTTGATGACTGAGTTTCGATAGAATTCAGGCCGTTCAGCAACGTGAGCTTCCCAGAGCACCGCCGGGGGGATCGACAAGTCCCCATTCTTGGATTGCATGAAAACCTGGGCGCCCTCGTATGAGGGAAAGAAGCAGAGCGGTTCTTTTCCGTCGAAGGCTTGCTTCATCATCTGGTAGATTTTGGTCCCGAGAGCATCGTTCAGGACGCTGAATGAGAGCGACAGTACGCCGTTCGGTCTCAGCCGCGACCTTGCTTCGCGCAGCCCTTCGACGGTGTACACAAACGAATCCAATCGAACGCTGGAAGCCTGGCTCAGCAGGGTGTGAGAATCAAGTAGCCCGTATACGATCAAGTCGTAATGACTCGGCGTGGTGCGAAGGAAGGAACGAGCGTCGTTCACTATCGGCCGCACGCGAGGATCGTCGTATGGTCTCTCCGGATGATTGGTCTTGCCGGCAAGCAGGATCGCAGGATCGATCTCTATCGCGTCCACGTGTTGGGCGCCAGAGCGCAGAGCGGCCGCCACATCATTTCCACTGCCTGCCCCAACCACAGCCACTTCGCTTGCACTTGGACGAACCCGGTATGGAAAATCATAGTAATCACGGGTCTCCCGGAGCGTCGGATCGGTACTCACCTCAACGACAGAACTAGATAGATTATGTACCCTCTGGTAATAGTGCCCTGCTGCGCGGATAAGCATGAGTCCATTTGGACTGTAACCGATGTCCAGCGACTGGTAAGGAGAATAGATCTTATTCCAGAGGGGATTCACGGGCCAGGCAAGAGTCATTAGGGCCACCAATGCAATGCCCATACCTAGAAGAAGAGTTCTCGGCTCTGGCACGAAAAAGAAAAGCAATATCAGAAAGCACAGCCCGAACCACACCACAGGCGGCGTCCACAGAAAGCTAACAAAAAACATCAGTGAAACACCAGCCAGGCTGCCCAAGAGGTTGAACCCATATGCCGGAAGTTGGCTCTTACGTTCCATCAGCTTTCCACAGAGCTGGCCGACCGGCACAAAGGCAAGCGCTGTCAAGAGGAAGACAACCGTAAGCAGTAAATAAACTACGCCAATCTGGTCCCATGTGGCCGTCAAGCCCATATTGAGCTGTTCGTGAAACGGAATTGTCTCAAGGCTGTAGGGGCGGTTCGGCAACCCCCACCGGAGAGCGATCAAGAGGCCGAACTGCCAGGTAAGCAGTGGAAGAGTCAAAATCAGGGGTATCCCCTCTTTACTGCGTGACAGAGCATAACCGAGTCCAAGACCTGCAAAGCAAGCAAGAAGTCCGTAGTTTTTGTAAAACGCGAAGAATTCAAAGATGCTTCCTTGCCAGCGAATGACCGCTAACTCCAAGAACAGGCTGAGCGCAGCCGACGCAGCGATCGCGATCGAGAGTGAGCGGTCGGGAATGGTTTCCAGGAACGCGGCTTGGTCAAGCGATTCCTTTAAGAGGTGCGGTTCAAGCTTCAGTAGGAGCAAATACAAGCCAACAATTGCCGCAAGAGCGGGAACGCCATAGAGTCCCTCCTTGAGATAAAATTCACCGGGAGAAGGTATCACCTCACCGCTAGAAGGGCTCGATAGGTACGCCAGGGGCGGCAGAAACACGCTTCCGACAAACGCTAGAACAATAAAATGTCGGAACGAGCGAAGCAGTCGCGGGATTTCTGCATCATCGCTATTTCCTCGATCCACGCCAGGAATGAGTTCTTGGACAGGAGTGACCTCCACGACGGAACTATTTACATCGGTAATCATAGACCGATGATGTCACGAGGCCGGAAACAGCGCGATCTGATTTGAAGGGGGATGTTCCACATTGACATTTCCTCGAATCATGCTTCGGTGCGGGGCTCACTCGTGATGGTCATGGCCGCGATGCCATTGAAGGCTACGGTACCGATGCTCTGCGTAGAACCGAAGCCTGAACCCGCGCTCTTCACAAAAAAGTGAAAGGCTGCGGCATCGAGCCAGAAATGGTGACCGGTGTGTTATAGGCGCCGCGGGCCAGGGAAATGCGAGCCATCGGGGCTGCCTCGATCACATTGAATTGCGCGCCGCTACTTGTCTGCTGAATCGAAGCGCGCGAACGGTCCAGGCTTGATTTCCATGGCTCGTGGCGTCAGGAGTTACCAAACTCAACAACGCCATCCGCGCGCACGCCTGTCCAAAACTCTTCAACGTGTATAGTTTGTTTGAGCAATATGGACCTCAAGCGATGGATAACTCCTGACCATGCGGTGCGGTTAGGGTCAATGCTGGCGTTAGCTGCGTATTGCCGCGATCTTCGATACGACTTTATTCTAGATGATGAAGTGCTCATTCTCCTAAATGGGACGATTGATTCCTGGCATAACTGGAAGCTACTCTTTCTCACGGATATCATGGAATCATCCCACAGCGTGATCATCAACGCGATTCATTACCGTCCCGTGTACATGATGTGGTTGATGATGAACAGCCAGCTATTCGGGAAGATCACACCCTGGTGGCATCTAACGTCCCTGCTCTTACACCTCGGGGTGACTTTGCTGGTTTATCGCCTGGGTGCCGCAGTGCTGAGAGAGAAATGGACGGCTGCTTTGGGCGCTCTGTTCTTTGTGTTGCATCCTATCCACGTCGAATCGGTCGCTTACGTATCCGCCTCCGCGGACCTACTGGTTGCTTGTTTTGCGCTCGTCTCATTACTTGCTTACCATCGCTTCCGCCAGGAGGACCGGCACTTCGGTTGGCTTATCGTGTCGTTGATTGCCAGTGCGCTGGCGATGTTTTCCAAGGAAAATGGCCTGATGCTTCCCTGGCTGGTTGTCGCATACGAGGTTTTTCAGGGCAGCCCGGAGAATACCCTTCTCAGTTATAGACGATTTCTCTGGTCGGTTCCCTACTTCGGGCTGGTTGGGGCTTATTTAGCTGTCAGGACTTTCTTATTTGGTCTTAATCTAGGACCTGGACCTGACATTCAGGGCATTAGCCGGCTTGCTGCCTTCCTGAGGGCGCCGCTTGTGCTGCTCCTGTACTTCCGAAATCTTCTTTGGCCATTGCACTTGAGCTTCTATTATCCCGTCGAATGGACCTCACAGTGGACCGTGGTGAAAAGCTGCGCGTTTGTTCTTGTCCTTCTGGCCGTATGGATTCTTTGGAGGCGGCAGCGAAACCTGCCAGCCGTTCGATTGCTATTGATTTGGACGGCAATTTTATTCCTGACTCCGGTCGCGGGAGTTTCCATATTCCGGAATGGAGACTGGGTTCACGATCGGCATATGTACATAGTGTCCATTCCGTTTTGCCTCCTGGCCGCAATCTTGCTGACCCATTCAGGAATTACACTTCGGGGTTCTCTTTTTGCGGGGTCATTAGTTTCTCTGACCTTGCTCGTACTAACTGTCGGTTCCGTGGCTCGCTTCGAAGACTCCAATTCTATTTATCGTAGCGCACTTCGAGCAGCGCCTGACAATTGGATTGCACACCACTTTTATGCAATTGCGCTGGGGAATCAGCGAAGACACGAGGAATCCTTACGTGAACACCTTCTGGCTTTGCAACTCGCGCCGAAATCACCCATGACTCACGAAGCCTACGCAGCAGCCCTCCTTGAAGTTGGAAGGGATGACGAGGCCATGACGGAATTTCGGAGTGCGTTGATCCTCCTTCCGAAACAGCCGCGCTTTCGGGCGTTAATCTTATTTCAGCTGGCAGACCTGGAAGTGAAAAACGGAAACTATGCACAGGCCATTGAACGTCTGCGTGAAGCAGTGAACCTTGATTCTCAAGCCATCAACTATCATCTTTTATTGGCACGAGCATTAGCTCACGAAGGGCACGCGCAGGAGGCTGAAGAAGAGATACGCAAAGAGAATGCCCTTCGGAAACGAACGCTTCATCAATCCGTCAAACCACTGTTTGATACGTCGCAACACATCGATGAGCTTGATTCCAATGAAGGGAGCAATGACCCCGCAAAGACCATAAATCAGCAAATTGCGCCGAAGCAGCGCTGCCGCTCCCACCGGCCGATACTTGCCTGACCAGAAGAGACTAGGATGAAAGAACCACGTTCCGGGCTTCACCTGTTGGCCGGTTTTGACACGACCACCATTGGCCGCTTTTGACACGACCACTGAGGTTCGGAGTTCGTGGACTTTTTCCAACCCACAACCCAACCCACAAGAACCTACGTCTTACATGACTTCCGCGTAGTTTGGCAGTCCCCGCGGTCTTGTTATGTTAGTTGTCCTAAAACTGTCAGGGCAGAGGTCGCGAGTTCGAGTCTCGTTGTCCCCGCCATTCTTTTCAACATCAATACAAAAATATAAAACGGCTTTGCGCTAATAATTGCGTTTACCCACAAATTGCAAAGGGCCGGACATCCAGGCGATTGCCGGGATGTCCGGGGGAATAGGGTATTTGCCTTCAGCGGAAGTCGGGGCGAATTGAGAGCGGAGCTAAGTTACAGGTCGAACCTCCGCCGTAGCCTACTTGGTATTCGGGGCGACCGCGATTTCTGGTTTCGAAAAGTGGTTTTCATCGAGCTTGGGATTCACCACGACCT
>DATHIB010000178.1:0-5682 GCA_035490055.1 Candidatus Limnocylindria bacterium | reverse complement strand
CAGCTGCACGGTGGGTCGGCTCACGCCGAGCCCTGCGGCGATGGCCACATTCTGCTGACCCGCCACCGCTCTCAAGATAATCCGGCAGCGCAGTGCCACCTGTTGAGGCGTTCCGTGTGCGGATTCCCACTGTTCCAGTTGCGTGCGCTCAGCTGGTTGTAACTCGATCGCCAGACCTGTGTTCGGCATGACTGCGATCATAGCAAGCGCTGAAAATATGTCAAGCTATTTACGGGACACTACCTAGTTTGCCAGGATTTCGAGGGAATTACAGGGTCGTGTCAGCGCCAATCGCCTGCGCTGAGTCTAGATGGCCAGAAGCTATGACTTGATCCCGAACGGGTTCCTCTTTCAGCCCTCTCTCTCTCCATACCGCATAGATAGGAGGATAAACGAGCAGTTCGAGAATGAAAGAAGTGAAGATACCGCCGATCATCGGAGCGGCCATCCGCTTCAGGATTTCGGAACCGGTTCCGTTGGACCACAGAATGGGAACCAACCCGATGCACATGGTGGCAAAGGTCATGAATTTGGGACGCAACCGACGGGCCGCCCCTTCCACAATCGCGTCATACAGTCGCTCTTGCGTGAATTGCGGGTGCTCGCGCCGTGCGGCCTCGTAAGCGAGATCCAAATAGAGCAACATGAAGACTCCGGTTTCGGCATCGATCCCGAGAAGGGCGAGAATGCCAAGCCAGACAGCAATGCTCATATTGTAGCCGAGCGCGGAAATCATCCAGATAGAGCCCACGGCGGAGAATGGAACCGCCAGTGCAATGATCATGGTTTTCACCGCCGATCGAGTATTACAGTAAAGCAAAAAGAGAATGATCGCGATAGTGACTGGCACGATGAGCATCAATCGATGCCGGACGCGAAGTGCCGTTTCATATTGGCCACTCCACAAGACCGAGTAGCCAGGCGGGAGTTTCAGCTTGTTTTGCAATTCGCGTTGCGCTTGTTCGACATAGTCACCAACGGGGACGTCCATCACGTCGACGAAAACATACTCGGTGAGCAATCCGTCTTCGTTGCGAATCATGGAAGGTCCGGTCAAAGTGTGGATGGTGGCCAGCTCGGACAATGGGATTTGTTTATCGCCGGTCACGGACACCAACACGCGGCCAAGCGATTCGAGGTCTGACCGGAAGTCGCGAAGATAGCGGACGTTGACAGGGTACCGTTCCCTCGCTTTGATCACCGTGCTGACGTTTTCCCCGCCAACCGCGGTCGAGAGGGCGTTCTGGGCGTCTTCCATGGAGAGCCCGTAGCGGGCCAGTGCCTGGCGATCCCAATTCACATCGAGAAAATAGCCATCGCCGATGCGTTCGGCAAATACGTTTCGAGTGCCGGGCACAACGCTGAGGAGTTTTTCTGCCTGCCCTCCGATCTCCTGCATCTTGTTCAGGTCGGCGCCTTGAATCTTGAGGCCCACCGGCGTTCGTATGCCGGTGTTCAACATATCGATGCGCCCCCGGATGGGCATGGTCCAGGAATTCGAGAGGCCCGGGATTTTCAGCGCCTGGTTCAACTCCGCTACGAGCTCCTGTTGCGAGATGTGATCGGGCGTGATGTGCCTTAGAGCGGGAAGGAGCCACCGTGGCGCCCAGGAGGAGTACCAGGTGTGAGCATCCCTCCATTCCGATTGCGGTTTGAGAACAATGACAGTTTCGAGCATAGAGAGAGGCGCTGGATCGGTCGGGGTATCGGCGCGTCCCGCTTTGCCCAAGACATGATCGACTTCCGGAAAATTCATCAAGATCTGATCCGTCAGTTGCAGAAGTTTTTGCGATTCCGCGATGGAGATACCCGGCATTGTGCTAGGCATATAAAGGAGGGAGCCTTCGTCCACCTGGGGCATAAACTCCGAGCCGCGCGTCCAGAACATGGGGATGGTCAAGAGCACGAGGGCGATCGCTGCTGCAATCACCTGCGTTTTCCAACGGAGCGTCCAGCGAACGACGGGAGCGTAGATCCGCATGAGTGGCCCAGTGATGGGGTGTTTCTCTTCGGATTGGATCTTGCCACCTAATAATGAATCAAGTAGGCGCTGAAACCGTGTGCCGGCTTCGGCGAGGATGGGCCGGTGGCGCACCAGGAGAAGCCTGAGCGCAGGGGTCAATGTGATGGCAAGCAGCGCCGCCACCAACATGGCAAAGTTCTTGGTGTAGGCTAGCGGCCGGAATAGCTTGCCTTCCTGGCCTTCCAAGGCAAGAACCGGCAAGAATGCTACAGCAATGACCAACAGAGCAAAAAACGTAGGCCCGGCTACCTCCTTTACCGCTGTTAATATCACTTGGTCATAGGAAAACGGATTGCCGGAGCGTTCATGGATCTCCAGCTTCCTATGCGTTTGCTCGACGACGACAATGGCCGCGTCCACGAGTTCACCACAGGCAATGGCAAGGCCGGCTAACGACATGATATTTATGCTGACGCCGGCAAAGTGCAGCGGAATGAAAGTGAGCAGGACGGTGACCGGGATAGTAACAACGGGAATGGCAGCGCTTGGGAAATGCCAGAGAAAAATCACAATCACGATGACCACGGTGATCATCACTTCGATCAGCGTCAGTCGCGCATTTGAAACGGCACGGCGGATCAATTCCGAGCGATCGTAGACCGGGACAATCTTGACTCCCTGGGGCAGGCTCGGCTCGATTTCTTTCAGCCGGGTCTTGACGCGGTCAATCACGTCGAGGGCGTTGCTGCCCTCGCGCGTGACTACGATTCCGGAGACGACTTCCCCCATGCCATTAAGATCGGTGGTGCCGCGCCGGAGATCGGGGCCAATGACGACGCGAGCCACATCCTTGATCCGGATCGGAGTCCCGTCAACGGCCGACAGGACGGTCTCCTCTATATCTTTGGGTGAGCTCAGGTATCCGCGGCCCCGAATCATATATTCGGCGCCGCCGAATTCCAGCAGCCGCGCTCCGGTTTCACGATTGCCTTCGCGGACGGCTTCGGCAACGCGCGAGATGGGGATTCCATAGGAGCGCAGCCGGTTTGGGTCCACATTGACCTGGTATTGCTGTGTGAATCCGCCGAGGGAAGCAACCTCGGCGACTCCGGGCACAGCTCGCAAGTAATATCGGAGATACCAATCCTGATAAGAACGAAGTTCCCCAAGACTGTGTTGCCCGGATTCATCCTTGAGAACGTACTGAAAAACCCAACCGAGCGCCGTCGCATCGGGCCCAATTTCTGTCTTTACGTCCTGGGGAAGCCGTGAAGTCACACCGGAAAGATATTCTAGGGTCCTAGAACGCGCCCAGTAAATGTCGGTGCCTTCCTCGAAGATCACGTAAACATAGGAGTACCCAAAGTCCGAGATGCCGCGAACGGTCCTGACTCGCGGCGCGCCGGTCATCGCGGAGAGAATAGGATAAGTGACCTGGTCCTCGATGATATCCGGGCTTCTATCCCAACGCGAGAGGATGATTACCTGTGTCTCACTCAGATCCGGGATGGCATCCAAAGGGAGACGAAAGCCTGACCACGCTCCCCAGAGACAAGCTGCGGCGAGTAAAGCAAATATCAGGAACTTGTTATTTGCGGAGAATTCGATGATCCGGTTAATCATTCAGGTCTCGAAGCGCCTGCCGGATCCGCGACGGAACTTACTTTTACGCCTGCATACTTCGCCGGATCCTGTTGGAACTTCTTCTGACATTTGTCCGAACAGAACTGGAACACTTCGCCCTGGTATTTTTCCGAATGTCCGGCAGAGGAACCCTGGTTCGGATCGAGATGCATTCCACAGACCGGGTCCCGCAATGCGACGGCGTGCTGACCTGAGGAGAGGTGAGCATCTTTTATGACGGAGGGGGAGATGAGCGCTGAGGACCGCATCTTACTCTCCGAATCGATCAGAAAATTCCCGGAGGTAACAACTTTCTCGCCAGCAGCCAGGCCGTTTGTGACGGTGACGAAATTACCGTAAGCAGTTCCAAGGATTACCGGGCGCGGCTCGAATACCCCGTCACCGGCCTCTACGTAAACAATTTTTTGCAGCCCGCTGTCAATGACGGCATCCTGCGGAATCGCGAGCCCTGGGGGCGCTTTGGCGCTGAATTCCAGATCCACGAACATGTCCGGCCGCAGGGCAAGGCCGGGGTTTTCGGCTTCCAGCCGCAGCTTCAACGTGCGTGACGCCGGATCGAAGAGCGGTGGGGTATCGCTGACGGTGGCTAAAACGGTTTTCCCTCGTTCGCGAATTGTAGCCTTCACCCGTGCACCCGGAGCGAAGAACTGCGTGTCTCCTCCAAAGAGATCGGCAGTGATCCAGACATTGCGCAGATCGGCTATGCGGTAAAACTCAGTGCCTTTCTCAAACCTCTGGCCGGGAGAGACATCGCGCGAGAGTACGATTCCATCAATGGGAGAAGTCAGGGTAATATCGCGGGTGATCTGCCGCGTCTTGGCCAGCTCTTTTATTTGCGGTTCACCCATCCCCAGGGAGCGCAACTGTTCCTCATTGATTCGCAAACTTGCGTCGCTCGATCTGGCGGGATCTTCCTGATCGCGGCTGCCTTTC
The DNA here is from genome assembly GCA_035490055.1 of Candidatus Limnocylindria bacterium. Lineage (GTDB taxonomy): Bacteria > Acidobacteriota > Terriglobia > Acidiferrales > UBA7541 > Acidiferrum. The sequence continues at coordinate 1,142 of DATHIB010000178.1, read as the reverse complement.
AAGCGGTCCAGGCTGGCGAGGGACCCTAAGTATGCCTGCTCGGCGTTGCGAAATTCACGACTGTAAAGGGAGGCCAAGAGCTCGTCCTTTTTTACCAACGTACCAGCAGGATTATTTTTGACCGATTGCACCCAGCCCTCGGCGCCCGCCATCACGCGAAAGATCTTGCTACTATCCGCCTCCACGCGGCCGGTCGTACGTATCAGACGAGATCCGGAGTTTTTTTCAACGGCCAAGACACGAACTCCAATCAGCACCTGCTTCTCCGGAGTGATCGAAACTGCACCGGGCTTCAACTGAAGTTTCGCCGCCGGATCTTCACCCTCGTACACAGGCTCCAAGGCCATGCCGCAGTCGGGCGCGATTCCCGGCTTGTCCGAGCGGTAGGAAGGATGCATTGGATCGACGTAATAGCGAACGCGCTTCGCGCCGGCATGGTTATCGTGGTTGGGCCTGGCAGTGTAGCGGCCTGCTGCGAAGGCAAGTAGCGTCAGGAGAGCTAAGGAAACTAGTACGGCGGGCTTCTTCATGGTGTTGTTAGGCACGGCGCAGACTGAACTTGTGTGACCTCTGAATCAAAAAAAATGCCATACTTTGGACGATCCGTTCCGTGCCAAGTCTCCTGTGTCATGACAGAAATGGCGCAGAATGAATAGGATACGGCGAATCAGCCCTTGCGCCTCGAGGGGACATAGCGAGTATTGAGAGCAAACAGATTGCCAAATTTAAGGAAGATCCGCGGATACAGGTAGGGTCGATCTTCCCGGGCCTTTCTTTCAGGTAGCGGCTTCAAATTTGGTGCCTTTTGGCTTCGCGAAATGAGAATCGTCCAGTTTGGGGTTTATCAAAACAAGCTTCAAGCGCACCGCGCCGGTCCCAGCAGAGTGCCGCAGAGCAGCAATTTGGCAAGAGTCGTTGCTCGAATCATGCGCCTCCTCGTTATCCTAAAGGGCCGGACATCCAGGCGATTGCCGGGATGTCCGGGGGAATAGGGTATTTGTCTTCAGCGGAAGTCGGGGCGAATTGAGAGCGGAGCTAAGTTACAGGTCGAACCTCCGCCGTAGCCTACTTGGTATTCGGGGCGACCGCGATTTCTGGTTTCGAAAAGTGGTTTTCATCGAGCTTGGGATTCACCACGACCT
>DATHIB010000177.1:0-41998 GCA_035490055.1 Candidatus Limnocylindria bacterium | reverse complement strand
ACTGCCCCTGCATTCTTGCTGTACCTGCTGTCTGTTCCGACTTTTATGTTATGAATCTGCCACACGCATAACAATATGCCAAGCACCAAACGGGCTTACCTGCCAGCTAAAGGAGGCAGTCCGCGCCCGGTCAAATTATCGTCCAATCCTGAGACTGAACACAGTGTAAACTTCTCTTATTCCGTGCCCAGCGCTGCGATCGATGCGCGCACCAGCTCGTGGACACGGTTTTGACACTCCGGATTCTGGACCGGCAAGGCGCTTGCGGCGCGATAACAGGCCAAGGCTTGCTGCTTTCGGCCAAGTTTGGCGTACAGGTCGCCACGCGCCAATTGAAATAGCGGGTTTGCCGGATATTTTTCAACGAGTGGGCCGAGGAGGTTGAGCGCCTTTTCATACTGTTGATCGTAACGATGGAGATTCAGCGCGAGATAGAAGCGCGCGATGTTTGTGGTGAGAACGCCCTGCGCGATGGCTTGTCCGAGCAGGCGTACTCCTTCTTGCTTTGACCCGCCGGGGATGCCCATAAAAAAGCGCAAGACCCTGGCAATGGCGCTGAGCGTGTCCACGTAATAATTGTAAAGACCCAGGCCCAGGTCGGCGTCGGCGAGATCCGGGTCCACAGCCTTGGCGCGGAGGAGGTGTTCGCGTCCGCGCACTCCGGAGCGGGCCGCGTTGCGATACTCGCCGCGCAGCGCGTAGAGCCGCGCCGAGGAAGCTTCCGCCATCCCGGCATAGAACTGCATTTCCGCGGATTCGTTCTGTTTGATTTGCGCTTCCGCCAGCGACAAGACCCGGGCGGCCAGCTCAAGATAGTGCCGGTCCGCTTCGAGCTTGGGGCGGCGCCGGGCGTCGCTCATTCCATACTTGAACTCGGCGGAAGTACACCAGATGCGCCACCACAAGGCTTCCGTTTCCAGCAGATATCCCAGCGGGTGATTGGGCCGTTCCTGTTCCATGCGCTTCGCAGCTCCGATGGCCCCGTCGAGGTCGAAAGAATAGATCTTGTCGCGGATGGCGGGCGCCTCGGGTGGCAAAGTGATCGTGGAGGCGCGGGCGGGCATCGCCAGTGGCGCCAGGAGGAAGAGGCAAGCCAGACCTGCCCCACGAGCTATCCGCGATGCGATCATCGTCCCTGTCCGAAAAAGAGATTGTGCAGGATCAGGCTCTGCGCCGCACGAGTTTAAGCTGTTCCTGAAGAGTGCGAAATGGTTTTTGTCGCAAGAGTCTTGGTTAGGCGAGGCGCCGGGCATTTGTTATTCTCGGCGGACCCGTGAAGACGAACAACAATGCTCGAAGCCCCACCCTGGAGCGCGGACTGGGTCTGAAAGAGGCCGTCGCGCTGAACATGATCGAGATCGTGGGGATCGGCCCGTTCGTGGTCAGTTCGCTGGTGATCCGGGCGATGGGAGGGCCGCAAGCGCTCATCGCGTGGCTGGCCGGTGCGCTCCTGGCGACGCTGGATGCCTTTGTGTGGTCCGAGCTGGGCGCGGCGATGCCGAAAGCTGGCGGAACATACGTCTTTCTGCGAGAAGCCTACGGTCCGGAGCGGTGGGGCCGGTTGATGTCCTTTTTGTTCGTGTGGCAAACGTTGATACAGGCGCCCCTTTCCGTGGCGTCGGCGTCGATTGGCTTCGCAAAGTACGCTGGATACCTGTACCCCTTCACGCCGCTCGAGGCCAAGGCGATTTCCGGAGGACTAGTCATCTTGATAGTAATGCTGCTTTACCGGCGAATCGCGACGATCGGAAAAATTTCCGTATTGTTGTGGATAGGCGTCGTGGGAACCATGCTGTGGCTGATCTGGGGAGGGGCCACGCATTTCAACGCCAAGATCGCGTTTGATTTCCCGCCGGGGGCCTTCGATCTGTCGTGGGTGTGGTTCGCGGGGCTGGGGTCCGCCATGGTCAGCACGGTGTACAGCTACTGGGGCTACTACAACATTTGCCACCTCGGCAGCGAGATCAAGGATCCCGAACGGAATATTCCACGCGGCATTTTTCTTTCCGTGCTGGGAATTGCCGTGCTGTACCTGGCGATGCAGACCAGCATCCTGGGCGTGGTGCCATGGCGCGAGGCGCAGAATTCCGATTTCATCGCCAGCTTGTTTGTCGAACGATTGTATGGGCAGGCGGCCGCGCGCTTCGTGACGGGAATGATTTTGTGGATCGCTGTCGCTTCCGCATTCTCCGTGCTGCTTGGCGCTTCGCGAGTGCCCTACTCGGCCGCGCAGGATGGGAATTTCTTTCCGGTGTTCGGCAAGGTTCATCCCACGAAACACTTTCCGCACGTTTCGTTGTTAGTGTTGGCCGGACTCGCGCTTGTCTTCAGCGTTTCCTTGAAACTGAAACAAGCCATTACAGGAATTCTCGCCATGAGGCTCATCGTGCAGTTCATCGGCCAGGCGGTCGGAGTGATGTTGCTGCGGCGGCGCCGGGGCACGCAGGGCCTTCCCTTCAGGATGTGGCTGTATCCGCTGCCCGCGGTGCTGACGATGATCGGATGGGCGTGGCTCTTCTGGCAGACCGGGGCGACGAGAAAATGGGGATTGGCGGAGATTGCTCTGGGAGCCCTTGCCTATCTCATTCGCGCGCGGGAGATGCGACAATGGCCGTTTGAGAAGAAAAGTGATCGGTTATCAGTATCCAGCATTCCGTAACGGATCGCGTTCACCAAGCTTCTAAAGGAAGACTGTCGCTGGAGCTTAGAAATGCATGATGGGGAGAGTAGACGCAGCCAGGGAGGGAAATTGAAACGCTTCACTGTCTTAGCGAACTTAGCTTTGTTTCTTTCCATTGGGGCGGCCGCAGCGAAAGGGCAATTTCCTCCCGCGCCGGGGACAGGGCCCGGCTTGCCGGAAACAATCGAGGCGATCGAGAGCGCTCGAATTACTACGCGGATCCTGTACGTGACGGCTCATCCGGACGATGAGAGCGCTGCGGTGCTTACTTATCTCGCACGCGGACTTCATGCGGATGTCGCGCTGCTCTCCCTCACGCGCGGCGAGGGCGGACAGAACGATCTCGGCCCCGAACAAGCGCCGCAACTGGGATTGATGCGGACGCAGGAATTGCTGGCGGCAACACGGGGCTACGGCGTGCGGCTCTATTTTACGCGAGCCAAAGATTTTGGCTATTCGAAGACGCCGGAAGAAACGGAACGGATCTGGGGCGACCAGGTCCTCGAGGACATGGTCCATGTGATCCGCGGATTTCGTCCCAACCTTGTGATTAACGGCTGGGGCGGCGTGCACGGGGGCCACGGACATCATCAAGCCTCGGGATTACTCACTCCGAAGGCGGTCGAACTCGCGGCGGATTCTTCCTTCAAGCTGCACGGTTCTTCCCCGGAAGAACAGGACTTGACGCCATGGGGCGACCGAAAGCCTGTGATCCTGGTGGACCTCGACCGAAGCGACGCCCCCAAGGGTTACTTGGTACCGGTGGATGAGATTTCGCCGCTCTACGGAAAATCCTGGCGTGAAATGGGACTCGATGCGTTTGCCAATCATCGCACCCAGGGAATCACCGGTTTTCTGGGCTCACCGTTCTTGCGGCGCGCCGTCGCTCTCCAGCGCGAGGATGGCAAGGAGCTCGATCCGGCATTGCTCGCACAACCACTTGGCCCGCTGGACGAGGACTATGAAGCCGGGAATCTGGGCGCTGACCCGCTCATGCGAACCGTGGATGCCGCCCTGGTGTCGGCCCGCGAGGCGGCCTTGCGGCTCGATTGGAAGTCGGCCGCCAATTCCCTGGTTGCGGCAGGCAGAAAAATCAGTGAAGTGCCCGTGCCTTCGATTTCGTACCAAGTTCCCGCCCCGGTCATATCCCTCGCGCGAGGCCTGAAGCGAAAACGGGAAAAAATTGACGCGGCTTTGGCGCTCGTCGCGGGGCTGCGATTGGACGCGCTCGCCGATCGCAGTGAAATCGTCTCCGGAGAGTCTTTCTCGGTTCGCGCGGACTCTCATCACCGCGGAGAGATCGCGGGAGATTTCAAGAAGCCCGTAGTGTTGCTTCCCTCCGATTGGACCGTCGCCAAAGAAGAGGCTGAAACCAGCGGATCCGTTCGCTTTACCGTTTCCGCCGGACAGAATCCGCAGCGTACACCGCCCTCCGCCACTGCGATACTGCCGGAACCTCCGCCACTCGTGACGGTTAGCGAGGAAGCCGTGATCGATGGCTATTCGTTCACGGTCAGCTCGCCGGTGATGCAGCTCCGCGCAACTTCCACGCGAGCGGATCGAATACCTCTGCGAATCGTTCCGGCCTACACGCTGGCGGTCGAGCCCAAGCAAGCGATCGAGATCACCGCCAGGCAGAATAAGCCATTCGATGTATTGCTCCGCGTACATTCCTATGCGGCTCAAGCGGGTGAGGTTCGGGCGGCGCTGACGGTTCCGCGGGGTTGGAAAACGGGCGCAGCCGTGCCATTGAAATTCGAGGGAGCGGGCGACCGCTATGCCCGGCTGACGGTGACGCCGCCTTTGAAGCTCGGCAAGGGGAACTTCAAGATTTCGGCGTTCGCGGAGCGCGTGGCCGATCGCGCCCGGGGCGACAAGGCCGAGAAGTTCACCACTTCGCTGGAGCCTTTGCCGACGCTGCCGACCCAGCTTTGGAGTGAGCCGGCCCAGTGCGCCGTGCACGCCTTTGACGTGCTTGTGCCGGCGAATCTTCGCGTTGGCTACATCACGGCGGAAAGCGAGCCTGTGCCGGAAGCGCTCAAGCGCCTGGGCATTCGCGTGGAGATGCTTGACGCCGTGGCGCTGGCCTTCCGAGATTTATCCCCATTCAGCGCGATCGTGGTCGGGGTGCGCGCGTACGAACTTCGGCCGGAATTGTCTGGAGCGAATCAGCGGCTGCTGGACTACGTTTCGAACGGCGGGACGCTGGTCGTGCAATACCAGCGCGAATTTGCCTGGGACAAATTCCAATATGCTCCGTATCCCGCGCTGATCTCGCCGCCGATTCCACCCGCGAAGGATGGCCCGTCTCCAACGCCGCGGGCCTTGCCGCGCATCACCGACGAAAATTCACCGGTCAAATTTCTGAGGCCGGATGATGCGCTTCTCAACAGGCCCAACAAAATCACGCAGGCTGACTTCCAGGGCTGGGTGCAAGAACGCGGTCTTTATTTTTGGACGCAGTTCGATTCGAAATACACGCCGCTCCTCGCTATGAACGATCCCGGCGAGCCTGTCCTCGACGGCGGTCTTGTCTACACCCGCTATGGCAAAGGCGCTTACATTTATACGGGCCTGGCCTTCTTCCGGCAATTGCCCGAAGGAGTCCCCGGGGGTTACCGTCTTTTCGTCAATTTGCTCAGCGCGTCCGAGAGCCGGGGAACCCGGTCGACCAGGAAAAAACCTCGGGCCTGAAAGCCTGAGCTACAACTGGCTGGAGCAAGCAAACCAACTCTGGCAAATCGCCGCCGCGCCCGAGTCTCCGTGCTATTCTTTTCAGCCGAGGGGTGAAACGCGAATGAGAAATCATTTTGGAAAGCGCTTGGCCAGCCGAACGGCTCACCAGGTCATCCTCTTGTTGCTGGTATTCGCGCTCTCTTGGACTTGCGTTTCTCCCGCTGCGGCACAGAAAGAAAAGAAAAAGAAGACAGACCCTGCTCCCTCCACGGACAGCTCCAAGATGCTGATTCCCTTGAGCGACGAACAGCAAATTGACTACACGCTCTCGGATATGCTGGGCGCATGGCAGCTCGGGGATATCGAAAAGCTGCACCAAGACTACGCCGACGATGTTGCGATCGTGAACGGCTCGTGGGCGCCGCCGATTCTCGGCTGGGCCAATTTTCTAGCCATCTATCAGCAGCAGCGCGCGCGCATGCAACAGGTGCGCATGGATCGCACGAATACCTACATCAAGGTGAGCGGTATGGTGGGTTGGGCATGCTACCAGTGGGACTTCGAAGCAGTTGTGGATGGCCAGCACATGGATTCCCAAGGCCAGACAACGGTGGTATTAGAAAAGCGCAACAACCACTGGGTCATCGTGCACAATCACACTTCGCTCGCTCCGCCGAGGGCCCCGCAGACCGTTCCTGCAAACGCACCTTCAGTGCCGCAGCAGCCTGCAAAGCCGGCGCCGCGCTGAAGCTTGCCGGCAAACGATCGAGAGCTGAAAACCTAGAAGAGGCCCTTCAGCCCTTCCTTGAGCCACATTCCAGCAATCACCAGCAGCAATGCGCCTGCCAGGATGCCGGTTCCCATGATGGGCCGTGAGAGCGCGTTGATCTTGGCCACAATCTCCCGCTGCTCTCTGGCCATATGTTCTTGAGCCGCATCGAGAAAAATTTGATCGTCTTCGTGGCTCGCGAGGAGGCTCCGCCGAAGCAACAGAACCAGGAATACGGCGGTAACAACTCCCCAGGCGACCAGCAGGTAAAGCAATGGCCCCGTCAGCGTTTGTGGATCCATGGTTGACCTCCCGTTGGAACCGATCCGCGGTGCCGGCCGGGCCGGCAAGGGGTAATTTGGGTTTGATAAGGCGGAGTATAGCACTTTGCATCAAAAATTCTAGTGCATAGAATTATCAATATGGATGCTGCATCATGAGTTTGCCTGCCTAAGGGCCTGGGCTGGAATGCCACTGAATATAGGGCAAGATGAATAAACTAAAGCAGATTTTTTCGGCCAGGCCCTCGGCGTCAAGCGTGCGTGGACCGGCGATTGCCGATGGGATCGCTGCGCCTCCGGTGACGCCGGCGTTCTGAAGCGGCTGCACTCTGGTCGCGTTGACAAAGGGGGCAGTGGCGGGCAGAATGAAAATGCTTCGTTGCATGTGACTCCGGCTGGGCCGTGGTTAACATCTCAAGCGTCACCCCGACCCGGTCGGGGTGAACCTGCACTCGTGCCCGAGTGGCGGAACTGGCAGACGCGCTAGCTTCAGGAGCTAGTGATCGCAAGGTCGTGGAGGTTCGAGTCCTCTCTCGGGCACCAAACTCTCTGAACATTGTACCGTCGGCGGATTGACGGTTCGTGCCTCAATGGGCTACGGTGATTCCTCAGACCAATCCAGAACACAACCGAGGTGCCCCAATGATTTTCTATCTCCTGGCGGTTTCGTTTCCTGAGTGGCGCCCGCACTTTTCCTTCCTTGATACGCCACACGCCAATGAAATGATGGCGCTCCGCTGGCTGCATCTCGTCTTCGGCATTATCTGGATTGGGTTGCTGTATTTTTTCAATCTGGTGCTGACGCCGGCGATGAAAAAGTGTGATCCCAAGCTAGGAATCAAAATCTATCCCGAGCTGATGCCCGGCGCGATGGGTTGGTTCCGCTCGTCCGCGCTGGTGACGGTGATCGTGGGATTGCGCTATTTCACGATCCATCTGTCCGCAGACGCGAAACTTGCGGGCGACCGTTCGCTGATTGGCAACTGGTTCGGGTGGTGGCTGCTGGTGTGGGTGGTCGCGTATGTTTTTATTTATGCGCTGCAGCTTCCGGCGAAAGGAATTCTCGATAGCCCCTGGGTGCGCGTGATTGGAGTTTCCGCTGTGGTGATCGCAGCGTCGTGGTTGGTGCTCGCGTTGAATGGCGGGCCCAACGTTTCAAACGCGCACCTGGCCATCAGCGTGGGCGGCGGGCTCGGGTTGGTAATGCTGCTGAATACCTGGGGAGTTATCTGGCGCGTCCAGAAGCGTCTCATCGCTTGGGCGCGCACTAGCGCGGAGCAGGGCGTACCGATGCCGCCGGAAGCAGACCGCTTGATGCGCTGGAACTACCTGACAGCGCGCACGTCGTTCTGGTTGTCGTTTCCGATGCTGTTCTTCATGGGCGCCGCGAGCCACTACCCATTCCTGAGCACCGTCGCGCGATAGTGGATGCTGGATGCTCCCATGTCTGACGAGAAGAACTATAACGTTTTGACAACTGAAAGCGGCGTGCCCATCAAAGCGTGGACCAAGGGAGTTCAGCTCGAAGATCAAGCGCGCAAGCAGCTCCTGAACGTGGCCCAGCTTCCTTTTATTTTCAAGTGGGTGGCGGCCATGCCGGACGTGCACTGGGGCATTGGGGCCACGGTCGGCAGCGTGATTCCCACGAAGGGCGCGATCATCCCGGCTGCGGTGGGCGTGGACATCGGGTGCGGCATGATGGCGGTCGAGACGGACCTGAACGCGCGGGATCTCCCCGACAACTTGAAGGGGATGCGCAGCGCGATCGAAAAGGCGGTTCCGCACGGGCGAACGAATCATGGCGGACGCGGGGACGCGGGGGCGTGGCGGGAAATTCCTGCGCGCAACAACGAAGTATGGCAGAGGCTCAAGCCGCGCTACGACGCGATTCTGGAAAAACATCCGAAGCTGGATCGCGGCAATCATTCGAATCACCTCGGCACGCTGGGCACCGGCAACCACTTCATCGAAGTGTGCCTGGATGAAGCGGAAAACGTGTGGTTCATGCTGCACAGCGGCTCGCGCGGCGTCGGCAACCGCATGGGGAGCTACTTCATCGATGTCGCGCGCAAGGACATGCAGAAATTTTTCATCAACCTGCCGGACAAGGACCTGGCGTATCTCTCGGAGGGCACGGAGCACTTCGACGACTACGTGGAAGCCGTCGAATGGGCGCAGGACTTCGCGCGCTGCAACCGCCAGCTGATGATGGAGCAGATCGTGGGCGCGGTCCGCGATTCCAGCGAGGTACCGCCGTTCGCCGCCGAGCTGAAAGCCATCAACTGCCACCACAACTACGTCGCGCGCGAACGGCACTACGGCCAGAACATCCTGGTCACGCGCAAGGGCGCAGTGCGCGCCCGAGAAGGCGACATGGGAATCATTCCCGGCAGCATGGGAGCGCGTTCCTACATTGTTCGCGGCAAGGGAAGTCTGGAAAGCTTCACGAGCTGCAGCCACGGCGCGGGGCGCGCAATGTCCCGCACGGAAGCGAAGCGCCGCTTCAGCGTGGAAGACCACAAACGCATGACGGCGGGCGTGGAGTGCCGTAAGGACGCCGAGGTCATCGACGAAACGCCGGCGGCATACAAGCCGATCGAGGCGGTGATGGCGGCGCAGAGCGATCTGGTGGAAATCGTCCACACCTTGCGCCAAGTCGTTTGTGTAAAAGGCTGAGCAGGGAACAAGGATGAAAAGGGAGGCGGGCCAGGTCGTCCCGCCTCCCTTCTTTCCCCTCTCGGGGAACCCGGCCAGTCAGACGGAGGGCGACCAGCCGGTCGTGTGTTGGCCTGCCTATATAACCCCGGAATCCAAAAAAAAGTTCCTGAGAAACCGAAAAAAGTGAATAGAATTACTGTGGAAATCCGGCGCCGGCCGTCTGGCGCAAGCCCTCATGCCACGACCTTCACACCTCAGCCCTGACAACATATTGCGTTTTCTGCAAGTTAGAAGCGAGCCCGCGTCCGCGAGCGAGATCGTGGAGGGTCTCCACCTGAAAAAGACCGACAATCGCCCGTTATTCAAGATGCTTTCAAAGCTCAAGAAGCGTGGCGCCATCAAGGAATTGCCCGGCGGACGATACCGGCTCCCGAGCCGCAAGTCTGAACAGGAGGGACCCCGTCAGCAGCAGCCGCAGGACGCTAGGCGGCCTGCGCAACGCTCGGGCCTCGCGGATCATGATGAAATAAAAGGACGGCTGGTGCTTCACCACGACGGCTATGGGTTCGTGGTACCGGATTCACCGATGCCGCAACTCGACGGCGATGTATTCATCCCGCGCGACGGGATCCAAGACGCCATGCACGGCGACCAGGTACTGACAAAGATTCAGCGTTTGGGCGGCGTCACCGGCGCACAGCGTGCGGAAGGCCGCATCATTCGAATCCTTGGCCGGGCCCATCCGACGGTGGTGGGTTTGTTTCGCTACGGCCCGCAACAAAATGTGGTGCTGCCTTACGATGTTCGAATCCAACACGAGGTGGTGATTCCGCGCGGCAGCGAATTGACGCCGGGGCTGTGGAAGAAGCTGGGCTTCAGCGGCGCGGATGAAACCAGCCTCCGATTGAGACGCATACCGCGGCTGGATGAACTGGACGGAGCCGTGGTAGACGTGGAGTTGCTGCGTTATCCGCAAGGAGGCGCATCGGCGACCGGACGGGTTATCGAAATTCTCGGGCGTCCCGGCGATCTCGGTGTGGACACCGAAATCATCATCCGCAAGCATCATCTCCCGCATGTATTCTCCGGCGAAGTTCTGGATGAAGCGGAGCATGGTGCGAAGCCCGTGAGTGAAACCCAGCGTGAGGGCCGCGAAGATTTCCGCCACTTGCCGATCGTGACCATCGATGGAGAGACCGCGCGCGATTTCGACGACGCCGTCTACGTAGAGCATCGCGCCGATGGCGGCTGGCACCTGCAAGTTCACATCGCCGATGTAGCGCACTACGTTCGAACGGAGAACGCTCTCGACCGGGAGGCGCGTCTCCGCGGCACCTCCGTTTACTTCCCGGATCGCGCCGTCCCGATGCTTCCGGAAGCCCTTTCGAATGGCATGTGTTCGCTCAAGCCGCACGAGGATCGCCTGGTCATGAGCGCGCTCATGGAATTCGACGCCGCCGGGCACATGAAAGCGTCGCGCATGACATCCGGCGTCATCCGCTCCGCCGAGCGCATGACCTACACGGACGTCAACAAGGTCCTTGAAGGCGACGCGGAAATGACCGAGCGCTACGCCGCGCTGGCACCCCGCTTCCGCGAAATGAAAGAACTGGCGCTGCTTCTCAATGCCCGCCGCACCGAGCACGGTTCCATCGATTTCGATCTGCCCGAACCGGTCATCGAATTCGACCAGGAGCAGCGCATGACCAACATCACGCGCAGCGTGCGAAACATCGCGCACCGGCTCATTGAAGAGTTCATGCTGGCCGCGAACCGTGCGGTCGACAGCTATCTTCTGCGGCGCGGCACGGAATCGCTGCATCGCGTTCACGAGAAGCCTGACGCGCGCAAAGTCCTTGAGTTCGAAGAGCTGGCCCGCGCCTTCGGTTACTCACTCGGCGTCGAAGACTTGCACCAGCGCGAAGTCGCCGTTCGCCATGGACGCGTCCCGGCGCCCGCGAAAGCCGGCCGGCCCGACTCCTACGGCCACGGCCGTGAACGCGGCATGAAGGTGGCGCTTCCGGGCGGCGAGCTGCGCATCACGCCGCAGCACTACCAGCGCCTGATTCGAAAAGTTATCGGCAAGCCGGAAGAACGCATCGTCTCCTACCTCATGCTGCGTTCCCTGAAGCAAGCGCGCTATGCCGCCGAGCCCCTCGGGCATTTCGCCCTCGGCTTCGACGAATACACGCATTTCACTTCGCCCATTCGGCGATATCCCGACCTAATCGTGCATCGCATTCTGAAATGGGCCTTCGATCATCCGAATGATGTTCCAGCCTCTTCGAAGACGCATGTGGCCGCTTCGCCGGGGTCGGAGTCCACGCTCTACTCGCACAGGAACCTCGAAGAAATCGCTACAGAAACGTCCGAAGCGGAGCGCCGCGCCAACGGCGCCGAGCGCGAACTGATGGATTGGAAAACCGCTCAATTCATGGAGGAGCACCTCGGCGAGGAATACGACGGGCTGATCATTTCCGTACAGAAATACGGCTGTTTTGTCGAGCTTTTCGAAGTCTTCGTGGAGGGTCTTCTTCCGGTCGGCGCACTCGAGGAATTTGCCGGCACGCGATGCGTGCTTCGCGAGCGCGATCACGCCATCGTAGCCTTGCCCGGTGGAGGTGGCCGCGGAGCCCCCGGCGCCCGGCGTAGCCGCGGCGCAAAGCCCCGCCAACTAGAATGGCACCTCGGCGATAAGGTCCGCGTGCGCGCTGAACGGATCGATCCGATGCGCAAGCGCGTCGAGTTTGCGCTCGTCGCGCAACCCTGAAACCTTTCCGCTCTTGCCACCCATGTGGGGCTAGCCTGCTGTTTACAGAGCACACATGCTCAAGAGAGTTATATCCAGCAGCAGAACGCACCGCGCGGACGTCTTAAGGGGCCTTATAAATGGAAAGGGTATGCAGCGTTCCGTAACCCAGAAATAGAAAACCCGCGAAGTCAGCGAACCGGTGCGTTGGAGATGTACAGTGCGTTTATCACCCGCCGAACCGGCCGCGTCACAATGGCAGCTAATTTTGCCAGCGGATACCAAAACCGGCTGTGCAGCGAGAGTTGTGAGATGAACAGTCCCAATGCAAGCTGGCGCGGGGCATCAAGATCAATGCGCCTGCCGTTCCGGTAAATTCGCATCACGCGGCCCAATAATTCCTGTTCTTGAACGACGCCATCGGAGGTCGGATGCGCATCGCCTTTGGAAAGAAGCTGCGCGGCATTCAGCGAGCCCCGCTTCTCGACAATGCGGTGCACGAAGAGATGATTTTCGCGCCGGAACAAGACCACGTCCCCGCAGCGCACATTCTCAATGGAGATCCGCCGGATCAGGGCGATATCCTTCGACCGCATCCATGGCTGCATGCTGGTGCCGTGAACGCGCAGGGAAATCCGGCCACGCCGGTTAAGTGCGTCCGCAATTCGCCGCGCATCGTCCGCGCGGCGTTCCCCGGCGACGCGATTCGTTTTCTTCTCCTGGTCTTTTCGAATCTCCATCAAACCTCACTGCTGAAATTCGACCGCATAGGTCACCATGTTCCGACAATGCAGCGAGATGCAGCAACACCCGCGCGAATGGAAGTATAAGCATGCAAAATTTTGGCCTGTTCCGAACTGGAGCAAATCAGGAGAAGTCGTTCGGAAGCGAATCTGGTCCAACTTCTCCTATGACAGTGGTCTCTTGGGGGTGGGCGGTCAATGGACAGGAAGTACTTGCTTGCCCAAAGCTACAGTACTCAATCGGAATATTTTATCGGATGTTACGCCCCCCCGAAGAGTGCGCCAGGTTCCTCTACGAGCGGCGCGGAGCTGCGTTACAAACGCCACCCTGGCCCGGCAGTTTGCCGCACGCCAGCGCCAACGTTTCGTAGATCGGTTCTGAAGCAACGCTCGGTTTTGTATACGGCTTCTTCTCGCCGGGCGCCGGGGGAGAGTTCTTGTTATCTTCAGGCATTCCGCGTTTCCTCAGTCTGAACTAGAACCCTTACGAAGAGAAGCGAATTCGGCCGGAGGGGCTGGCTGAAATGAGGGTATCTCTCGTCCTCTATGAAGTGCGCTGATGGGGACGGCAACACCGGCCAGTCTCGCTTTCTCTTCTGCGAGTGCGCAAGCGCGCTCGTAGGCTCCAAGCATATCCCCGCCCTCCATCAGCGCCAGGCCCGGGCAGCGCTCGCAGAAGCTCCGAATCTCGCATCGCGAACAGATCGGAAGCTGGCTCTCGCGTATGGCGCGTAACCGTTCGAGCTGCGGCGCGTGATACCAGATCTCATCGAATTTCTCGCGCCGCAGATTCCCCGCCGCCTGGGGCAATTGCACGCAGGGAAAGACATCTCCATACGGCGAAATGTAACAACTATTGTGGCCCGCGCTGCAAGGCAAGTCTTCGTAAGCCAGACTTTCGACGCCGCTCGAAACGGCGCTCCCAAATGCCGGCGGCGGGGCATTCACGGCACCGGCTGCTGGCGCGCCCGGGTGCGGCTTGCAGGCATGCAGTAGGGGATCCTGCAGCACCGGCAGGAGCGAGGAAACCGATGCACGGTGCGCCAGCGGTCCGCCCGAGCCGTCCATCATCGGCGTGATGGTCAAATCCAGAATGTAAGGAATGCCCAACTTTTCCGCGAGCGCCATCACGCCACGGTAGGCCATCAAGTTTTCCTGCATCAGCGGGCAGGCCAGCTTCACCTGCAATCCGTGCTCGAGCAGAATGGGAATCGCCGCCAGAGTCCGCTGCAGCGATCCGGGAACCTTGGTGATGGCGTCATGCACCGCGGGGATATCGCTGTAAACGCTGATCTGCACGCGCCGTACGCCAAACTCGCGCAACCGCGCCGCACGTTCGGGCGTGACCAGCAGCGCGTTGGTCTTCAAGCTGATGTCGAAATGCAGGCCTCTCGCGGCGGCCAGAATTTCGTAAAGATCCGGGCGCAGGAAAATTTCACCGCCGCTGAACGTCAAAAACATCGCCCCCGAGCGCGCCAGATCGTCCAGCACCTTCAGGCACTCCGCGGTGGTCAGTTCTCCCTGGTCGTCATGATCCAGATAGCAGTGCACGCAGCGCTCGTTGCAGCGGTACGTCAAGTCGAAATGCACGCTGAGCGGCCGGTGCTTTTCGACCGTGCGTGAGATCAGGCGATCCATTATGGGCGTAAGACCCGCTGATAAAGTTGCGGTCAAGGTGATACACCACGCGTCGCCGGGACGGTCACCAACAATTTCCGCGAAGCCATCTCTTCCAAAAGCGCTTGGGTGTCGGATAATGCGATGTCCGGCGCGACTTCGTAATTTTCAACCAGAAGTTCCGCAAGCTCCGCCGCCGACTTCCTGCCATCAATGTTTTTCCAGAGGAAACTTCCCGTGTCGTTGAGCTCATGCATAACGCTGTCATTCGGGGAAATGATGATTGTCTCGTCGTCAATTTCTCTCCACGCCAGAGCCGGGTTCTTCTGCCAAAAAACAGCGGCCGGAGCGTTCATGCGGGAAGAACCTCCCAAAACGCCGAGTTCTTGCGGAATGCCAGGTTGTAGCCGGATATTTCCGTCGCGGCCTGACTTAGAATTTCAAGAAGCCGCCGGTTGGCTTTCGCTTCGGCGGAGAAGAAAAGCACGTTCGGCAGAAGAGTGCGAAGAATCGCCAAGGGGCGGAGCGCTTCCAGCCGGTTTTCCGCAGCCTGCTGCAAACGGAAAATTCCCGCGACGGGAGCACTCGTATTCGATCCAGCTGCCCGGAATTCGCCCCAAAAGGGAGTTCCGTACGCGCGCCACGCTCCATTTTCCCGGCGAAGCAGGGAAATTTCATCAGTGAGGACACTTCCTTCCGGTGACAACGATGCCACCGTGCTCTTCCCCGCGCCCGACCTGCCCGTAAATAGGTAAGCTTTTCCGTTGCGAATGACGGTGGCGGCGTGAAGTAGAAATCCGTGGTGGCCAAGAAGTTTCCAACTGAGAAGAACGCGCAGCAGGGAATCGAGCGCATATTGGTGCCTGACGCCATCAAAACGAATTTCACCGGAAAAAACGCGGAGCGCTGCGCCCTCGAATTCGTAGTCAAAGTCGGCTGGTGGACCTTCAGGAGCCGCGCCCTCGTTCAGGGCGATCGTGACCGGCTGTGCGGCAGCTCCGGCGAACGCGGCGTACCGCGCCGATGCCGCGCCAAAAAGCTGCGCGTCAGTCATTTCAAGGCGAAGGGGCACGCAGCCGATCGATAGCTCGAACTGCTGCCGGGGACCGCGCTCTGAATTGGCGAGCGGTGCGCTCAATATGCTCCTTAAAAAGTTCCAGCGAGCGCGCCAGCGCGGGCGAGCAGGCGCGTTCCCGCTTTTTTCAAGCCCCTGGGGGAAGGAGGCTATAGTAGTTTTGCTTCGAGAGACCCCAATAAGTCAAGAGGACTTTCCTTAATTTCTCAGCCGAAGACAAGCGTGTGAGATTTCTCCAGTCTTCTGTTACTTGCCGCCTTAGCTATTTGGCGTTAGCAGTCAGGCGGTTCTAAACGAAGACCAAATCGCACCGCAGAGGCCCCGGTGATTTCTGCTATTCTGGATTACTAAGTGCGCGGCGTTTCCCCGCCCCGGCAGCGCTGCGAATCCTGATGAGAGAGGATTGTCCGTCGTGACTTCGTCCACGCTTCCCGCACAAGCTACCAAGCGCGCTTTCAATTTCAACGCCGGTCCGGGGGCCCTTCCCCTTCCTGTCCTCGAACGAATCCGCGAGGAACTCCTCGACTGGCGCGGCAGTGGCATGTCCGTCATGGAGATGAGCCACCGCTCACAGGAATTTGAGAGCATCAACGCTAGCGCGGAACAGAAGCTCCGGAATCTCCTTGGAATCTCAGACGATTACGCGGTCATTTTTGTACAAGGGGGCGGCAGCATGCAGTTCACCATGGCCCCGATGAACCTCTGCCTCCCTGGAAAGCCCGTTGACGTTCTCCATACCGGCACTTGGACCGCCAAGGCCATTGGTGAATTGCAAAAGGGTATCCTCCACCATATCGCGGCCTCCACCGAATCGGAAAAGTTCGCGCGGCTTCCCCGCCGCGACGAAATGAAATTCTCTCCCGATGCCTCCTACGTCCACATCTGCACCAACAACACCATCGAAGGCACGCAGTGGACAATCCTGCCGGAAACTGGCCACCTGCCGCTGGTCGCCGACATGTCTTCTGACATCGCCTCGCGCCACATCGACGTGAAAAAGTACGGCGTCATCTTCGCCGGCGCCCAGAAAAATCTTGGCCCTTCCGGCGTCACCGTGGTTATCATCCGCAAAGACCTCGCCGAGCGCGCCGACAAGAATCTCCCCACGCTTCTGCAGTACCGCACGCATATCAAGGAGAAGTCGCTGTATCACACGCCCCCGACGTTGGCGGTCTACATCGTCGGCCTGGTATTGGAATGGATCGAATCCGAAGGCGCAATTGCGGGCATCGAAAAGCGCAATGAGGCCAAAGCCAGGCTGCTCTACGAGACCATCGAATCGAGCGGCGGATTCTATTCCTGCCCGGTCGAAAAAGGCTCGCGCTCAAAAATGAACGTAGTTTTTCGCGTAGCGGGGGGAGACGGCTCCATCGAGAAGAAGTTCGCCGCTGAAGCCGCCGCGGCCAGACTGGTCGGCACGTCTGGCCACCGCTCCGTCGGCGGGATGCGCGTCTCGCTTTACAACGCCGTCAGCCTTGAAGCCGTGGAAGCCCTCACCACCTTCATGCGCGAATTCCACCGCACCCGCGGCTAAAAACATCGGCATAAGAAACAAAGAGCGCGCGCAGAAGGGAGAGTTCCCCTGCGCGCTTAGTCGACCGAGTTCCTGCTTAGGCCAGGTCGAAGAGCAGGACCTCGGCGTCTTTTAGGCCAGTGAGCTCGACGGCCTTTTCGGCGGAGATGGCCGCGCCATCGCCTGTTTCAAGCGGCGTGCCGTTCAGCTTAATGCTGCCCCGCGCCACCTGCACGTAGGCGTGCCGGTCTTTCTTCAGTTCGTGCTTCACGGTCTGGCCCGCGCCCAGAACCGTTGCGTACAGCTCGTTGTCTTGACGGATCTTGACCGAGCCATCCCGCCCATCCGGTGAAGCGACCAGCCGCAGCTTTCCCCGCTTTTCCGCTTGGCTGAAGTTTTTCTGGTCGTAGGCCGGCTTCAGACCTTGTTTTTCCGGGAGCATCCATATTTGATACAGGTGCACCGGATCCGTCTTGGACGCGTTGAACTCGCTGTGCGCCACGCCGGTACCCGCGCTCATGTACTGCAGGTCACCCGGCTTGATCACCGAGCCGTTGCCCATGCTGTCCTTGTGCTCCAGCGCGCCTTCCAGCACGTAGGTCACAATTTCCATGTCGCGGTGCGGGTGTTTCGGAAAACCGCCGCCGCCCGCAACCCGGTCGTCGTTCATCACCCGCAGGGTGCGGAACTGCACGTGCCCGGGATCGAAGTAATCGGCAAAGGAAAAGGTGAAATGCGAATCCAGCCAGCCGTGGTTCGCGTGCCCGCGTTCGCCGCTCTTGCGAATATCCATCATGGCCCACCTCCGGGGTCTTGCAAAAACATAATACTCGTTATAACGATAATTGTCAAGAGGTATAGTTGCTTCCCTCCGCGTTCCCCGTTCCCTGCGCCTCTGGCCTCCAACCAACCCTTTGCATTTGCGCACTTTGCACCGCCTCTTCGGCCAGTTTCCGGCGGCGCCCCCTTTGGTGTACAGTGATAACGAAAGCGCGGCACCGCCCCGCGGCCTGCGAGGATTTTTCAATGGACTCCCCACTGTCCGCAACGACGACGAGAAAGCCAGAGGGCTCCCCCGCGTCCCGCGAAACCCTCACCATCACCGACAATCGCACCGGCAAATCCTACGAAGTCCCCATCACCCACGACACCATCCGCGCCGCCGACCTCCGCCAGATCAGGGTGGATCCCAAGGATTTTGGCTTGATGAGCTACGACCCGGCCTTCAATAACACCGCTTCGTGCATCAGCAAGATCACCTACATCGATGGCGACGCCGGGATCCTGCGTTATCGCGGTTATCCCATTGAGGACCTCGCGGAAAAAAGCACCTACCTGGAAACCGCGTACCTGCTCCTGCATGGCGAATTGCCCACGGCGTCGCAGTTGAAGGATTGGACCTACAACGTCACGCATCACACTTTCATCCATGAGAGCATCAAGAAATTTCTGGACGGCTTTCACTACGACGCCCATCCCATGGGCATGATGATCTCCACGATCGCCGCACTTTCCACCTTCTATCACGACGCGAAAGACATCTTTAGCGCCGAGTCGCGCAAGAAGCAGACCTATCGTCTCGTCGGAAAGATTCCGACGATTGCGGCATTCTCTTATCGCCACACCCTGGGCATGCCGTTCATTTATCCGGACAATGACCTCAGCTATCCGGGCAACTTTCTCAACATGCTCTTTCGCACCACCGAACCAAAGTACCGGCCGAACCCGACCCTGGAGCGCGCGCTCGACGTTCTTTTCATCCTGCATGCCGACCACGAGCAGAACTGCTCCACAAACACCATCCGCGGTGTGGGCAGCTCCCACGTCGATCCCTACTGCGCCACCGCCGCGGCCATCGCTGCGCTCTACGGCCCTCTCCATGGCGGCGCCAATGAAGAGGTTCTGCACATGCTCATGGAGATCGGCTCGGTACAGAAAGTTCCCGAGTTCATCAAGCGCGTCAAAGCCGGTGAAGTCAAGCTCATGGGATTCGGCCATCGCGTTTACAAGAATTACGATCCGCGCGCCCGCATCATCAAGCACATCGCTTACGAAGTCTTCGAACTTATGGGCAAGAACCCCCTTCTCGAAATCGCTCTCGAGTGCGAGCGCATCGCTCTCGAAGACGAATACTTCGTCAAGCGCAAGCTCTATCCCAACGTGGATTTCTACACCGGCCTCATTTATCAATCGATGGGTTTCCCGATGACCATGTTTCCCGTTCTCTTCGCGATTCCGCGCACTTCCGGCTGGATCGCGCAGTGGGAAGAGATGCTCCTGGACCCCGAGCAGAAAATTGCGCGCCCGCGGCAGATCTATCTCGGGCACGACACGCGTCATTACGTTCCGATCGATCAACGGATTTAAAAACACGGTAGCCACTTTGCATACGCTCTCCGGGATGCTCTCGACAATCCCATCCCGTGGCGTATAGTTATTTTGTAGAGAGGTTGTATGACGCAAGTCCCCAATACCCCCATGCATGCGGGCGCACGGCGCCGCAGTCAGCGCGTGCTAATGCAAGTCGGCATCCGCATACGCGGGAAGGACTCTCAGGGTAAGGACTTCGAGGAATTCACCGAAACTCTTGCCATTAACGCCCACGGCGGCTTGGTTCTGCTTGCCGCTCGCGTCACCAGCGGCAGCGCGGTTCACGTGCGGCACAACAAAACGGAAGAGGAACAGGAGTGCCATGTGGTGTTCCTCGGCCCGGTGCGTGGCGGCAAGGCAGAGATCGGTCTGGAGTTTACCGTACCGCGCCCAACCTTCTGGCGTGTGGCCTTCCCTCCCGAAGACTGGACCCCGAGGAGTCCCGAAGCCCGCACGATTTCCACCAATCGCTCGGTCAAATAGCCTGCTCCTCCTAGTGCGCGCCGCTTTTTTCCGCTTTGAGTCCTCTGTGCTCTTTCTGAACTCTGTGTAAAGTATTTTTCCGCCAGGTCCAAACAACACTGGACTATTCAGGAAACGGCACTAAGAGGTGAGATCGAGGATATTCCGGGTGCGAAAATATTCAGCTCTGAGGCCCCTTTTTTCCCATCATCGCCGCCAGCAGCCATTTCCTCAGCACCATGAGGTAATAGGGTCTTGTTTCTCGAAACATCAGCCCCATGCCTTGATCTGCCTGAGAATAGATGACGCTTGCCTGCGCCTCAAAAAACTCGGTCTCGGTGAAAAGCTTTATCGCCAGGGATACCCCCAGCGGATAAGGGCTCTGCGTATCCACGTAGCAGCCGTTCAAGCTGAGCTCTTTGACACGGGCTGTTCTCTTGTCTTCGGACGTGCCTTCGCGCATCTCGATGGACCCAACGAACGGATACCGGGGATTTCGGCGCCGATCCTGTTCCATGGTACTCCTGGGAGAGAACCACGACGATTCTACTCCGGCACTATCAATTCTACTCGATAATTTTCTTTTGAACTGTTTGAATGGATAGAAGTTGCGGACGTGAAGAGTTGCCGCTCGCGTGTCACTCTTTACTCAATCTCCGCAGGCGCACTCCGCAAACGCCGCGAGGGGAACTCTCTGTTCGCGTTTGCGTTGCTCGCCGCGCCGCGCAATCTGCACCACCACCGCTGCCGCGTGCGCTTGCCTCTGCCTCGCGGGCCGCAGCGCCACGCTCAGCTTTTCCCGGAGTCTCCGGCGCGCTCGGAAGAGCCTGAGCCGCACCGCCATCGCCGAAATCCCCAGCCGCTCAGCAACTTCCTGCGTCGAATACTGCAAGACGTCGCGCAAGAGGCACACCTGGCGCATATCCGGAGCCAGTTGCTTGATCGCATCCGCCATCAACTTGCGCATTTCGCGCCGCGCGAAGCGTTCTTCGGGATTGTCTTCGCACGCTGGTGCGTTACTTCCCAGCGTTTCTTCGCCCGCCCCGCTCGGCTCTTCAAGCGAGAAGAGTTTCCCGTCACGTCGCTTGCGGATCACGTCGATCGACGCGTTCGCGGCGATGCGCGAAACCCACGCGTGCAGGTCGTCCCGGTTTTCGCCCGACGTGCCGGAAAACTGCTCGAGGCGCGTCATGGCCTTCAGGAAGGCGTCCTGGCGCACGTCTGCCGCGTCCGCGGGATTGCGCGTCAGCCGCAGTGCCCCCAAGTATAGGCCGGGTGCGTATGGCAGGATCAGCTTGGCCAGCGATTCGCGGTCGCCCTTTCGCGCCTGCAGAAGCAACGCGGAGCGGGCGGGGCCATCAAGAAATAGGGAGGTGCTGCACATGGTGTGGTAAAGATCGGCAGGCCAATCGCCACCGCCACAACCGCTATAAGTACTTGTAAATAAATATGTTAGCGTCGTTCTATTATAAGGGCCCCGTAGCAGGAGTGACCGCTTGTGGGACAGCGCGTGGCGATTCCGGTCACAGGTCCAGCCCTCCCACTCACTCTGCAATTCGCAAGTTCTTAGAAAGCGCCAGATTTAATCAGCGATCTGAAGTTTGTCGCCGTGCATTTCCCACTCGATGCGCACTAGAAAATCGAAATGCATTCCCTCCGTTTTCAGCCAGGCTTCCAGATTCTCGCGGGAGTCGGCACGGAATTCGACGAACATTTTTCCTTCGAGCATGTTGACGAGGACGCGTTCCGCATGCGCGAGCCCTCCGGCCTGCATGCGCTGCGCAAGAGCTTCGGCTCCCTGGCGCGTGAGGCAGGCAAGCGTGTGTTGCGTGAGGTAGCGTGGCATGAGTGCTCCTGAAATGTAGACATCCAAGTATTTCATAGACCGCACTTTAGCGGCGCGCTCGATGCATGACGCAAGGAAATTCAGGATCGGCAAGATGCGACGGTCCCCCAGAGGCAAAATACAGGAAACATTTCGCGCCACTGGTCGTCTTTTTGGTATGAACTTCCTTACAAATTTGCGGTATACCTTCCGGCAAATCACCAACAATCCTGGCTTTTTCGCGCTGGCGGTCGCGGCCCTGGCGCTGGGAATCGGCGCTAACACAGCTATTTTCAGCGCGGTAGAGGCGGTGCTGCTGAGGTCGCTGCCGTATTCCCAACCTGACCGGTTGGCGGTGGTGTGGGAGGACGCTTCGTTTATCGGTTTTGCCTTCAATACTCCCGCGCCGGCCAACTATCTGGACTGGCGGGCGCGAAACCAGGTGTTCACCGATATGCTGGCGACGCGCTTCGTCACGGCCAGTCTGACGGGAGATGGGCAGCCGGAACAGCTTTCGGGAAAGAAGGTGACGCCGAATTTCTTTGACGTCCTTGGCGTGCAGCCGGTCGCGGGACGTCCGTTTACCGTGGAAGAAGACAATGCGCAAACTCCTGTCGTGGTGTTGAGTTACAACCTGTGGCGCAGGCGCTTCGGCGGTGATGAAGCGATCATTGGGCGAGAGATCCTGCTGAACGGGGTGCAGACGAAAGTGGTTGGCGCAATGCCGAAGGATTTCTTTTTTGGCGACCGGAAAAACAGCGACTACTGGGTGCCGATGGCGTTCACACCCGAACAATGGGCACGGAGGCAATCGCACTTCCTTACGGTAGTCGCACGGCTAAAACCGGGAGTAACGACTCAGCAGGCCCAGACGGACATGGAACGAATTGCCTTGAACCTACAAAAGCAGTACCCGGAATCAAACGCAAAGGTGGGCGCGGTGGTTGTACCGATTCAAAAGGATTTTGCGGGAGACGCCCGGAGCGGACTGCTGGTGCTGCAAGTTGCTTCCCTGTTCGTGCTGCTGATTGCGTGCTCGAATTTGGCGAACTTGTTGCTGGCGCGATCGACAGGCAGGAGAAGAGAGATTGCAGTTCGGCTGGCGATGGGCGCATCGCGCTGGCAAATTGCTTCGCAGTTGCTGACCGAAAGCCTGGCGCTGTCCGCTGCGGGCGGATTTCTGGGGTTGTGGGTCGGGCAGATGTGCTGGAGCGTATTTGGGCAGTTGGTGCCGGAGCAGGCGGGAGACGGATTCGCAGTGAATGGGCCCTTGCTGCTATTCAACGCCGGGATTTCGATTGCGGCAGGAATGTTGTTTGGCTTCGCACCAGCGCTGCGAGCGACCCGCGTGCCGCTGCAAGAATCGCTCAAGGATGGAGGCCGAGGCGGAGAATCGCGCGGCGGACTCCGGCTGCGGGATACGCTGGTGGTAGGACAATTTGCGCTGGCCTTCGCTCTGCTGGTGTGCGCCGGGTTGATGATCCAGACCATCTGGAATCTGCGGAAACAAGAACTGGGATTTCAGGCCGATCATCTGTTGACCATGGGAGTGCCCCTGCCTGAGAAGAAATACGACACGGACGAAAAGGTGCGCGGATTCTTTCACGCCGTGGAGGAAAACGTACGCGCGCTTCCGGGAGTGAAGGGAGCCGGATTTGGGTCCGACGCGCCGTTCATGACCAACGGAGATACGGAAGGCTACACCGTCGAGGGCCAGCCGCCGCTGCCGACGGGAGAGTACAACGACGCCCTCTACCGGGAAGTGACGCCTGGGTATCTGGAGATGTTGGGCGCAAGAGTGAAAGAAGGCCGCTTGCTGGACGAGAGCGACCACGAAGGCGGGGCGCTAGCCGTGGTAGTGAATGAGTTTCTCGCCAGCCGGCACTGGCCGGGAAAGAGCGCAGTCGGGAAACGCATACGCTTCGGGGGCGAGAAAGAACCCTGGTGGGCTGTGGTGGGCGTCGTACGCGACATTCGCGAACGAGGACTCTTGTACGAGATGAAGCCAGCGGTGTACGTGCCAGTGACACAGGTAAAGAAGCCGGGCGGGTTTTCGATGCTTGTGGTGCGAACGTCGAACGAACCTCAAAACACGATCAAGATGGTCGAAGATGCGGTGTGGTCGGTGGATCCACAGCAACCAGTATCGTATGTCCGCACGATGGACCAACTCATGGAGACGGACGTTGCGGACCGGACACGCCCCATGATCCTCCTGGGAGTCTTCGCGGGGCTGGCGCTCGTGCTCGCATGCATAGGCGTGTATGGGGTGCTGGCTTATGCGGTGGCGCAGCGCACGCGGGAGATCGGAGTGCGCATGGCCCTGGGGGCAAAGCCAGTGGACGTGACGCGAATGATTCTAGGGCGCGGAATGAAATTGAGTGCCATCGGATTGCTGGCGGGCGGAGCGCTAGCCGCGGGACTTGCCGTCTTGTTGCGGACGCTGTTGTTCGGGGTAACGCTGGTGGCACCAGGCATTTACGCGGGGACAGCCGCCGCGCTTGTCATCGTTGCCCTGGCGGCGTGCGTGATTCCCGCCCAGCGCGCATCGCGCGTGGATCCTGCAGTGGCCTTGCGCAACGAGTAGGGCCAGAAAAGAATTCGAGATCACCGGCCTGTCCGAAGTGGCAGGTTGGCAGTGAAGCACATTCTCCGCGTACAACCGTTCGTCCTGCCGGACACGTTCTACACTCAAAGCTGAAAGGGACGGAACGGCCCCGGCTACGAATCGAGGCGCAATCCTTCCACGGCGTTTCCTGCGGGGACACTGACGAGGTTGGAAAAAATGAGACGCACACTCGTATTCATATCGATTTTCATGCTCATGCTCGTGACGGTTCGCGGCGTATCGGGCGCCCCGCAAAGCAAAGGATCCTCCACGCTGAGCGGCATGGTTCTGGGCCCGGACGATAGGCCGGTGGCCCACGCAAGCGTGTCCTACCAATTGTCGAGCGGCAGCGCGCCGCACGCGGTGCACACGGACTCGCATGGGCATTTCTCGATTTCAAAGCTGCGCGCGGACAACTATGATCTCCGGGCGTCTGGAAAAGGTGTTTTTTCTACCTGGGAGAAGAACGTCACGCTGCGGTCCGGAGAGAATAAGAACCTGACGCTGCGTTTGGTTTACGCAAGAGAAATTCCGAAGGCCTACGTAAAGAGCAAGCCGAAGCAGTAAGTTTCTTCCCTCTTGAACCCATCGCGGGAGAGATCTTTTACCCGCCGCTGTGAAGAAACCCTGAGCGAACTACAACGCCGAGATTCAGACTGCTTATTGATAGATGAGCTGGGCAAGCTCGTGCAGATCGGAGGCCGAGGCATCCGAGATGGCGCAGAATTCCATGCCCTGATGACGCCAGTGAACCCACTGATAACCCTGGCGGGCACCCGGCGGATGAATGGGCGTGTCCGGCTCTTTGGTGGGCAAAACAAAAACGTTAATGAGGTGCTTGCGGCGTGAATAAACCAGAGCGGCTACATTCTGGCCGCCGAGAACATCAAGACGCCCGCCGACCAGCGGAAAACCTTCGTCCGCATAATCCTTCACGGGGGGGACAAAGGCGAGCTTGCCGTTGAACCAGGGCTTGACGGTGTGCTGGTCGGTGGAAGCTACGTCGGTAAGGTGGCCGGGCTGCAGGGAGCGAACGTGAGCGTCGATGATCTCGGCGGCAGTAAAGGGAGCAGAAGCGGCACTATTCTGCACACGCGGCCAGGAAAACCAGGAAACAGAAGCAATCATCAGAACGGCGGCGGCAACCGCTAGCCATCGCCAGGCGGGAATCCGCAGCGCGAATGAAGAAGCCGTAGCTGCATCAAGATCGGCGCGAATTTTCTTGCGCAGAGAGACAGGCGCGCGCTCGTAAAGACTGGCGCCGTGCAGAGACGCACGCCGAGATTCCTCGGCTCCGAGAGCCGTGGCGCATTCGCGGCAGGATTCGAGGTGACGCTCGAATTCCGCAGCACGCGAGGCGTCAAGCTCACCATCGAGATACCCGTGAAGAACGGTAGGCGTGAAATCACAGCTCACGGGAAGCCTCCTGCGGAGAGGCGTGCGTGAGGGCGCGTTGGAGACGCTGGCGGGCGCGGGCCAGAGCGGACATGACGGTGCCGATGGGGATGGCAGTGATGGACGCAATTTCCTTGTACGAACAGCCTTCCAGTTCGCGAAGAACGAGAACTTCACGGAAACGCGGCGGAAGCGTTTCGAGTGCACGCGTCAAGTGCTCTCGATTGTCTCCGGCAATCGCCAGAGCTTCGGGGGAGATGCTGGGCTGAGGATGCAATTCCTCGTCGAATTCCGTCATGAGTTCCACAGGGCGATTCTTCTCCAACCAGGTGTAACAAGTATTGCGCACAATCTGCAAAAGCCAGGCGCGCGCGTCCCCCCCGTGAAACCCCCGGAAAAAACGGTAGGCGCGGAGCAGAGCCTCTTGTGCAACATCTTCCGAATCCGCGCGACTTCTTAGCAGCCACCGGGCCAGATTGAAAGCGGCATCGAGATGCGGCAGCACGAGCTGCTCGAAGCGCGCCCGGTCCTGCGCATCCAACACGTCCGCACCCTTTCCCTGGTCAGAGCCACTCATATGCAGGAACCGCCTAACGGGGCATTTTATTCCTAGATACCCCTTTGATGTGACGAATAAGGCCAAAGGTTCGTAAGCGGCCAAACCGGGAATAATTGGCGGCCCCTGGTGGTCTGGACAAACGAAACACGTCCCATATGCGGCGCGGGCTCCCTGGACTCTCTCACCCGCGCCGCCCTCCCAAGAAAATTGGCGGGAACGGGCGGCAATAAATAGTTACGGATACAGGTGTCTTCAGAAGTCGCGGAGGAAGAAATGACGGGTAAGAGTAAGGACGAAATCCTGCACGATCACAACGACGACGGGATCGACCGGCGGGGATTCTTGAAGTGCATGGCTTGGGCGGGTACGGGAGCCCTTTGTGTGATGAGCGGCGGCGTGCTGAAATCGTACAGCCTCAGCCGGCTACCAGGGCTGAGTCCGAAAGAAGCCATGGGCGAACTGAGCTTTGTGCAGATCAGCGATAGCCACATGGGATTCAATAAACCGGCAAATCCCGACGTTGCAGGCACGCTGAAAGCCGCTGTGGACAAGATCAACGCCCTACCGGCGGCGCCGGAATTCATGCTGCACACGGGCGATATCAGCCACCTGTCGAAGCCAGAGGAGTTTGATACCGTCGACCAGATTCTGAAGAGCGCCAAACCCAAGGACGTCTTTTATGTGCCGGGCGAACATGATGTGCTGAACGACGATGGGAAACAGTTCCTGGAGCGCTATGGAAAAGGCAGTAAGGGCGGGGGCTGGTACAGCTTCGATAAGAAGGGCGCGCACTTTATCGGGCTGGTCAACGTCATGAATCTGAAAGCCGGTGGGCTCGGAACGCTTGGCCACGAGCAGCTCGAATGGCTGGAAGACGACGTGAAACACTTGAAACATAGCACGCCCATCGTGGTATTCGCGCATATTCCGCTCTGGTCCGTCTATCCGGAGTGGGGTTGGGGTACGGAAGATAGCGCTCAGGCGCTGGCGTATCTGAAGAAGTTCGGCTCGGTGACGGTGCTGAACGGTCACATTCACCAGACCATGCAGAAAGTCGAGGGCAACGTCACGTTTCACACTGCTGCGTCAACCGCGTTCCCGCAACCGCAGCCGGGCAAGGCCGATTCGCCGGGGCCGATGAAGGTGCCGGCGGAGCAACTGAAGAGCGTGCTGGGAATCACCGATGTGAA
Source organism: Candidatus Limnocylindria bacterium (assembly GCA_035490055.1). Classification (GTDB taxonomy): domain Bacteria; phylum Acidobacteriota; class Terriglobia; order Acidiferrales; family UBA7541; genus Acidiferrum. The sequence goes on along the minus strand of DATHIB010000177.1, from coordinate 14,828 downwards.
CTTCGTTCAGGGGCAGCACGCGCTGGCCGTCGTGGATTCGACGCTCGCGTGACCGGAACTAGCCAGGATCAAGAAACCAATCAGCTCGGAAGTTAAGTTGAACAGGAGAAAAAGAATGAGGAGAAGTGTGTCTATAGCAGTTTTGACAGTGGCGGTGGTAATCGGCGTGGGAACGGTCGACGTGAGCCAGAAGGACTTACTGGCAAGCGCGCAACAGAAGCCGGAAACGACGGAGGTAAAGATCGATAACTTCAGCTTCGGCCCGGGAACGCTCACCGTACCCGTGGGAACAACGGTGACGTGGACCAACCGCGACGATATCCCACATACGGTCGTCAGCACGGAGGGCGCGTTCAAATCCAAAGTGCTCGATACGGATGAGAAGTTCGCTTACACCTTCAGCAAAGCGGGAACTTATCCGTACTTCTGCTCGATCCACCCGAAGATGACCGGCAAGGTCATCGTGCAGTGAGTGAGGAGAGGCCTTGCATCCGTTCGACATCAAAGCCGCGCTGCTTGCGAAACACGCGCAACATGTGGTGCTGATTCATTTTCCGATCGCCCTGTTTATCGCGGGCGTGGCGTTTGATTTTCTGGCGCAATGGAGGAAACGGCAATTTCTGGCCGCAGCAGCTTATTGCAATTTGCTGGCTGCGGCGGTTGTCACCGTGCCGGTATTGATTACCGGCGTTCTCGCCTGGCAGTGGCAGCTCGAAGGGCAGCGGCTAAAGGGTATCCTCCTGATGCACCTCATACTCGGTTGGGCTTCCAGCCTGCTGATCTGGATAGTCTTTCTCGTCCACCTGAGAGCACAGCGCAAACACGGAGGAGTTCTGCCCACTTACCGCCTGCCCATGGAGGCGATCGGAGTTGCACTGGTGACGGTAACCGGACACCTCGGCGGATTCTTGAGCGGCGTGAATGGGCCGGGATAGGGATCTTTAGCAAAGAGGCACGGCACGCTACCCCCTGTTTTTTGTCGAAGAGTGCGCAATTCCATGAAAAAAAGAGAGTTGTGATTTTCGCAAATACCAAAGAAATGCAGACGAGTGTGCAAGAAGATGAAAAGATGGGGGATAGTTAGTAGCGGGTGGTGGGTAGTGAAGAAAGAAATGCCCTACCCCCCTCATCAATGATGCATGAATATCAAAAGAAAAGACTTACGAAATGAGCATTCGGTAAACGACTGATTCTAAAGAATATGTTTGTTGGTCATCTCGGAAAAGCAAGAACCGAAACGGCAAGCCGCAAAAAAGAAAAGCGGGAGAAGAACACCCGCACTCCAACTCTTGTTACCTATAATATCAATTATAATATATGCTACGGGAGAGTCAAGGAAAACTTTGCGGACTGGGCGGGAGGATGCGTGCAATCAATTGCCAACGTTCCGCTTTCAGCAAGACAGTCCAGATCAGAGAAGGGTAGGAAAAGAGATGGAATTGAGGCGGGTAAGGAGTAGTACTATTCGGCAAGGCGCGCCAGGATCAGAAGGCAGACCCAAGCGCATCTTAAAGTAACTGAAGGACTTAGTGTGATTGAGGTGACGGCACCTGCTTGATAAGAGGGCGCTCTGTACTACAACCCTGGTACCCCGTCGAGTGGCTCTGCTGACCCATTGAGCCACGCAATGCAGATGCGTAGTGTCTTAAGGACGGGTTGGGGGCCGCGCGGGGACAGCGGCTCCGCAAGGGGTCGTGTGCGAGCTACCCAACCCGCTTGTTTCGTTTTCAGCTTCCCTTCGGATTAGAGATCAGCGCATTCGGAAGGAGGGCCTGCACCTAGGCCCTCCTTTTCTTTTGCATGCATCGGTATCGGCCTTGCATTCTAAACCAGCCGCATGCAGAGATATTTCCGTAAGCCGCTCTCGAATGAATGGGTTAAGAATAGACCCGTTGGTGGAATCTGAAAGGTTGGCGCGACAGGTGAAGGCCATAGACAACATCGCCGCAAGAGTCTTGGTGTTCCTGTTGGCCGCACTGGCGCTGCATCAGATGTCTGTTCTCGTCGCGCAGGCGGGCGAACCGGCGCTCCCAAAATTGAAAACCGAGACCCAGGAAGCATTTGAACGGTACGTAAAATTGGCGGAAGCGCGAAATGAAGGCGAGTTGAAGCGCGGTACAGGCCTGCTGTGGGTCGATGGGCTCCCCGGGGAGCAACGCGCGGAGGCTTACGCTGCGCTGAAACGCGGCGAAGTAAAGATGCAGAAGCTGGAAATCCTCGACAGCGACAAGCCCATCGCGTGCCCCGGAGGGATGATCCATCACTGGACCGGTGTGGTGTTCCTTCCCGCAGCGAAACTCGAAGACGTGCTGGGCGTGCTTGAGGACTATGACCGGCACTCCGTGTATTATGCTCCGGACGTCGAACGCTCGACAATCGAAACGCGAGAGGGCGATCATTTCCGGGTCTTCCTGCGGTTCCGGCGGCACAGAGTGATCACCGTGGTGCTGGACACCGAGCATGAAGTCCACTATTTCCACGATGCGCCGGGGAAAGCCCATAGCCGCAGCTCGGCCGTGCGCATTGCGGAAGTCGAAAACGCCGGGAAGAGCGATGAACGCGAAAAAACACCGGGAGACGATGACGGATTCATGTGGCGGATGGAAACGTGGTGGCGCATGGAAGAGCGCGACGGCGGCGTTTACCTCCAAAGCGAAGTGGCTTCGCTGACGCGAGACATTCCCACTGGGCTTGGCTGGATGGTCAGACCTTTTGTGACCGGCATCCCGAAGGAGTCGCTCACCTTCACGCTGGAAGCGACACGCAAAGCAGTCGAAGCGCACCACCAGGGCCACTGATCCGCGGACGCGCCCCACGGTCCCCGTGCCGTAGGCGGAAGTTTCTTGCCGGCAGCTTCCTTCAGCATTTCCCAGACGTCAGCGGCACTCCCGCGATTGGCAAACCGAAGGAATCTTCGCGGGTGGGAGAGACTTAAAGATCCGCGGCCGCATAGCAATCGAGAACGTCCTGGCGAGACGGTTCAAAACGACAGCGCTCCGAAATGCCAAGCGATTTTGCCGTTTCACGGAAAGAGTCCGGAGAATCGTCCCCGGCCGCGATGACGTGAAATAACAATTCGCGAAGAGTTCCCATGGCGCGGAGAACGGTTTCAAGTCCTTTGACGCACCAATCGTTTCCGATCAGGAGCAGCACGAAATCACTTTCCTGAAAGTTGCGGCGCAGGCGTGCTTTGGCACGCAGCGCGAGCCGCGCGGAAGGCGAAAACTGCGCCGTGTCAACGGCATTGGGAATGACGCGGACATCTTGGCGGCGAAAATATTGGGCTAGGAGCGTGGCGGTGCGCTGTGAGACGGCGGCGAGTGAAACTTTCGGATCCGTGTAGATGCGGCGCTCCAATCCAGCCAGAAAAGCGTAGTAGGCGCGCCGATGGAGTCGCCGAAAAAACCAGGTCTTGCCGAATCGAGGTCCTCTTCGCGCGCAAGCTCCTGGAGGCACTGGAAGAGCGCGTGAATGACGACAACATCGGCGTCCAGGCGGTTAATGCCGGGAGAAACGACAAGCCGAAGCCCGTCGACCCAGCGATCCCACGCGCGGCAGATCGAATTCAAGAAAGCCAGGCGAGAAATTGCAAGAGATGGGGACCAGGAATGGAAGGCACTTTATGCCAGATGATCGCGCCGGATTCTTGCGCGTGTGTAACACCTGGTTGATCGAGGGCCAGGCCTGCAACAAGCGAAGGGTGCTTGGCCATGCGGCGGAAAATCGGCTTCCAGTATTGGACGGGATGCGTCGCGACGGCGAGGACGCGGTACCGGCGGAGATGCCCCGGCCGTGGAGCCGTGGAGTAACCCGTTTCTCGACGTCGGCTGCTGTGCTAAACTAGCGGGGTTCCGCAAGGGGTTTGCGGTTCACAGTAAGTCTCCGCATTGGTGCCGTTTTTCCTGGCGGCCCTAAGACGGCCGAATTTCTTGGCGACCGTATCTCGGTTCGCGTGGTGTTCGGCAGCGGCACGGCGACAGTAAAGTGCGGCCGCAGACCGGCCGGCATTCACCGAAACCGCTCTGCGGCGCAAAAATTCTTCCATCGATGATCCCGGCCAGGCCGCGGTCACGTGAAACAAACGAGGATGTGTCATGTCCGGGCATTCAAAATGGGCCACGATTAAACACAAAAAAGGGGCCACCGACGCGAAGCGCGGCCGCGTATTCACGCGAATCATCCGCGAAATCAGCATCGCCGCGCGCATCGGCGGCGGCGAACCAAACACCAATCCGCGCCTGCGAACAGCGATTCTGGCGGCTAAGGCCGCGAACATGCCAGGCGATAACGTCGAGCGAGCCATTTTGCGAGGCACCGGGCAGCTGGAAGGCGAGCAATATGAAGAAGCCACCTTTGAAGGCTACGGCCCGGGCGGAGTGGGCATGCTGATTCAAGTGGTCACCACCAACCGCAACCGCGTGGTCGGTGAGTTCCGCCATCTCATGAGCAAGAACGGCGGCAACATGGCCGAAGCGGGCGCCGTCGGGTGGATGTTCCACCGCAAGGGTGAAATTTCTGTTCCCAAAGAAGCGGCGAGCGAAGACAAGCTGCTGGAACTCGTGCTGGAAGCAGGCGCGGAAGATCTGAAGGACGATGGCTCGGCATGGTACATCGTGACGCCGCCGGAGGCGCTCGAGAAAGTGAAGGAAGCGCTGACCAAGGCGGGAATTACGCCGGCGTCGGCGGAGATCGGCATGGTGCCGCAGAACTACATCAAACTGACGGGCCCGCAGGCCACGCAAATGGTGCGGCTGGTCGAAGCGCTCGAAGAGCACGACGACGTGCAACACGTTTACGCGAACTTCGACATCGACGAATCCGAAATTCAGGCGGCCGTAGGCGCGAACTAATTCACGCGGTTCTTTGTTTGACCCGGTGCGTTTCCACCTGACATGCACGCTACAAAGCGCTGGCAGGGACGCGCGGAAGGCCGTAGACTTGGGGTCGTGACCGGGACGATTTCATCGGGCAGTCGGAGCGAAATGAGCGGCTGGCTGCGCGTTCTCGGCGTGGACCCTGCGGCCACGGGGCCGACCGGCTACGGAATCGTCGAGAGCGACGGACGGCGCTGCCGCATGCTTCATTATGGCGCCCTGAAAGTAGCGGCGAAGCGCCAGAAGGAATGCGCGGGCGCGGCACTTCAGGATGTGCACGCTCGAGTGTGTGGCCTGATTGAGGAGTTTTCCCCAGACGCGTTGGCTGTCGAGAGCGTTTTCATCGCGCTGAATATGCGCACGGCGCTCCGGCTAGCGGAAGTGCGCGGCGTAATCCTGCTTGCCGCGGCGCAGCACGGAGTGCTGGTCTACAGTTACGCGCCTCGCGAAGTGAAGGCGCGCGTCGCCGGTCATGGCCACGCCGGCAAGCGGCAGATGCAGTTGATGGTCCGCGCCCTGCTATCCATGAACGAAACACCGGAGCCGTCGCACGCCGCGGATGCCTTGGCGGTGGCTCTGTGCCATGTGCAGACGGAACAAGCCCGGCGGAGGTTTGGGCTGCCGGATCAGGATGTATCAGCGAAACCGCGCACGCTCCGCACCGCCGTAGGTTCCACTGGATTGCCAAACGAAATTCGGCCGGGCGGCACAACGCGTGGCGCGTTGCCGCGCATCGTATCCACGGGATGAAGACTTCCCTTTTGCGTTTCTTTCTGTTGATGGCCTCGGCCTGCCTGGTGGCATCCGCGGCGCTCTCCGTCCCCGCTACCTCAGGGGCCAAGCTGACATTTCGGCGTGTCTTCAAGGGAAGCTCACCAGAATTCATCGAGATCACCGTGCGGGAAGATTCGGATATCGCCGCGTATGAAATCCGCCAGTTGGACGAGGACCCCGGCTCATTGCCCTTTCAGGTGAGCGCGGCATGGCGCACGAAGATGTTCGATCTGGCGGCGCAACTCAAACATTTCCAGGGACAAGATCTCGATGTGCACCGCAAGATCGCGAATCTCGGCGAGAAGACCTTTCGATGGGAATCCGGCCCCGAAGTCCATGAAGCAAAATTCAATTACACTTTGAATTCGCCGGCCTCACAGCTCCTGCAGATTTTCGAGGGGCTGGCTCGTCAGCAGGAACACGTGGACTTGATTTCCCGGCGCATGAAGTACGACCGCCTTGGAATCAACGACGCTTTGCTGCAATTCGAATCGGATTTGAACCGCAGCCTTCTGCCGGAGCCGCAGCGGGTGCTGCCGATGCTTGACCAGATCGCCGGCGATTCCCGGTTCGTGGACATCGCCCGCCAGCGCGCCCGCTCGCTCGCCGAACGCATCCGCCATCAGGGCTAGGAAGATTATCCGAATCTATTCTTGTTTGCACGCGCGTTACCGGATGGGGGTTGATTGAGGTATTCTGCGATGGATCGACCGCATAGCAACGCATTTCGCCGCAACGAGGCTGGGATGAGCGGCGCGCGCCGCCACCGTTTTTTTCGCCGCAAAGCGATCGTGCTGCTTGCGGCGATTCTCTTCGCATGCAGCGGAATCAGTCTTGCCCAGAAAAAACAAAAACTGGAAAAGAACTATCGCGACTGGCTGGAACGGGACGTCGCTTACATTATCACCAAAGACGAACGCGATGCCTTTCTGAAGCTGACCACCGACGAGGCTCGCGAACAGTTCATTGAGACCTTCTGGGAAATCCGCAATCCTTCTCCCGGCTCGCCCGCCAACACCTACAAAGATGAGATTTACCAGCGAATCGCTTTTGCCGATGCGCGTTTCGGTATCGGCTCCGGCGTGGAAGGCTGGCGCACCGATCGTGGCCGCACCTACATTACCCTGGGCCCCCCTCAACAAAAGCAAGTCTTGCGTAACTCCGCCAATCTCTATCCCATCGAAATCTGGTTTTACGGCGGCGCCAATTCCGCGCTGCCGCCGTTTTTCTACGTCATGTTTTACCAGCGCGATGGCGGCGGAGATTACCGTTTCTATAGCCCCTACACCGACGGCCCCGACAAGCTGGTCACTGGGGTGGAAGCTATCAATTCACGCTTGACGGCGCTGCGCCTGATCCGCAAATCCGCAGGGCCGGAGGTGACGCGAATTTCACTGTCGCTCCTCCCTGACGAACCGGTCGACGAGACTACGGGAATCGTGAGCCTGCAATCCGACATCCTGCTGAATAGCATCAAGAATCTCGCCAATCTGCCGACGAACCGCGACGATATCCTCCGGCGAAGAACGAACCGCGAAGCGGTTACCTCTCGGTTGGTCCTCGAAGGCAACAATCTCGACATCATTACCTTTCCGGCTCGCGATTCCCGCGGACTGACACGCCTCGACTATGCCCTCCGTTTGCATAGTCCCAGCGACCTCAGCATGGCCGAGGAAAAGGACGGACGTTATTCCTATTCCGTGGAGGTTCGCGTTCGCGTTTTCAGCGCCGAGAACAAGCTCATCTTCACGCAACAAAAAACCTTCGCGGATTCCGTGACCAAGAAACGCCTCGACACCATCAAAGACAAGGTGTTCGGGTACGCGGGGATTCTTCCTCTCCCGTCCGGCGAGTATCACCTCGAGTTTCAGTTCACGGATTGGTCCAAGAAAGCGGCCTTCCACACTGCGAGGGAAATCTCGATCCCCTCGCCCCCCGAAAAAGACTCTCTGGTCGTGCCCAGCGTGCTTCCATTCCTGTCCGCGGAAAACGCCGACCCCGGCCTCGCCGATCTGATGCCCTTCACCGTCGGCGGCGTACAATTCACTCCCATGCCCAGCAGCGCCCCGACACTCGCCGCGGGCACCAACCTTCAGGTCGTCTATCAGATTTGGACGCCGGCCATGGATCCGCGTGAAAATCTTGGAAAGAAACTGGACGTGGAATACGCTTTCGGCCGGCCCGCCGCTCCCGGCAGCGCCATCAAGGTCAAAGACGAAGTCAGCCGGGAACAATTCGACGCTGCCGGTTCCCTGGTGACCGGGAAAAAACTTTCGCTCGATCAGCAATCCAGCGGCAGCTATATTCTGAACGTCACCGTGAATAATCCGGAGACCAAACACAACGGTTTCGGAACGATGAATTTCAAAGTTCTCGATGCTCCCTCCATGCCCGAACCCTGGGATGTGCTCGAGCCTGGAATCGCCCAGGACGCGGAAAAGGGTATCCTCGACCAGCAACGGGGCCTTTGCTATTGGGCTCTCGGTCAGTTTGACGAGGCGCGCGTCTGGTTCCGCCGCGCCTTGCAACTCGACCACTCCAATGACGTCGCCCGCTCCCGGCTTGTGGACGCCTACTTTTCCAAGAAGGACTACGCCGCCGTCGTCAGTCTCTTCTCCGACGCTGGCGTGACAGAAATCACGGACTCGGAAACCCTCCTTCGTATCGCGACGAGTTTGGAGATCAGAGGAAACGCTCCACAGGCCATCTCGGTCATCGAAAAGGCCCTTCAATCCCGCCCTGAGGAGGGCCCGTTCTATCTAGCCTTGGCCCAGTACTACACTGAAATTGGAAACCCGCGGAAGGCGGCGGACCTGATGCAGAAGGGCAAATCTCTACTGGTCGGGGATAGAGTCAAACAGTAAGTGAGATATCTCCTGCGTCCGCATTGACTTGGGCCAGCTATCCTTACTACTCCATATTTCTGCATACCTATCCAGGAATCGGGAATAAAGCGCATCTCTTCTCCTCCCGCACTCGTGTAGCCCAACCATAAATTACTGATTTCCTGAACCTTAGCTTTGAATAATTTATTTTTGATTTTGGCAGTTCTTATGCTGAGTTTGTGAGACTATGACTCGGGATTTTGGAGAGCAGGGTGGACTCCTTCTCTGTATTTCCCTTCCATCTGCAAGCCAGAATACGTTCTTAAGAAATGAGAAGTGGGGAAAGGAGTTTGAGCTTTATGAAAAATAGGTGGCTCGTAATCAGCTTGCTTTTGGTGTTCTGTGCTGTCAGTTCGTGCTCTGTAATTGCGCAAGACCAGGGGGCAGCGCGCGGAAATCTGAGCGGCATCATTTACGATTCGTCAAAGGCCGTCGTGCCAGACGCCCAGGTCACCATTACAGGGCCCATTGGCAGCCTTTCTCAATCGACGACCGACCAAGGGTCTTTTCTTTTCTCGACGCTGATTCCGGGTATTTACTCCGTCAAGGTGCAAAAGGCAGGCTTCAAGGTCGCCAACGTAAAGAGCGCCGAAGTTCAGATTAATAAGACCACCAGCATCGAAGTCATCCTCGAAACGGGCCAGGTTTCCGAGACTGTGGAAGTCAGTGCCGCCACCGTTACGGTGGACACCTCCACTTCGGCTGTCACGACAGATATTTCTGATACTTTTTTTGAGAATATCCCTGTCCAGCGCGGTGTTGCCAACCTCTTTTACTTGAGCCCTGGCGCGGTCGACGGCATTCAGACCGGCGGCAACAACCCATCCATTTCCGGCTCCAGCGGACTCGAGAATTCTTATATCGCGGACGGCGTTTCCATCAACGACCCAGCTTTCGGAGGCTTGGGAGTGTGGGCACGCTCCTACGGCGCGCTTGGCAGCGGCATCAACCAGTCCTTCGTCAAGGAAGTGCAGATCAAGACCGGCGGCTTTGAACCGCAGTACGGCCACGCCAGCGGCGGCATCGTCCAGATCGTCACCAAGTCTGGTAGCACCAAGACCCATGGCGAAATCGGCGGGTATTTTCATCCCCTCGGGATGCAGACCACTCCGCTCAATGCGGATGACCTACGATTTGGGACCCAGAACAAGTTTGGCCGCTACCTCGGCAATGTAACCTATGAAGGTGACGCCGAGCTGGGCGGCTATGTTCCCCTCGGAAAATTGCGCGATCACCTCTTTTATTTCGGCAACTTCAACCCCAGCGTGAACAATCAGTATGTTGCGCCTGCCATTTTGAGCGATGGGACGCCTTCCGGACTCTTTACGGCTTACAAGGGTCAGTTGCAGCGCTCAAAGACGTCCTACGATTATGCCGGCAAACTGACTTTCAAAATCAATGATAGGCACACAGTAGAATCATCAGTTTTCGGTGACCCCTCGCACACCAATAATGTTCCGTGGGCGACGCTGAATGCCACGGACAAGACGGTAAACTCCAAGTGGGACTATGGCACGCGCAACTGGGCCGTTCGCTACGATGGGGCGCTCACCTCGACCTGGCTCATTGATAGCGCATTTACTTGGAGTTGGAATCACTTCAGCGAGAAGCCGCTGGCGGACGTGACGCAAATCGTAGATGAGTCAGGTCTATTCCAAGCAGGCACATTCAACGCTCAGGGATTTGGATTCCTCGAGCCTTACGACTCCAACACTCGCAGCATCGCGTTTGATACTTCAAAGACCTACCACTTCCTCGGCCAGCACACGCTTAGCATCGGTTACACCTGGCAGTTCCCCGTTTACAACGACACAACCTCCTACTCGGGAGGCAAATTTGCCATCCCAGCAACGAATGCCTCGGGCGGCGATCCCGGGTATGGAAACGCTACGAACCCGACGGTCGCGGGCAAGATGACGGATGCTTCTTTGGTACTAGAGGCTGCAAGCGTGCTGGCCCCCGATCCGAATTTTCCCAATGATCCGACGAAAACAACTTGCACTCTCTGTCCCTATATGGGAAACACACCCGTCGTCCTGGTCCAATCTCGCGGGCGGTTTGATGGTGGAGTCACGAAGAGCACCGGAAAATATCATGCGGCCTACGTGAATGACTCGTGGTCTCTCGGCAAGCATTTCACTGTGAATCTCGGCTTGCGCTGGGAACAGCAACGCTTGGTCGGCAACCAGACCCAGAAGCTCTTCAACGATATGTGGTCTCCGCGCTTCGGTTTTGTTGTTGATCCGAAAGGCAACCGGAAGACCAAGTTCTATGCCAACTACGGCCGATATGCCTTCATCCTTCCGCTCGACGCTGCCATCCGGGCACTGAGCGCCGAAGATGACGTTCTGGGCGCGTTTTGGGCTCCGACTTCCACCACTACGGGCTGCCCGGCAGGAACTCCAGTAGGATCGCCATGCATCGTCACCAACTCCGACGGCTCGCCGAATTACAGCGCCATGTTCACTCCCGATTCCGCTCACCTTCTCAATAAGGCCACCAACGGCATCGGCAATGGCGTGAACGTTGGCCTCAGCGGTGGTGAACCGTTTGCGCCGGGCACGCGCATGGAATACACAGACGAGTATGTTGCAGGCTTTCAGCATGAATTTCGCGACGGCATCGTATTCGGCGTGCGCTACATCGATCGGCGCCTCAAGCGGGTCATAGAAGACCAGGGCGGCATCTCCGTTGAGCAGTTCGACGCTCTGGCCAATAATAACGGCGGCCTTAATTACTTCATCGGAAATCCCAACGGTAAACAGGACATCTTCGTCAACCCGAACGAGATCACTTTTGGTTTGGGAACGAACTTTACACCGAGCCAGCAAGTTCAAGCGACTCTCCCCGCAGCCTGCGTCGACTCGAACGGCTTCGCAACCCCGTATGTTGCGTGGGACGTGCTGAGCCCTCTAACTGCAACCCAGGGGACCACCGTCGTGGCCGGAAGCGCCTGCTTTCCGTCGGTGAATCAGCCCACGACGTGGTCGATTCCTGACCCTGCCAATCCTGGCAAATTCATGCTCGATCCGAAGGCTGAGTTTGGCGGGGAATTCCATCCCGATGGCAAGCCCGACACGTATAAGGACCCGCGCCGCGTTTATCAGGCGATTGAAATCGAAGCCAACAAGAGCTTCGGCCGCAACTGGGCGCTGAACGCCAACTGGCGCATCGCGCGCCTCAATGGCAACTACGAAGGCGCTTTCCGCAACGACAACAACCAGGCCGACCCGGGCATTAGTTCCCTGTTCGACCTGACAGAGGGCTCGCTGGGCTTGCTCGGCAAGCAGCAGGGGATCGGACCGCTCAACACGGATCGCCGGCATGTGATCAATGTCAACGCTTTCTACGTGTTGGATCACAGCCGCCTGAAGGGCATGGTGATTGGTCCGGGCCTCAGGGTTCAGACAGGCCTTCCGCTCACCACTCTCTATGCCCAATTTGCCTACCAGAACGCCGGCGAAGTGCCTTGGTTCGGCCGCGGCGACCTTAGCCGTGCACCAACGACCAGCAACGTCAGCGCCCACGCCGAGTATCCGTGGAAATTCACTGAGCGGGTCAGCCTGAAGTTTGGTTTCGATGCCTTCAACATCGCCAACAGAAAAGCCAAGACTTTGATCAACCAGAACGCCGATCAGGGTTTTGGAGTAAGCAATGCCAACGACTTCAAAGGACCGTACGCAACTACCGGAATGAACAACTATTTTTTCCAGCAACCCTTCAGCGCGCGCTTGAGTCTGCGCCTGGTGTTCTAACCGAACCCTCTCCCGGGCGGGCGCCCGCCTTTTTCTTTTATGACGCAAAAAGTCTCGAAGCGTATCATTACAGTCTGATCGGGTTGCATCTCTTCCTGGAAAACTCCATGGCGGCTTCTTTCTCTTCCCGCGCAGCCCGAAGATGCGGAGTTTCTCCGCTGAAGCGCTTCTTGCTCGCAGTACTCCTTGTTGCATTTCCTTTTCTTCTCACTTCTTCACTTTGGGCGCAACGGGGCGCCTCCTCCAGTGGCCGTTCTGCCGGAGTTGCTCAAATCAACGTGCAGGTTCGCAATCCCAACGGCACAGCCGCACCCCGCGGCATTCATGTACGCCTCGAATCCGAGGAAGGCGGAGCGGCCGACGATTGCGTCACCGAATCGGGCGGCAAGTGCCGGTTCCAGCCCAATTCGTCTGGGATGCACGTCGCGTGGCTCAATCAAATCGGCTACAAAGAAGTTTCCGTTCACGTCAACCTCGTCGACAGCTTGCGAGGCTATGTAACTCTCGACCTGAATCAAAAAGATCCAAAGGAACATGCACCCCTAGCCGATAATCCAGCTACCCTGTTTGTTCTCTTCAATTTAGGCTTCCCACTGTGTCCAATCCCTGTACTTGACCGTAATCTGAAAGCTGTCCAGCGCGTATGTTAGAATAAAGCGCATTAGTGTCCCTGGGCTCTATGCCGCGTCCAACCACAATGAACTTCTCCGAGGCTGTGGCCATTTCCGCCTCCAGCCTCTGGGCGCACAAGTTGCGCAGCGTCCTGACGCTTATCGGCGTAGTCATTGGCGTTACCGCGGTCATCGCCGTCGTCATCCTCATCAACGGTGCCAATCAAGCGTCAAATACTCTTTCCCCGGCCCTGAATATTAGCGAAGCAAGCGAATCGACCGTGAAGATCTTGCGAATGGCATTCTCGGCGCCCACGCATGACCGTCTGGTTTCGCCATGCCTTAGGATTTTTCCGCGAGATCTTTGAGCGGCAGCACGGCGGTCTTGCCATAGTGCTCGCCTTCAAGAATTCGCACCTGGCAGCGCGAATCCGGTTGCCGAATCTCCAGGATTCTCACGGGAGTCCCGTCGGGCACCATGAGAAGTTTTTGCGACGCAATTAAAAGAGACAGCCCCACATCGTCGCTCGCCGCTTCCAACTTCTCTCTTTCCGCGGCAGCTTCTTCATCGACGGACACCAGAGCGAAAGAGAGTTTGCCATCCGCGCACAGTCTTGCTCGCCGGCCTACCCAGGAAGATGGCGCCGGAGGCTTCGCGGGCGACGGCGGCGCGGTGTGCTCCAGCTTGCCGATAAACCGGTAGCCGCGCTTCGGCAGGGTTTCGACGAAACGCGGCTTCTTCTTGCCGTCGCCCAAAGCCACGCGCAACTTCTTGATGGCCGTGTTGAGGCTGTGCTCGAAGTCCACAAATGTGTCTCCAGGCCAAAGCCTCTTCTCGAACTCTTGGCGTGTGACGACTTCGCCGGGTCGCTCCAGCAGCATGGCAAGCGCTTGAAACGGTAGAACTTGCAGCTTGATTTTGCGGCCTGCTTTGTAAACTTCTCCCGCGCGAAGATCCACCTCAAATACATCAAACCGTACGGCGCATGAGGATCGGCCGGGAGAGGGCATGGATTCTCTTCTTCCTGCGATGACTATAACACTCCCTGGAAAAACCGCGATGGGAGCAGCGGCTCTCGATTAAGTCCTGTATTTCTGTGGTGTTCGTTGTTCATTTACAGTCGCTTTTCAGTTCATCCGCAGTGCATTGCGCTTCATTGAGGAATGCGCGAAAGTGCCTCGCATGCTAAGGCGCTGGGCGGTTGACACGAGCCAGGTCAAAGACAAGTCAGCTTGGACGGTGCCGGCAAAGAAGAAAGAGGAGGGTCTCATGAAAAAGCAATCTTTCCTGATGGCAGGTTTGCTGGTGCTCTCGAGCATGGCGGCGACTCAAGTTGCGCGAGCCCAGGAGTCCATGGTGGTGGACATTCCTTTTGCCTTCGTGGCGGGCAACGCTACGCTTCCGGCCGGTGAGTATCGCGTGCAGAAATTGGACCGGAATTCGGCGGTGCTTTTGATTCATTGCTGGGACGCGAGCGCCTCAGCCTTGGTGATCACCCATGCAGCGCAGGCAAAGGAGCCGCAATCCGAATCGAAGCTGGTCTTTAACCGTTACGGCAATCGCTACTTCCTTTCGCAGGTCTGGACGGCAGGATCCATCCGCGGAAGACAACTCCCGATATCGCCGCGAGAAAAAGAAATGCCGCAATTGGCTCGCAACGAGACAAAAGGCGAAGTTGCGCTGGTTGCCCGCCTGTCCACCGTCAGACCGTGACATGACCCCAGCCCCAATGGCAATCCAGCGGACCGGAAGCCGGAGCCCTCAGCTCCGGCTTCCTTTGTATTTTTCGGTCGCGGTAGGGACATCGGTTGCCCGATGCCCCCCGCTCAGATCCGTACGGGCGCTCGTTAGCGCATACGGCTCCTATCTCGGATGGGTGGCGGCGAAGCGTGTCGCGGGGTAGGGATGGAGCACGCGCGGTTTAGGTA
>DATHIB010000176.1:0-17495 GCA_035490055.1 Candidatus Limnocylindria bacterium | reverse complement strand
TCGTGTCGAAAGACTCGGTAGCCTGGCCAATTCAAGATTTTCGTGAATTCGTTGTCGCGCATTCCTCCGAGTCTAGCCGAACAGCCCCATCACGGAAACCTGCCCTAGTATTGGGTCTCTACAAATTCTCGCTCAGAGCCGTAATGTAGAGCTCAATCAACACGCAATAGTTCGACTGAAATCCCTGACTGGAGTCGTCGGACAATCGCAGATATTCCTCACGAGCAAAAAACCCCATTATACTTTTTCTTTTTTTTTTACGTTCTATTCGCTCAGCCTTGATCTGCTAATGGTTCGGGGACAGCCAGTAGGAAGGAGTGCTCTGTTGACGTCGGACTTGGCTACACAGCCCATGGCTGGAGAGCTGTCGATAAAACCGCTCGGCTTCTGCCGAAGCATGTCCAAGCTGCGTATATAGAGGGGAGTTCCTGTCCAAACTGCCCTTTTGGGCTTGGTGGAGCCGCCCCACTTCGGTCAGCCGCCTAGCTTAATGGCGTGCCGCTCGTTATTCCCGAGCCGGACGCGAAGGTAGAGACCCGTCAGCGGAACTCAGTCTTTAAGTGTGCCCGGAGATTGAGGTTACGCGCAATCGTTAGGCTACAGGGCTTTGCAAGCTCCATGGCCTGCGGCACACCCGCACGGAGAGTCTTCCGGGTGGCGTGGTCCACCACCTTTCTCGCGCCGACTGTACCGCCGAATCCAGAAGGAAAACCTGCGGAACAGGCGGTAGCATCAGTTCGGCTTCATCAAACGCCGCGTCGCCGTTCTCGATTTCGTTCTTCTGAACCATGGATGCGCGGGTTCCCCAGCGAAAGTTGGCGAGACTCATTTTCCGGATGAGATTCCGAACTTCATTGGATACCGAGGGTCGTCCTTCAAGATGACGACTCTTCCATCTCCAATAGAGGCGAAATCCCTTGCGATGCCAGGCGATGACGGTCTCCGGTTTGACAAGGAGCAATGCCGAACGCCAATCATTCCACAACCGTGAGAGCCAAACCCACAGGACACGATCAGCCCAATAGAGGCAGAGCTTGTGAAGACGGCTCGAACGCTGCAGGACCAAGAGCTGATGCCGGAGAGCAAGAATCTCTGCTTGCAGAACGGCGCGTGCTCGGAAACAATCTCGGAGAGAGAGAAGTAGAGTCAGCATGACCTGGAAAGGCTACTGGTCGCGACTCTGTAAAGGCAACGATTTCAATGGGACCGGTCGCTCAAGAAAGAAACAGACTGAACTGCTGAGGCGGTGGTATTCTCCCCGAAGAATTGAACTTGGTTCGCGAGCGGCGCCCATGAAGCGCAATCGTCCCTTGGTCCTGTACCTGAGATTTCGCAGGATGGTTTCTAGAGTCATTTTCGGGAGGTACCACAGCTCATGCCAGAGAGGATTCACCGCAGGGAGTTCTTGAAAACCGCGGGGCCGGCAGCTCTCGTGGGCCCAGAACTAGTGCGAGGGGCTCACTCCTGGACGTCTACGTCAACCGCAACCAGTGAGCCGGGAACCAATGCAAACCCGCGGCTCCTTACGGGCTGCTGCGCCTACTCTTACAGCAAGCTATTGAAAGCCGGCAAGATGACGATGGAAGATGTTATCCGCAAGGCTGTCGAGCTAGGGGTTGCTGCCGTGGACATGACGGCATATTGGTTCAAATCAACCGAGCCTGCCTACCTAGCTTCCTTGCGGCATCTGGCATACAAAGACGGAGTCTGTTTCTCGGGCGCGGCCATCGGAACCAGCACTGTGCAAGCCGACGCCGGCAAGCGTGCTCAGGTTTTGGAGGAGATCAGGAAATGGATTGATGTCACGGAAGCTTTGGGAGCGCCTCACTTGCGCGTCTTCGCGGGCAAGCTTCCTGATGGAGCTATGATGCAGCAAGGAATCCAGTGGACGGTTGACACACTGAAGGTGGCCTGCGAATACTCAGGAAAAAAGGGAATCACGCTCGGCGTTGAAAACCACGAAGGGATCACCCAGAATGCGGAGGTATGCCTAGAACTGGTTCACCGGATTGAATCGCCGTATTTCGGAATCAATCTTGACATTACGAACTTTATTGCCACCCCGCAAGCGGACGTTTACGCGCAAATCGAAGCCACTCTTCCTTATGCTACGCATGCCCACATCCGAGACGTCTTCGAGAATGGGCAGGCTGTCGACCTCGATCGGGTATGGCCGCTTTTCGCACGCACCAGCTATAGAGGATTCATGTCCGCGGAATACGAAGGGGAAGAGGATCCCTCGACAGGTGTGCCTAAACTCGTCGAGAAAATCAAAACGCTTTGCCGGAAATATTCCTCAGTTTAACCAAAGGGAGTTGCAACCATGCTGAATCGTCGAAGATTTATCCATCACCTGAGTGGAGGTGCGGCGGCCCTTGCCGGCTCGTGTGTTTTTCTGCCGGCGAGTGTCCTGGGCGCCAATGACCGTGTGCGTTTCGGGCTGATCGGCGCCGGTGGCCGCGGACTGGACATTTTCGAGCACGCGCTGCGTGCCCCTAATACGCAAGCAATCGCGGTTGCTGACGTTTATTCTCGCCGACTAGAGGAAGCCAAGCGGCTTGCTCCCACTATTCAGACTTACACCGATTTTCGCCGCCTGCTCGACGACAAGTCCGTTGACGCCGTGCTCATTGCCACTCCCCAGCATCAGCACGCACTTAATTTCGTTCCTGCAATCCAAGCAGGGAAGGACGTCTACCAGGAAAAGACTATGGCTTTTAATCCGGACCATGCACGACGCATGCGCCGAGCGGTGGAAGGATCGAACCGCGTGGTGCAAGTGGGTGTGCAGTCGGTGAGTGGCAAGGCCTTCGCGCGGGTGCGTGAACTCGCCGCACCAGACCGCATGGGAACGATCACCGCCGTCCACACCCACCATTACCGCAACCGGCTATACGGCGGATGGAAAAGATCCATCCCTCCCGACTGCAATCTCGAGCATGTGGCTTGGAAAGAGTTCGAAGGCGAAGCTGCGCCACACGAATTCGATCCGCAGCGCTTTATAAACTGGCGATTGTTTTGGGATTACTCCGGAGGAAACGTATTCGAGAATATGGTTCACCAGGTCGCGTTCTGGTACAAAGCGCTGGGGCTCAAAATACCCCGCCGCGTCACCATGGCAGGCTATAACTACCTTTCTGCGGGGATGGAAGTTCCGGACACTATGGATGTCTCAATGGACCAGCCGGAGAATCTTCTTTTCACGTGGAATTCGGCGTTTGGCAACAATTACTTCGGAGAAGACGGCTACGACTTCGCGTTAGGAAACAAGGGGACAGTGATACGCGTCCTTGATAAGGTGACGTTTCAGCCGCAGGAGAATCACTCCGCGCAGAAGGCAGAAACTCCGGGATCGGTCGGCGGCGAACCCGATATCGTCGGTGGCGCAGACAATGACGATACGCAGACGCACATGCGGAATTTCTTTGACTGCGTCCGCAGCCGCAAAGAGCCGAGCTGCACATTTGAACTGGGATTCAACTCAGCCATCGCCTGCCAAATGGCGATTGCTTCGCTGCGCCAGGGGCGCACCGTTCAATGGGATCCGGACAAGATGGACATCGTTTAAGAACCGGTGGCACAAGCCGCGCGTTTTGATGTCCAAGCTGAATCGTGTTGGAGAGGAAGGGATGCCAGCTGCCAGGTGCATCAGGAGTTGCTGCAGGAGTATCGAGCGGTTACAGAGTCTACGTCGAAACGGCATGCGGGATCGCGGGCGGAGAAGCTGGGTACAAACGGGCTCTAGATATAGCGTCGCGAGATTCTTTCCATCTAAAAACAAACAAGCAACAAGAGAAGATTGCTTCAAGACTGGCCAAACTGTCGAAGCCCAGGAATATCGCTTCGGCGGCGGGCACAGTTGCTAATCTCTGAATACAGTTGACAATCTAATTATTTTAAATAAGTGTGGGAAGAAGAGACTCACGGCTACGCCTTGTTGGATGTTGCCCAGAATTTCCTGAATCGACGGTTTGTATGTACGGTCTGATACGTACTATAATGTAATGACTGGCAAGGTGCGATGCTCTTCGAATGGGACGAGACGAAGAACCACCAAAATCAGCACAAGCACGGCATCGCCTTTGGACTGGCGCAGGAGGTGTTCCTAGATCCGCTCCGAATCACAATGGAAACCCAAGATGTTGATGGCGAAGAACGATTCGTAACGATCGGGTCTATCACCAGAACGTTCAGACTCATGGTGGTGGTCTACACTCTGAGGTTGAAAGATGATCGTGAAACGATTCGCATTATCTCGGCCCGAAAAGCAACACCGAACGAAAGGAAATTCTATGAAAAGGCTCACCAAATCTGAGCGCCGGAAACAGATCAGGCGTTTCGACGCTATTCGCGATGACCAGATCAATACCACCGACATTCCAGAAATTACCGAGGAACAGATGCGAAAGGGCGTCGTCGGCCACCTCTATCGTCCGATTAAGAGACCCGTTACCATGCGGCTAGATGCCGATGTCATTGCGTGGCTAAAACAGGGTGGCCCAGGCTACCAGACCAAGGCAAACCGGCTCTTGCGGCGGGAAATGCTGAAATCTCGCAGAGCCTAGCGTCGTACGGACCATCTCGATGCGGAAACACTCCGTCCGATCCTTGCGGCAAACCCAAGCCTGAAACTTGTGGTTGCGGAAGCCAATCGGGCATTTGTGGCAGATCGGCTGAAGATTGACCCTGCAATTCCGATTGGCATGGACGATGGAACTTCGGTCGAAATCTCGGGGTGTCGGTTCCGAAAAATCTGGCATTCCTCATTCCGGAAATTCTGGCACGCCTAGCGATAGCCGGAAGAGCTAGAACTCCCCGTGCCCCCGGTCGGGCGGAGGGAGGAGGATGTTAGGAATGTTAAAGCGTCACGAAGTCGAGATTCTGCTGAGGACTGGTCACGCCCAGACCGAAGTGGCCCGTTTGGCGGGAGTGTCGCTATGCTCAGTTAAGCGTATTGAAGAAGCTCCGGTGGTTCATGTCGATGATGCTGCTAAGCGAGAGAAGCGGCGGATTCGCGAGGCCGGCTATCCAGGAGGCAAGACCGCCTTGTATGCTCTGGTGGCCTCCCTTCGTCCGAAGGAAGTAAAGCTACCGATTCGTTTCGAAGGCCTGCCTGGAGAATTTAGCCAACATGACTTCGGGCAAGTAGATGTTGCATTTCTCGACGGGTCGATCCGTCGTATCCACTTCTTCGCTTCTCGTCTGAAGTATTCCCGATATATCCGCGTCAGTGTGGTGAAGAACGAGGCGGTAGAGAGCTTAGTGCGCAACCTGGCCGAGCATGTTCACAGGTGGGGTGGAGTTCCGCTGCCGTGCGTGTCCGATCGGCCGAAGACGGTAGCCTTGAAGTGGCGGAGGAACGGTGAGGTCACGGAATGGAAACCGATCTTCGCTTACGCCATGCTGGAGAATAGCATGCCGGCGACGCTGTACTTGTATGCCGATCGCGTGCGCATCGTGGCCGGCCGATACGAAGTCAACCATCCGCAGAAATTCGTTGCGCACGAGGGTTCCACGCTCGCAGCGCATCGCGCGGCCCTGGTGGCGGCGGTATCGGGCAAGCGCGGGAAGCGTTATCTGAAGCGCCAGCAGCTCTTGGAACTCGGAGAGCCACACGGAGGGACGGTCGTTGATCCTGCACGGTAAGACCGGTAGAGGAAAGACCCATCTGGCGGTGGCTATCGGGCAGCGCTCCATCCAGAACGGCTTCGAGACGCTCTTCACCACCGCGGCGGAACTGATCAAAGATCTCTCCAACGCCAGCAAGCGGGGACATCTCCAGGAGTCGTTGGCAACCTACACGCACCCTCACGTGCTGGTGATCGAAGTCGGCTATCTGACCTACGAGCCAGACGCTGCCAACGTGCTCTTCCATGTCGTGAACGATCGGTACCTGAAGAAACGGCCGATGATCTTCACAACTAACAAGCCACCGAATGAGTGGGGAAAGGTATTACACGACGAAGATATGGCAGCGGCCATCCTCGATCGAGTTCTCGAGCGCGGGCGCTTTATCCACCTCGATGGACCCTCCGGGAGAACCCGTCATCTCAACCTGGAAGAGACCTTGCCAGCAAATACAAAACGGCTCAGAATTTCCGGAATTGGTGGCTCAGAATTTCCGGAACCCACAAGAAAAGAGCAAGGCCGTGATAAGCCAAAGTTTCAACCTGCCTCCAGATGGCTAATTCAACCCGTTTGCACTATAGCTGAGCATCAGAGCTGCCATGTTTAGAACGTGTCAGACATAGGTTCTTGCAGGTCCCCATGAGTTTTTCAATCGTCGATGAGAAGTCCCGCACATGCCTGACGCATCATAAAAGGGCGCCCGTTTGGAGTAGGTTTTGATCGTTCGCATCTCTACCTACAACAAGGAGGGTATCCTGTTGACGCAGTCAGTAAAATCGGATACTCTGATAATCAGATTCATGAAGAAAACGAGCATAACCGTCACGGAAGCTTCGCGCAATTTTGCCGACTGCGTTAACCGCGCGCATTATCAAAATGTTACCTTTGTGCTTCTCAGAACTCGGTCAGCGAAGCGGAGTCGGGGTTTATGACCACGGCTGGAACGCTGTAGGACCATGAGTTGTTGCCGGAGAGCAAGAATCTCTGCTTGCAGAACGGCGCGGGCGTGGAAACAATCTCGCAGAGAGAAAAGGAGGGTCAGCATGGCCTGGGAGGCTACACGTCGCGGCCTTGCAAATGCAACAATTTCAATGTAAACGGACTTTTTGATAGGGACAGGCGAGATGAAAGGTGTCTAGCAAAATTTAGATGGAGAACTCAGGAAGTTTTAGATCGAGGTTTCATTCATCAGGTACTGTAAAGGTATAAAATTAAACTAACTTGTTATGAAACCAGGTGTTTATGAGATAGGTAAAATTGGTCTGCTTAAAATTCAGGCAAACTTAAGAAGTAGGAATGAAAGGAATGAAGGCTTGACAGGGACTTTTATCTGACGTACAACCTCGGCACAAACGGGGTGGCCCGCCTGGATCCAGCTGGCTGCGTTGAGCCTTGGGGATCTGCGAGCTGGTTTTGAGACCTGTGACGGGAGACGCAAGAGACGTTTCGCGGAGTGAGGGAATTTCCAACCTTCGTTTGGCCTGGTCGTATCCAAAGATAAGCGAGGTGGGGTATGAGACAGTCAAGACTTTCTCTCTTGATCGCCGGGGTGTTTTTTCTGTTTGCTGTGACAAGCTGCGCCATCGGCACGAACGCGCAGTCAGTCTCCACAGGAGCGGTGGTGGGAACGATTAACGACCCGGGCGGCGCGGTGGTCCTGGATGCCACGGTGACATTGCAGAACAAGGCTACCAATAGCCAGGTGACGCAACGGACCAACGGGGCCGGCCAGTACACCTTTCCGAGCGTGGCGCCGGGGAATTATCGCATCACAGTAAAGAAAGTAGGATTCCGGACGGCGAACGTGGAATCGCTGACGGTGGAAGTGTCGAAAAGTTATAGCGTGGACATCAAACTGGAGATCGGGCAGGTCAGCGAAACGGTTACTGTGACCACCGAAGCCCGCGCGGAACTGCAGACCACGGATGCGGTGATGGGCGATGTGCTGGGCGGTACAGCGCTGGCGCACTTACCAACCCTACAGCGCGACTCCCGTGAACTCCTGACGCTGCAACCCGGCTCGACACCCTATGAAACTTCGAACGGCGGAGGTTTCGGTGATGCGGGCGGCACAGTTGCGGGTGCGCGCAGTGACCAGAACGCCTTCAATCTGGATGGCATCGACATCACCGACAACGTCATCGCGGGCGGCGGCAACCAGGTGCCGATCGTTCCGATCGGCGTGGACAGCATCGAGGAGTTCCGCGTCGGCGTCACCAACAACAACGCCAGTTTCGGGCGCGCGTCGGGCGGCCAAATCAATGTGATCAGCAAGGGCGGAACGAACAGTTTCCACGGAGGCGTCTACTGGTATCACCAGAATTCCGCCCTGAACGCCAACGCGTGGGACAACAACTCAAACAAGATCAGGAAGCAGCCGCTGCACGACAATCGCGCGGGGGCGAGCTTCGGCGGACCTCTCAGAAAGAACAAAACGTTTTTCTTCGGAAACTACGAGATTCGGAGGTTCCCGCAATCCGTGCAGATCACTCGAATCATGCCGACCGATTCGCTGCGTCAGGGCATCATTACTCTTAGCGGAGTGCAATATAACTTGGCGACCTCCACGGCTTGCGGGGCGAGTGGTAATCAGGCTTGCGATCCACGGGGAATTGGAATTAGCCCGACGATCGAACAACTATGGGGAATGATGCCCGAGGGGCACGATCCGACAGTCACTGGCGCTGACGGCGTGAATACGATTGGTTTGCGCACGAACGTCGCGGCTCCGCTCAAGGACGATAGCGTGGCGTTCCGCCTGGACCACAACTTCACAGAAAAAGTTAAATTTTTCGGACACTACTTATACCACCGGGATTTGACGCCGAACGCGAATGGCAGCGCCTCAGGTCAGATTGATTTTCGGAGCGGTACCGCCATCAACAGCAGTGCGTCCAACCTTCGCGGAGATGGATTCACCTCGGGCCTGGAGTGGCAGGTCAGCAACAACCTGGTGAATAGCTTCCGGGCCGGATGGATTCGCAGCCGGCAGGATTTCGTAGTGATTCGTCCCAGCTCATCCGCCGCACAACTAAAGTTGCCGGGTACGAACTCCCCGCTTGGCCCGGTTGCCTTGGCGCCGGGTCTCGGGGCAACCGGGCTCATAGACACGATCGTCGACGTTGACACGCAGCGAGCGCGCCACCAGGCGATTTACGCCAGCAATAAGCAGTATGCGGATACGTTGAGCTGGATCAAAGGCAAGCACACCATCGTGACCGGCGGAGACATTCGCTGGCTACCTACCATCCATGACCGCGATGATAAAGTGATTGGTTCCTTGAACTCGCTGGTGGCCACGCTCGACGCGGACGTCAGCGGAAGCCTGAGTATTCCAGCCGCGAACAGGCCGCCGGGACTCTCTTCGTCCGACGCCCTGAAGTGGGACCGTTTCTACGCCGCGTCACTCGGGCTGATCGATACCGTCGGCATCCTAGCCGTTCGCGACGGCAATTTGCAGCCGCAACCCCTGGGCACGACTCTCGTGGCTCATGCCACGCTACGTTCTTACAACTTCTTTGGGCAGGATACCTGGAGGATTAAGCCCTCTTTCACGTTGACGTATGGCTTGGCCTACGGGTGGCAAACGACGCCGCACGAACTGCACGGGCAACAAACCTTGATCGCCAACCATGACAACGGCGACCAGATTCTAAATGGCTTCGATTACATCAACCAGAAGCAACGGGCCGCATTGAGTGGCGATATTTTTAACCCGACTCTATCGTATGTCCCTATAGGCAAGAGCGGAAGGAGCGACGTCTTCAGCGTGGACTATGGCGACTGGGCTCCACGCGTATCGGCGGCATGGAACCCAAGTCTACGAAGCGGTTTCCTCGGGCGCATGTTCGGCGACCGGAAAACGGTCATTCGCGGCGGCTATGGGATAGCGTATGACCGCGTGAATACGGTGCAGAGCGTGATCATTCCGATGCTCGGAGTGGGATTCGCGCAGACCATAAACACCAGTACGCCTCTCTGCAACGCCAACGGGGCAAGTGTCCAGGGGTGTAACGCGAGCGTCCCCTTGAGCGGAGCGGGAGCGAATCCTGGTCTCGCGAGCTTCCGGGTTGGCGTGGACGGGTCGATTCCGACTCCGCCAGCTCCCGCTGCTGTGCCGTCGCCAATTGTACCGGCTAATGGATTGAGCGAAATTCTAAGCTTCCAGAACGACCCACAATTCCAAGTGGGCCGCAGCCACTCGATCGACTTCACGATCCAGCGGAGCCTGCCGGGCCAGATGATCTTCGAAGCGGGGTACATCGGACGCATTGGCCGGCATCTGCCCAACAGCGTCAATTTCAATTCCTCGCCCTACATGTTCAAAGACAAAGCCTCCGGACAGTCCTTTGCGCAGGCGTTTGATGCCGTGGCCGTAGCGACGAGAAATGGACAGACGCCCGCGAACCAGCCCTGGTTCGAGAATCAGCTGCCAGGGTCTGGTGCCGGTTGCGGTGCGGGTGGGGCGAACATTTCCGCCACGGCTTGTCTCGTAGCAGGCAATGGAGCAGCATTCCTCAATAATAACGTTTCGAATCTTTTCCTGAGCATGGACTTTGCCCGGCTGGGGCTCGGACTGCCGGAATATACGAACACACAGGTGCTCGACCTCTTTGTGCGCGCCAGCCGGGACAAATCGAACTACAACGCTTTGGTCCTGACGCTGCGCAACAATAGCTGGCACGGACTGTTCTTCGACTTCAACTACACGTTTTCCAAGTCGCTCGACACGGTTGGCGCTGTTCAGAACGACGCCCGCTACTATTCGTCCAGTTATAATACACGCCTGGACTACGGGCCATCGTTCTTCGACCGGCCGAACGTCTTCAACGCTATCTTCAATTATGATCTGCCGTTCGGAAAAGGGCGTTTCAGCAACCACCATTCCTTCATTAACAGAGTCACCGGCGGGTGGTACGCGGCGGGAATCTTCCGGAAGAGCAGCGGTGTTCCGGAACTGGTGACCGTGAGCGGCCAGCCGTTTGGCGGAGGAATCATCTTCGCTACCCCTTCGGGTATGCTCCCAACCGTGCCAGTAGATTCCCTGGGCGGCGGCAGCATCCACGGCGGAGTCAACGGGAGCACCGTCAACACGCCGTTGGGTCCTCAGAGTGTCGGTACCGCAGGCGATCCGAAGAACAGCGGCACCGGCCTGAACTATTTCGCCGACCCCGGCGGGGCCTTCCTGAAGTTCCGTCCGACGCTTCTTGCTACAGACACAAACGATGGGCGAAACAGTCCGTTGCGCGGCCTTAGCTTCTGGAACCTGGACACGCGCTTCGGGAAATCGACCGCTATAACCGAGCGGGTCAAGGTGGAGTTTTCCGCCGACTTCTTCAACATCTTCAACCACGCGAATTTCCTGGATCCTTCTTTCGATACGACGAATCCAGCGACTTTCGGCGTAATCAACACGCAGCTCATTCCAGCCGACCGCATCTCCGGCGCACGCTGGATTCAACTCGGCTTCCGGATCGATTTCTAAACGATCCCGAGCGCATCAAGAGGGGAAAGGCTGGTTGCGTCTTTTCTCATGTGCGACTGGGAGGGCTGCACCCCCGGTACGATCCGGCTGCCTAATCCGAACCAACGTAGCGTCGCGAAAATACACAGGTACACCGCGCGGGCGGTCGTCCGGGAGAGAATCTTGGCGCTCGGGGGATGAGGGAGAACCTGGATGGGACAGTCGTCGCGACTGGGAATCGCACTATTTTCGGTGCGCATAGAATTTTGGCGAAGCACAGGTCTCATACGACCTCCTGAAATATAGATTGAGGGGACTCGATTCCTTCACCTGACAGGGGCCGCCCTCGCCGAGCCTTACGCGTTTCTCAACATCTGTTTGAGCGCGGCTGGCTGCTCCTGTTGCCCCTGTGCGACCGCAACTGCGCACAATTGACCGAATGCGACAAACAATATAGGAAGTCCGGCTCTCATTAGAACCTCCCGAAGGGCAGGGATTGTACTTGTATTAACGAGACTGAACCACTGGACGATAAACGGGCTATTCCTAAATGTATATCCCGCGAAACGGGACTCGAACCCCGTCTGGACGGCGAACTCCCAGATTAACTTCCGAGTTGCCGTTTAAATACGCTCGGAATGTGCCGGGCGCAAACGGCACTTCTACCGTGCAGCCGCCAAGAATCAAAATCTGTGCCGAACAGCGGTGGACCCACTTGATAGGCGGTTAGACAAATATTTCGGAGAATCGGCTCGGCTCCGCTGAACGCAGCGGCCTTCCCGAATTCCTGCCATACTCGGGCTCCCGTCCCGAGCGAGACGCAAGGCGGAAAAGGAGTCGTAGTTCCGGGTTGTCCGAATTGCCGGAAGCGACTCAACTCATAGCAGTTTTCTAAACCATCTCCGCAATGACGTTCTGCCGATGGATCAGCTTTCCAGAGGCTCTAGCGGAGATTACCGTCCCCCACGCTCGATACGATCTGCTCGATATTTATTTGAGTCGGGATTGACACAATGCGACAAAAGTGTCCGCATTTTCGCGAATGGATCGAAAAGCTCGAGCTGTCGTAGCGTATTAGTGGGCGCTGGCTTTCCTCTAAATGACCGCGGACTAAGGCGCGCCTCATTTCTGATAATTGGGATAGGGTGGATGTCGAGGCGGCGGCGGAGGCGGATTTTTCTTTAGCAACTCCATCACCACCTCGACAGCCTTTTCCAACTGGGGATCGTGGCCCGTCCGCACCGCCTTTGGATCATATTCCACTTCGATATCCGGTGGGACGCCGTGGTTCTCCACATCCCAAGTGCCGTTCGTGTTGTAGAAGGCCAAGTTTGGTGTGCCCGTGAAGCCGCCATCCAGCAAGTCAGCCGGATTTGTGTAGTGGCCAACCAAGCCGCCCCACGTGCGCTTGCCAATCAGCGGACCGATTCCTGTCTTGCGGAACATCCAGGGCAAGGCATCGCCGCCGGAGCCGGCCATTTCGTTGGTGATCATCACCTTGGGGCCAAAGATGGCCTCGATCGGAGTGGTGATGTCTTTGCCTTCGCGCATCGTCCAGTAGCTCAGGAGCGGGCGTCGCAGGTAATCTATGATGTAATCGGCGATGTCACCGCCACCGTTGTAGCGCTCGTCGATAATGGCAGCTTCTTTGCCGACCTGGGCAAAGTAGAAGCGGTTGAAATTCGTATAGCCGCCCGCGTAGGTATCAGGCAAGTACACGTAGGCTACCCGGCCGCCGGTCAATTCGTCCACCTTGCGGCGGTTGTCTTCGATCCAGGCGTAGTTTCGCAGCGGGGTTTCATCATCAACGGGGACGACGGTGACATCGCGCGACCCGCCGGCATCAGGCTTGGGACCGACTTTCAGCACCACCTGTTTCCCTGCGGTCTCTTCAAAGAAACTGTAAACGTCCCTGGGTGCGCGCACGTCACGGCCATTTACGGCAAGGAGATACTCCCCGACTTTCACATTGACTCCTGGTTGGGTGAGCGGAGCGCGGAGCTTGGGATTCCAGTTCTCGCCGTTGTAGATACGCGCGAAGTGGTAGCGGCCATTCTCGACGGAATAGTCAGCGCCGAGCAGCCCGGTCTTGACGCGCTTCGGCTCTGGAACGTCGCCGCCGCCGACAAACATGTGACCGATGGTGATCTCGCCCAGCATCTCAATGAAGAGGTAATTGAGGTCATCGCGGCTGGCGATGTTTTCGAGGTAGGGCTCGTACTTCTTCTTTGCGGCCTCCAGGTTGAGCCCGTGGAGGCCTGGATCGTAGAGAAAATCGCGCTCGTCGCGCCACACCTGGTGGTACATATGCTTCCATTCGGCGCGGGGATCGACGTAGACCTCCATGGAGTCGAGTTTCAGCGGGCCGCCCTGGCCAGGTTTCGGAGGTCCTTCGGCGGGTTTCTCCCCTGGGCCGATGAACCACTGGTTCTGTTTTGCGTACAGCATCTTCTCGCCATTGAAAGAGAGGTCAAAGCCGGTCACGCCGTCGAGAATCTGTTCCGTCTTGCGGGTCTTGAAGTCAAATTTGTGCACCTTCGTCGTCGGCCCGCCATCGTCGAAGTCGATTGGATCGACTTGCGGGCCCTCGCCAAGGTAGAGGACTCCCGCCTTGCCGGCAAAGAGGCCGTAGTAGTTCCGCGCGGGAGTGGGCAGGGCGAGAATGCGCTGGCTGATGTTTTCAAGATCAATCTCGACACTAACGGGTTTCTCTTCCTTTGCTTTCTCCTTATCTTTCTCCTTAGCTTTGTCAGAGTCGGGCTTCTTGTCTTTGTCGATCTTTTCAGCTTCTTTGCCTTTTTCTTCGTCGCTCTCCGGAGCCAGGGGCGATGGCTGGTCTTTCTTGAGCACGATGGCATAGACGCTGCGCGTGACCGGGCGTTGCAGACTGGTCATGTCCAGCCACCCCGTGTTCAATGCAGCGTCTGTGCTGGCGGTGAAGTAGAGATACTTGCCTTCTTTGTCGAAAGCGACATAGAGCGCGTCACTCATGCCATCGGTCATTTGGTAGCTCTTCGCTTGATCGAGCGAATAGGCAAAGACGGCGTGCAGGTGGTTTTGCAATTGCTTTGTGTAGGCGATCCACCGGCTGTCCGGTGACCAGGCCAATTGGAGGCGATGCGCCGGGTCGGTGTACGTGTCTGTATCCACACGCACGGACGTTTTCTTCTCGAGGTCCAGGAACCAGAAGTTCAGGCGCTTGTCGGTGTAAGTGATTTTCTTGGAGTCGGGCGACCACGTCGGCGAATAATAAAAAGTAGGTGGATTGCCGAGATCGATCTTGTGGACTTCGCCGAGGCCGCTCTGGTCGCGGATATGCAGCGCGTATTCCCCGGACTCGTCGGATAGATAGGCGATGGATTTTCCGTCGGGCGACCAAGCAGGATCGCGCTCGACCACGTCGGTCGTGTTCGTCAAATTGCGGATGTCACCCTTTTCGGCGGGCACCGTCAGAATCTCGCCGCGTACACCGAAAACCGCGCGGGCGCCCGTGGGTGAAATGCCGGCGAAGCGGATTCGCTTTGGCTCAATCTTATGGAAGTGCGGCCGGACTTCGGCAAGGTCGCCCACGAGTTGGATGTCCAGAGCGCGATCGCTCCCGGACTTGAGGTCCAGAAGGTAGAGCGATCCAAACTGCTCGTAGACGATGGCATCGGCCGCGGCGGAAGCGGATTTGATGTCCAAGCCATCGTTCTTGACGATTTGCTTCACCTGCTGTGACTTGATGTCGTAGGCGAAGAGGGTCACAGGGCCATTACGGTCCGAGAGGAAATAAACTGTGTCGCCGACCCACATGGGATTGAAGTCGTTCGAATTGTCTCGAGGAATGAGGGCCTGGATGCTGGAGTCGGCAAGACTCGCGATCCAGATTGGTTTGGTTTGTCCCCCACGATAGCGTTTCCAGGCGCGTTGCCATTGGATGATAGGCACATAGGCGATGCGCGCTCCGTCTGGAGAGAACGACGCTTCCGAAGCTCTCGCTAAGGGCACCTGTGTTGCGAACCCGCCTTCGAGCGGAACGGTAAAAAGTTGAACCACGCCGTTGGCAAAGGCTGCCCGCGCCGAACTGAACAAGATTTGCTTTCCGTCCGGCGTCCAGCCCACAACATCGAAGTCAGCCGGGTGATAGGTCAGCCGGCGCGGCTCACCGCCAGCCGACGGCACCACGTACACCCCGTGCGTGCCGTCGTAGTCGCCAGTGAAGGCGACCTGCGAGCCGTCGGGCGAAAAGATGGGTTTGCCCTCGTGGCCTCCGCTCGTCAGACGGCGAACATTGCCGGCGTCGCGGCTCGCAATCCAGATGTTGCCCGCGTAGCTGAACGCGATTTGCGTCTTGCTCACCGAAGGATCGCGCAAGAGCAGCGGTTTCCGCGCTTGCGCGCGCACCTCACCGGACGCACCCGCGATTAACAGCGCCAGCAGGGCGCACGTCCGTAGGAGACCCCGCATTTTCCTCATGCGTTTCGCATTCGTCTGGTTGTCATGCATGACCGTTTTCTCCGTCAGCCGCATGGTCTCGGCGACTTTCATCGGCCTGTTATATCGCGTTCTTTTTGGGGTTCGAGAGCGGCGCGTATTTTACATCAAAGCGCCTTCCAGCGGGCGGTTGAAGAGCGGCTCTCTCTAGTGAGAACGATCTTGGCTTGTCCGTGCCCAGTCAACTCCTCATCTCCGTGGTTGAGCCCCCGATGGCAATCCGGTCACCTACAATGGCGAGGACCTCCGGTTACGGATGGCCAGGATCGACTGTCCAGAGTTTTCCGTTCAGGACGACGACGTCCGCGACAGGGGATGGACCCGCTGCCGCGCTGAAGGTTTTAACTGAGCAGTCATTTCAGCTTGTGAAGTGATGTCGGTTGATGCGAATGTGCAGCGACGCGAACGGAACGAGAGACGAGCTCTGAAGATGTGCGGCTCTGCTTCTATTCCTGACACCTTGGCGATTGTTCATGGGTGACGGCGCAAAACGCCGTCACCTGCTCGGACGAAGCTCGTCAATCCTCGTACAACGGATGCGGCACTTGCCCGCGGTCCAGAAGTCCCTTTCTTGGAGGTTGGCAAGCTTTTCGGCTGAATAGTCGGGAAGCCGGAATCTGTGCCCAAAGAAAATTGTGCCAGCTTAGGGGTCACCCCCTTTTGGCACGATCTAGGTACAAGTTAGGTACAACTAAGAGGGGGGAAATAACGCTTCTTGCCCCGTAAGCGACGCCAGATAAAGCGTTTATGGGATTCAGATGCCTGGTTCGGGACCAGGAGGTCGATGGTTCAAATCCATTCGCCCCGACCATTCTTTCAACAGACAATTCTGCTCAACGACAGTTGTGTAGTTACATTAAGGAGTTATATTGTTCGTAGCATGGTCTCGTTTGAATCGGAAGGAGCGCATACGTCATGACCAAAATCGTAAGAAAGAGTCTCTCTGACAGCCCAATGACTGCGAGGCGTAAGCGTCGCCTGGGAAAGCTCGCTCAGCGACCCGACAGCGCGATCGACTTTTCCGATATTCCGGAACTTACCGGGAAGTTCTGGGAAAACGCCGTCCGCAATCCGTTCTACCGGCCCGTGAAGAAGCAATTGACACTTCGGCTCGACGCCGATGTGATCTTCTGGCTCCGACAACATGGCAGAGGCTACCAGACCAGAGCGAATGCTTTGCTCAGGGCTGCTATGTTGCAGGACGTGAACCAAAGAACTAGTTAACGACGGCTCGGCGCGGAGGTTCTCCGGAGAATCAGACTCAAGGACATCTACCCCTTGGGGTGCAAGCGACTTTATTACCACTTCGACTTCGGCGACAATTGGACGTTTGAGATACGAAGGCATCGAAAGGTGAAGGAACCAGAGGCGGGTAAAATACCCACGAGTGGTAAAGACAATTGGTCCGAATCCGGAGCAGTATCCGAACTCGACATCGGGGGAGAGCAGCGCAGAAGGGAAGCCACAACCCTTCAAAGAAGCCGGTCGCGCGTGGACCGAGTTTTCGGTATTCACAGGAGCACCATTGCAAGCTGTGACTGGTTCTCCGCGTGCCGTAGAGATTGTAGCTCAGTGATCGCCACCGCTACGGCGTGAAGGGCACTTGTCCAAACTTGTCAATCTTAGAGCGGTCCAAAAACCAATAAGTGACGCCAGGACAGCGACTTATGTGATTTTATCGACTGGTTCGGGACCAGGAGGTCGATGGTTCAAATCCATTCGCCCCGACCACTTTATCCCCATAGCATAATAGTCTTACACCGCAAATACCAGCCACACGTAGTTTTCGGGTGTGCGACAAATTTGTAGGTGAAAAACCGGCCGGATATCAGCCAGCGGCGCGTTGTTCCCAGAATTCTTCCCAGCGGCCACTGAGCTGGGAACAACGAAGGGCGATAATTGCGTTCGCGTGGTCGACTGTCCAACG
>DATHIB010000175.1:0-4376 GCA_035490055.1 Candidatus Limnocylindria bacterium | reverse complement strand
CCAAGGCCTCTTTCCAATTACATAAGCGAGACCAGAGCATCAGGGAGAAACGGGCGGAGTCGTTCAATCGTCTTGGTTGGACCTGCCTCTCCTCATAGAAGGCCAGTTGCTTTCGCAGGAAGAGGACCTCCACGCTCAGGGCTGTGCGCGAGCGGAACAGGAGACGGAAGAAAAGAAGCCCGTCCGCGACCAGATCGATGATCAAGTTAAGCAGAGAATCCAGTGAGCGCTTAGCGTTCGGAAAGAATCGAAGCATGGGCTTTCAGGATGGCACAGGGTCAGTCAGGCTGAGGGGTATTTTCTGCCATCTGAGCTGGCTTCCCGGGTTTTCGAAGTCACGTAAGCCGAACAAATAAGTGCCAACATCTCTGTCAGATGGGAGCCGGATGGAATTCTTGCGCACCATAAGGGCATGTTCTCCGTTTTGGACATCTCGCGCCGTTGCGCCTTCATGCCGACGCAATAGTTAGGAAGGCAGACTATGGTATTCCTGGCATCTCAAAAGTATACGAACCCAGGGTGACCAATTTTGGCCTTGCACCGGAGACGGTGATGGTTTGTGAGGTCAGAGAGGATTGGGATTCGATGTCGTGTGTCTTAGAGGTCGCCAATTCGATAGAAAAGTGGGACCCGAACTCGAAGAAGTGGGAGGACATATTTAGGGACGTAGATAAATCCTCAAGGTGCCCACATGCCACGGCAACGAGATTGTGGCCTCTTCAGAGTGTTTCTGGTGGAGAGGTCGCAGTGGCCGGATATGACATTTTCGCGATTAGCGAGAAAGCGAGGTTTGTTGTATTTCCAGGCAACCGTAAGGCAATTGCAACCACCCCAATTTTAATTGACGAACATCGAACCGTGGCCGGTGTTCCGTTTCGAGTTCGCCACTGAAAGCATTAACTCTGAAACTGGCGTAAGCCCTATCGTCGAGCGAACGGAACGGCAATGTCCTGGGAACGCGGAAACCGGACAACTGTCGTCCCAAAACTCAATGTCCGGTAACCCGACTTCCAGGAGTTATCGAGATTAGGACAGCGGTCGGCTAGTTGGAACGGGAATTTTCAACTGTTGTGGACGGATGTCTGGAAGCACTTCTTTGCGGCAATGGCTGAGCCGATTGCGAACGCGATGAATAACACACTTAACCACGCCCCTTGGTGATAAGCGAGAAAAGCTGCGACAAAAAAGAGCAGTGCACCTAGGTAAAGGAAGCTCTTCCACATCAGGAGAGGGTTCCAGGAGACAACGCGCTCTCGCGCTCCCCAATTGCGATAGATGTCGTCGCCCACGGAGGTCAGGAGAGTAAGAACGAAGAAGAAGCCGCCGAAGACCAAGGCAAATTTAACGCCAGCAGGATTGACCGCCACGCGATGTGCGGTGAGCCCCGTCCAGATTGCAGAGACTAAAGTGATAGCCAATGGAGGTGTCCAACCAATCGCGGAGTATAGGAACGAAACTTTCAAATAATATGGGAGAGCCGCCTTCCAGTAGCGTGCTGCATTCATCTGACTCTTCTACCATAGTTGCGCGAAGGTGCGAATGCCCAAGGTGAGGCCAAACTCTGATAAGTCGCAAAACCGGACAAGTGGTCTGGGCCCAATTTCACAATTCCAGGTAGCGTGTTTTTCGGACGTGCGACCTGATTTCATGCGATGATGCCCGAAATCAACGGATACTGGAGGACAATGGCATGCAAAGAAAACTGGGATATTGCATTGCCATCGTTCTTCTCTTTCCGACCGCGACAACTTGGGCGCAAAGCAGAAATCAACAGCAACAACGACTCACTCAAGCCGGTGGCTTAGAAGCCACGATGAAATTCATCCAGGACAAACTGAACTCGATTGGACCTGTGAAGTACGTAGCTCATGCTCACGACAGACGAAATGGTGGTGATTGGACAAACAAGTTCGACGATGAGGTTAGTCGACTCGTTGCAAATCCTTCGGTCTGCCGTGTTTACTATCACTGGTTCACCAGCGTAGAAGAAAAAGTAACCATGGATAAAGATATAGGATTCGCTCTTTACGATGTCCAAAAAATCAGGGTGCTTACGCGTGAAGAACTCTTCAACTCGGACAACGCCGCGATGGGGCGGGCTTCATGGACAGCCAAAGTGGAACCTCCCGTGTACGTTCTCCTTGTGCAGAGACCTGCTCCTCGCGAAAACCACTTTGTTTTCCTCGATCAGGATCTTGCCAACCAAGTCGCGAAGGCACTAGCACACGCGGTGGAATTGTGTGGCGGAAAATTGGGCCGATAGGCAAGTATTCCACCGACAAAGACCCGCATCGAAGCCAAGGGAGTTTGGCAGATAACCAAGTGCCCCTCGGCTAAGTCCCGATTAGTCGTTACCGGACGTGTGGCTGGCGAATTGTTATTTCTCCAGCCACAGGGCATGTAACATTGGGTTGAAAAAGCTGAATGAAGTTTTCGGTATGCACAGAAGACGCTTCAGAGGCTTGTCCCCTTCCCATCGACCACGTTCGCCACGTAGCGTCCCTCGCTCAGGCCGCGCTGCTCAAGAAGTTCGGCAAGAGCGACGTTTGCGACTTCTTCGCGGAAATCGACTTTCGGCATGGGAGCCGATTTCGCAGATAATCGCCCAATTGTTGGTACGGAGTTGGGACAACGGTTGGGACAATCGAAGGGGTTCCACACGCGACCGGATCGCGCTTAAACGACGCCAAAGAAACGACTTAGTGGGATTTGAGCTTTTTCTTCGTAGCCAGACGCTCTATCCAACTGAGCTACGGGCGCGCAGCGAAACACTTCACTGTCAACAGTTTACGGCAAGTTCTTCTTCGATTTCAACCTCGAGTTTTGGCTTATTCTGAGCACTTGTGAAAAATCGCAGGGTGCGCTATCTATCTCATACGAAAAAACTTAAATAAATTGAATTCATGCATGAGCGTCTAACTTTCTACCAGACGCTCGACTCGCGGGGAGTAACCGGACGAGGGCGTTGAAATAGCAATTCGCCAGAGACACGTCGAGGCCACTCATAAATATCAATTTCCGGAAGGCGCAACAGAATGTCCTTTCTGTTGCATTCTGCAAGAGGGGTCCCCTCATCCTGCAAGACTTCCATTACGAAACAATCGACGGACCGCGAGGTCTGAAATGAACTGACATCCCCCTCGGCCACATTCCGAGAATAGGACTTCACATGTACTGGCTCGGCAAATAAGTAGGTGGAAATCTATATGGCGCTGCGATAGCCTGCGCCGTAGTCGGGAGGTATTCATGATTCTCAATCTCAAACACCGTCGGGTCCTTGTCGCTTTCGCATTGGCATTGATCGCTGGTGGCGCCCATGCCGTTCCGGGCGAACAACAAACTCCTGAAGCTACATTCCGAACAACTCCCCCCTCGGTCGATCCGCATGCACAGGCTGCCGTTGAGCCGCACCGGCCTCTTTATGAGACGCGAGCCATTCATGACCAAAATGGTACGGGGAAGTTCTATATGGGTCGAGAAATCGCTCAGGTGATGGGACCGGGGGGCATCCCCTGGTTAGACCGCCCCGAGCGCGATGACCAAGAGAAACCTTCAATCGTACTAGATGCTCTGAAACTCCGGGGCGGTGAGACCGTCGTGGACTTGGGTGCTGGGTCTGGCTATTTTACATTCCGCATTGCTCCGAGAGTTGGCAGGGCCGGTAAGGTGTTGGCCGTCGAAATCCAGGACGAAATGCTTCAGTCAATCCGTCAACGTGCGCAGGCGCTGAAAGTTACGAATGTGGAGGCGGTGAAGGGTAGCGAAACGGATCCAAATCTGCCTGCGAAAGCCGTGGATCTCGTGCTGATGGTGGACGTCTACCATGAGCTAGCCTACCCCTTTGAAGTCATGACCAAAATCCACGAGGCCCTGAAGCCCGGCGGTCGCGTCGTCTTTGTCGAATACCGCAAGGAGGATCCCGATGTGCCCATTAAATTGGTGCACAAGATGTCCGTGGAGCAGGTCAAAAGAGAGATGAAAGCTGTCGGGCTTGCACACTTGCAGACGTTGGAGACACTGCCATTGCAGCACATCCTGGTTTTCGAAAAACCCCAATGACCCCCAGTCGGGAGAACAAGTTCGGTCTCTTGACTCAAGCTGGTCGGCCACGAATTCCTGAGAACATCCGCAACCTTCATCGTCTTGGTTGGACCTGTCTCTCCTCATAAAAGGCCAGTTGCTTTCGCAGGAAGAGGACCTCCACGCTCAGGGATGTGCGCGAGCGGAAAAGGAGACGGAAGAAAAGAAGGCCGTCCGCGACCAGATCGGTGATCAAGTTAAGCAGAGAATCCAGTGAGCGCTTTGTGTTCTGAAAGAATCGAAACATGGCCTGTCAGGATGGCATACGGTCAGCCCAGCTGAGAAGTGTTTTCTGC
>DATHIB010000174.1:0-10613 GCA_035490055.1 Candidatus Limnocylindria bacterium | reverse complement strand
CCGCACCGCCAGTGAGTGCTGGCCCGCTCAGCGTCACCGTGCCAGTGGAGGATTGCACGCCGCCAGTCACACTCGTGGGATTCAGCGTCAGCGAAGAGAGAGTTGGAGGGGCTTGAGGCAGCACGGTGAGTGAGGCCGTTTTGGTCACACCGGCGTAAGACGCGGAGATGGTGACCGGAGTGGACGCAGTAACAGCGCTGGTGCTCACCGTGAATGTCGCGCTGCTGGCTCCAGAAACGACGGTCACGCTGGCCGGGACTGTTGCCGTGGACGTGCTGCTGGAGAGGGAGACGGCGATGCCGCCGCTAGGAGCTGGCCCGCTCAGCGTCACCGTGCCAGTGGAAGTTTGCGCGCCGCCAGTCACACTCGCGGGATTCAGCGTTAGCGAAGAGAGGGTTGGGAGGGCTTGAGGCAGCACGGTGAGTGAGGCCGTTTTGGTCACGCCAGCATACGATGCGGAGATCGTGACCGGAGTGGACGCGGTGACCGCGCTGGTGCTCACCGTGAACGTCGCGCTGCTGGCTCCCGCAGCGATAGTCACGCTGGCCGACACGCTAGCCGCCCCGTTGTTGCTGGAAAGCAGTACCTGCGCGCCGCCAGTGAGTGCTGGCCCGCTCAGCGTCACCGTGCCGGTTGAGGGAGACCCGCCAGTCACACTCGTGGGATTCAGCGTCAGCGAGGAGAGAGTCGGCAGGGCTTGAGACACGACGGTGAGTGAGGCCGTTTTGGTCACGCCAGCATACGATGCGGAGATGGTGACCGGAGTGGACGCGGTAACAGCGCTAGTGCTCACCGTGAATGTCGCGCTGCTGGCTCCCGCAGCGACAGTCACGCTGGCCGGGACCGTTGCCGTGGACGTGCTGCTGCTGGAGAGGGAGACGGCCGCACCGCCAGTGAGTGCTGGCCCACTCAGCGTCACCGTGCCAGTGGAAGTTTGCGCGCCGCCAGTCACACTCGTGGGATTCAGCGTCAGCGAAGAGAGAGTTGGAGGGGCTTGAGGCAGCACGGTGAGTGAGGCCGTTTTGGTCACACCGGCGTAAGACGCGGAGATGTTGACCGATGTGGAGGTGGTCACGCTGCTGGTGCTCACCGTGAATGTCGCGCTGCTGGCTCCCGCAGTGACAGTCACACTGGCCGGGACCGTCGCGGCCGTTGTGTTGTCGCTCGATAGAGAGACGGCGGCACCGCCGCTGGGAGCTGGCCCGCTGAGACTCACCGTGCCCGTTGATGGAGACCCGCCAGTCACGCTCGTTGGGTTCAGCGCTATCGAGGAGAGCGTTGGGGAACCCGGTGGGCCGCCGTAGCTGCCGCCGCAAGCGTAGGTGAAAAGTGAAAGTACGAGGAGTCCGGCTGCCGCAGCGAGACCAGGCCGTTTGGGAAGAGCGCGGCTCAAAGTGCAAAACAACAGCAAAACCGCAAGCCCGGCGAAACATGCAGCCAACATCACCCATGTGGACATCGGAGGCGAATATCGCGGCAAGACCAATGGCGGCGCCAGGACTCGTGCCATCGTCGTCAAAGTCACCGTCGCTGTCGCCATGGTCGACCCATTAAGCGTCACAGACGACGGCGAAACCGTGCACGTGGCTGCCGCCGGTGCACCCGTGCAGCTCCACGTTACAGTCTGAGTGGAACCGTGCAGCGGTGTAGCGGAGACGGTGAAGTTTGCCTGCTGTCCCGCAGTAATTGTCGCGCTGGGTGGTGCCGCAGAAACGCTGAAATCCGGCGAACAACTCGCCGCAGTCACTGACGCGAGAGTCGCACAAAGATCCAGCCGCCCGTGGTTCAGCCCCAGGTTGGGATCGAGCGGAACTGCATTCGCCACTGCCGCGGCAGCCCCTGACTGGCTAATGGCGGCATTTACGTTGTGCAGCAACGCTGCCCCTCCCGACACAAACGGCGCGCTGAACGAAGTCCCCCATCCCGCTGCATACGTGTTGTACGGGTAGGTACTCACAATCGCTTCGCCAGGAGCCGCCACCCACACGATGTTGATTCCAAAGTTCGAGAACGACGAGCGCGCGTCCTGATCAGTCGTTGATGCCACGCCCATCACATCGCTTTGCAAAAATGCGGGATATACAATTTCCGCCTTCCCGTCGTTTCCCGCCGATGCCGCGCAAATCACGCCGCTCTGATTCGCGGAGTCGAGGGCATTCTGCAGTTCCGTCGATGGTGTCGTGATGTCGAAACTCATGTTGATCACGTTGGCGCCGTTCTGCACGCCGTAATAAATCGCGCGCAAAATGTCGGAGAGCGAAGCTGTCCCATCCGAATGAAACGCCTTCAAGGGCAAGAGTTGCGCGGTCGGAGCCACCAGGTGGATGATGCCCATCACCATCGTCCCGTGTCCAAATGCCGCATACGGGGTTCCATCGAGCACTGCCGCTGTGGACTGGTCCAACACTGCCGCCGTGGACTGATTCACCTTCGCTGGCGAGCAATTCGGGCAAGGGGGAGGCGGACACGTCATGAATGGACACGGCGAAGTATCGTTCAGCTCGGAACCGCCTGGCTGGTTCCGAGTGAAGTCGTAACCTTGTAGCAGAACCCCTTGCAGCGCGGGATGGGTGGGGTCCACTCCCGTGTCAATGTCCGCGACAATCCCTGTCCCCAACACACTGAACGTCTTTTGCGTATCCTGGACGCCCACAATCGATGCCGCAGGTTGGTTGACGTAGCCATCCCATGCATTGGTCGTGGAACCTGCAGGGTATGGCACCAAGGTTCTGTCCGACATCACTGTGGCTGGAATCGGCGTGGGAAGAATGTTCAGTCCTCCCACCAAATTAAGGAGCTGATCCAACTCGGCATTGATAATCCCCAGCGGATTGCCGAGGAGACCTAACAATCCGCTTACGTCGAGTGGACTTGTGATTAGGAAGACCTGCCCTAGAGGATCACCCAACCCGCCAACCACCGTGCAGATTGGGGCTAGTAACAGAGGATTGCATGCCGTCTGAAGCGCCTGCAGGCTGAGCCTCGTGCGCAAGATGATGCGGTTATCCGCCCGTGCGGGCGTGGCCCACAGGAGAGCCCCCAATGCGGCGGCCAGCCACATTCTACGCTTCATGGCTTGGCGTTCCTTTCCCATCCGCACCTGCGCCTCAGCGCCGCGCCTTGCCTCGCGCAATCTGCCCCTAGGGGGAACTTTCCCTTTGCGTCCCGGAGGGAATTCTTCATACGTCTGGACATCTTCCCACTCCCAAGCCCGTCCCTCAGATCCGAACCGCGCGAATTCAGCATTTCGCGGAAAGACCGGCTCCAGCCCTGCCTCTGAGGGAGGCACGCCCAACCATTAGCCAGTCGTCCGGCCTTTCCTAGCTAAATGGGGGGAGAACGGAAGAGAAAAATAGAGGGGAAATACAGCAAAGTGCCCTCGGGTAAATACCTTATTTCAAGCCTCTTAGACATCGCGAAGTAAAGAGTCCGTACGATTTCCGAGGCAAGGGTACCCTGCCGCCGCATCTTCGACCTGCAACACCCCATCGCTGATCGCCGTCTCGGGCGTCTAGATGCTGTCGATGGCCCGCTTGAGCACTTCTCTCGATATATTGGCTCCGCTTACCACTAGCACCACGTGATCGCCGCAGCGCACGCTGGATTGGGCTAGCGCCGCCGTGCTCGCCGCCCCAGCCGGCTCCGCCAAGACGTGTTCTTCCAGGAGTAACGTCTCAATCGCGCGTAGCAATTGCTCTTCACTCACCAGGACCACGTCGTCGACGAGGTTCTTCACGTCGCGGACGTTCGCCGTCTCCGGCGTTCGCGTCGCCAGCCCATCGGCAATCGTGTCGCACGTCTCGGTGCCTACGACTTTACCTTCCCTCCAGGACAGGTAGTACGCCGGAGCTCGCTCCGCCTGTACGCCGATGATCTTCACTTGCGGCGCGATCTGCTTCGCCGCCGCCGCGATCCCGCGAATCAGTGCCGTATCCCCCATGGGGACAACGACCGCACTGGTTTCGGGAAGCTGCTCCAGGATTTCACAGCCAATCGTTGCAGGACCGGCGGGCAAATCCGCGTCGGTCGCGTCGTTCAGAAAATGCACCCCCGGCTCCCTGGCATACTCCTCCGCAAGCGCGAACGCCGACGCCAGATCGCCCCCTCCGCTCTCCACAATCGCTGCGCCGAGCCCCGAAATGCGCCCACGCTTCACCGGATTGCAGTTCGCCGGCAAAAAAATCCTAGCCTTGATACCAAACTGTTTGGCCGCATAGGCCACCGCCGCTCCGTGATTTCCGGTGCTGCAAGCCACAACTTCCTGTATCGGCCCGCCATTCAATCTCTGCGCCAGTGCCCAAAACGCGCCCCGCACCTTGAACGATCCCGTCGGCAACTCCGTTTCCAATTTCAAATAAACGCTTCTGCCCGTCGTTTGACTGAGGAATGGCGCAGCAATCAGCCGCGTCGGCGCAAAATACTTTGCCAGAAATCTTTGCGCCTCACGAATCGTGGAAATGTTCGGAATAATATGTGGACTCGCCTGACCTGCCGAGGAGTTCATCCA
This sequence comes from Candidatus Limnocylindria bacterium, assembly GCA_035490055.1. GTDB lineage: Bacteria > Acidobacteriota > Terriglobia > Acidiferrales > UBA7541 > Acidiferrum. The sequence goes on along the minus strand of DATHIB010000174.1, from coordinate 6,106 downwards.
GCCACCGCTGAAGCCGCCGTCTCTTGCTTCCTCGCCTCTTGCCACAATTCCATGTAAGGTTCCTGACCCTCCATAATACTCTGGAATTGCGCGGGGGTATCTCTCTGCACTGCCCTTTCGCAGCACCTTTAAGGGAGCTATCATCGCCACACGAGGTGAGTTATGTTCGACATTAAGAAAGACACTCAAGCGATGACCACGTTCCGGCGCAATCCGGGAGAATTCATGAAGCGTCTCAAGAAAACCAAGAGGCCGCTGATTCTTACCGTTAACGGCAAAGCGGAAGCGGTCGTGCAGGATGCTGAAGCCTATCAGCGCCTCCTGGACATCGCGGCACAAGCCGATGCCGTTGAGGGAATCCGCCAAGGGCTTGAGGACCTAAAGAAGGCCCGCATCCGTCCGGCGCGTGAATCTCTGCAAATGTTCCGCCGCATCCATGAAATACCTCGTTAGGCTGACCGGCCGCTTGCGAGACATGGAAGCAATCTACATCTACGTCGAAGCGGATGCTTCCCAGCATGCGTTCGCTTGGTTCAATCGTTCGCCAAGCAATTTATAGTTTGGAGCGATTTCCCAGCCGCGGCCCGTTCATCCCTGAAAACAAGAAGCTTCGCCACATCCTTTTTGGAAAGCAACCTCACGTCTACAGAATCATTGCGCCGTGGATAAACGCCATCATGTTGTGCGCGTGCTCCACATTCGGCACGGCGTCAGGGGCGCACTTTCGGCAAAGTAAGAAGACTCCCGGGAGCTTCCTCTACCCGCCGCGTCACGGAAACATCACTCCACATTTCCATCCGAGAACACGTCTAAGCCAGACAATTCAGTGGCTCGCGGCAGCGGCAATTTCCGTCTGTCTGGATTGATTCCAAAGCCGAATGTACGGCTCCAGGTCCTTCATCATTTTTTGGAATTGCGCGATGTCGAGCGATTGCGCGCCGTCGCTGATCGCCTTTTCCGGCGCGGGATGCACTTCCACGATCAATCCGTCGGCGCCGATCGCCACGCCCGCACGGGACAGCGCCGGCACCAAGCTGCGCTTCCCTGTCGCGTGGCTCGGATCCAGAATCACCGGCAGGTGCGTCAATTCATTCAGCGCCGGGATCGCCGCTATGTCGCAAGTGTTGCGCGTCACCGTTTCAAATGTGCGAATTCCCCGCTCACACAAAATCACATCGGGATTTCCGTGTGCCGTGATATATTCCGCGGACATCAGCAATTCTTTCACCGTGCTGCTCAACCCGCGCTTCAGCAGCACCGGCCGCCCGCATTTCCCTAGCGCCTTCAGCAGCATGAAGTTCTGCATGTTCCGCGCCCCCACCTGCATCACATCGGCGTATTTCGCCACTAGGTCCACATCACGATCGCTCATCACTTCCGTAATGATCGCCAGTCCAGTGGCCTCTTTCGCCTTCTTCAGCAACTTCAATCCTTCTTCTTCCATCCCCTGAAAATCGTAGGGCGAAGTCCGCGGCTTGAACGCGCCGCCGCGCAGCATTTTCGCGCCGGCTTTCGCCACGCCTTCCGCCGCCTGCATGATCTGCTTTTCCGATTCCACCGAGCACGGCCCGGCCATCACCACGAATTCGGCGCCGCCGATTTCCGTTCCGTTTATTTTTATTTTTGTTTTTCCCGCGCGGAATTCCTTGCTCACAAATTTGTACGGGGCCGAAATCCGCACCACCTTCTCCACCTGCGGCATGGCTTCGACGGATTCGAAACACGCCGTCACATCCCCCACGCCAACAACGCCGATCACCACGCGTTCTTCTCCTTCGATGGAGTGCACCTTGTACCCGAAGTGCTCCACCTGTTTGCGCACTTCATCGATCTCTTCGCGTGTCGCGTGCAGCCTCATGGAAATAATCATGGTTCGATCCTCTCAACTTCCATTTTTCTTTCCTGCAAAATTTATTTCCTGAAAACACTTTTCACAAAATAAAAAACCCACTCGCTGCGAGTGGGTCGGATCTTTTCTTCTGCTGAATCCGCTTACAGAAACGCCCCTCGCCACCTAGTTGGGCGGACCGCTAAATCGAAACCAATACGAGTGGGCGATGCAAATCATGGGGATAGTGTATTTCGTCTCTTTCCCGTACACAACAAATTCTTTCGGAAAACATGGCCGCCATTAAATTCCATACGAACCTCAGAAAAACAGCACCGCAACGCGATAGCGCGCGAATCCCGATGTCCCATTCGCGCGGCACGCTCCCACAGCCGCTTTGCCGTAAGGCTCGCTCCGAATTTTTCGCTCGAGAACTTCCGGCAATTTCTCGAGGTCGGTCGCCTCAAATCGGATCATCGCTCTTGCCGACGTGCCCCCGAATCCCGCATCGGTCTCGCATGTTTTTCGCGCGCCGGCCGTCGCGTTGGCCGGACGGAATCCCTGCGCGGTGAGCAAAGAAACCACCTTCTGTTCCTGCCGTTCGACACTTAAATCCGGGACAAACTGTGAAAAATCCTGGACGGCAAAGAGGCCACCCTGCCCCCGCACTGCGGCGATTCCAACGGAGGTGAGCTGCGGGTCCAGGATGTTCTTGCGGTGGCCGGACGAATCCATCCAACCGGCGTGAATGATCGAGGGATTCGGGCCGATGGCGATGTTCTCCGCGATGGCACCGAACCGCGCGCCGGCTTCGCCGAGGCGGCCTTCCAGGTTGGACTCGCTGGGGAGCTGGTGCTCGAGCCGATTCAGATTGGCCATGCGGAGAGCATGCTGGCGGGCGGCTTTGAAGAGGGCGTTATCCCAATGGAGTGCGGAGAGGCCCTGGGCGGTGCGTTCTCGATTGAGGGCCTCGAAAAGCTGGCGCTCCGAGTCGTTCCGCCGCAGCTGCGCGTGTGCGAGCGTAGAAAAGAAGAAAAGAAATGCGGCGGGGAGGAGAAATTTAGAATTTCTCATGCCGATAAAGATCAGCCGCGGACGCGGACGGCGCTGAAGCTGAGAACCACGTGGCCGCCGGGAGTGGGACGGCCGAAGCTCAGCATGGGGCTGAAGCGGGAGAAGAGCAGCATCTGGTCAAGCTGGCGCCGGAGCTCCAGGCTGGTTGGGCCAGAGATGATTTGATAATCGGTCATATGGCCCTGGGCATCGACAGTGACGTCCAGCAGGAGGCCGTGAGGCAGAGAAAGTTCGAGGTCGTTCTGCTCCGGCGCCCAGGCCTGGGGATAGTCCGAGAGAGAAACCAGCTCGGCGGGGCGCATCAGATTGAGAGCCACATCGTTCTGGACGGCGCGCACGGTAGTGCCCGGCACGATCATCTGGAGCACCAGAACGAAAACGAGGATGGCGGAGAAGAATCCGCCGGTGGCCGGAAGGGTCAGGGGGCGGAAAACGTTGTCGAGCAAAATTTCGGCGCGATCCTTGACGCGGCGCATACGGCTGGGCCAATTGTGCGAATGCTGCGCCTGTGCGGCAGCGACCTTGATGCGCACGGCGAGATCGGCAGGCGGAACGTTTTTGGGGACACGCGAAAGCATGACGGCCAGCTTGCGGAAGCGTTCCAGCTCCTCGCGGCAAACGTAGCAACCTTCCAGGTGCCGCCGAATCTGGACGCGCTCTTCCACGCACGCTCCGCCGGTTATGGCATCATCGAGATAACCCGCCAGTTTGGTTCGTACCGTGTTGCACTTCATTGGACACCCTTGCCTGCGGAACTTGCCCGCGGGGACGTAACTTGCGAAGAAACTGTGACTCGCCTTGCGGCGGAAAATGCATCGCCGAATGGCGAAGGCTGAGCCTCGGAAACATTGCCATGCGAAGACGTTTGCGCGTGACTGCCGTGAATCTGGTGTGCGCCCAAAAGCGGCTCAAGAATTTCTTTCAGCGCGCGGCGCCCGCGAAGGATGCGGGACTTCACCGTGCCGACACTGCATTCCAGAACTTCCGAGACTTCCTCGTAACTCAGGCCTTCGAGATCGCGCAAGATCACCGCGCTGCGAAAGACATCGGGAACCTGCTGCAAAGCGGCTTGGACGACGACCCGAATTTCCAGGGACGCGAGCTGATCGAAGGGCGTAGCGCCGAGATCCTCGATCTCGATGCGAGCTTGCCCTTCCTTCGGTTCGGCATCGATAGAAACATTCTTCTGCACGTGGCGCTTGAACCAGCGCTTGTGATTCAGCGCTTCGCGGATGGCGATGCGGTAGAGCCACGTTTTCAAAGAGCTGCCCTGGCGGAAATTGCGGATGCCGCGGAAGGCCTTCAAGAAAACTTCCTGGGCGCCGTCGGCGGCGTCCGCAGTGTCGCCGAGCATGCCGAGGATAAGGTTATAGACCGGCGCATGATAGTGAGTGACGAGCCAGTCGAAGGCCGTTTCCGAGCCGGCTTGCAGCTCATGGACGAGATCGGCTTCATCGCGGCCCCAAGAAAGGGCACTAGCCCAATCGGACATTGCCGGCCTTTCCGACCCGCCGCTGGAGGGCGAGCCACCCTGCTTGATCGGTCCAGATTTAGAACCCTGGACGTAGGCACGACTTGCAAAGGGGACCAAGAAAGAACTGTCCCCGATGTCCGCTCACTATCCTTAGACACCGGGAGGAGCGGAGTTGTTTCCCCGGATCGTGAAGGATTCTCGCGACTCTGTTAATTGTGGCACCAAGGGCCTTTGGCTGCAATGGGACGGATGGGGAGACTGACGAAGTAATGAGGTAGTGGTATGAGGACTGAGGATAGTGTCTGACGTTGGCACGTCGGCATGGATGAATCTGAAAATAAAGGGCTTGCGAAATTTTCAATTCGTAAGTGATTGAAAATAAGGGGCATAGTGGGGCAGGGATAGGGAGGAGGATGAGTTCCAGATTGGGAAGACGGAGGGTATACCCTCCGTCGCGAGGGAAAGAGTGCACAAGTGATTGAAAGAAAAGGAGATGCGCTTCTCCCGTTCCGTAACCGAGTCCGTAAAAATTTGAAAGGAAAGGGGTTGGTGCGTCGGAACGCCCAAACGTCGGAAGGTCGAGGGGCGCCCCCCCCCCGTTCTTGTAAGTGTTGCATCTAAAGGACTTAGATTTCAGGTGGTTCTTTACATCGCACTTGGAATTGTGTTGGCCTTCCAGATTGCGGCCGCGCTCAAGAGCCGGCAAATGAGCCTGATGCGCTAGGTTCGCTCAAATTCTTATCAGTGCCGCGAACTTGGCCTTGAGCCTTGTCGCCAAAGGTACGTCGAAGGGCCTATCGTTTATTTCAAAGGATTAGGGCTTGGGTGCTGGCTTCGCCGGGGTTTCGGCGGGGGCGGGGGTTCTGTTATAGATGATCTTCTTGGTGCCGCCTTCGCAAGTCCCCACGATTTTGCCTTCCGCGTCCTTGTCCTTCGCGACGATATCCAGGGTGTAGCCCTTTACGCCTTTTGCGTCGAGTTTCTTCGTGATTTCATCCTTCAGCTCTTCACAAGGCTTTGCCGCTTGTGCGTGAACGGGCAACGAAACGAATAATAGAACGCCAATTGCCGCCAGCAGTTTCATGGTGTGACCTCCGTGGTTGGGTTTCCGGATCACAACGGAGCATAGCATCGGTTCAGCCATCCGGCGGCTCACCGCACATCACCTTTACCCTAAAAGATACGGGATAGCTTCAAGCTTCCACCCTCCACCCGGGAGAATCTACCAAGAAGTTGTGTCGATTTCGCCCGAGGTCATGCCTCCCCCAATCCATGTCGTGATTGCACGGGTCGCAAGGACGCGGGTTCACAAGTTTTGTCTTCCAGAGTCGACGAGCAAGCCAACCATACGACCCCAGAACGATTCCCGTCATTACGGCCAAGGAGATATGCAGTTCAAGGCCGGGAAAAACCATGCCCAGGTAGCGCATCCCGATGTAGGCAAGGACCCATATCACAGCCGCAAGCAACATGGTGCTTGCCCATAAGAGCACACGACCAAAAAGCGGAGGGACTTGCAGCGGAGTTCCACAATTCTCGCACCGGAACCAGTCGTGTTATCGATCATCTAAATTCGCAGTTTTTCAACTCGGCAGGCTGAGGCCTTTTCCCTCGAGTCAGTAATTTTCTTTCCGGCGAAGGGTTTCATCTTTGCTCGCAGATATCCCACGTAGTTGTCCGAGAGCGGGCAGGCCAGTAGCTCGTCGATGACCGGTTGGAAGTAGGCCAGA
>DATHIB010000173.1:0-9399 GCA_035490055.1 Candidatus Limnocylindria bacterium | reverse complement strand
CGTTGGACAGTCGACCACGCGAACGCAATTATCGCCCTTCGTTGTTCCCAGCTCAGTGGCCGCTGGGAAGAATTCTGGGAACAACGCGCCGCTGGCTGATATCCGGCCGGTTTTTCACCTACAAATTTGTCGCACACCCTAAAGAAACTTTACGCAGAGACACAGAGTTCTAAGAGAGCATAATAGGGAACAGGCAAGAATGCCTGTTCTGCAAAAAGATTATCTCTTTGGGGGCAAGTACTTCTTCTCTACAGAGGCAACCACGACGTAGTTCGGATCGACCATCTCTGTGAGATGGATTTTGCCGACTTTGGAAAGCAGCTCGTAAGCATCGAGTTCGGAGAGGCCATAGTCGGCGTGTATCCAGGCTACCAGCTCGGTGAAGGCGATCCGCACGGCGTCGTCGACGGGACGATAGATGCCCGCGGCCATGATTTCTTTATCGTTTTCGAAGCGTGGCCAGCCCGTGCGCTTCCCTTTCACGAGGTCGAATTGCAGGCGAGCCTTCATGGGAACTTCTATGGCGCTGCCCGCAATTTCGCCGTCGCCCATGGCAGCGTGGCCATCGCCAAAGTAAAACAAGGCCCCGGCCACGTTTACGGGCAGATAGAGTGTATTTCCAACGGAAACTTCCGGAGCGTCCATGTTGCCGCCGAATTCCGCGGGCACGATGGAACTTCGCGCTTCCCCATTGGCGGGAGCGACACCGATGCAGCCAAGAAATGGATGAAGCGGGATTTTGACTTTGTAGTTGGAATCAAGGGCCTGAAACGTGGCCGTGTGGTCCGCGTGATCGATCGGGTAAAACCAGATTTTTTCCGGCAGCACTTCTTTTTCGAGCATCGGCGTGTAATGCGTGGCGTTGATGGCTCCGAATCCCGGTGAAAACGTGCCCACACCTTGCTTGCCATCGATCTGCAGATCGAGGATATGAACGACCAGCGTGTCGCCGGGTTCCGCACCTTCGATATAGAAAGGACCGGTGAGCGGGTTATCTCCTTTGACGAGCGCAAAGGTATCGCCAGGTTTTTGCAGCCCGTTGCCGAAGCAGTCCAGGGAGTTCGCATCGAGGATGTTGCCGGGTTTGAGTCGCGCAACGGCCGGGGCCGCACCGAAGAGATATTTCACTGTGTCGATGGTGGCGTGATATTGGACGATTTCAGATTTGGATGGCGCGGATGGAGACTGAGCTAAAGTCGAAAACGGCAAAACCAAACTAAGAGCAAGGAGATGGACACGCACGATAGTCCTCCGAGAAATAGGAAACGCAGTGCAACATACTCGTGACGCCGAGTCAATCCACACTCGGGTGAACTACGAGACGCCCGGCTGTCTGCTATCCTCTTCCCGTAGCCATGAATATGAGTCGACGAACACACTTGCGGATAGTTTCGCTGGCCCCGAGCGCGACCTCGATTTTGTACTCCATTGGCGCGAAGCGCGCCCTGGTCGGCGTGACCAAGTGGTGCGCCGATGTGGCATCGGTGGGCAAACTGCCGAAGCTTGGCGATTGCTGGCACATGGAATCTGTGGATGAAATTCTACGGTTGAACCCTACGTTGGTGATCGGTTCCATGCCGTACAAGCTGGAGACGGTCGCTAAACTCCTCGAACAGCCGTTCCCCTTTCTGGCAATGAACCCGCGGACGCTCGCTGATATCGAAGCGGACATTCGCTTGTTGGGCGGGATTACGCAAAAGGCGGCCGCCACGAAACGGTTGGTGAAAAACATGCGCCAGGCGTTTTCGGAAATCGAGAAGAAGTCGCGGCAATGCAAGCAACGGGTGCGCGTCTATTGCGAAGCGTGGCCGAATCCGCGAATCAGTTCGCCGCCCTGGGTAGCGGAATTGGTGAACATCTGCGGAGGCGAGATGGTTGTTCCTCCCGGCGAGAAGACGACCGAGGCGCAAGTAGCGGCGGCACGGCCTGAAGTGATTGTGCTAGCCTGGGCGGCGACGGGAACGAAAGCGGACGCGAAGCAGGCGTATAAAGTCACGGCGTGGAAAGATGTGCCGGCAATTCGAAACAGAAACGTTTACGTAATCAGCGATGAATTGCTGAACACGCCGGGGCCCCCGCTGGTCGAGGGCGCCCGCACACTCTACAAACTCTTATATTCCGCGAATGTAATGCGGGAACGGGCATGAGGACGGTCGTCGCGGCGGTGATTGAGCGCAGCGACCGGCGAGTGCTGATCGGCCAGCGCCGGAAAAACGACAGTTCCCCGCTAAAGTGGGAATTCCCAGGCGGCAAGGTCAAAGACGGCGAATCGCCAGAGGTTGCTCTCGCGCGGGAATTGCGGGAAGAACTCGGAGTGACGCTGGTGAGAAGCGTTGAGATTGGCCGCGTGCATCAGCGTTACGCGGGAACGCCCGATGAGCTGGAAATCCGCTTCTTTGCTGCGGCGATCGCGGAATCGGAGCTAGTGCCGCTCACGTTTGAGAAGATCGCCTGGGCCTTGCCAAAGGAGCTTGGAGAGTACGATTTTCTGGCAGCGAATCGCGAGCTCATCGCGCAATTGGCCACCGGACGGATCAAGCCAGCAGAAATCCTCGAAGGCGCAGAAAAAACCGGCGCGAGCCAAGGCCCGTCCGCGGATTGATTCGTCGTATCTCAAAGGACCGGCTCTAGGAGATCACCGGACTTGGCTTGTCGGTGTTAATGCCCAGATCCTTGATGGCTTTGTCGAGGACGGAACGCTCGACCTTGCCTTCCACGAAAAGTTCATGCAGCGCGGCCAGCGTAATGAAACGGGAATCGACTTCGAAGAACTCACGCAAGGAGGCGCGGCCTTCGCTGCGCCCGAAGCCATCGGTGCCGAGTGACGCCAGGCGCCGCGGCATCCATTTGCTGATCATATTGGGCAAGGTCTTCAAGTAGTCGGAAGCCGCGACCAGCACACCGGGAGCGTCCGCGAGGCATTTGGTCACGTACGGCACGCGCGCTTTTTCGCCCGGGTGCAACCGGTTCCAGCGCTCGGACTCAATACCGTCATTATAAAGTTCTTTGTAACTGGTCACGCTCCACACATCGGAGGCGACGCCGTACTTGGACTCGAGAATCTCCTGCGCGCGCAACACTTCGTTGAGAATCGCGCCACTTCCAAACAATTGCGCGCGCAGCTTCGCCTTCCCGTTTGCCGCGGGCCGGAAGCGGTACATCCCCCGCAGGATGCCGTCCTTCACGTCACCAGGCATCGGTGGCATGGCGTACGGCTCGTTCATCACCGTGATGTAGTAGAGCACGCTTTCGCCATCTTTATACATGCGGCGAATCCCGTCCTGGATAATGACCGCGATTTCATAGGCGAACGCGGGATCGTAGGCCTTTACGTTGGGAACCGGCAGCGCGAGGACGTGGCTGTTGCCGTCCTGGTGTTGCAGCCCTTCTCCCGCGAGAGTAGTGCGTCCCGAAGTTCCACCGAGGAGGAAACCTCGCATGCGCATGTCCGCAGCAGCCCAGATGAAATCCGCAATGCGCTGGAAGCCGAACATCGAGTAGTAAATGAAAAACGGAATGGTGTTGATCCCGTGCGTAGCATAAGCCGTGCCCGCGGCGATGCACGAGGCCATGGAACCCGCCTCGGTGATGCCCTCTTCGAGGATCTGTCCGTCTTTCGCTTCCTTATAGTAGAGCAGCGTATTTACATCGACGGGCTCGTAACGCTGGCCGACGCTGGAATAAATGCCGACGGTGCGGAAAAGCGATTCCATGCCGAAAGTGCGGGCTTCATCCGGAACGATCGGCACGATGAGTCTGCCGATCTCTGTATCCTTAAGCATCTTTCGAAGCATGCCCACAAACGCCATCGTCGTGGAAACTTCCCTGCCATCGCTGCCTTCGTGGAATTCCTTGAAGAGATCGTCGTGGTCGGCGACGAGAGGCTTCGAACGAACGCTGCGCTTGGGAACGTAGCCGCCCAGCGCTTCGCGCCGCGCACGAAGATACTGAATTTCGACACTGTCCTCGGCCGGCCGGTAGAACGGAACTTCGACGCAATCCACATCGTTCAGGGGAATGCCGAAGCGCGAGCGGAACTCGCGCAGCTCGTCTTCGTTGAGTTTCTTCTGCTGGTGCGTGACGTTCTTGCCTTCGCCCGCTTCACCGAGGCCGTAGCCCTTGATGGTGCGTGCGAGAATCACGGTCGGAGAGCCCTTGTGATCGACGGCCGCCTTGTAGGCGGCGTAAACCTTGCGCGGATCGTGCCCCCCGAGGCGCAGGCGGCGCAGCGCCTCGTCCGGAAGCGGCTCGACAAGCTGAAGCAATCGCGGATCACTGCCGAAGAAATGCTCGCGAACATAAGCGCCGGAGGAAACCACCAGCTTCTGATATTCGCCGTCCACCAATTCGCCCATGCGCTTCACCAACAGTCCTTCGGTGTCGCGTTCGAAAATCGGATCCCACTCGCTGCCCCACAAAACCTTGATGACGTTCCAGCGCGCGCCGCGGAACGCGGATTCGAGCTCCTGGATGATCTGTCCATTGCCGCGCACCGGGCCATCGAGGCGCTGCAAATTGCAGTTGACCACAAAGATCAGGTTGTCGAGCTTCTCGCGAGAAGCCAGAGTGATCGCTCCGAGGGATTCCGGTTCGTCGGTCTCGCCGTCACCCAGGAACGCCCACACCTTCGCGTCCGTGGCAGGCTTCATGCCGCGATCCTCGAGGTAGCGGTTGAAGCGCGCCTGATAAATGGCCATCAGCGGACAAAGGCCCATGGAAACCGTCGGGAACTCCCAGAAATCAGGCATCAGCCACGGATGCGGATAGGAAGAAAGCCCGCCTCCGGGCTTCAGCTCGCGGCGAAAATTTTCCAGCTTTTGCCCGCTGAGGCGGCCTTCCAGAAACGCGCGGGCGTACATCCCGGGCGAAGCGTGCCCTTGAAAATAAACCGTGTCGCCTTCGAATTCATCGCTGCGCGCGCGGAAAAAATGGTTGAACCCCACTTCATAGAGCGTTGCCGCCGAAGCATACGTGGAAATGTGACCGCCGATGTTGTGCTCGACGCGGTTCGCGCGCACCACCATGGCCAGCGCGTTCCAACGGATGAGGCTCTTGATGCGGCGCTCCAGTTCCTGGTCGCCGGGAAAAAGCGGCTGCAGGCGCACGGGAATCGTATTCGCGTAAGGAGTATTGGCGCTGAACGGCAGGTCGATGCCGTTGACCGTGGCGTGCGCGCGGAGGCGCTCGAGGATTTCCGCAGCGACTTCCGGTCCGCTGGATTCCAGAACGGAATCCAGCGACTCGAGCCATTCCTGAATCTCAACGTCTTCCATGCCGTGCGGCTGGGTCGATATTTCGTTGTCCATAACTTCGGCTGGTTCCTCTTCTTTCGACATTCCAAATGTCCCAAGACAAGCGCGGCGGACTTATGCCTTCGATAAGCAGAATAGAATACACCGCGGAGAGATTCTCTGCACGACCGGATGGAAGATTTCTTGGCAATGTTGAGAGGCTGCGGTTTACAGGCCCGCGTTCTCTCGGCCATCACAATGTGCGGCCGCCATCAAGGACAAGGACCTGGCCGGTAATGAATTTCGAATGCACGAGAAATAGTACAGCGTCGGCAATTTCGGAGGGCTTTCCGGAGCAGCGCAGCGGTGCGAGTTTGATGAAGTCCGTCTCCCACTCCGGCGGATCGCCGGGCATCGTAATCGTACCCGGGGCGATGGCGTTCACACGCACCTCCGGTGCCAGCGCTTTCGCCAGCACCTTCGTCAGCATCACCACACCGGCTTTCGAAACGGAGTGCGCCACGTATCCCGGCCACCCCAGCAAACCGCCGGTATCCGCAAAATTAATGATCGTCCCATTTGACCGCCGCAAGAGTGGCGCCGCTGCCTGCGCGCAGAAAAAAGGCGCTTTCAGGTTCGCATCGAGCGAAGCGTCCCAGACCTCTTCTGTAGTGGAGATGATGCTGGAAGGAAGAAAATTTGCCGCGCAGTTCACCAGAATATCCAGCCGCCCATATTGCTTCGCCGCTTCATCAAACAAACGATTGATGTCGGCAACTCTGGTCAGATCCGCCGCAATCGCCTTCCCTCGTCGCCCAAGTTTCTCGACCTCAGCGACAGCAGCCTGCGCATCCGCCACCGACGTACGGTAGTGAATGACAACGTCAGCGCCCTCTTCCGCCAGGCGCAGCGCCACCGCCCGCCCCAGCCGTTTCGCGGCCCCGGTCACAAGAGCCACATGCCCTTGCAACGACTCCCCTGACTTTCCGCCGTATTCCATCATCTTCGAACCTGAAACCGTAGCACATTCCCGTACGACAGGCGTTCTTGCCTGTCTTCTTTTTTCCTCTTCAGCCAACTTTCCAGAGGACAGGCAAGAATGCCTGTCCTACCCTACAATCACTAGATGCTGGAGGGCGAATGAACCTTGATCTATTGGCAATCGCCGCGCACCCCGACGACGTGGAGCTGACCTGCGGCGGCACGCTGCTAAAGATGGCGCAGCGTGGATACAAGACTGGAATCCTTGATTTGACCTCCGGAGAGATGGGAACACGGGGTACCCCGGAGATCCGGGCGAAAGAGGCGGGGCACGCGGCGAAATTGCTCGCCGTAAAGTGGCGCGGTACGCTCGGGGTGCCCGATTCGGACGTTCAGCCGAGTCGTCAACACAAATTGCGGCTCGCGGCCATGATCCGGCAACTCCGGCCGAAGACAGTCATCCTTCCTTACTGGGAAGCGCGGCATCCCGACCATTACCATGCCTCAGCTCTCGGTTACGAGGCGTGCTTCCTCGCAGGACTTAAACAACTGCCTATCCAAGGCGAAGCGTACCGCCCGTGCAAGATTCTTTATTCGAGCTCATACGCCGACGTGCGCCCGACGTTCGTCGTGGATATCACCGCGCAATACGCGCAGCGCCGCAAGGCCATCCTCGCCTTCGCGTCGCAATTCCGGCCCAGCAAGAGCGAAAAGAAAAACAATGTGCACCTGGCCATCGACCGGCTGGAGGCGGAGATGAATCAGTTGGCGCGGCACTATGGCCAGATGATCGGGGTCGATTACGGTGAGCCGTTCCTGCAAAAGGAACTCATGAAGGTCGATGACGTTGTAAAGATGGAAGTTCGGTCGATCTGATAGCTAGAACTTCTCGTCTTCCTGAGCGGGAGAAAACCCGGGAATATTCTGGGTGCTCCCGGCGCGATCTACCCGGACTCGGATCTGCGCCTCGCCCTCGGCGCCGGACTTGCGAAGGATGACCATGGTGTTCAGCGCCTCGGAGTACAGCCTGGTGACCAGGTAAATGTCGCCGGTACCGTCTTTCTTCCAAAGCTGGCCGATCTGGATCTTGGAGACACTCATAGGGGACCGGCTCTGACTGTAGAGTGAGCCGCGAAGTGTGTCAACTGCCTCCCGGGGCAGGAGGTACTCACTCGGTACGCCAGAGAGAGAGATACGACCCGAGGTAGTCCCCGCCAGCAATCAGCACTGGGGCCCCCTCTTACCTCGAACCTCTTGCGAATAGGAAACCTTCCCGGACTGTCTAACATCTTAGTAGCCATGCAAGCATGTTAGGAGCCTCCCCGGGGATTGCAGGTGTATAATCAAGAGAAGGCGGAGGTACACGATATGCAAGACATTCTGCGGCAGGCCCTGAAACTGGCGCTCCTTAGCGCGCTCGTAGCAGGTTCGGCCTTCGCTTCCCCCCAAAGTCAAGATCCCCCCAGCCAGGAACCCGCGAAGACGCCGCCGCCGGCCCAACCGCAGACCCAGCAACAAACCGGCTCCCAACCGGTCCAGCAGAAAGACACCGTTACTCCCAAGAATTCCAAGGAAGACGTCGAGGCCATCGGCAACCGCAACGTCGGAAAAGGCATGAACCTTTACTCGCTGGAGCGAGAAATCTCTCTTGGCAAGTCATTAGCCCAGGAAGTCGAGCGGTCCTCGAAGCTGATTGACGATCCAGTGGTCACCGAATACGTCAACCGCGTTGGTCAAAACCTGGTTCGCAATTCCGATGCGCGAGTTCCCTTCACCATCAAGGTGATCGATTCCGACGAAATCAACGCCTTCGCGCTGCCCGGCGGCTTCTTCTACGTGAACAGCGGCTTGATCCTGCACGCTATGGAAGAGTCGGAGCTTGCCGGTGTTATGGCCCACGAGATTTCCCACGTCACCGCCCGCCACGGCACCAAGAACGCCACCAAGGGCGAATTGATGCAGCTCGCCACCATCCCGCTGATTCTGCTGGGACCCGGCGGCTGGGCCGGCTACGGCATTTATCAGGGCCTGAACCTGGCGATTCCCGTGACCTATCTGAAGTTCAGCCGCGACGCCGAACGAGAAGCCGATTTCCTCGGCCTGCAGTACATGTATAAGGCTGGCTACGACCCGAACTCCTACGTCACTTTCTTCGAGCGCATCCAGGCCGATGAAAAGCGCCGCCCGGGCAGCATCCCCAAGGTTTTCTCCACGCATCCGCCGACGCCCGAGCGCATCGAAAACACGCAAAAAGAGATTGCGCGCATTCTGCCCGCCCGGCAGGAATACATCGTCACTACCTCCGAATTCGATTCCGTGAAGTCCCGCCTCCGCAACATCATGTTCACGCGCAAAGTGGGCGATAACGCCCCTGGCAAACCCACCCTGCGCACCAAAACCGAACAATCCAAGAAGCAGCCCACCGGCAACGATCCCAACAGCACCGACGACGACCGGCCAACTCTCAAGCGCCGCCCCGACTCTCAACCGTGACTTTGTAGTGGCGGGTCTTAAGACCCCTAATTCTATTAAGAGGGCGGCCAACGAGCCGCCCTCTTTGTTGTACGCCGTGCATGTTCGACAGCTTGCGGGTGCAAGTCCCGTCCCAACCTGATGGAGGTGAAGGGTAGCGAAGCGCAAGGGCGTCACCGTGAGGTGAGGTCTGAAGGAAGCGTGGAGCAAAGATGCGGGCTGATGGACAAGAATCGGATTTGAGGCCTACGGCGTCGGACGAGCGGGCATGTGATCGCGAAGTCCGTATCCATCAAGGACGCTGGTGGTAAATCCGGCGGTCGCGTATCGAAAGCAGTCGGGCTTATCGCGGGAGATCTGCTGCACGTCTCGAATTCGAGACTGAGGGTGGAGTAATTCACTCTGATCCTGCAGCAGAAGTCAGCAGCGGGCGTAGTACTCACGCGAGTGAGGAAGGCCCCAACAGTGAGAGCGAGTAGTAGAACGTCGAACTCATGAGTGGCACTGCGCCAGCCAATCAGCTTCGGCTGAGCTTTACAGGTTCAGAAGACGGTGAAGCCGAAACGGAAACCTGTCGAGTGGCGAAGCTCTTGTGGCGAACGACGACTCGAACCTCCGGCCCGCAAGGGCTCAACTTGCTGAACCGCCGTATGCGGACCCGCTTGTACGGTGGGTGCGCCGGTAAAAATCGGTATGGAGTAGTGAATGAAAGAGT
>DATHIB010000172.1:0-4285 GCA_035490055.1 Candidatus Limnocylindria bacterium | reverse complement strand
ATGGTTTACCGATTGGCTCTGCATGCGCGCCCGCTTCGCGCAACCGCAACCGAGAGGTTCTGGCAGTGCCTGGTGCCTACAACAAACCAGAATTCGGACCGTGTGCGCCGGTTGCTGCTACCTTACGGACGGATTGGGGGCATGGGAATTGCAGTAGTGGGAGGAACAGCGAGTGTATCGAGCGATCCGGCGAGGACGACGAGCCCTGAGATTCTTTTTCAAGCCATCCTCGGCCGTAGTTGTGGTCTTTTGTTTGGAAGGCACGTGGCACGTTCGTGGCACTCACGCGCAGGAACCGCAACCAAGGGGCGGACCCCCAGCAAGCCTTCCTTATTTTGCGTCCGTCGCCTTGCTATCCGCGGCGCGAAATTTGGCTCAAAGGCGACGCCGCTTCCCTGAAGCTAGCCGATGTAGTGGGTGGCTTGGGTCTTGCCCCATGTGCGAAGGGTGTAGTCGCCGATGCTCAACAAGTTGGCTTCAGCACGGCGAGAAAAACGAAAGCTAGCCACGGCTAGCGCGACGACGCGGGAAGCTTGAGGGTCTTACGGACACGCCCAAATACGTCACCCTCGGCGACACCGCTGGCGTCGCCTTCGTCGATGGCCGTTCGCAACGCGACAAGCTTCGCTTCGTAGTTCTGTTCCTCGCGCTCCAAAGTCCGCAATCCGGCGCGCACGACCTCACTGGCGTTTTCGTAGCGTCCAGTCTTAACCTTCTTGGCGACGAAGCGGTCAAGTTCGTCGGGTTGGCAAATGGCGGCGGCGATTTCTGAAGTACGAGGTGGCCGGATTACACGATGAGTTGCGCCCGGGGCGCCCACGCCCGATCAGCGACGAGCGTGTGGCGCAGTTGGTGCGCAAGACGCTGGAGACGAAACCAAAAGGCGGTACGCATTGGAGTATCCGGCAAATCGCAGCAGAGACCCGCGTGTCGAAATCGACGGTGCACCGCATCTGGCAGGCCTTTGGATTGGAACCGCACCGGCAGAAACATTTCAAGCTCTCGACTGATCCATTTTTTGTAGAGGAAGTACGGGATATTGTAGGGTTGTACTTGAATCCACCTGAAAATGCAGTGGTTTTGTGCGTGGATGAAAAGAGTCAGATTCAAGCGCTCGAACGCACCCAGTCGATGTTGCCGATGGGACTTGGCTCTGTCGAGGGGGTGACCCACGACTACCGACGGCACGGGACCACCACGCTATTTGCCGCACTGGGCACGGCCAAGGGCAAAGTGCTGAGGCAATGCCGACAGCGTCACCGACATCAGGAATATTTGGGCTTCCTAACAGAGAGCGAGAAAAACGTGCCGGAGACCTTGGAGGTGCACATCATCCTGGATAACTACGCCACGCACAAACATCCACGAGTGAAACGCTGGCTCGCCGCACGACCACGATTCCACGTGCACTTCACTCCGACCTATGCCTCGTGGTTGAACCCAGTGGAGATCTGGCTCAACCGGATTACGCAGCAGGCCATTCGTCGCGGGACGTTTCGCAGCGTCAAGGAACTGGTGGAGAAAATCGATCAATATGTGCGAGCTTCCAACACCCACGCCCAGCCTTTCGTCTGGGCCGCCACGGCGGATTGGATCTTTGCCAAAGTCCAGCGACTATGTGAACGTATTTCCGGGACGGCACACTAGAGCGGATTGCACAAAAAAACGCAGGGCAAAACGACGATGGTGCGTGTTTTCGGCGATGGATCGCTTAGGCCAGCGTTGTCGGTCACCGTGAGAGTCGCAACGAATATGCCGGGCGTTGAGTAAGTCACATCGCCGGGCGTAGCCACATTGCTAGACCCGGGGTTGCCGCCAGGGAATGACCACGAATATCCAGCGACTGTTCCATCTGGGTCCGTACCCGATCCAGAGAAGAATACGGACCGTCCGACGAAAATGACCAGATAGTCCGAGGGACTGTCAATCGATCCCGTGGGCGGCACATCTGGCGGGGCCAGTGACCCAAGCGCCTGGACTAAATCCAACCTGCCGTTGCCCATATCGGGGCCTAAGGGCACTGCATGAGCCACAGCGTCGGCAGCTTGAGACTCATTGGTATTCGCTTGTTTGTTCAGCAGCAGGGAAGAACCGCCGGAAACAAACGGCGCGCTAAACGAAGTTCCCCATCCTGCGGCGTACGTGCTAAAGGGATAGGTGGTGACAATGGCTTCGCCCGGAGCGGCGACCCACACAATCTCATCGCCATAGTTGGAAAACGAAGACCGCGTACCTTGGTCGCTGGTGGACGCGACTCCCATCACATCGTCTTGCCACTCGGCAGGGTAAACATTAAGTGGCGGAGCTGATTGGCCTTCGTTCCCAGCTGACGCCGCGCAAATGACGTTGTTCTGGTTGGCGTAGTCCAGCGCCTTCCTCAGTTCCCGCGACCTCGTCTGGGTGTCAAAGCTCATGTTGATTACGTTGGCGTTATTCTGAACGGCGTAATAGATGGCCCGCAGAATGTCGGAGAGGAAACCGGTACCGTCCGATTTGAAGGTTTTCAAGGGCAAGAGTTGCGCCGTCGGAGCGACCAGGTGGATCACGCCCATCACCATAGTACCGTGGCCGAAGGCGGCGTACTGGTCGTTCCCATCTAACACGGCAGCCGTGGATTGATCCAGTGCAGCAGCAGTGGATTGATTGACTTGAGCCGAGGAGCAACTCGAGCAGGCTGGAGGCGGACACGAAGTGAAAGGGCAAGACGAAGAAGGAATATCTGTTAATTCTGAACCACCCGGCTGATTGCGCGTAAAGTCGTAGCCTGGCAATAGAACACTCTGGAGCGCGGGATGCGTGGGATCCACTCCTGTGTCAATATCCGCGACAATTCCGCTGCCACTGACTCCAAACTGGCTTTGGGCATCTGAGACGCGGACTTTCTGTGCGGCGGGTTGGTTCGCATAGCTATTCCACACGCTTCCACCGGAATTGGGATAAGGCACCGGAGTTCTGTCCGACATCAGGTCTGCAGGCAATGGCGAGGGGAGCACGTTTAGTGCGCCAACCGGAAATAAGTTGAGCAACTGATCCACTTCGGCACGCACAATTCCCAGCGGATTGCCCGGGAGATCTAACAAACCATCTAGGTCAAGCGAACTGGTGATCAGGAAGAGTTTCCCCAAGGGATCGCCCAGCCCACCTACCACTGTGCAGATTGGGGGCAATAGGGGAGGGTTGCACACCGTTTGAAGTGTCTGGAGATCGAGTCTCGAGCGGACGATAAACCGGTTGTCGGCGGAAGCTTTGGCGGGCCAGAGTCCACCGAGAAACAGGAGTACGCAGAGCACTTTGAATTTCATAGGTTACCTTCTCTTCTTCCCCTTGGGATGCACGCCTTTCTGAGCCTCGGAGCTCCGGGTGTCTCAGGGATTTGTGATTTTTCGGTGGTCCCACGCATGACGCTCTTCGAATCGGGCTTTCAGACGGGGGCCGCCTTCCTCAGTCAGCGCGGTGAATCTTAACCTCAGTCCGCTACCGGGCTTTACACGCCGAACAACAGTTTCGGCCCTATCCGTCCTTATCCTTATCATGATCACGTTAGGTTCCCTATGCGGCTTGCAACTGTCCGAATAGCTCTATTCCTATGGCGAAGTCGCCGCTCTCCTTGCGCTGGCAGTAGGCGACCCTTCCTTCAGACCGAACGCCATTCCGGAGAAAAGTAACCAGCACGCGAGTCCCAGTTTGCCAGCGCCGCACCGTGGTGACGCGTACGCCCTGGGGACTCACGTTCTCAGTGGACGTCATTTCCTTAAGCCTAGATTCGTCTGCGGGCAATAGCTCTGCGGGCACTATCTGTGGGATACGCCTTTCGGATCGACCGTCGGTTCGACTGGTTGAAATGTGTGCGGTCACGAGCCCCGGGGACCTCCCGGACGGCAGGATGCCTCAAGTGCAAATCGGATGGTATGTATAGGATTCGCAACACTAAGAATCAATCGGGTGTTTACATTAAATTGGAATGGTTGAATACCTCAGTTGTGTGTGTACGGCTCGCACACCTGGGGTATGTGCGGCGCAATCATCGTAGCTCACCGCCAATTCACGTATAAGCCACGACGGGTCGCTGGGGTCGCCGGGGTGTCCCGATTTGGCAAGATCAGGGTAATGAGACCTCATAGTTGCCCCAAACCAGTCTGCTGAATTGTCAGCGCCGATGCAAAAATCCCCATAGTGCCGGTTGAATTTTCCCCACCCCCTGATGTGGTAAACCGGAGCCCACTCCAAACGGAGGAGGTTCCGAAACTTGTTAAGGGGGAAAGACGTGCAAGAACTAAAAGAACTG
>DATHIB010000171.1:0-150077 GCA_035490055.1 Candidatus Limnocylindria bacterium | reverse complement strand
AACAACAGCAGCATGAATGAAATCGTCTTTCCGGCCGGCATCCTGCAGCCGCCCTTCTACGATCCGAAGGCCGATGACGCGGTGAACTACGGCGGAATGGGAGCGGTCATCGGACATGAAATCACACATGGTTTTGACGATCATGGCAGCAAGTTCGACGGTCAGGGCAACTTGAAAGACTGGTGGAGCCCGGAAGACCTGAAGAATTTCAAGGCGCGCGCTGCCTGCGTTTCCGATCAATTCGACGCCTACGTCGTCGACGGCGACCTGCACGAGAATGGCAAGTTGGTTTTGGGGGAGAGCATCGCCGACCTGGGTGGACTGACGATCGCCTACGCTGCGTATGAAAAATCCCTGGCGGGCAAGCCGCGGCCGCCGGACAGAGACGGCTTTAGCCCCGAGCAGCGCTTCTTCCTCGGTTGGACGCAAGTCTGGGGCGCCAATGAGCGGATCGAATACGCGCGGCTGATGGCCAACACCAACCCGCACCCGCTACCCAGGTTCCGCGGCAACGGACCGCTTTCGAATATGGCGGAGTTTGCCAAGGCTTTCGGTTGCAAAAAGGGCGAGTCGATGGTGCGCGAGCAAGCTTGCAAGATCTGGTAGCCGGGCGCAACCAGAGAACCCAGTAAGTCTGAAAGAGACTTCGATGGGGCCCAGCAATCCGGGCGGGGCCGCCTTTTAGAAGTGGAAAACGACTCCGCCCGCAATTTGGAAGCTGTTCTGCGACTGGCTAAAGAAGCCGGTGCGCACGTAATCGCCTTCCAAGCGGAAAGAAATGCGTGGGTTCCAGCGGTAATCCCCTCCACCACCGGCCTTGATGGCGTAAGAGTTGCGCTTCTGTCCGATAACCTGGGGCTGTTCGTGGGCGCCGCCAAAAATTGCGTGCAGCCACGGTTCCCACTGTTTCTGCCGCCGGGCGATCTTTGGACCGGCGCCATAGGTTGCAATCTTCACGTGTTCGTTGGCGAAAATCGTGGGGGCAAAGACGCCGGTAATTTCTCCTTCAACCCCGAACCAGTCGTTCGTGAAGTACACCACCGAAGTGTTGATGCCGACGGCGCTGGCATTGAAGACCGAGGATCGGAAGCGCAACCAGCTCGCGGCGATACCCAGCTGCCAGCGGTAGTCGTCGCGGCCACCGTAGAGAAACCTCGGCGGCGGTGACGGCGAAGCCGGCTCGGCGTTGTCGAGTGGCAGCGCCAGGGCGGTAGTGACGACGGGGGCTCGGAACGTGTTCGCCGGTTTGGCTGCCGGCGCGGAAAACGTGTCGGCGGCCGCAAGGTCAATCTGAAGCGTGGCCTTCGCGGCGGATGTCGCCGAGAACTCCTGAGCGACGTTCCCCCTATCAATGCTTATAGTGGGCGCGCTTACCTGTGCCCGCGCAACACCCACGCTCCCAAGAAGTAGAAAAGCCGATGCAAATAACCTCTTCATGATGCTCCCCTCAGAGGGCTGGCCCCACGCATGGATTCAGCCACGTAGCTACGGTAAACAACACCATGGCCCTTTGTCCATGCCCTTTCAAGAGAAAGGGGACAAATGAGAAAAGGGTGGATCGCCGGCCTATTGGCGGGCGATCGAGGAAGTTGAGTCGGGCCGGGGTTGGAGCTTGGCAAACACGGGAGAAAATAGCACACCTTACTTAGATTGTTAAGTGTTTTGCAGTGAATAGCAAGAATTGGGATCGTTTCTCCTTTAAGGTCTTGAAACGAGGCCGACGCTCACCGATCTCCGAGATAGATCATGACATAGCCTGGCGACCCGCGGTATAGCCTTCCTTCCTTGAGAGGAGTGCCATTCGATTCGACTCGAGCAGACCACATCCGGTACCAGAAGCAAGGTTTAAGTCTCCAAGTGATCGTCCCGACGGTGGCGACAGCAATGGCCGCAGCTAGAAGCCAAATCTCTCGTACCTGCATAGTCATGGTTTATAGTCTCGTTACAGTGGGTGGATTGTGACGTAATGATTCTGGAATGTTGAACGAATTGGTATTCATGCCAACGGACCTTTGCTCGCTTGTAGTCAATCGTGTGCTTTCAGCAAGGCCGCGTGAATTTCGTTTGAACGCGTCAGACTCTTGCCCCGCAGCACCTTTTGTATCTCTTCCCGCTGCCGCAGGGACAGGGAGAATTGCGAGCTGGAGGGTACGCTGACATTTTCTGCTGCGGCACATCCGCTCCATGAAATTTGCTATGAAACTCCTGCTGCCGTTGATTCTCCACGGTCTCATAGGCGACGTGCTGGGAAGCCCCACTTTCAAGCAGCGTTCGAACGAAGACCAGGGCCACCTTGTGCGCGTCGGTGAACCTGCCTTCCTCCAGGAGCCGCTGTTTGCTCAAACGATCCATCACAATCTTTATCGCCTCAGTGCCGGTCGGAAGTCCAGCACCACCGGTCATCCAGAACTGGCCCAGAGGGATGGTGCGGGTGGCATAGGCCACGTCGAGTGGATTGTGGCTTAAACCAACATCCATGATGAAAAGTTCCTCGCCTGACAATAGGTCCACGAAATGGGCACCCGCGCCCGGCACACGGGATTGCGGAACCACAATCCGGTATTTAGCTTGCCGATATGCCTCGAGGAGTTCGTGTTCCTCGGTTCCTGGCGCCGGAGGATGATTCTCGGCGTACTTCTCGATAAGGTTCTTTCCCTCGCGTATCCAGTCGAAGAGGCAGCAATCCATCAGTACGCTGGACTCATCTTCGCTATCCAACACCAACACTCCTCCGTGCAGCCTACCGATGGCTTCTGCGACCTGCGGAACGGCTTCCCGGGGAATCGTCTGAACGATTCTGTGGTTAAGATCCCGAGCAAGTCCGCGCAAGCGCTTGTAGCGCTCGACATCTGCCGGAGAGGGAATAAATGTTGATGTGAGAGGCATCCTATCTCCAATGCTACAAATCAAGCGACAGTGCTGCTGCCCGGACTCTAGCGACCGTGGCGGAGGTAGTCGTCGGTTTTGTTGAGCCAGTCTTCGCGCGGGGGATCGAAGACGTCGAGGTCCACAGTATCTTCGAGCGCCCAGGCCTCGTGCGGCATGTGCGGCGGGATGCACAGCACTTCGCCGGCGCGAACGACGATCTCCTGGCCATCGATGGCAAACTTCAGCGCCCCTTCGAGGATGTAGGTCACCTGCTCGTTGTGGTGGTGGTGCAACGGCACGTGCGCGCCTTTCTTCATCAGCACGCGCGCCAGCATAATTTTATCGCCGACCAGCATTTCACGGCCGATGAGCGGGTTCAATTGCTCGCGCTCCACGTTTTTCCACGCGACGTGCTTCGATTTCGCCGGGGTGCTCATTTCTTCTCTCCATACAACTTTGCGGCATTGTCGTGCAGGTACAGGCGCGCCAGCTCGAGGGCCTTCTCTTCGGTGAAAGCGCCTTCGGCGACCAGTTCGGCGAGCGCTGCGGCCACGGCAGTCCGGGCGGAGCGCGCCGCCAGCCAAAAGGTCTCTTCCGCGCCTACGGCATCGTTGAACGGAAAGGCGTCCGACCCGAACATGATTTTTTCCGGGTACAGCGAAATCCACTGTTTGAGGATGCTTTTCAACTCCGAGGGGTAAACGTAATACCCCACGAGCGAGGAATCCGTGTACACGTTCTTCGCGGCTGTCAGCCAGATCATGTCCAGAGTGTAGGGGTAGCCGCCGTGAATCAGCACGAAATTCACGTTGCGGTAGCGCGGGTCGCGCAGCACGTTTTCCAGATTCAGCGGGTTGCCGTTGCGCAGGCTGAAGTAGTCACCAATACCGACCGCGCTGTGAAAATGTACGGGGAGGTGCAGCTTGCCCGCTTGATCGATCAGCACGCGAAAGATGTAATCCTGGAACGTGCGATAGTCCTCTTCGGAGGGCACCCCCCCGGCGCGGAATTGGGCATAAATCGCTTCCGCTTTTTCACGAGGTGGATCGCGGAAATAGAGGGTGCGGAAATAAGCGGCCTCAAATTTCATGGCCACGCCGCCCTTTTTCTGGTTGTCCGCGAGCGTTTGGCGGACGAAGGCCTGGTAGCCAGCTAGATCGGCGGGCAGGCCATTCATGCTTTCCTGCTTCATGTAACGCTGCAGCACTTTTTCCTGCAGCGGAATGTATACGGCCATGTCGCCGTTCTTGGCGATCAGACTGTGGTTGTCGAAAGCAAAGAGGAAGGAATCGACGAAGAACACCCAATGAAACCGCTTGGGATCGAGGTAGGCGGCCAGCGCCACGCGATTGGCCAGACAAATTTCGATATTCATTTTGTCGAGGATGCTGTCCCAATACGCCGTGCCGCCCGCTGCTTCCGCGGCCTTCTTCTTGTCGACGAGCCACTTCGCGTGTTCAGGCTTGAAATCATCATAGGGGTAGCCGAAGAGCGCCTTTGCGGCGGCGACAAATTCCGGATTCGTGTCGCGGAGGCGCATCACCGTGCTTTCTTCGGGAGGCGAAGCCATGGCGTCCATGTCGGAATCATCCGGGAATGTTGCGTGCGAGTGGTTGTCGTAGATGGGAATTCGATCGATCTGCTTCAGCAGGCGGTCGTAGATTTTCTGAACGTCCGCGCTAGGGAGCGGGGACGCCTGCGCGGACGCCGGGGCTGTCCCCGCGAAGGCACCGAGCAGAACAATTCCAACGTGAATCAAATGTTTCATTTTTCCCGGTCCCCCGTCAGCTCCCTGGGCATCCCGCAACCATCAAAAAATCACAAATCAACGCAAAACCGCGGCGCGCCAGTGAACCGCAACGCGCTGGATGCGTTCCAAAGCTTCCTCGAGCAGATTCCGGGCACTAACCAGCGAGAAGCGCAGATATTTTTTGCCGCCCGGACCGAAGGCCGCCCCGGCGATACCGGCCACGCCTGCCTCTTCGAGCAAGAGCTTCTGCACTTCTTCCGCGGAGAGCCCCGTATTTTCGATGTTTACCCACGCGTAGAAAGCACCATCCGGGGCCTGGCAGCGAAATCCGGGGATTTTGTTGAGACGGCCGACAAACTGATCCCGCCGTTTCTGGTACTCCGCCACCATCGCCTCGACAGCGTTTGTGGAATCGCGCAGCGCTTCGATGGCCGCCACCTGGGTGAACTCCGCGGCACAAGTGAAGGTGTTCAGCACCAGCAGGTCCATGGCATCGATCACCTCCACGGGCGCCACGGCGTAGCCCAGCCGCCAGCCGGTCATGGCAAAGCTTTTGGAGAATCCGTCGATGATTACGGTGCGCTCCGCCGTGCCAGGAAGCGACCAGATGGACTTGTATTCCCCGCTGAACAGAATGCGCGCGTAGACCTCATCTGAAAGGACCCATAGATCGTGCTTGGTCGCGAGCCCGGCGAGTTTTTCGAGCACCGCATCGCTGAAAACCGTTCCCGTTGGATTATTCGGTGAGTTGAAGATCAGCATGGTCGTGCGCGGCGTGATCTTTCGCGCGATTTCATCCACGTCGGGCTGGAACTTGTTTTTCTCTTCCAGCCCAAAAGGAACGGCCGTTGCGCCCAGCCCGCGAGTGAACGATGGATAAATGGGGAATCCGGGATCGGGGTAGAGCACCTCGTCGCCGGGCTCGATCAGCGCCATCATCGCGAGGGAGAGGGCCATTTTACAGCCCGGGGCCACCAGCACCTGCTCCGCCGTTGCATGTACGCGGCGCGTGCGCTTCAAATACTCCGCAATCGCTTCGCGCAAAGCCGGTAAGCCTCGCGTGGAACAGTAACGGTCGCGCCCCGCTGCTACGGCGTCGCGCAGCGCATCCACGACCGGCGCGGCGGGATGAAAATCCGGTTCGCCGAGTTCCAGATGAATGATCGACCGCCCCTGCCGCTCGAGTTCTTTGGCGCGCGAATAAACCGCCAGCGCGCCTTCACCATTCAATTGAGAAATGCGTGATGCGATTCGTTTCATGGTCCTGTCCGGTCGGAAAGCTTATCACTTCGCGGCGAAGCGCGGCGTCACCGGGTAGCGCGGCCCGCCCGCGTTGGCTCGCTCGAATGCAAAGAAAGATGGCCGCAGTCTTATGAACTAGAACGCGTACCGCAGTGAGAGTTGGATCAACCGCGGCGTTCCCACTGTTGAGAAGATCTTGCCAAACGCCGAGGGGTTCTCGACGTCAGCCTGCGACGGATTCGCGAAGTTGACGTGGTTCCAGATGTTGAAGAAGTCGGTGGTGAACCGGAGGCTCTGCCGCTCCGTGATCTTCAAATTCTTGATCAAAGAGAAGTCCCAGTTCTGCTGGAAGGGGCCACGGTAGATGTTCCGGCCGAGATCTCCGAATGCGGTGGTGCAGGCAAAGTTTGGATCGGCAAGGCAACCGACCGGGTCGGCTGCCGGCGCTGTTGTAAAGTTGGTGAGGTTGAGATAGCCGTTCAGCCGGGAATGAATGTCGCCGGATGTGGTTCCCGCGCCAACCGAGCCTCCCGAGGCGAGCTGCGCACCGAGTGTTGCTGAAGCCAGCCCCGCCCCGAGATAGGCCGTGCCCGAGGCAGAATCGGTGACAGAGAACGGGGTGCCTGATTGGAAGATGGTGATGCCGCTCAGGGCCCAGCCGCTCAGCAAAGCTCCCTGCGCTCCTGTTGCTCCTTTCGAAAACGGCAAGTCGTAGCGATAGCTCACGACGAACCGTTGCGGGCGGTCGAAGTCGGATAATCCGCGTGAGAACTTCAGGTCGGTCTCATCATTGAACGCCGTGTTCAGCGCGGTATTGCCGCTGGAGGTCGCGTCCGTAGACTTTGACCAGGTATAGGCCGCCTGAAAGTAGCCCGCCCCCCAGCGCCGCGAAAGAGTGGTTTGCAGCGAGTGATAGTGCGAATACGCATCGTTAGCAAAAAGCTGGAAGCCGCCGTAGCCATTGAGCCCCTGCAGATTCGACCGCGCGACTCCATTGCCAGTCGTGCTTTCCGTAATCATGAAGGGCGTTCCGTCCTCCGCCGTGACCTTCTGCGGATTGGCCGCGGTTGCCAGCTTGGCCTGAATGCTGGTGCGCGTCTCCCGCAGGTGAACCGCGTGGGTTCCCACGTATCCGGCCTCGAACACCCAGTTCTTCCCAAGCGAATGCTGTATTGTCAGGTTCCACTGTTGGGTGTTCGGGGCCTTGAAGTCGCGGGGCACCGTCAGCACAAACAGGAACTGCGAGGGGACCAGCCCCGCGCTACCGTTTGCACAGGCATAGTTCGGAAACTGGCGCGTGTCCGGCAGGTGCGTGACCGGATCGAGCGGGAAACTCTGCAGCGCACCGAGGCAGGGCACGAAATTGGGGTCCAGCACGCCAGCTTTTGGCAGAGCGTTTACGCCCGTGAGAAAAAAGTTGGACAAGCCTCCCGGACCGCCCCCGCCGAAGGCAATGGGAAGATACGGAGCCTGGAACGATAGCTGGTCCACCGTGCCGACGTCCTCGCGGACGAAATAGATTCCATAGCCGCCGCGAACGGTTGTTGAGTGGTGGCCCAACACGTCCCACGCAAACCCCAGGCGCGGGCCCAGACCCGTCGTGTAGTTGTTTTTGTACGTGGTGTTATTGCCGGATCCACTCAGGCCGGCCACCTTCAGCTTGTTCGCGCAGCCTCCGTAGACAAAGGGATACTTCCCGCTATTGGCGAGCTGCGGATCGAAATTGCCAATGTGGCAAAGATTGTCGTAGAACGCGCCCAAAAGTTCCGTGCGGATGCCCAGATTCAGCGTCAAATCCGGCCGCACCTTCCAGTCATCCTGCGCGAAGAACCCCAAGTTGTTGTTGCGGTATTCATGGTTGTATACCCCACCGCCACCAAAACTGAAGTCCACCTGACCGGCGAGAACCTTCTGGAAATCCGTGAGTCCTCCGGTGACCCCCGGCTGCCCGGGGGAGTTCACGAAGAACAATTGGCCGTTGAAGGTCTGCGGAAATAGTTTGTCGAGAATGATGCGTGTGTAATCCCCGCCGAACCGGAAGAGGTGCGCCCCACGCACCCAGCTGACGGTGTCTACGAAGTTGAATGTGTTTTGATTCTGGAACTGGTCCGCAGGAGGCGTAGGCCCAATCTGAAAGCCGGAACTTCCCAGCGTGAACTTGTAAATGGATTTTGTGATGTTGTTCGTAGGCCGGTCGATACCCACATCCGCCACGGTCACGGGCGGCACGTTGACCAGGCTGTCGTTGATGTGTACGAAGCCGAACCGGAAATCATTGACCAGCGTGGGGGAAAACAGATGCGTCTCGTTCACGCTAAAAAAGCGCCCGTGCACGGGAATGTCGTAAGGAAAATTCAAATCCGTGGCGCTGATGCTGCTCGCCAGTGTTCCGCCGAGCGATGCCTGCAGCCCGCCCGCTCCGAACGGCAGGAGCGAAGCGGAATCCGAGAAGAAGAACCGTGCCGCAATCTTGTCCTCGGCGCCGCGGAACTCCCGGTCCCAATTGGCGGTGAATTGATCGTCGGTATATTTCCCCGGCTTACTGACGATCAGCGGAGCAGTATTCAAAGTAACTTGGCAGGTATCCGCATTGACGTTGACGCCCGGGGTTCCCGGAACCGACGGGATTAGATAACCGCCAGGATCATCGAACTGATTGCTCTTGAACTGCAGCAGGGAAACAATGACTGGATCGATGGTGATTGGCGAAGCCGGGCACCCTTTGCTGTTGTTGGCTGTGGGGCCCGTCGCTGGCGTGCTGAAGATCGCGGCAAGGTCAGACGCAAAAGTGGGTGAGGTGCGATTTGAGGGAAGGATGGGGAAGCCTGGATTGTTAATCTGAGTGCCCGGGGAAAGCGCACTACGCTGCCGCGTCCCCTGGTAGTTGGCGAAGAAGAAGCCGTACTTTTCCCGGCCCACTGGCCCGCCAAGGCTGCCGCCGAAAATGTTTTGCTTCACCGGCGGGCGTTTCTGGACCGCCGCGTTCAAAAAATAATCGTTGGCGTTTAAAATGTCGTTCCGAAAAAACTCATACAAATCACCGTGGAACTCGCGCGTGCCGGATTTGAGGATGGCGTTGACGTTGCCTCCGCCGTTGCGCCCCTGGCTCGCGTCGTAGAGCGATGTTTGCACCTTGAATTCCTGAATCACATCGGGATTCGGCAAAGGAACGTACGTTGCTTGGGCTACGTTGTAGTCCGTCGCGCTGATTCCCTCGATCAGGTAATTGTTGTTGTCCTCGCGCTGGCCGTTCACGATCACGCGCACATTGCCGCGCCCCAGTTGCGCCGAGGCATTCAGCTCGCTCTGCGCACCGGCCGAAAGCGTCAGCAACTGCTGATAGTTCTGCGTGGCCAGCGGCAATTCCCGCACCGTCTCCGTGCCGAGCGACTGACCGGTCACGGCATTCGTCGTTTCGACGCTCGTAATCTGCGCGGATATTTCCACCTTCTCACTCACCGCACCGGGCTTGAGCGCGATCGTGACTTTCGTAGTCTCCGTCACGCGCACTTCAATGCCCGAGGCTTTGGCCTGCGAGAAGCCCGATTTATTTACCACCACGATGTAGGTTCCTGGAGGGAGCAGGGGCGCGACGAACGATCCGTCCGCGTTTGTCGAAACCTTGCGCGCCAGCGACTCCGTGCGCGTGTCGATGATCTGCACCTCCGCGCCGGCAACCGACCCGCCACTCGTATCCACCACGACGCCGCTGACGGCTCCCGTCGCGCCGCCCTGTCCGTAAGCGTGCGTACTCGTCAGAATTCCAACCAGCACCAGTACCATGGCCAAGAGCCTAGGAATGCCTCGCATAAATTCCCCCCAAAAGTCTAGGACTGCACTGCTTCACGGTCGTGAGCAAACTCCATTTGGCTCGCAAACCCTTTTCTTCGAAAGGACAACGGACCGCAGGACACAGCGCAAGTCCGGCCTGACGCTACCCCTTTTTGAAAACTAGCGTTTCACTTTGGGGGTGTCAAGGAACAAAGGAGCAAAAATTTTCAGTTATCTTATTTGTGCATAAACCCCGGTCCAAATTGCAGCTTCTTCAGTTCATTACCCCGAAGCGCAGTTCGCCCTTGACGCCGCCATCCCCCGGCGAGACGATAGTTCAGGGCACATTGCACGCAACCTGCCCGCTCTTCTAACCGTCTAATGATGTAGACCGAGTCCCCGTGAGGGGGTGAATATGACTTCCCGCAAACTGATTCTTTCCATTTTGGTGATTCTGTTGAGTTCGCTGTTCGCGGGCGCGCATCCAGCCGCGGCCGATTCCAGCCATGCCCGCATCATCCGCCTGAGCCTCGTTCAGGGCGATGTCCGATTTGCACGGGAGACGCATGGTGATCCCCTCGCCGACTCGAAGGCCGGGTGGGAAAACGCCGAGCTGAACCTGCCCATTCGCCAAGGCTACGTTCTTGCCACGGACAAAGGCCGCGTCGAAGTGGAATTCGAGAACGGCGCCATGGCTTTCCTGAAAGAAAACACCGTTCTTGAGTTTTATGACCTCTCGCTCAATGACGGCGCGCGCACCACACGCCTTGTTCTCCGTCAGGGCAGCGCTTCCTTCTATGTGAATCCTGCGAGCGGCGACTACTTCAGCGTCACGGGGGGCGACTTCACCGTGGAAGCCGACGGCCGGAGCGGTTTCCGCCTTGATAATTACGACGACGGCAGCACTGTCGAAACTTTTAAGGGCCGCGTTTCCGTCGTGCACAAGAAGAACACCACGCGGCTCGAAAAGGGCCAGTCCCTTTCGCTAAAAGCAGGTGACGATTCTTCCGTGAATGTCGCCCGCCTGCCGGATGAAGATGACTTCGATCACTGGGTTTCCGGGCGCATCGACAGCGTCTCCACCGCCACGACCTCGGCACTGCAATACACAGGTTCGCCTTATTACGCCCCGGGATTCGCCGATCTGTATACCTATGGCGCCTTTTCCTCCTGCGGGGCCTATGGATACGGTTGGAGGCCGTTTGGCGTGAGCCTCGGCTGGTCCCCATTCACGAACGGGCAATGGATCATGGATCCCGCTTTTGGCTGGACCTGGCTCAGCTATCAGCCGTGGGGCTGGGCTCCCTATCACTATGGAGGGTGGCTCTTCGATTCCTCCTGCGGCGGCTGGTTTTATTCCCCGCCGGTTCTCTACGGATACCCAGGGTATCCCGTCGGCACAGGAAGGCGGTTCCCCCGTGGCGTTCATCCCCCGCGTCCCATCTATCGTCCGGTGACGGCGGTCTTTGTTCGCCAGGGCGGCAAGAGCGGCATCGTGCCCATGCATCCGCTCGATCAAAAAGGGAAGACTCCTCTGAATTTGGAGCGCGGCGTTCTCTCTAACGTGGGGACGAAAGGCGTGAGCGCACAGGTCATGCCTGTCGAGCACGGACAAAAATGGGAAACGTTGAAGTCACCGCCGCGCGAAGGCCTGAGCGGCAGCCTTGTGGCCACCGGGCCGCCAACGCGCGTTTCGAGGACGGTGGTCGAAAGTAACTCCGGAGTTCGTGGCGTCTCGCTCGGCAAGGATTCTTCCATCGGCTACGATCCGCGCGAACACCGCTTCGTGAATACGAATTCTTCCGCGCCTTCCTCTTCCGCGAAGAGCAGCGAGATGCGCATCGAAAATGGACGGACTTCGACTCCTGCTTCGACATCCACCGCGGTCACGCCGTCGCGCACTCCTATAGCTCCACCGGCGACACGCAGCGCTTCTTCTCCGCCGGCGCGCAATAGCGTCCCGCCGCCGGCGCCGCGCTACTCGGGCGGGGGTGAACGAGGAAGCTCCACCACCAGCAGAGGTGGAGCCACTGGGAGCGGCTCTGCCTCTTCGAGCGCAAGTTCGGCAGGACGATCGTCGTCCTCTTCCGCCCCTGCTTCGGCGTCGTCTTCGCACCCGTCCTCCGGCCGGCCACACTAAGCAAAATCGGAAACGATCGAAAGAAACGGCTCCCATCGGGAGCCGTTTCTTTTTGCGCGGCAGGAAATTCCTGTTCGTACCAGTCAAGAAAAGATCATCCCCGCATAGCCAACGACGGCGTTGAGATCGCCGGACACATCTGCGGATGTCGCATACTTCACCAATTCCGATTTTTTTACTCCCAGCACGTTCAGCGCCGTGAGCATCGCTGCCGCCGGTCCGAGCCCGCACATGGAAATCTCTTCGTTGCGGCAGGTGTCGTATAGCCCGCGCGCATCCAGCGCCAGCAACTGTTCGATGGCTTTGCGGTCCTTAATGCGCGTTGTGGCGTCATCCTCGTAATGATTCAAGTCCGAGGTCGCAAGCAGCAGCACGTTCTCCTTGGCACTCTCAAGCACCCGCCCGATCCCTTCTCCCACACTCAACAGGGATTCGAATCGCACCGTTCCGAGAGCCAACGGAACAAATGTGAATTCCGGCGCCAGCGTCTGGAGAAACGGCAACTGCACTTCCAGCGAATGCTCCGCGCTGTGCGCCACGTTATCTTCACGCAAGAGCGGGCAGGCTTCTTTCAGCGCTTCCGCCAGCGCCTCGTCAATCCGCGCGTCGCCGAGCGGGGTGCGCCACGCGCCGCTCGAGAGTATCGCCGCCGGCTCACCCCGCGGGTAATGCCGCACGCCCAGAATAATGATTTTCCTGGGCATGGTGAGCCGCCCAAGCACCGCGCCGGCCACGTGTCCTGAATAGACGTAACCGGCGTGCGGTACCAGGCAGGCCCTAACCGCAATGTGTGGCTGGCCTGGATCGCTGTGGGTATATTTGCGAATGAGTGCTATTAGTTCCGCAGGATCGGAGGGATAGAAGCGTCCGGCAACCGCAGGCAGGCGAAGCATGCTGCCGCTCCGCGAATCAAATGGGCTTCGACGGTTTCCCTTTGAACTTGATCGCTTTCGACGTAGCGGGTTCGTAAAAAACCGTCACTTTGTCGCCGTACTGGTAGCCGCCCTTGTCGACGATTTTCTGCATTTTCGCGGACGCGGATTCCGAAAGCGGGAACGTCCTGATAGCCATGTCGTTCCCTTTCGCGCGCACGGTGATCTGCGCGTTGTTTGCGTGCATCACGAAGCCCTCAAACTTATCAAGTCCGGTCAGCTTTGGCTTTGGCTTCACCGCACCGATAATGAGCGGCACCGCGGTATCCACGATAATCGGCACGACCACCGGAACCTGCGCGCCAGCAGGCGAAGAAAAAACCCCCGCCGCCGCAAGCAGCAGCGGCAGTCCGAACCCGGTAACTTTGACGATACTCTTCATTCCACGTCGTCCGTGGTAATTCGCAGTGACTTTAGAAATCGCACGTCCTGGGGCGTCATGGCCAGCCGCGGCGCCGGCTTCTTGTCATTCTCTTCCAAAAATGATTCCTGATCCACCTGAATCCGCAGCGACTCCAGGAAGCGGCGGTCCTGCGTCGTCAGTTTTGCTGCCTCAGCCGCGGCCGCATCGCGTTTTGCCAGTCCGATGGTCGCGTCCAGTTTCAGCACGATGTCGTAGCCGTGAGCGCGCACGCCGGCAATCGCACCCGTGATGCGGTCGGAGTCGGACACCGTGTCATTGATCGCGTGTCCCAATTCGCGGAGCAAGTTTTTCAGGTGATCGTCGAGTTGCAAGGCGGCTTCTCCCTTACTTCTTTTGCCATTCTAGGCCCACGTATTGTTGGATACAATAGGGCTTCGTTCCGTTGTCTCTAATCCGTTCACAGTACCTTCGTTCAGGTTTCGTGGGACCTGTTGGCCGGGACCGCGCGGTATCCCCCTTCTGCTGTCCGCCACGTTTTGCGCTAAGATGCTCGTATGTCGACAGCCGCAAGCGCAACGGCCGCGCCGCAACAGCAAGGCGGTTTCCGGCGTCTCTGGCGCGTGCTCCGCCAGCTTTTTCACGAGGCCATCGGCGCGGTTTTTGCCGTCCTCGCGCTGGGCTGGCTCAACGCCGCCCTGCGCGCCTGGACGCGCGATGTCGCCCGCTGGCTCATCGGCATCGCCGTCGCCGTCGCCCTGTTATTTCTGTTTTTCGCCATAACGTCGTTCCGCAAGGCCAGCAAGTTGTAGCGCCCCGGCCCGGTCGGGGCGGTTTTGGCGTAGTCCAATCGCGGCCTCAAACCATCGAGCACCAAAAATGTCCGACAGCAAAACCAAATCCGCAACTCCCGCCGAACGCAAAGAGAGATTTACTACTCTTTCTGGCATTCCGCTAGAACGCGTCTACACTCCCGACGCCGTTGTTGACTCCGAGACGGAAGCATCGATCGGCTTCCCCGGGGAATATCCCTTCACCCGCGGCATCTATCCCACCATGTACCGCGGCCGCCTGTGGACCATGCGCCAGTACGCCGGCTTCGGCTCCGCCGTCGAATCCAACCAGCGCTATCGCTACCTCCTGAGCAAGGGCCAGGCCGGTCTCTCCGTCGCCTTCGACCTGCCCACGCAAATCGGTATGGACTCCGACCACCCCCTCGCCCTCGGCGAAGTCGGCAAAGTCGGCGTCGCCATTGACTCTCTCGAAGACATGGAGACGCTCTTCGACGGCATCCCCCTGGAAAAAGTCTCGACCTCCATGACCATCAACGCCACCGCCGCAACCCTGCTCTGTCTCTATGTGGCAGTTGCGAAAAGGCAAGGCGCCAGCCTCCAAAAACTTTCCGGCACCGTGCAGAACGACGTTCTGAAGGAATACATCGCCCGCGGCACGTACATCTATCCCGTGCGCCCCGCGATGCGCATCGTCACCGACATTTTCTCGTGGTGCCGCGACAATCTTCCCAAGTGGAACACCATCTCCATCTCCGGCTATCATATCCGCGAAGCCGGCTCCACCGCCGTCCAGGAAGTGGCCTTCACGCTGGCCGATGGTATCGCCTATGTCCAGGCCGCGCTTGACGCCGGTCTCGGCGTCGATGAATTCGCGCCGCAGCTTTCTTTTTTCTTCAATGCCCACAATGATCTTCTTGAAGAAATCGCCAAATACCGCGCCGCGCGCCGTCTCTGGGCGAAAATTATGGCGGAACGCTTTGCTGCCAAAGATCCGCGCTCTTTGATGCTGCGCTTCCACGCGCAAACCGCCGGCTCCTCCCTTACCGCGCAGCAGCCGGAAAACAACATCGTGCGCGTCGCGATTCAGGCGCTCGCCGCCGTTCTCGGCGGCTGCCAGTCCTTGCACACCAATTCTCTGGACGAAGCCCTCGCCTTGCCCACCGAAGACGCCGCGCTCATCGCCCTGCGCACCCAGCAAATCCTCGCCAACGAAACCGGCGTCACGAGCACCGTCGATCCCGTCGCCGGTTCCTACGCTATCGAATCCCTCACCAACGAAATCGAATCCCTTGCCGCGACCTATCTCTCGAAGATCGACAAGATGGGCGGAATGTTGCGCGCCATTGAAGCTGGCTTTGTCCAGGGCGAAATCCAGAAGGCTGCCTACGAGTTCCAGCGCGCCGTCGAGAAAAAAGAACAGATCGTCGTCGGCGTGAACGACTTCGTAGCAAAAGACCCGCGCGCCATCCCCACGCTCCGCATCGACGCCCATATTGAGCACTCTCAAATCACTCGCCTCAACGCTCTCCGCGCCAAGCGCGACTCTGCCCGCGCCAAATCCGCCCTTGCCGAGCTCCAGCGCCGCGCCGCTACTTCCGAAAATCTCCTTCCCGCCATCCTCGCCGCCGTCGAAGCCTACGCCACCGTCGGCGAAATCTCCGACGCCCTCCGAAGCGTCTTCGGCGAATACCAGGAATCCGTAATCATCTGATAGCGGAGGCGAATATGTTCGAGATCATCCTGCTGATCGTAGTCACTGGCGGAATCGCCTCCTTTGCCCGTGCGCGTGGTGGAAACCATGGCTCTGGGGAACGCTGACCGTGGCCGGCTACTTCCTCGTGCCATCTCTAGTCGTTTTCTTTGCTGCCATGTTTGGGGCTGATCCCAAAGCACTAAGAGCGGACTCCCAATTCTGGTTTTTCGTCTCCGCGGTAGCGTGGGTCGCCGTCCTGGGCTTTTGTGCCCGGTTCCTTCTCGGCCGGAGCTATGCAAAACCAGATGGCATGTGGTCCTGTTCCAATTGCAAGTACCTGAATCAGCGGTACGCCGTCATCTGTGAAGCCTCGAAGCAGCCTTACGCTTCAAAGGCTCTGCCCTTCTCATGAACAGGAGTTCAGCTCACGAACTCCGATGGCCTCGCTTGATCCGGACTCCCTCGGACGCCGCCCGTTTCGTCGATCATGTCGGCTTCTGCGTCCTCTTTCCGCTGAAAAACGTCCCGCTGCCGTCGCTTTACTACGCCGTCTCAAAGCGCGCAGACCCGCGCTGGGACAAGTACGCGCAACTCATCTGGAAATGGAAAGACGAATTGCCAAATAAGCGCCGGACTTTTTACGCAAAATATTTCAAGACTCGCGGCTCATTCCTCTCAGTCAAGCTTCTGCCACACTTTCTAGCCATGCATGGAACGGCAGTGGAACCGCATGAGGCCGAAGCCTTCTACAAAACGGGGCGCATCTCTTACGATGCGCTGGAACTGTGGCAGGCGTTAGAAAAGCACGGGGCCCTCGCGACGCTCGAACTTCGGCATGCCTGCAAACTGGAAACGCAAGCCGGCAACAAGCGCTTCAAAAAGGCGATGTTGCAATTGCAGGGTCTGCTGATCGTCACACACTCGGGCACAGCGCAGGAAACGGAAGCGTGGGCCTCCAACCGCTTTGATCTCGTGGCACGTGCTTTTCCGCGGCAGGTTCGGCAAGCCCGGAGAATCTCCGAAAAAGATGCCCGCACAGCGATTGCCATGAAATATCGCACCCTGTACCCCTCCGCGTCGCCGGTACAGATCGCCCGCCTCTTCGGCTGGACCAAAGCACAGGCTGTCACCGCGCTCGCCCTGTAGTATTCTTTCGCGATTGCATCGTTAGCTGCCGAAGCTCAATTCGTCATGGAAAATCGTATGCGGCACGGATCGAATGTCTTGGAGCGGTCTGCATCGGGCTTTTCGCCGTGCATCAGGTATGTTTTCTCTTCTCTTTCACCTGCGAACTTTCAACTGTCGACTGTAAACCTTTGCACCGGCCTGCCCCGACCTTGTCGGGGTCACGAGTTACGACCATGAAGTTGATCCTTGCTTCCGCTTCCGAACGCCGCGCCAGTATCCTTCGCGACGCCGGAATACCGTTCATAGTGATGTCCTCCTCAGTTGACGAAACGCCGGGCCCCGGCGAATCCCCTCACGACCTCGTCCAGCGCCTTGCCGCTGCCAAGGCCGAGCTGGTCGCTGCCCGCGCCGTCGGCCCGGCCATCGTCATCGCCGCCGACACCATCGTGACCCTCGAAGGCCACATCTTCGGCAAGCCGCGCTCCACCGACGACGCCCGCCATATGCTTGAAAAACTTTCCGGCCGCACGCACGCCGTCGTCACCGGTGTCGCCCTCATCCGCCTTCCCGACGCCGAGCGGCTTACCTTCGTCGAGTCCACGCTGGTGCACTTTGCCGCGCTCTCCGCTCGAGAAGTCTCCCGCTACCTCGCGACCGGCGAACCCCACGATAAGGCTGGCGCCTACGCCATCCAGGGCCGCGCCGGGCGCTATATTCCCCGCATCGAAGGCTGCTACTTCAACGTCGTCGGCCTCCCCCTCGCCCGCCTCCAGCAGGCCCTCACGAGCCTCGGCTGCTCCGAAGACTAACCCGCTGAATTTGTAGGGGCGCAGCATGCTGCGCCCTAGTTTGGCAACATCCCTGCGCCAAGAGTGCGTTTCACCGCTCTCGGCTTATAATCCCGTCCATGGGCAACTCTCCTCGTGAGTGGAACGACGGCTCCGCTGTCCGCCTGGATCGCCAGGATCCTTACCTGCGTCTTCAGTCAGTTATGATTTACGTTCGCGATCTCGAGCAAAGCCTGAGCTTTTACCTCGACCAACTCGGCTTTCAATTGATCTTTGACGCCCGCGTTCAACCCGGCCGTCGTTTCGTAACTGTCGCCCCTCCGGACGGCACCGCCAACCTCACGCTAGTCGCTCCTGAGCCCGGCTCGGAACAGTACCAGCTCATTGGCCAGCCCTTGCCGATTACTTTTGTCACCGAAGATGTAATCGCCAAGTACCGCGAATGGAGCAAGCGCGGCGTTCGTTTCCAGTTTGCGCCTAGACTGAAGCGCGTCAAGTATGAGGTGCGCGTTCGCGCTGCGAATTCCGCGGACTCCTTCGCTCCCAGCGCAGAGCACGCCCCAATCTGGGGTGGCGTCTTTACCCGTTTCAAGGATCTTGACGGCAATTCCTTTTCGCTGGTGAGTTTCGACGAGGTCACCCACGCCGTCGAAGCGCAACGCCGCGCTCTTGCCGAGAGGCTGGATACCGAACGCCGCGCTGAGCAAGAAATCGAAATCGCCAAGCAGGTCCAGGCCCGGCTCTTCCCTCAGTCGCAGCCGCCGCTCAAAACCCTCGAATACGCCGGCCTTTGTATGCAAGCCCGCAAAGTCGGTGGTGATTACTACGACTTCCTCAATCTCGGCGGCGACCGCCTCGGCTTCGTCATCGGCGACATTTCCGGAAAAGGAATCGCCGCCGCTCTCCTGATGGCCAATCTCCAAGCCAATCTGCGCAGCCAGTGCGCCATCGCTCTCGATCAGCCCCAGCGCCTCCTGTGTTCCGTGAACCAGCTCTTCTGCGACAACACTCCCGACGGCTCTTTCGCCACCCTCTTTTTCGCCGAATACGACGACACCGCCAGCCGCTTGCGTTACGCCAATTGCGGCCATCTCCCCGCTCTTCTGCTGCACAGCGATGACACCGTCGAGCGCCTCGAGGCCACCGCCACGGTGCTGGGTATTTTCAAGGATTGGAATTGCGAGATTGGAGAATGCCAGCTTGGCCGGGGTGACACCCTTGCCCTCTATACCGACGGCATCACTGAATCCTACAATGCCGACGACGAGCAATTCGGCGAACAGCGCCTCATCGAAGCCTTGCAGCGGCACCGTGAACTGCCTTCACCGGCTGCGCTCGCTTCGATTGTGGATGAAGTCCGCCGTTTCAGCCCGCATGAGCAGCACGACGACATCACCCTCATCATCGCCAAACATCGAGGGAACTAATACCGGTCAACGTTGCGCCGCCATTGAAAAGTACCCAGGCCCCAGGGTAGCGGGTCATCCGTTTCCGATTTGCGCAACTGAGAACGCAAAGAGAAGAGGCGCCCCGGTCGTGACCGGAGCGCCTCACTTGCTTCAGGGGGTGGAGGAAAAACCTATGGCTTTGGCTGCGCCTGCGGCGGCGTCTTCGCGTTGTGCTTCTTGTGATAGATGTTCTTCGACGCCGCGTTCTGTTCCTTGTTGACCTGCTTCTTCTCGGAGGCCATCAGCGTTCCGCCGTTGGCCTTGCGGTCCGCGGCAACCTGCTGGTTGATGCCCTTTTGCTGATTCTCGAGCTTGGCCGTTTCACCCGCCGTCAGTTGCCCGCTCTTCACGCCCTGGGCGATGCGGTCTTGCTGGTTTTCCTTGCGCTGCCCGACTTTGTTGTTGCCGTAGTGCGCCGTGTTGGCGTTGTGCTTGTCCTTATAAATCTGTTTAGAAAGCTGGTTTTGCTGCCCGTTGATCTGCTTCTTCTCCGCCGCCGTCAGCTTGCCGCCGTTGGCCGCGCGGTCCGCCTTGGTTTCGCCGTTGATGGCCGCTTCTTTCGTTTCGAGGTTAGCGGTCTCACCGGCCGTCAGTTGCCCGCTCTTCACGCCCTGGGCGATGCGGTCCTGTTGGTTTTCCTTGCGCTGCGCCACCGCCGGCTTGGGTTTGGCCGCTGGCGTTGCCGCCGTCGCGGAGCTTCCGCTCTGCGCTTGCGGCGCAGGCTGCGCGTTCGGAGCCGGTTGATCCTGCGCCATTGCCACGCTGCCGGCCAACAGCACCGCAGCCGGCAAGGCGCTCCACTTTATCCAGGTCAATCTCATGTTTTTCTCCTAATCTTTTTGGCTGAATTTTGCGATTTCCGGGTCACCCTGTAATTCCCGAGTCTGAAGAGAAATCGGAGATGCCGCTACTGGTCGAAAGGCCAGTTTTTACATTTTGCATAAGCATTTTCCGCTACTCTTTGGACACAATCGGTGCCTCCTTGGCGCTGCGCGCGGTCGCACTTCCATTGGCAATTTCCCACTTCTTCGCCCCTGTCATGCGGGATTCTTTCTCGGCCGGAATGGTTGATGGCGATCGTGAGGTAATGCTCAGGGGGGAATAAAAAGGCGGCTACGCGGGCCGCCCCATCTCAAATCGCCAGGAAACTTCTGCGCGCTTCAGCGCTACTTCTTCTCATCGGCAGGCTTCTCTGCTGCCGGGGGAGCCGGCGTCTGTGCCGGCGGCGCCGGTGTCTGCGAAGCGCCCGACATGCCATCCTTGAAGCTGCGGATACCCTCGCCAAATCCCTTCATGATTTCCGGGATTCGCTTACCGCCAAAGAAAATCAGTATAACGGCCAGCACCACAAGCCAATGAAAAATGCTAAATTCACCCATGAACCGCCTCCACGCGCCCCGCTTGGCGGCGCGCTACTTAAACCCTAACGCAGGTAGCCCTCAGCGGCAAGTCTCTGCCGCTTCCTGCACCTACAGGATAACACGCTCTTCCCCCACCCGGCGCGTCACATGTTCACGGTCGAGGTATTCGAGCAGGGGGATGGCGTACTTCCGCGTGATCCCCGTCAATTCCTTGAATGCGGGCACGGAAATCCGGTCACCCTTTGCTTTTTTGTAGGCCGAAAGTTGCTCCTTCAATTGAGCCAGGGCTTGGCAGTGGAAAACCAGCTCCGGCGACACGCGCAACAGGTTTTTCTCTCTCAAGAGAATCTGCAAGAGTTTCTCTGCTCGCTTGGCCTCGACGGTAAGTTTTGCCAGCACCTCTTTCACCGATGGCACCGCCAGGCTTGCCCTGGCAAAGGCCGCTTCGATCTGTTCCTTGGCCCTGGCTTCTTCGGCAAGCAGGGTGATTTCAGATCCCGTCTTTTTTACCAATTCCCCCCGC
The DNA here is from genome assembly GCA_035490055.1 of Candidatus Limnocylindria bacterium. Classification (GTDB taxonomy): domain Bacteria; phylum Acidobacteriota; class Terriglobia; order Acidiferrales; family UBA7541; genus Acidiferrum. The sequence goes on along the minus strand of DATHIB010000171.1, from coordinate 129,278 downwards.
GCGTCGAGCTTCTTTTGCGCGGCCAGTTCTTCCAGCGCGGCGCGGAAAGTTTCGCTGCGCACGCGCTTTCCGAGGCTCGTGCGCAAATCCTCGCGCGAAATTCCCGGCAGCAAAGGGTTTTCCTTCTGAAATCTTTCAACCTTTTCGGTAATTTTCTTGCGCACTTCCTCAAACAATTTTCCTGAGAGCAGCACCAGCGGTTCGGACGATACGGTTCTTATGCGTCCTGTTCCGTGAAGTTTTTCTACCGCTCCCTGGATTTCTTTTTCCGTCCAGCCCGTCCGCGCCACGATCTCTTGGTAGCCCAGCCCCAGCACCGCGCGCTCGGTCATCGCCGCCAGGGTTTCCCCGCCGTTCTGCCGCTCGAGCGTTTCAAGAAACGCCGTGCGCCCCTTATCCCGCAGCATCGGCCTCCGCGCCAGCGGGTCCAGCACCGCGCCTCCGCCAATCGTAACCACCGGCGAAAACTGCCGCACGATAAAGCGGTCGCCCGGCAGCGCCAGCACTTCCTCCTGCAGCTTCAAGTTTGCGACCGCGCTGGCGCCCGGCGGCAGTTCTTTCTCTCCGTGAAAAAATATTTCGGCGATGGTCTCCACCGTTCCGGTGTGAAAGTGAACGCGCGCTCCCTGTTTCATTTTTCTCGCGGATGGCAACAGCTCGAGCCGCACATCGATCCGGCGCGTCTTCCGGAATTTTCCCGGCGCCGCCAGCACCATCCCGCGCTTCAGCGCGGTGTGTTCGATTCCTGCCAGGTTCACGGCGGTGCGCTGTCCCGGTGTCGCGCGCTCCACGGTCTTTCCGCCGGACTGCACGCCGCGCACGCGCAGCCGCTCGCCGCGCGGGAATAATTCCACTTCATCGCCCGGGCCGACGCTTCCGGAAATCAGCGTGCCTGTCACCACGGAACCGAATCCTTTGATGGCAAACGCGCGGTCGATGGGCAGCCGGAAGTATCGCGCTGCATCTTTCGCAGACGCCTTCTCTGCCGCGTCGGTCAATGCTTTTTTCAGTTCGCCAAGTCCGGCTCCCGTCTTCGCGCTCACTGCTACTAGCGGCGCCTTTTCCAGAAAAGATCCGCAGAGGAATTCCTCCGCTTCCATTCGCACGAGTTCCAGTGTTTCACTGTCCACCGTGTCGCTCTTCGTCAGCGCCACCACGCCGCGCTGCACTCCCAGCAAACGGCAAATATCGAAGTGCTCGCGCGTCTGCGGCTTGACGGATTCGTCCGCGGCGATCACCAGGAGCAGCACATCGATGCCCGCCGCGCCCGCCAGCATGTTGCTCACGAACCGTTCGTGCCCCGGCACATCCACAAAACCGAAGCGCACGCCATTTTCTTCCAGGAATGCAAAACCCAAATCAATCGTGATTCCACGGCGCTTTTCCTCGGCGAGACGATCCGGATGCGTGCCGGTCAGCGCTTCGACCAGCGTCGATTTGCCGTGGTCGATGTGCCCGGCGGTGCCCACAATTACGCTCTTCGTCGGAATAGACATGAATGAAGCGTGCTCCGTTCTGCGCCGCTTGGGATGCTACTGGAGGAAAGAATCGGTGGTCAAACTTCAGAAGCTACTTCGCGGCAGCGATTTCCTCGACGATGGCTTGCGCCGCCGCGCGAGGATCCGGCGCAGCAAGAATCGGCCGGCCAACCACGAGGAAATCGGCGCCGGCGCGGATCGCTTCGCTAGGCGTGGCTTTCCGAGCCTGATCTTCAGGTTTGGATTCCACCGCTGAATCTTTCGGCCGAACGCCGGGCGTCACGATCAGGAAATCGCGGCCGCAAGCCTTGCGAATCGCCTTGGCTTCCTGGACCGAAGCGACGACACCATCGACGCCGGCCTTTTTTGCAAGTTGCGCCAGTTTCACTACACGGAGTTTGGGAGCGCCGCCGATCCCAACTTCCTTCATCGTTTTCTGATCCATGCTCGTCAAGATGGTCACCGCCAGGAGGCGCGGCCGGTCGGCTCCCATCGGCACGCCCGCGCTGATGGCCTGCACCGCGGCTTCAAGCATGGCTTTGCCGCCGAGCGCGTGTACGTTGACGAGCTGCACCCCGGTCATCGCCGCCGAGGAAAGCACGGCGCCGGCAACGGTGTTGGGGATGTCGTGGAATTTCAGGTCGAGAAAAATACCAGCGCCCAGCGCCGCGACTTCTTTGACGGCAGCAGGCCCCGCAGCGGTAAAGAGCTGGTTGCCGATCTTGAACATGCCCACGAGATCGGCAACCTGCTTTGCGAATTTCACTGCGCTGGATAAAGAATCAAAATCGAGAGCGACGATCAGGCTGCTGCGCGGATGGGCGTCGAAGGTCAGGGTCATAGTTGACCCCGACTCCTTCGGGGTCAGTGCTTCTCGGGTAGTGCCATGAGTTCGAGCCGGACCTGGCTCACGCCCGAATGGATCAAGCCGATTTTCCGGGCGACACGATAGGATACATCAATTTCGCGCCCTTCTTGATAGGGACCCCGGTCATTGATACGTACTAACTCAAACTTTCCGGTCCGGGTATTCACAACGCGGACCATGGACCCAAAAGGCAGGTTGGGGTGCGCCGCCGTCAGAGCCTCGGTATCAAAGATCTCGCCATTGGCGGTCTTGCGGCCTTGGAAGCCGGGACCATACCAGCTGGCGTTACCCAGCCAGGTTTTAATCGGCTTCACCGGCTGATTCAGATGCGCTACCAGGGGGGCCTCCATCGCCGGAGCGATGAGGAACATGAGAGGTACCCATCGGAGTGCAGCCCAGATCATGAAAAGTCGATGTCTCATAGTGTGTTCTTTGTGCTACTCGGATCCAAAAAAGTGTAGCAAGAAAACCTCATTATGTCAACCATTTTCTGCTAGAAATTTGTCCCTTATCTCACTCAAAGTAAACGCTTTAGACTCAAATAGTACCTTAGTAAGGGTCTCCACAAGTCCCTCACTGGCCCTCGGGTCAGCAAAGCTGGCCGTCCCGACCTGTACCGCTGAAGCGCCTATAGCCAGATAATCAAGCACGTCCTCGACCGTCTCGATGCCTCCCAACCCTAGGATTGGTATCTTGACGGCCTTCCGCGTTTCCCAAACCAGCCTCAAAGTAATGGGTTTAATGGCGGGGCCTGATAAGCCACCGGTTTTGTTCCCCAAACGCGACTTCCCGCTGCGGAAGTCGATGGCCATTGCCGGGTAAGTGTTTGCCACCGTGAGGGCATCCGCTCCAGCTTCCTCGGCGGCCCGAGCGATAAGTCCAATGTCTGTAACAAGAGGGGAGAGTTTGACCCAGAGGGGCCTCTTGGCGGCCTTCCGGGCGGCCACCACGACCTCAGATACTTGGGTAGGATCGCTGCCAAATTGCATCCCCCCCTTCTTGACGTTGGGGCAGGAGATATTCAGCTCGTAGCCTGCTAGCCCCTCGGCGTCCTCAAGGACGCGGATCACCTCGACGTAGTCCTCCAGGCTGTAGCCGAAGACGTTGGCGATGACGGCCGTATTGAATTTTCGCAGTGCCGGGAGTTTTTCGGCTACGAAGGCCCGGACCCCGACATTTTGGAGCCCGACGGCATTGAGCATCCCGGAGGCGGTCGGGAAGAGCCGGGGGGCGGGGGCACCTTCGATGGGTTCGCGGGACAGTCCCTTGGTGACGAAGCCCCCGAGTCGATTCAGGTCAACGAGGTGGGCAAATTCGAGGCCGTAACCGAAGGTTCCGCTGGCGGCGAGAATAGGATTCCGCAGGCGCAACGCGCCAACTTTTACGCTGAGGTCAACGGCGCCAGCGGAAGCCACTTCGCGGAAGGATAACATGAACTCTCATTCCTTTGCTAAATCGCGTGGCGAATCTTTCCTCTAACCAGAGGGCGATTCACAGCGCTACAAGCAAGGCAAGAAACGGAGAGCAAGTCTATCTTATGACCAAGAGCCCAGGCCGCGTTACCCTTCTTAAAGTGGAGGAGCGTACTAAGGATTTATTTTTGCTGCCTGCGCGGCCGCGGTTCTTGGTGGAGAGGAGAAGGATCTCGGTTTCATGAGGGCTTCGGCGAGGGCGTGGCCGTCGCGGGATGAAAGCGTGATGCCGCAGAGGACGGCGAAGGTGGGGGCGATGTCGGCGGGCGTGACGGGTTGGAAGTATTGGCCGGGCTGGATGCCGAAGCCCATCAGCAGGACGGGGACGTGCTGGTCATAGTTGTAGGGGACGCCGTGGCCGGTCCCGTAGGAGCGGGGCTTTCCGAGGGGCGTGCCGTCGAGGAGCCAGTAGGGCTTTGGCAGGATAAATAGGTCGCCGCTGCGGCCGGGGAAATAGCTATACGCGAAAGCGCGGTGCATGGGGCTTTGTGTAGCGGGGCGGTCGCGCAATTCTTCGGCGCGATAGACCGCGGCCACGCCGGGCTGCTCCAGCGCGGCATCGAGAACGGCCTGCATTGCGGCAGGATCGTGCTGCAACTTGTCATAGACGCTGGGCGCAAAATAAACGTCGCTGCCGCTGACGCTTGCGACGGCAGGCTTTGGATACCTGAAAGCTTCGAGGGCCTTTTCGATTCGTTCCTGCAGCTCCCGCAAATGCAAGAGGCCGGCGTCGGCGCCGGTTCTTTGCATGTCTTCGGGAACGGGGACGACGCCGTGGTCGGCGGTCAGCGCCACGACGTAGTTTCCACGGCCGACCTTCGCATCCAGATGCGCGAAAAGATTGCTGAGATCCTTATCCAACCGCACAAGAATGTCCTGGATTTCGCGGCTGCGCGGGCCAAACTCGTGGCCGACATAATCCACCGTCGAATAGCTAACGGCGAGAAAATCCGTCCCGGCGGCTTTGCCAAGATTTAGCGCGTCCACGGTTTTCTCAGCGAGTTCCGTCAGGGCCGTGTCGGCATAGGGGCTCGAGGCCCATTGATTGTAAAAATCGGGGTCTGCTTCGCCGACGCCCGACTTCCCGCGCAGCGGGTGAGGAAACGTGAGATCCCAGCCGCTCGGAGGAACGGCGCCGAGAGCTATCTCTCCGTACCAATAAGCGCTTTCCGGGAGAGAAAGTGACCAGGTCTTGCCGAAGTCTGCTTTCGCCGGATGCGACTTGGCTTGCTCCTCGATGAAAGGCGGCGTGCCGTAGGGGCTCGAGGTGACCCACGCGCCGCCGTCGAACCAGGTGGCCGCATCGGCTTTGTGTCCGGCCATGGTGATGGCGGCGCGGGCCTTCAGGGAAAACGTCACGATGCGCGTTGCGCCGCTGGTCTGAAATTTCAATTCTTCGGCAAACGAGGGCACGGCCATCCGCCAGGCGGTGTCCGCGCCTTGGGGAGTGGCGCCGGCATAGCCGATGTTCTTTACGCTGGGATCCGGATCAGCGGTGCACGTCACCATCTTTTGATCCTTGCGATCCCACCAGGCATTGGCGACCATCCCGTGGGTGGCGGGAAATGCGCCGGTTGAGATCGTGGCGTGGCCGACGCAGGTTTCCGTGGCCGCGTAGGGATAGGCCGCATCGCGGAACCACGCGCCTTCCTCGACCAGGCGCTTGAGGCCGCCGGTCCACTGACCGAGGAATTTGTCCACGTAGTCGCCGCGCATCTGGTCGACGACCAGGAGCACAACCAGCTTGGGCCTGGCGGGCGCTTGCGACGCCTTGGGGGCTGCCGCGCGAGCCAGAGAGCCCTGGGCCGCGATGCGCGGAACAAAGGTAATACCGCCAGCGAGAAAAAATACCGCCGCCGTCATCCCGCGCTGGAACAGAGTGCGCTTCCACAAGAATCCGCTCGGAACCATAGCCAAGGTCGCCTCCCCAATCCGCCGAAAGAGTCTACTACGAGCGTGTGGCAGTGCGATGATGGCGGACTCGATTGACCGCGGCGCTGTCAGGAATGATAGGATTACCCGACCATGCGCATCGTCGAAAAGAGCCAATTGATGTCGGCGCCAGAGATCGACCGCACGTTGCAGCGATTGGCGCATGAAATCGTCGAGAAAAGCGGCGGAACCAAAAACCTGGCGCTGATCGGCATCGTCCGGCGCGGCGTGCCGCTGGCGCAGCGGATTGCGCAGGCCATGCGCGGGATCGACGGCGTGGAAGTTCCCGTCGGGGTGCTGGACATTACGCTGTATCGCGATGACCTTTCGAAAGTGGCGCCACAGGCGGTCTTGCGCTCTTCAAACATTCCGTTTGGCGTTGATAACATGAACCTGGTATTGGTCGATGACGTCCTGTACACCGGCCGGACGATTCGCGCCGCCATGAACGGGCTGTTTGATCTGGGCCGTCCGAAGCGCGTGTCGCTCTGCGTGCTGATCGAGCGCGGGCACCGCGAAATGCCGATCGAGGCGCAGTATATTGGCCGCAACGTTCAGACCAGCGACACGGAAATCATTGAAGTGCGCCTGCGCGAGATCGACAAGGAAGAGCGCGTCGTGCTGGTCGATCGCGTGGAGTAGTCATGGACTTTGGCGTTCGCATGACCCCGTTACGCTCAGAGAAGGGACATTGACTCAGCGCTTCCGCGATTTGCTGGCCCTCGAACCGCTCACCGCGGACGAACTCGGCTTTCTTCTCGATCAAAGCAAGCCTTTTCAGGAAATTCAGAAGCATCCGTTGAAAAAACTCGCGACCCTGCGCGGCAAGACGGTGGCGCTGGCGTTCTTCGAAACCTCCACGCGGACGCGCATCAGCTTTGGGACGGCCGCATCGCGCCTCGGCGCGGACACCATGAACTTGCAGGCAGAGGCTTCCAGCCTGAAGAAGGGGGAGACGCTTCTCGACACAGTTTTCAATCTCAACGCCATGAAGCCGGATTGCCTGGTCATGCGTCATGCGGCCTCCGGCGCGCCGCATTATGTGGCGCGGCATCTGGACATTCCGGTGGTGAACGCCGGCGACGGCACGCACGAGCATCCTTCGCAGGGCTTGCTGGATGCGCTGACGATTCGCGACCGGCTGGGGACCATCAAGAATTTAAGTGTGACGATACTGGGCGACATCCTGCACAGCCGCGTGGCGCGTTCGAACATTCATCTGCTCGGAAAATTCGGCTGCCGCTTCACGCTGTGCGGACCGGCGATGTGGGTTCCGCAAGAATTGGAAAAAATCGCACCGGGCACAGCGATTCGCTGTGTCTACCGGATCGAAGAGGCGCTGGAAGGCGCGGACGTAATCATGATGCTGCGCGTGCAGACGGAGCGGCTGGATGATCCGCCGCTTTCCGCCGACGATTACATCCTGTTGTACCAGCTGAATGCGGAGAGGCTGCGCCGGGCCAGCCGGGACGCCCTCGTTCTGCATCCTGGCCCGATGAATCGCGGCATCGAGATCACCCCGGAGGTCGCCGATGGGCCGCAGTCCTGCGTCCTCGAGCAGGTCACCAACGGGGTGGCGGTTCGCATGGCCATACTTTATCTGCTGGTGAGCGGCGCTACGGAGACTGACACTCATCCCGCGCTCGAAGTAAAACCCAAGGAATCCGCCAATGCTTCTGATTAAGAACGGGCGCGTGGTCGACCCGGCATCGAAGAGGGACGCAGCTCAGGACGTTCTGCTGGACGGAGAAAAGATAAAGGAAGTTGGGGCGGCTGGGAAAATCTCCGCACCGCCAGACGCGGAAGTTTTCGATGCCAGCGGGCTGATCGTCGCTCCCGGTTTTATCGATATCCACGCGCACCTGCGCGAACCGGGACAGGAATCTTCCGAAACCATCGCAACTGGGACGCGGGCGGCGGCGCGCGGCGGGTTCACAGCGGTTTGCTGCATGCCGAATACCAAGCCAGTGAACGACAATGCTTCCGTTACGCGCTTCATCCTCGATCGAGCGAAGGTTGCGGGCGGCGTTCGCGTGTGGCCTATTGGCGCGGCGTCGGTGGGGAGCAAAGGTGAGGCCATTGCCGAAATCGCCGGGATGAAGGCAGCGGGAATCGTGGGCGTTTCTGACGATGGAAAACCGATTGCCACGGCAAAACTCGCGCGGCAGGTGATGGATTATTGCCGGTCGCTCGATCTTCCGGTGATCGAACATGCCGAAGATGTTTCGCTGGCTGCGGGCGCGGTGATGCGCGAGGGCGTCACTTCGACTCGTCTTGGTTTGCGCGGGATGCCGGCGGCGGCGGAATCGGTTTGTGTGGCGCGCGACGTGCAGCTCGCCGGGCTCAGCGGCGCGCGCCTGCACATCGCGCATCTTTCCGCGAAAGCATCGCTCGAACAGGTTCGCTGGGCCAAATCACGCGGGCTGCGCGTCACCTGCGAAGTCACGCCGCATCATTTCACGCTGATCGACGAAGACGTGCAGTACGATTCGCGGTTCAAGATGAATCCGCCGCTGGCGGCGCGGGAGGACCGCGAAGCGCTGCTGGCCGGACTCGCCGACGGCACCGTGGACGCCATCGCCACCGACCACGCGCCGCACGAGCCGGCGATAAAAGATGTGGAGTTCGATCGCGCGCCCTTCGGGATTCTTGGTTTCGAAACGGCTCTTGCGCTTGCACTCGAACAATTGGTCCACTCCGGCCGCCTGTCACTTTTGAGAATGGTTGAGCTCTTCACTTCTGGTCCCGCGCGGGTTCTCGGCATCGAGAGCAAAATCGCCGCGGGGCAAGCCGCTAACCTCACGATTTTCTCCCTCGATGATTCCTGGACCTACAACGTGAAGGAGTCGCCCAGCAAGTCTCGGAACTCGCCGTTTGACGGGCGCACTTTCAAAGGCGCACCCGTCGCCACCATCGTCGCCGGCCGCGCCATCTATAAACGATAAGAAACGAAACGCAGAGACACAGAGAACTTCATTAGGGAGTACGGACGACTGAGGTCAATTCTCAGTGGGCGGTGGGTTCGGCGGCGGGGTGCATGCCATGCTGGGGCACTTCGTGGGTTCCACGGGCGAGGGGCTCGATTTTCTGACGATAAAAATGATCGAGGGGCACGCGGCCTTTGCCGATGGGGTAACCTTTTTCGATGGCTTTGGTGACGTAGGCCTTCGCGAGAGTGGCGGCTTCGAAGAGGGAGCGCCCGGCGGCAAGCTGTGCGGCGATGGCCGAGGCAAAAGTGCATCCGGTACCATGAGTGTTCTCGGTCTTCACACGATCGCCGCCAAGCTGAACCATTTCGTGGCCATCAAATAAAACGTCAACCGCGCGCTCCATGTGGCCGCCCTTGACGATCACCGAGTGAGCGCCCATCTCGACGAGCTTGCGCGCGGCCGCTTCCATGTCTGCGACGTCTTTGATGGTCAGCCCGGTTAGAACTTCGGCTTCCGGCACATTCGGGGTGATAATGCTGGCGCGCTTCAGCAGCTCCGCGGCGACAAATTTGATTCCGCCGGCATCGAGGAGCTCCGCGCCGCTTGAGGACTTCATCACCGGGTCATGCACGACGTGCGCAAATTTGTGCGCGTCGAGGAATTCCGCCACCACAACGGCGTTGCCGCGGTTGCCGAGCATCCCGATTTTCACGGCGGCGATCTCGCAATCCTTCGCCAGCACTTCAAGCTGCTCGCGCAACTCCGCGCTCGGCGTGTTGTGGACCGTTTCGACGCCCTGGGTGTTCTGAACCGTCAGCGAAGTGATCGCCGCAACGCCGTAGCAGCCGTGCGCGGCGAAAGTTTTCAAGTCGGCGGCGGTGCCCGCGCCGCAGGATGGATCGAAACCCGCGATGGTCAGCAAGATGGGCGGCGCCGAATGATTATGTCCGTTCGTACTCATCGTCTTTTCTTACTCGAAGAATGAAAATGGCCGGTCGCGTCAGAGAAACGCACCGGCAACTGCGAATGTACGCGCGCCAGTAGTCCGGCGCAACAGAAAACTTCAGAAAATTTCAGCGTGGCAAGTCCGGCGGAGGGTGCGCATCGTTTTGTAGGATTGTGGGTCTCTGCGGATACGCTGAGAAAAATCCCGCAAAGGTACAGAATGCCGCTCCCAGCATCTTGCGCCAAATGTCAGAGGGGAGAAAAAAACCAATCCCGAGCGGCAGGAAGGGAATCATCGAGATAGTTGCTAAATTCCTGCCCCGATTTTTCAATCCAGCAGTAAACGTAATCCAGGCCAGCGTGAGAAAACAGGCTGAGGCAACCGTCAGCCAGAAACAGAACCAATAGAACCACCCGTGTCATCTGAAAACGACGGCGGCATGCTCTCTCCGTGAAAATGTTGTAGAAAAAAATCACTAGGGAGAACGAGAAAGACCGGGGAAACAGCAAACGCAAGCAAACTCAGTACGGTCACTCCAATCGGCCTGCCTCGAGAGCCTATTGGCATGCTTCTGCCTAGGAATCACCTATCAGGGGAAGAGGCCACGCACGAGGGTGGCTTCGGAGACGCGGCCGACGGCCAGGATCATGGCGCCGGCGCGAGGCGGAACGTGATGCTTGCGCATGGTGTCCACCATTTCGCGGAAGGCGCGCACCATGATCTTCTGCAGGCGCGCGTTCACTTCCTCGACGTCCCACATGAGTCCTTCCTGGTTCTGCACCCATTCGAAGTAGCTGACGGTGACGCCGCCGGCGTTGGCGAGAATATCCGGCAGCACGATGACGCCGCGGCGCGCGAGGATTTCATCGGCGTGCGGCGTGGTGGGGCCGTTGGCGGCTTCCGCGACGATGCGGGCCTTCACGGCCTCGGCATTGTGGAGGGTGATGACATTTTCGAGCGCCGCAGGCACCAGGATGTCGCACTTCATGGTTAGCAGGTCGTCGTTGGTGATACGCGATGCGCCGGGCATGCCGACCACGGTGCCGGAACGCTCCTTGTAACGAATCGCTTTCAGGGGATCGATGCCGCGCGAATTCGTTACGCCTCCGCGCGTATCGCTGAGCGCCACGATTTTTGCTTTCTTTTCGGCGAAGAGGCGTGCCGCGGTTGCGCCGGCATTGCCAAATCCCTGAATGGCGACGGTCGCGCCGCGAAGTGAAATCTTCTTGAGCTTGCAGGCTTCTTCGACCACATAAAGCAGCCCGCGCGCGGTGGCTTCGCCGCGTCCCTCGGAACCGCCGATGGAGATGGGTTTGCCGGTGACCACACCGTGCGCAGAATGGCCGATGGTCATGGCGTAGGTGTCCATAATCCAGGCCATGGTCTGTGCGTCGGTGTAGACATCCGGCGCGGGAATGTCCATGGACGGTCCAATGATCGGCAGAATCTCGCTGGCGTAACGGCGTGTCATGCGCTCGAGCTCGCTCTTGGACATGCGCTTAGGATCGCAGATGACACCGCCCTTGGCGCCTCCAAACGGCACGTTGACGGTGGCGGTCTTCCAGGTCATCCAAGCCGCCAGCGCCTTCACTTCATCAAGCGTAACGTTGGGGTGATAGCGGATGCCCCCCTTAGCAGGGCCGCGCGAAACGTTGTGCTGCACACGGTAGCCGGTGAACACCTTCACCTGGCCGTTGTCCATCTTCGTCGGCAGGGAAACTTCCAGAATGCGCTTGGGCGTGCGCAAAATCTGCCGCAGGCCGAGATCGAGCTTCAGGAATTCGGCCGCCATGTCGAACTGAATCTGCGCGATGCGGAAGGGATTCAGGTCTTCGCGTGGAGCGATGCGGGGCACCATGGGAGGTGCGCCAATCTGTCTTGTCGGGGCTGTTGGCTTTGCGACCGTGGCCATCGGCGTCGGTCCTTTCGTCTACTCGATTTGTCTGAGAAATTCTGTTTTCACTTGGGCCCAAGTTCAAAATTCGTCTTAGAGAAATTCTGTTTATCCGTTTGCCGCAAACTTCCTGGTGTTGACAGCGTACGCGTCGCGGCAAGCGGGGGAGCAGAAGTGGAAAAGCTGGCTCCCTTCCCGCAACGGAATGGAAAGCGTTTCGTCCACGTGCATGCCGCATACCGGATCGCGCACCAGCCGGCGTGCCGCGGCTGGAGCTGGAATCCCGGCAGAGGCATCCGCGGTTTGCGGCGCGGGAATGTTCTGATCCCGAAACATGCCGCCCAAGATGCGACTGAGGAGCCTAGAGCCCCAGGAGACGACGAGCAGCCAGAACAGAAATCTCACGATGCGAGCAAGGAAGTTCATCTTAATGATTGTGTGCTAAACGGCCCCTTGTCCCTAATAACCTCTTTAGAGCCGTGAGGCGAGTGTATGCAAGGCGAAAAGGGCCCGTCAAACGAAAAGGTGTGATTTCAAGGGTTTGCGAGGAGAATTGTGCTATTCCTTTTTGGAAAAAAGAGGCTCAAATCCAAGCTAAACCATTTATTAACAATAGATTACAAGCGATTTGCGCCGCTTACAGCTCGGAGTGACTCCAAAGCGCAAGCTTGTGCGCTCGCGGCATGGTAAGCACTTAGACGGCTGTCGGAATGCGGTCAATTCCCATGTAGGGGTGCAAGACTTCAGGGATCAGGATCGAACCATCCGCCTGCTGATAATTCTCGACGACAGCGATCCAGGTGCGGCCGACGGCGAGGCCGGAGCCGTTCAAGGTGTGAACGAAATCACTCTTGCCGCCGCCCTTGGGCTTGTAGCGTATGCCGGCACGGCGCGCTTGAAAGGCTTCGCAGTTCGAGCAGGAAGAGATTTCGCGAAATTCATTGCTCGAGGGAAGCCAGACTTCGAGGTCGTAGGTTTTCGAGGAGGCAAAACCCATGTCACCGGTCGAGAGCAGAACGGTGCGATAGTGCAGGCCGAGTTTCTGGAGAATCGTTTCGGCGTTGCGTACCAGGGCTTCGTGCTCTTCATAGCTTTTTTCCGGATGGGTGAACTTGAAAAGCTCGACCTTCTGGAATTGATGCTGGCGGAGGATGCCGCGGGTGTCTTTTCCAGCGGCGCCGGCTTCGGAGCGGAAGCAGGCCGTCCAGGCGGTGACCTGGATGGGGAGTTTTTCTTCGGGAATGGTTTCGTCGCGATAGAGATTGTGAAGTTCTACTTCAGAAGTGGGGGTAAGCCAGAAATCGGTATTCTCTACTTTGAAGAGATCGGCGGCGAACTTCGGCAACTGGCCCGCGCCGGTGAGTGATGCGGTGTTCACAAGGAAGGGCGGCAGGATTTCCGTGTAGCCGTGCTCGCGGGTGTGGACGTCGAGAAAGAAATTGGCGAGCGCGCGCTCGAGGCGAGCTCCCCAGCTCTTGTAAACGGCGAAGCGCGCGCCGGTGATCTTCGTGGCGGCGGGGAGATCGAGGATGCCGGCGCGTTCTCCGACATCCCAGTGCGGCTTGGGCGCGAAATCGAATTTCGGCGGTGCACCCCAGCGGCGGATTTCGGCATTGTCAGCCGCGCTCGCGCCGACGGGCACGGAGGAGTGCGGAACATTGGGAATGGTTAGCAGGAGGTCGCGCTGCTTGGCGTCCAGTTCGGCGATGCGCTCATCGGATTGCTTGATGCGCTCGGAGACTTGCTTCATTTCGGCGATCAGAGAGTCGGCGTTCTGTTTTTCCTTTTTGAGGCGGGCGATTTCTTCGCTGGCCTTGTTGCGCTGCGCCTTGAGCTGCTCGGTCGCGGTGATGAGTTCGCGGCGCTCCTTGTCGAGCTTGCGAAAGGCGTCCAGGTCGAGCACCGTGCCGCGCTTTTTCGCCATTTCGGCGAAGAGATCCAGGTGGTCCCTAAAATAGTTCAGGTCATGCATGGCCCTCGAAGGATACCGTAATCCGCACGACCCTTGTAGCGCGGGGTTCGAGAGCGGGATCATCAGCCGAATATTTTTACGAAGGGCGGGGGACCTCGCTCATCAATTCCATGATATTCCCTTCCGTATCGCGGAATCCCATCATCCACAGATCGTAAGCTGGCATCGGAGCGATCAGGCGCGGCGGCGCCACAATCCGCACACGCCTCTCGAGAAGAAGCTGGTGCGCGGCGTTGATATCCTTCACCCGGAAGTACAGGATGGAGCTCGGATGATCGAGCTCCGGCGTTTCCGCGGGGCCAAGCATCAAGCGCACTCCGCCGCAGTCAAAGAAAGCCAGGTTGCCGGCCGTGAAGAGCAGTGGCAGACCCAGGGCGTCACGGTAAAATGACGTGGCGCGCTGCAGGTCGTGAACGATGATGGAGATCTGGCCGATGTTGGTGATCCCGAGGTTTGCCGTCGTGCCGCTCATGGATGATTTACCTCCGAGAGCAGAATTGTTAGCATAGCTAACTAAATTGTATGACGGATGTCAAGTCAAAACGTCTCCTGGGCGGGCCGGCTTTCCTGACGGCTGACCGGCTGCACTCGGCGGCCATCCATCTGCTGCGGCGGCTGCGCGTGCGCGACCGTGAGAGCGGGGTCGGCCCGGCACAGCTATCGGCGCTGTCGGTGCTGGTGCTCGGAGGCGGACCGCGATCATTGGGCGAACTTGCGGAAGCGGAGCAGGTCCGGCCTCCAACCATGAGCCGCATCGTCGCGGGCCTCGTGCGTGCCGGTCTGGTGCGCCGGGGAAAGACAGAAGACGGGAGACGCGTGCGCCTCGAAGCTACAGCGAAGGGGACGAAGATTTTGCAGGAGGGACGCCGACGCCGGGTGGAATCGCTGGCGAGAGCGGTCTCGGTACTTTCCGACAAAGAGCAGCAGCGACTGGGAGAGCTTATTGACCTCCTCCAGCAGGTCATTCGGAATCTTTAGAGATTTTTTGCGCGTGAGTCCTGAACTGCATTCCAAACGATCCACATTGTTTGCTAGCAGGTCTCGCGCGGGCCAAGCACATCAAACAATGGACGTTCTACAAGCGCGACGAAACGAGTCTAGGAAAAATGAAGCAGATGATCGTGGAACGCGTCTAGGCCGGGAGTACTTCCGTACCAAAAAAGTGCTATCGGCGGGAGCGGGAAGTACTGGAAAGAATGAACCCAGCGGGCTATCGACGGAGAGTCCCGTGAAGAACAAACTACGCAGGTAGTCGGAAGTTGTTTGGGCTTTCTGGAGTCATACAACGGTAGTCACCTGTGTGCTCCTGTGGGTCGTCCTGCTGCTCGCGAGCGCAGTAGAACGGCCAGAAAAACCAAACTGACTTCGGATTACTATTCCCTCCATCCCCACGCCCGAGCGGCCGGTGCCCCCACCGGCCGCTCATTTTTTTGGTGCACCGTCCACAGTTGACCGTTCTTCTGCAGAGAGGCGGAAGCTGGGGCCGATACGGTTCCATCGAAGGCCGGACCTTTGGTTTGGCACTGTCTGATTTATTCCGGCGTTGCAACCTCGGCCGTCGCAGGCCCACCCGCGGGGTAGGCCTTTGGGGAAGTTAGTGTCCTTTCGGCAAGCCTGTGTGGCTGAGTCTGGCGCGTCGGCACTGGCGCCCGGAGGCCATAGCTCCGGTGCGTTTTTCAGCCCGAAGATCGGGCCGCTCGCTTTTTTCTTCCAGGTAGTACCCGGTTGATCGTAGTTTCCACCCACCCATTCAAGGAGTTCTTTGTGTCGAGGTTGTTGCGGATTGCGGATCACCTCCAACAAACTTTAGAACCCTCCGAGGCCCCCGCAATCTTCTGGCGGGCAGGCGCGTGCACCGCCCGTACACAGCGGATAGGTCATGTTGGGGGCTGCCGGCAAACACTTTTCGAGGACTATGCCATGCTCCCAACCGTCGCCGAAGCCGTACGCGTAAACGATCTTTGCACCAACGCTGGCCCGTAATTGATTGAGCCGTACGTTGCGCTGGTTGATCCCCTCCACCGCACCTCGCTCCGGATCGGCCGGGCCATAGCATTGCCCGCGGAATCGGAACTCGTGCAGGTGCGAGTCGGTCCAGCCCATGGCCAGTTGCAGCAGGTCGTGCAGACCCGACAGTGTGATATCCGAGGGTACCAGCAGGCGCCGCCAGATGGGCGGCGCCGTCCGCAATAGCGTAATTTTGATCTGAAAGATTTTAAGGTTCTCCACAGCAATTCACAGTGGCGGGCCGGTCCACTATTGTCATTGGTCGCGAGATTGGTTAGTTTAGTCGCATTGAGAAGGAAATGAGGGCAGCTCCGGAGCGGTTATGAAATACAACCAGGAGACCAGACTGCCCCGTCCGTCCGTTCACGGTACGGGTGCCAGCGTGCCAATTCCGCAAGAGGAAGACCTGCGCGCCCTCCTCGCCAAAGGCAAAACGAAACCTGCCGTGGAGCTGGCAAGAGAGATTCACAAGCGCTGCGGTTGGCCAGAAACGGAAGTCTTGCTAGTGGATGCCTATGCGGCGCGCATTCGGTCGCTATTGAAAACTGGGCTGAAGGAAGAAGCTAAAGCGTTGTTCGAACTGGTGCACAAGCGCTACTCCTCGGCGGCGGCAAGGCTTGCGGACGTCGGCGTTTTGGTCAGCGCTTCGAGCGGAAACCTTGAGGAATTGCTGAGGCCCCTTAACGACCCAGCTGTTCTGCCAGAAATACGAAGGGCCATCGCATGCGTCGTCAAGGGTCAGGTGTGCGATCTCTCTGCCCTCGCCGAGTGTAGGTCGCTCACTGCTGACCACCCCCTTCGTACCGCCGCCGCCGCGCTCTTAAGAGCATTTGCCGCGGTTACGGCTGGCCCTGTTGAAGAGTCCGCTCTGCTGCTGCCGGAAGTCTCTCATCGCGGTCCGTTGGCCTCGTGGAAAATCCTCGTGCGTGCCATTGCCTATTTCTACCAGCAAGATGACGCAGCCTGCGAACGGTCCCTAGGGATCATCGATCCCGATTCCGCTCCCGCACGGCTTATTCCGGCCCTGCGGACCATGCTTCATACGAATACCGGCCAGCGCCTGGCTCCCGCTGCGGAGTCCCTTATGGCCCTGGTGTGTGGAAGCAAAGTGTCCCTCCGAAGGGCGCTCCAAGCGCTGGACTCCGCGTTTCAAACGAAGGTCCAAGACAAGATCCTGCCGGAAATCCAGCGCGCCGTGACTGCCTGCGAGGTTGCCTATCCGCAGCTCCTCGAACGCTTGCGGCAGTACATCTCCGTTCGCGCTTTGGATCTTGACCTGCCCACGCGAAAAGTCCGGGCCGCACTTGGCGGTGCGTCGATCAAGAACGCTTACTTCTGGCGCCTTTATGCGCGGTCGGCCGAGAGTTCCGACGAAGCACTCGAACTGCTCATATGCGCCCAATGGGAGCAATTTCGCCGACATGCGGTCGCCGAGGGTTGGTTTGCGGAGAAGGGCTCAGAAGCGGCCGCACTCTACCTGCATATGGCCGAGCTGTTGCTAGAAGTGCCCGCCAAGACGCTCGAAAGGCAGCGGAGCAAGTTCACGGCGCGCTTTTCAGGTTTCCAAGACTACTATGAGGATCAGCCTCCGGTCATTCGGGAGGTACAGGCGAAGTACAAAAAAAGTGATCTTTATTTCCTCTCACCAAGCCAGCTCTTCGAGCGCGCGTGCGCCATCGACCCACATCGGGAAGCGTTCGAACGATGGCTGAACTGGGCGAAGCAGGAGTCCGATGGTCGGGTCGCCGACCACGTGGCCGAGCTTTGGCACCGAGCGCTGCCGCTTCACAGCCAGCCCCTGCTGTACCTGATGGAGTCGGCGGAAAAGAGAGGGGCGCTCAACAGGGCGACCGCCTTTCTGGCGCAGGCGCAGAAGCTCGACGCGGTAAACCCCGAAGTTCGCCGAGCTGCACTTCGTCTGTTGGTCGCCCAGACCGGTCGTCACCTCCAGCAGCGCAAGCCGCACCTGGTTGAACAGGACGTGGCCGCCCTCGAAGCACTGCCGCAAGCTCAGGTAGCCGATCGCCCTGCATTTCTGGCCGCCCTGCGCTGGGCCGGCGCAGTCGTCCGCGGCGATGCCGAACTGGCTTCCAGCTTTTTCGGCCAGATCGGTCGCGTGCTGGGGAGTTCCGCAGCGGCGATTCTTGCGTGCGAAAATGCAGGCGCGCTCGGCAGATTGACGAGGGCGGATTTCGATCGTCATGTTCCGCAAGTCTCCCTGGATCCTGCGGACTCGCTGGTGGTGGCGACAGCGCGTGTCTGCGCACTCGGCGACGACCTGGGCGCGCCCTTCACTATCCCGACGGCGTGGCACGCACGGCTTTGTCAAGAGTTGACAAACGCCCACGGCGAGCTGGAAAGGTGGCAATTAGAGATGCTGGGAAAGGCGGCGCTGCGCACCAACCAAAAGGAACTGGCCTACAGAGCTTCTGCCGCGGGCCTCGAAATGGGAGGAGACCAAGAAGCACGGTTTCTGCTGCTGCGCGCCCGAGCCCTGCCGGAATGGGAGTTCGAGCGCCGCGACGACTGTATCGCGGCGACTGTCGAGCTCGGGCGGCGCTGCGGGGACATGGCCATCATCAACGAGGCCATAGAGCTGCGGCGGGGCCACCGCAACACCATGACCAAGTTTTTAGACTGGCTCGTTTCCGAAGACTGGCAGGACTTCTCTATGACCACCGAGCAGATCCACGCAGTGCTCCAGCACGAGAAGCACTCGCGTGCATTTCCCAGCGGTCGGCATGCTCCCTTGCGCGTTCCTTTTCGGGAAACTGTATTTCTGGATGACAAGGAGCTGGAGAAAGACGACGAGCCATGCGCCCTGGACGACAGTAACCAGCTGGTACCGGAAATGGGCCAGCCCCGAGAGAAGCGACCGAAGAGGATCCGCCGCGATTTGCCGGGGCAAGGAGACTTGTTTTGAGACAGCCTAACATCCAATTGAACGAAGATCCGAGAGAGATTCTCGGCGTTCCGCCGGATGCCGGCGATGAGCGCATCCGCGACGCGTACCTTCAGAAGGTGAAGGAGCACCCGCCCGACCGCGAGCCTGCCACGTTTGAGCGCATCCGCGACGCATACGAAGTCTTGCGGGATCCGCGCCGTCGCGCCCTGCACATGTTTCTTTCCGCCGATCCCCGTGCTCCTCTCGTTTCTTTGCTGCCGGCAAGCAGCCAAGAGAGAAAGTTCACCGGAGGGGACCCCTGGTTGGCAGTTTTGAGGGAAAAGTGAGCCTGGATCGCGAAGAAATTCTGCGCCGCTTTGAAGTTTGGCTGGACTCCGTGCTGGGGGCCGAGGATCCCCCGCAAGGGCTTCCTGCCGAACTGCTTTCCTCTCTTACGGCGGAACCGACACCGGATAACCATGGGCGGTGCGACCTCTATTCGATGTGGGCGGCGGTGACTGCTCTGACCCAGGAAGTGAGATTGCAAGGGCGGAGCTTCAAGCAGCTCAGCGAGTCCCTCGCTCCGATCGCCATGCTAGCGCCGCAGCTTCCTGAAATGCACCGTGAGGCCCAGGAACGTGCTCGCCGGGAAGTCCTGGATGTATTTCTCGATCTGCGCGACCGCCTGGCCGGGGGCCTCGATCGGGTGCGCGCGAGCCAGGAGAAGATGGAAGATTCCCTGCGGTCCAGTTGGACGGTTCGACTCCTGGCGCGCCATCGCGCTTTCCGCCAAGCCTTCGAGAACCTAGCAGTGCTCGAGGAAGGCTACCAGATGAGCATGGAGCGCCTCGAGGACGCCCTGGCGCAATTCGATGTCCGGAAGATTGCCTGCGATGGGCAGCCCTTCGATCCGAAGTCGATGCACGCGGTGGATGTAGAAGAGACCGATGAAGAAGCCGAAGGAACGGTGCTCGAAGTGTACCGAGCGGGCTATGAATGGATGGGGGAAGTTCATCGCCCGGCACAAGTGAAGGTAGCACGCAGACCCACGGCAATCTCCACAGGAGGAAATGAAAGAGATGAGTGATTTGGTCGTAGGTATCGATCTCGGAACCACCAACTCGGAGATCGCAGCTTTCGTCAATGGCAAGGTAAAGGTTATTGGCCCTGAGACCGACAAGATGCTGCCATCTTGTGTGGGCCTCTCTCCGGCCGGCGCGCTGCTCGTGGGCCGGGAGGCGCGCCATCAGCAGCTCCTCTATCCGCATCTGACCATCCGCAGTATCAAGCGAAAGATGGGTTCGACCGAGGCAGTGAAGCTCGGAGACAAGGAGTTCACGCCCCAGGCGATCTCCTCGCTGATTCTTCGCCAACTGGTGGAGTGGGCCCAACACGATCTGAATCAACCGATCGGAAAGGTGGTCATTACCGTACCGGCCTACTTTTCTGACGCCCAGCGCAACGCCACGCGGGAGGCCGGAGAGCTGGCTGGCTTGGAAGTCATGCGCATCCTCAATGAGCCGACGGCCGCCAGTCTGGCGTACGGTTTCGGCGATGCCGCGCATCATACCGCCATGGTTTACGACCTTGGCGGCGGAACGTTTGACGTCTCCATCGTAAGCATCGAAGGCGAGGTCACCGAAGTCCTGGCCAGCCACGGAAACAACCAACTCGGAGGCGACGATTTTGACAATCTTTTGCTCGCGCGCTTGGAACGGGAATTCCAAAGCCAGCATGGAATTGACCTCGAGCACGGCCACCCAGTCGCGCGTGCCCGGTTATCGTGGGCTGCCGAGGAAGCCAAGAAGAAGCTGAGTTTTGAGCCCTACGCCCGCGTGCGGGAAGAAGCGCTGGTAAGTGAAAACGGGAAACCCCTGAACCTGGATGTTGAGCTTTCCCGTCTGGAGTACGAAGAGATGATCCGGCCGCTCGTCGAGTCCACCCTCGACAGTGTTTCGAAAGCGCTCAGCGATGCGCACAAAGGTCCCAGTGATATCGACGCCATCTTGCTGGTCGGCGGCTCAACCCGAACGCCCCTGATCTACCGCAGACTGCAGGAGCTGACGGGACTCGAGCCCCGTCAGGACGTACATCCTGATTTGTGCGTGGCCCTCGGTGCGGGAGTCCTGGCTTCTCGGCTGGCCGGCCACGATGTGGAGCGGGTGCTGGTGGATGTCTCGCCCTTTTCCTTCGGCCCGTCGTACCTGGGAGAACGCGGGGGGTTCCCTTATCCGCATTGCTATCATCCCATCATTTATCGCAACACCCCGTTGCCGGTCACGCGCACGGAAAGCTACCAAACCGCCAGCCCGTATCAAACCTCGGTGCGCATTGCGATCTACCAGGGCGAGGACGACGATGCGCTCAAGAATCTCCTGGTGGGCGATTTCCTCATCGAGGGTTTGCGCCCCACGCCAGAGCCCAACGAGGTGCTCTGCCGCATGAGGCTCGACGTGGACGGCATCCTGCACGTCACGGCCATTGAAAAGGAAACCGGCAAGTCCAAACACATCACCATCACTCGAGCGCTGCGGGAGATGAGCCCTTCGGAGATCGCGGCAGCTCGAGAGCGGCTCAAAGCGCTTTACTCATCTCGTGCCGACGCGGGCCCGGAGATGGATGAAAATGAGTTCAACTTGGAGGACGCGCAGGGGATGAGTCAGGAGGCGGTGAGCGAGTCCGAGGAAAAAGCCACTACCGATTTGCCGCACGCCCTTGAGATGGTAAAGGAAGCGTGTGATCTCGTCGAGCAATCGAAACGCCAGCTAGGTGCACTGCACGCCGAGGATCAAGAAGAAGCGATCGAACTGCACGAAAGAATCGATGCAGCGATCCGCTCGAACGACGCCGAGGCCCTGAGTAAGGCTAGCGCGGAGCTGCGCGAGCTGCTGTTCTTCGTGGAGGGGCGTTGACCGGGAACGACGAACCTCCCAAGTGTCCGGTCTGCCAAGCGCGCTTCCGGGGCTTGGCGATCTGCTCGCGTTGCGGAGCCGACCTTGCACCACTGCTTTTGCTGATCGACCACGCCTATCGGCTTCGTCAATCGGCCAGGAAGGCGATAGAAACTGGCGATGTCCAGCGCGCCCAAGAGCTGGCGGCAGAAGCTGAGTCCGCCTGCTCCACCGAGCAGGGGCGGAAGTTGTGGCTCCTCAGTTCGTGGGTGCTGTCTAGCTCCGCAGCGAATTGAATCTCGTTTTTCTGGCAGAGGACAACGGCGGGAAACGGCATTTGTGGTCGCGGCGAGATTCAGCTGGAAGGCCAACAACTGATTCTATCCAGAAACAAGTTTCCCTATTCGGCCATCCAGGTATAAAACAGGTGCGGTTTTCGACTGTGAAATCGCGCGCGACATCTCGGCGCGTTCCACATCGGCACTCGGCAACGACGTTAAACACGACTCTGGACCGCAGAGAACCGGAGCGCGACGGAAATGAAAAAGGGGGCTGGTGCAAGCCCCCTTTTCGTAATTGACGCCCCAAAACCGGCAACCGAGTCGAGGTTCGGTTCCGGCCACCCCGGGAAGCCAATCTTATAAGTACCAATCAGAGAGCAAACCGCATGCCAGCGATGGGGGTTCCGCGGGAAGCTACGGACTTGATTGAAACCACGGCGGTTAGCTCCAGGACCGGCCAAAAGGGCACAATGTTACGCCGTGCCAGCCTACAAAATCCCACAGAATAGCGCCGGAACTCTCCATTCTTTGGGAGCGTTCTTCTTCGCTTTCTTCTTGTTGGAACTGCCGTCGACCGCATTGGTGACCACGAAATAAGGGTCTGTGATTGGGGGAAGGGCGGAATATCGTTATTGTGGATTTCTGGTGAAAACTATCATTCAAGCCCATGGAAGCGGTTACGAAGAAGCGAGAGAATTTGTTGTGGTGAATTGCGGAGTCTCAAACCCCCAAGGATGAACCCATCGCCAGAGTTTTGATAACGCCGCCATAGCAGCCAGGCTGGGAACGACAGGATGATCAGCCAGAGCAACAGGGTGGGACCGGATTCGGCGAGAAACAAGACGAGCGCAAGGAGGCTCTGGAAGGCACTGCGGAAGCCATCCACACACGCATTGCGAAGCTGCATCGCAACGGAGGGGGCGGGCGTGGTGAGCTGCGCCTTGTATTCTTCAGCAAGTTTCAAGTCGATCGTAGCAAAGTTGACGCGGTGCTCCAGCGTTTGTTGCTCGGCTTCCATTTGCTCGATTTCGCCACGAACGCGGGCGATTTCCTCTTCGACTTCGAGGACGTCCTTCACTTTGCCGGTGCGGGTGCGAAGAACGTCCTGAAGGCGCTGCTCGGTTTCGCGGGAGTTCTTGAGGCGAGCGACGAGGTCGGCATGCTGCTGCGTAACCTCTTCGCCGCCTTGGATTTCATTTTCAACACGACCGAGTGATTTGAGTTCAGCAACCGCGGCAACGAGCTGTAACGCGAGAAGAGCTCCTCGAAAGCGTGGGAGGAACCCTTTGAAAACGCCAACACAAACTGCTCGTCGCTCGTGGGGAAGGCAGCCCCTGCCTTGTCCGCGGAGTTTGCTTGATTTGTGGGCGTCTCGTTCATGACGGTCCGGGAAAGCGCCTTCGAGTCTAGAACAAGCGCGGGCATTGCATCATGCGTGTTAAGACGCCTGACTCCTTCACTAATATAATGTCGCGAGGCGGCTAAAAGTTCCCGGACCAGGCTAATTTTCTCAACTTGATGCGCACCTGGAATTGTCAAGAATTCTTGGGAACCTCGGCTTCGGAGAAAGCCAACGGGGAGCGGCGGCGCCAGAAGAATCGCGCCGGAAAGTAGAGCATCGCCGTCCAGAAAGCAAGCAGCGGGCCCCGGCTGGCCAAAAACAACAGGATGGTGGAGGCGCTCTCGAAGGCGTCCGACAGTCCGCCAACGGCGGCATTGCGGAGCTTGGCACCGATGGTCTCGGCGGGTGAGGTGCGCTCTTCCCGCAGGGAGAAGAAGACGTTGGCGAAGGAGACGCGGCTTCCGGAAGCAGAACGTTCGGTTTCGATTCGCTCGATTTCACTGCGCAGCAGGGCAACCTGGCGCGAGAGAGACGCAGGATCGTAAGATTTGTCCAGCCGATTCTGGAGCAATTTCTGGAGACGCTGCTCTTCGTTCTGCGCGTTCACCAAGCGCGCTTCGAGTTCGCTGTGCTGCTGGGTAATTTCGTCGGCGGCTTCTTCTTCGTGTTCAACGAGGCCGACGGCCTTTAATTCCGAGAGCGCGGAACGATATTCCGAGGAAGGGACTCGCAACGTGGCGGACAGAACGCTCCCCGACGGCTGGCCGACCATGCGGAGTTTTGCCACATAGCCGCGGTGACGATCGAGGATCTCTTCCAAGCTGGAGCGTGAATGAGCAAACTCCCTTGTTACGACAGAAAGTTCCGCGGAATAGGCAATCCGCGACTCCCGGAATGCATTCGCTGAGTCCACGGGCGCCGCGCTATAGCGTTCGTTGAGCATGCGCAGAGGCGCCAGCGCACCCACTTCCTTTGCGTCACCACCCGTTGATCGAACGCCGTCTGGGGGCAGGACTTCGCCAGTCAGGCTGCCACCGTTTGGCGACAAGGGAGATGCATGTTGTCCAGGCCGGACGACGCGATTGGCCGCCGTGAAGAAAAGAAGAAAGACAACCGCCAATAGACATCCCGCAAATACCAAACGGCGCTCGGCCGGAGAGATTCGGCGGAAACGGACGACGATGGATTTCAGATAGTTTTCCATGGGAATGCCTCCTGTTAGGTCACGGTTAGAACGGGGAGGGCGCGAATTCTTGCAATGCATGGCACCAAGAAAACGTGTTAGGTATGCCTGGCTGAAGGGAACCGCTCTGGGGAGGCGAAATTAAGCGCCGATGGAGGAGCGCAGGGCGTTGGCGAGGGATTGGCTGAAGCGCTGGACGTCGGAATCGTGTTCGGCTTCGACCATGACGCGGGCGAGTTGCTCGGTGCCGGAGTAGCGAAGGACGACGCGGCCATTCTCGCCAAGTGCGGATTGGGCTTCGGCCAAGGCGCGGGAGACTTCCGGGAGCGTTTCAAGAGGCGGTTTTGAGCGCACCTTCACGTTGACGATGACTTGCGGATAATCCTTGAGGCCTCGGACGAGCGATTCGATTTTGCCGTGCAGGGAAACCAGCGAGGCAATTTTTGAGGCCGTGAGCAGTCCGTCACCGGCAGGGCTGTCTGCGAGAAAAATGATGTGGCCGGACTGCTCGCCTCCGAGCACGTTGCCGCTGCGAAGCATTTCTTCGAGAACATAGCGATCGCCGACAGCGGCGCGGGCGAGCGCGATATTTTCGCGGGCAAGAACGCGCTCGAGACCCAGGTTGGACATGGAGGTAGCGACGACGCGGTCACCTATGAGCTTATTCTGAGATTTGAGGAAACGCGCGGCGGCAAGAAGAACGCCGTCTCCATTCACGATTTTTCCCGTTTCGCAGGCGAACAGCGCGCGGTCGGCGTCACCGTCAAAGGCCACACCGAGACGCGCTTTTTCGGCGACGACGCGTTTCTGCAAGCCTTCCAGGTGCAGCGAGCCGCAGCCGGCGTTGATGTTGCGGCCGTCAGGTGAAACGCCCATGGCGATAACCTCAGCGCCGAGCGACCGGAACAGCTCCGGGCCGAGCTTGAAGGCTGCGCCATTGGCGCAATCGAGAACGATCCGGAAGCCGGCGAGCTTCGCGCCGGGAATGAACCGCTTCCGGAGAAAGGCGAGATATTCAGCATCGAGAGATTCATCGGCAACGAGCGGCGGCAGATTCTTTGGCGCGGCTTCGCTCCGGTGCCTCAATATCCCGGCTTCCAGCTCTTCTTCGACGGCGTCGGGGAATTTCATTCCGGCGTGCGAAAACAACTTCACGCCATTGTCCTTGAAGGGATTGTGGGAGGCGGAGATGACCACGCCGGCTTGAAAATCATTCTGGCGAACCAGACAAGCCACGCCGGGAGTGGTAATTACGCCGGCAAAGGCAACCGTGGCGCCAGCCTCGGCGAGACCCGCGGCAAGCAATGAGGCGATATGCGGGCCGGATTCGCGAGTGTCCATGCCGATTAAGACGTGCGCTGCGCCATGTCGGCGATTGAGATACGCGGCGAGAGCGCGTCCGGTGGCGTAAAGAGTGGCGTCGTCCAGCGGCGGCGTGCCCGGGATGCCGCGAATCCCGTCGGTTCCAAAAAACTCCTTGGCCATGTGAAGAAGCCTGTCTTTCCAGAGTGTGGTACCGGCCCCGTGGGGCCAACTTCCGTGTGGATGACCTCAGCAAAGCTTAACACACGTAAAACGGTGACTTTACGGTCCGCCCCAGCTCATGCCGGTTGCATAACTGGTATCAATCGAAAAACCGATCAAACAAATCTCCGAATATGCTGCTTCAGAACAGCGGCGTACGACGTCCTAAATGGTTTCGGAGTGTGCTAACGTGGAGCCTCGGAGCCGCTCGTGTCTGCGACGCAAACGCCACCATCGGTCGTTCGCTTCACCAGTTCAAACTTCAGCATGCGAGTGATCGCGGCGGCCATCATTCTGCTGTTCTTCTATTACGCCGCGGGCGTGGTGATC
The DNA here is from genome assembly GCA_035490055.1 of Candidatus Limnocylindria bacterium. Lineage (GTDB taxonomy): Bacteria > Acidobacteriota > Terriglobia > Acidiferrales > UBA7541 > Acidiferrum. The sequence goes on along the minus strand of DATHIB010000171.1, from coordinate 103,344 downwards.
ACCCTGCTGCTCTCGATTCTGCTGGCGTACTTCCTGGATCCGGCAGTGGAATTCCTGGAAAGATTCGGGCTGCCTCGAACGTTGGGCGCGATGGTCATGGTGCTGATCCTCATCGCGGTGCTGGCGGCGGTCGGCTACGGGCTATGGACGCGGACCGCGGATTTCGCGGAGAACTGGCCGAAATACAGCAGTGTTCTCGAGCAGGCTGCCGGCGCCGTGGAAGGCAAGATCAGGGGAATCGAGGGGCAGGTTTCGCAGATTGCGCCGGAGCAAGGCGCGTCATCCTCGGCGACGGTGCGGACCGAACCCAGCATCGTGCGCACGCTGATCTTCCGCGGCGTTGGCTCCCTGTACGCGCTGTTCCTGGAAATTACCTTCATGCCCTTCCTGGTTTTTTTTATGCTCGCGGAGAAGCGCGAGCTTTGGCACGGGACGTTGCAACTTTTTCCCGCCTCGCGCCGGACGCAAGTGAAAGAAACGCTGGAAGATTTGCGCGACGTCCTGCGCGATTACCTCGCGGGAATGACCATCGTGACGCTGGTGGTAATCGCGGCGAGCAGCCTGTTTTTCTGGACAATCGGGATGGAATATCCGGTCCTCACGGGAATCGCGTCAGGACTCCTGAACATGGTGCCGTACATCGGGGCAGTGATGGCATGGCTGCCGGCCTTTGTCATTGCGCTGGCGAAGTGGAAAACGCTCGGACAGTTCGTTCTGATTGCGGCGACGCTAACTACCATCCACGTTTTGGCTATCAATCTTGCGGCGCCACAACTGGTGGGCCGCCGTGTACGCTTGAATGCCGTGGCGATCACCATTGCACTGCTCTTCTGGGGCTGGGTATGGGGAGGCATGGGATTGGTATTGGCCATTCCCATTACCGCGGCCTTGCGGGTGATCTGCGATCACACCGAATCGTGGAAACCGATCGGGCGCTGGCTCAGCGCATGAAAAAGTTAAAGGTAGCTCGTGACTGATCGCTGGTCGAAACTTGCCAAGGCTCGAACGCTTGCTCCTTGCGTTGCTGTGTGCATGCTGGTGGGCTCGCTCGGGGCGCCGTCAGCCCAAGCGTGGGGTTGCAAAGGTCACCAGACGGTGGCCTTGATGGCAGAGAAGCATTTGACCCCCGAAGGGCGGCGACTGGTTATGAAGCTTCTTGGCGACCACCCGATGGATGCGAAGCTGAGACGCTGGTGCGGGAATGCCACGACGGACCTGATGGTGGATGTCTCGACATGGCCGGACGATGTACGCAACGAGCGTAAGAACGGACCCTGGCATTACATCGATATTCCGCGGGGGAAACACAACGGTGAACTGGACCGGTACTGCAGTCCGGAGGGTTGTGTGACGCGCGCGGTCGAAGAGCAGCGCGCCATTCTGAAAGACAAGTCCGCCGATCCTCTGAAGCGCGCTGAAGCCATCCGCTACCTCATCCATTTTGTCGGCGATCTGCATCAACCGCTGCACGCCATCACCAACGCCGACAACGGCGGAAATTGTGTGGCGGTGAAATATTTTCGCCACGAACCGCTCCCCAACGCTCTCCATCCGGAACGTGAAGATTATTCGCCCAACCTTCATCAGATCTGGGACACCGAGATTGTGGAACGCGACATGGAAATCTCCAACCCGCTCCGGTACGCCGACGAGCTGGACGAGAAGTTTCATGCGGAGAGCGGCGCCTGGGAAGCTGCGGGCATCCATGTGGACAACTGGGTCTGGGAGAGCCACGAGCGAGCGGAGACCGCGGTCTACGATGCCTTCCCGGAAAAAATCGGCATCGAGCCGGGCATGAAACTGAAGAGCTGCGCCGACGGCAATCATATGGGAAAGCGCATGTTCGACAAGCATCTAGCCGTCGGAGAAACCTATCAAAGCAACGCCGCCAGGACCGCGGAAACGTCCCTTGCGGAAGCCGGCGTGCGTCTGGCGATGATTCTGAACGATGCGGCCAGGGCTGCGAACTAGGATCCTTCCCATCAAGGTTTAGGCACGGGAGAGTCCCCCGCAGGAGCAGGTCCGCCAAGCGATTTGATGTACCGCACCAGCTGCCAGCGCTGGGGTTCCGGGAGCTTCGACCAGACCGGCATCTTCTTTCGAACCACTCCATTAGTCAACAGCCAGAATAGGGCTCCGGGCGTTGCGGTTTGGACTTCTGGAACCAGGAGGCTCGGTGCTTTCGGCGAGCCTTCGGCGGAGTTGCCGTGGCATTCCGCGCAGTGCTGTTCGAAAAGAATGGCGCCGGCGGCAACGGCGTCCGGATCGTTTTGCATCGGATTTGTGCGGTTCCGGGCCTTTTCGGGAGCCTTTTGCAGTTCCGCGTAAATGACCGGATCGTATTTGGGCGTTGCGCTGACCGCCGATTTGCCGGAACTCCGGCTCTGCGCAAGGACGACAGACGCCGCAAGAAATGAAGTGGAAACGGCGAGTGCCGCGGCAACAGCTTTCACTCGTGGCCTCCAAGGAGCCGGCTGACCGTCGAACCGAATCCGGCTATTTCCCGCGAGACGCCCCAGCGCATGAGGAATCGATGGCTGTTGTCGTTCAGACCAAAGCCCGGCGAAATCCGCAACGTCCAGCCGGAAGGTAAGTTCCAGGCGAGAACGGGCGCAAGGTAATGTGCAGTATCGTGAAGGCCAAAATTGTGCCGCTCGCCGAGGCCGCCATACATCTCGACCCCGCCAATGAAGTTTTGCGGACAGAAAGTGCAGCGCTTCGCGGAGGCCTTGAGAGCGAGCGGACGGCTGGCACCGAGAGCATAGCCGAATTCCCAGGGTGAATTCGAAAGATTCTTGGCAGCGAGCGTGTTTTCCGTGAAATTCCAGCCCTTGAATGTGCTGGAGAGGATGAGCTTCAACTCGATTTCATGGGTGTGCTCCTTCTGAGCTTCCGCGTTCGAAACGAGGAAGTCCGCTTCCACATCGTGGCCTTCGGCTTCTTTGAGGATCTTTTCGGCGCCGTTCTTGTTTTCATACTCAACATAGAGGACGGGGTTGATGAAGTGTTCGTGCTTCAGAGGCCGAAAGCGATTCTCCCAGCGGAAGCCCGTGAACCGCGTGCTGTCGTGGAAAGTAGTCTGACCGTCCAAGTAGAACTCCGTGGTCCACCAGGCGGTTGCGCCATATTCGAACTCGGTCCAAAAGGCGTGGAAGTTGTTGCCGCCTCGCTGGGTGCCATAGGTGGAGAAATACTCGATCTCGAGGTTGCCGGGTTCTTCGAGATAGTGATCATAGGCGACAAAGTAAGGTTTCTCCTGGGCCAGGGCAGGAGGCGGAGAGAAAACCCCGGATAAGGAAAAGGAGAAAAAGCCAAGCAAAACGAGCCGGCAGAATGAAGCCACGCAATCTCCTTGCAAATGAATTGCAACAATGAAATCAGACTAACTTAGTCCGATATCTTTTGCAAACCACTGTCATCTGGAAGTTACCTCCTCGGCCTTGCCAAATGCTTATGTGATCATTCACTAGAGATTGCCAATTGACCTGGGCGTGCAGGTACGGCGGCGATGAGTTTGCCGTCGTGCTGATCGACTCAGACAAGGGGATGGCCGAACAGGTCGCGCAGCGCATCAAGACCGGATTGCGAAATCGAGGCGGCGGACCGGCAACTGTACAAAAGCAAGAGAGCGGAGAATAGACGGGCTTTTCCGGCCGCGGGAGGAATTCTTCACAGCAAGAGAGCCGCGCGTTGACACGATAGAGCGGGCGCGCCATCCTTTGCGGGATTCTTTCTCTCACTGACGCCCCATGAGGAGGCCCCGTGGATTCCGCAAAGCTCGTGCTCGCGCTGCTCGACGAAGCCTACGAGAAAAAAACCTGGCATGGACCGAATCTGAAGCAGTCCATCAAGGGAATTACCGCGAGACAAGCCGCCTGGCGTCCCGGACCGGGCCGGCACAACATCTGGGAAGTGACGCTGCATGCCGCGTACTGGAAGTATGCCGTGCGGCGAAGAATCGAAGGCGGGAAGCGCGGTTCTTTCGCGTTGAAGGGCAGCAATTTCTTTACCAGGCCCGAAAAAGGCAACTTGAATGAGGCGGCCTGGAGCGCCGATAAAAAGTTGCTGGAGCGAGAACACCGGGCCTTGCACGGGATGGCAGCCAAAGTATTGGGCACCGCGCGGGCTGCGAAACTATTGCCTCAGCTCTACGGCGTGGCGTTTCACGATATTTATCATGCCGGACAGATACGGCTGCTTCGCCGGCTGATGCAGCGCTGATCAGCCTGTCAGCTGTCGCAGTGACTGAACAAGAGAGGTTAAGTCTCGCGCGTCCTGAAAAAGGCGAATTGCCGCGATCCCCGACGCGCCAGCCGCGAGACACGCGGAGGCGTTCGCCAACGTAATCCCACCAATGGCCAGCACCGGGATAGAGACCGCGCGGCAAACTTCGGCGAGCCGCTCAAGCCCCTGCGGAGCGCCGAATCCCGCTTTGGATGGCGTGGCAAAGATGGGGCCAAAAAAAAGATAATCCGCGCCGCCACTCGCTGCCGATCTCACAGCATCCAAAGAGTGACAGGAAACACCAATCAGGAAATGCCGGCTTAAGGCTTGGGCCTTCACGAGCCGCTTCGCTTCGGGCAGCGGCAGGCTGTTCTCGCCGAGGTGCACACCGCCGGCGCCCTCCGAGAGCGCAACATCTAGCCGATCGTTCACCAGAATGCGTGTTGGAGCAGCGTTGCTTGCAAGCGATTTTGCGGCCCGTTGCAAAGCTTCACGCGTGAGCAAGCCGCTGTCTCTCCCCGAAAGATCTTTCTCCCGAATCTGAATCCAATCGACACCCGCGGCCGCGGCGGTTTCCATCCTCGACAAGAGAGTTTCCTGTGCCTCCCGAGCTTCGAATCCGGAAAGGCCGTTCCGGTCCGTCACGTAGCAGAGGCGGAAGCCACAAGATAAGTTATTGAGGCGGGACACGATCAGGCCCCGGGCGCGAACCGATCCAGCCGATTGCCAGGAGGATATCCAAAACCCCGACGCCGCTCACCACCCCGCGAAACGACGGATGAAGCACGAAGCGCATGAGCGAAGGATAGTGACTGAGAAAATAATTTTGCTCCCAATAGCCGGACCACGGCAGATAGAGGAGCATTGCGCCCATTTCGAACGCAAGAACGACCAGTAGTGCGCGATAAACCCGGTTCATGGATGAGCGGAATCCCGTCTGCCAGGAAAGATTCAGGATCGACGGATGGGTTTCTGAAGCGCAGCGATGCGTTCGGCCACGCCGCGATAGTCGATGTTCATCGCGTAGACCTGGAAGAAACTTTTCAGCGCCGCTTCAGGCTCGCCCGCTGATTCCTGAGCCACGCCCAGATCATACCGCAAGGCGAGAATGCTTTCTGGATCATTGCCGGGGGTCTGCAAAGCGCGCTCATACCAAATCGCGGCGATGGCCGGCTGGCCCTTTTCCATGAAGGCCAGACCGAGAAGCGTGCAGCATTGCATGGTGTAGCGGAAAGCGCGCCCGCGCTCGTTGGCTTTGGCAACTTTTTGGAACTCGCTGATGGCCTCCTCAAGAAGCCCCATCTCACGAAACGCGATGCCCAAGTTATAGTGCGTTTCGAGGTCCTCGTCCTCCGCGCCCATTTCACCGAGTTCGGCGCGGAACTGGTCGAACACTTCCTTAAGCGGCCCGGACTCGCCAGACTGTGGGGGCGCTGCTTCTGGCTTCGCGACGGAGGCTGGCTGGGCATTGGGCATCGCTCCCGAAAATCCTGGTGCGAGCCCGCCAATGCCAAGCTGATCGATTTCGTTGGCAAGATCCGCCAAGAATTGATCGGAGGCAAAACCGCTGCCCGCGGGTGGCGCTGGCCCGGCGTTTTGTGCGGCCGGTTCCGGCTGGGGAGGAGCAATGGGCGTCTCGGGTGGCCGCTGGTCGTAGGCCGGGACCAGAGGCTCCGCCTCCAGTACGAGTTCATACTCTTGCGCCAGCTCAAATTCGGGCTCGCTCGTCTCGGGAGGTTTCTGTGGAGCTTTAGCCGCAGGTACCCCTTTAGGCTTGGCCGCCTCGCGTGCCGCCGCCGATTTTTCGGCGATAGCTTCCGGCTCGAGGGGAATCGTGGGAGCGTCACCGGCAACATCGAACCCGGCCGGGGCGGGTACATCATCCGGCGAGACGGTCGCAGGTTCCTCGGAAATGTGAAACTCTTCCAGGTCTGCCGGCTCCTGGCGACGCGTGGTTCCCGACGTGGGCTTGGCTTGCACCGGGGCGGGAGCCTCAACCGTCGCCTCGCGGTGGCGAGACTCTTCTAGAAGGGTGTCCCATTCGTCGGACAAATCGACTTCCTGCACCTCCGCCTGCGCGGAAGCGGAGTTCACTTCGACGGGCTCGGGACGCGCTTTTTCCATGGGAGCGGCCGCAGCAGGCGCACGTTCCGCCGGAGCGGGCTCGGCGCCAATCTCGGGTATCGAAACATCCGCTGACCCTGGTTCAGCAGCTGCAGTCGATGCGGGTCGTGCCGCAGGAACGGCACTCGCCAATTCCTCGTCCGTCAAACCAGCAGCACGTTGGAAGCGGCGGCGCAATTCTCCGAATCGTTCAGAACTGCGCTTATCGCCCGTTTCACTGTGGATCTGTTGCAACTGCGCGGAAAGTTCGGCAGTGCGCCGGTCGTCGCCCGCGCCCAGGACGAAGTCGAGCAGTTTTTCGAGCGTCGGTGTGTGCCGCGGTGCGCGGCGCAGGATAGCCTCCAGCAAACCAATTGCTTTCTGCGTGAGGCCGTAGCTGGCAAACAAGTCGACGTCGGTGAGCGACTGCGCTATGAATTTTTGCGTCTCTTCGTCGAGCGCCGGCTCGCCGGACGCTACCCCCGGCTTGGCTTGCACTTCAGGAGCGAATTCTCCCTCGTCGGGGCGCAGTTTGGGAGCCGACGGTTTCGGAATATCCACCTGCAAGTGCTCCTCGGGAAGCTTCTCTGCTTCTCCCGGCGGCAGGAGTCCCATATTACGGAGCACGCCGTTGAGTTTGTTCTTTGCCGAATCGCTTTCAGGTTCGCGGTCCACCAGTAGTTCGAAGGTTTTCTTCGCTCGTTCCCACTGGCTATCGGCCGCCAGGGCGTCGCCCAGATGCGCCAGCGCATCGGGCAAACGGAAGGAATCGCTGGTGCGGCCGTACAATTCCACGAGCCATTCCAGCGGCACGATACTGCCAGGCATGCTGGCCGCAAGCTCGTTGAGGAGTTTCCCGACAACCTCATGCTCCCCGGCATCGATCATAGACAGCCGCGACTTCTCCAGGATTCCCATGGCTTTTTCGCCATTTCCGGACTGCAGCAGCGATTCGACGACCTTTTGCATCGGGCCAAAATTTTTCGCGTCAGCTTCAAATACGCGATGGGCAAGCGCCGTGGCTTGGTCCCAATCGGAATTCTTGAGATAGAGATCGAGGAGCAGTTCGGTCTGCTCGCCACCTTTCTCGAGATCGGCCACCTGTTCGAGGAGCTGCGCCGCCTTGGCGAGATTGCCCTGTAAAGAATACGACCGCGCTTTGATGATCACTGCGGCCAGATTGTGGGGCTCGAGCTTGATGGCCTTGTCCGCGAGCTTTTCACTTTCTCCATGGTCACCGCGTGCCAAGGCACGCTGCGAAGCGGAGACGTAAGCCTCAATGGCTTCCCGAGTCTGCCCCATAGCCTGGTACAAATCGGCTAGACGGATCTGGATGCGGAGATTATCGGGTTCCGCCTGCAGAAGTTTTTTCAAGAGGCTGACGGCTTCCGGCTGGCGATTGTTCTTAAGGTGAATCTCCGCCAGTTGGAGGAAAAGGGGCCGAGCCTCGCTCATCACCCCTTGTTGAACGTAGAGGTCGGCAAGCTTTTCGAGCGGGCGAATCTCTTCGGGAGCGAGCTTGGCGATGCGCTTGTAGACCGCGATCGCCTTTGTCAGGAAACCGTCGCCTACGAAAATCTGCGCAAGGCGCTCGAAGTAGTCGATGGCCTGAAACGTCTCGCCCTGGCGGATGTATAGCTCGCCGATGGTCATTAGCGTGACCTGGTCGCGAGGCTCGTACTTCAGAATATTCTGGTACTCGGCTATGGCCTGGGCGACTTTGCCCTGGTTCAGCAGCTTTTGTGCGGCTTCAACGTTTTTGCTCTTGTTATAGGCCATGCGCGAATAAAGACAAACCTCCCCTCGGAGTCTGCCCCACAGTTTCTCCTCGAATTGCCGCGGTAGCGGAACGGCTCGTAACGCTACTTGGTTACGCTATCAGGGGGGAAAAAGGCAAGTCAATGTGCGCGGAACTGCTTGTGAGCAGGCAGTTATCCCCTTTCCTCCAGGCATTTCACGGCGAACACAAGGCGAATAAACGAAGGAACTCTTTTTCCATCGCACTCCTTCCGATTCCGGGCCAGCGGCGGGCTTACGGTGCGAGCGATGGTGATACCGTCGCGGCGATGCAGTCCACTCGGCGGATCAGCTTCTAACGATGCCAAGCAGGTAGTGATCGTGCGCGCACAGGCCGACGCGACGGCTTAATGATATTCCCATTACTACTGGCGAAGCTCCGCGATATGCTCAGCGGATCGAAATTTTGTAGAGCACCGATGCATGTGACGCCAGCGTGGCGGTGAGTGATTCCGCGGGGGCAAGATCCTTGTGCTCCCAGAGGTCGCGCAGGCGATAGCTCGTCTCCGGCAGACCAACTTCTTTCCACGAATACTCGAAGGTCTGAGCGCCGCTATCGAGATTGAAGAGGGCCAAGTAATATCCGTCACCTGATGCCGGTTGCGCGCGCCACACGGCCGCCTTTTCCGTCGTGACGACCGCATGATTGCCGGTCGAGTGCTGGTCCACTGCGAGCACTTCGGCATTAGTCAGCAGCGACTTCGTCCATTCATCGCAGAGGGTCAGATTTCCGCCCATCATCAGCGGCGAGCGAAAGATCGACCAAAGCGTGAGTTGCGTGCGCTGCTCATCCTGAGTCAGCCGTGTGGCCCGCGGCTTTCCCCACCCCGCGGCCGGTTCGAGGCGGCCGATAGGAAGCATGTCTGCGTCGGGCCAATGGCCGGGTCCGGAAAAGGCAGCCCACTTCGCGGCCCGGGCAAATTGATTTCCGATGCCCGAAGGAAACTGTGTGTCGCTGTGCCAGAGATCCCAGACGTCGTCCGAGATGCGCCACATCTGCGCGTACTGGCGCAGCTCCTCTGCTTTCTCCAATGCCGCAGGCCCCGGCGAAAGACTGAGGACCATAGGCCGCCCTGTTCTGCCGAGCGCTTGGCTGATCAGGCGAAGCTCATCCCCCTTGTAGGGATGGTCGGCGATGCAATCGACCTTCAGGAAGTCCACGCCCCAGCCGGCGTACTGTTGGGCAAGGGCATCGTAATACGCTTGTGCTGCCGGCTTGCCGGCGTCCAGCCCATAATTGAAAGGATTCCACGGACAGGTGTCGGACGTATTGGCGGCATCCACAGCGTGAAAGGAGGATCCGGCGATCGGCAGGTTTTTTCGGACCGCCTCCTTGGAAATGCCGCGCAAGATGTGGATGCCAAATTTCAAGCCTAGCGAATGAACGTAATCGGCGAGCGGTTTGAAGCTCCGAGACTGCGCCGCCGAAGGAATGGTGTTCACCGCGGGCGTGTACCGGCCGTAGGCATCCAGGCTGAATTGCGCGCTGTCGGCATTCGTGCCGGCGGAGTGATTCGTCACGTACCAGCCGGAATCCACAACGACGTATTGCCAGCCGAAGCTCTTCAGGTGCTCCGCCATCCACTGCGCATTCGCCCGGATGTCGGCTTCGCTGACCGTTTCGCCGTAGGCATCCCAGCTGTTCCAGCCCATCGGCGGCGTCGCTGCCAGTAGAGTCGCGGAATCCAGAGTGGCGGGTTTGGCCATAACAACCACGGTGGCAACGGACACTAGAACGATTAAAATCAACACGCTGACAACGCGCATTATGTTTCTCTCCTGCTGATTCCCGATGGCCTTCCGCTCCGACAAGGAATGTTCTCTGGCGATCTTATCTTGACCCGTCAAAACATTGGCAGCGAAGTTTGCCTCGCGCCAACAGCCCAACAGGCGGATTCTCGCACCGGAGCGAAGGAATAGCGGTGGAGCGGCGATGGGCCATGTTGGCGAAGGGCTTCGAGATGGTCGGGCGTGCCGTAGCCCTTGTGGCGCGCCAGGCCGTATTGCGGATATATGGGGTCCCACTCTTCCATTCGCGTGTCCCGATGCGTTTTCGCGAGGATCGAGGCTGCGGCGATGGAAATGCTGCGGCCATCGCCCTTAATCAAAGATTTCTGCTCGATCAAGACGTCGAGCTGCAGCGCGTCAATGAGCAGGTAATCCGGCGGAATTGCTAGTTGCTGCAGCGCGGCGGTCATCGCTTGGCGCGACGCCTGGTAAATGTTCCACGCGTCGATGCGCTGCGCGTCCACTTCGGCGACCGCCCAGGCGAGAGCGTGTTCGCGGATGCGCGGCGCGAGCTCCGCCCGGCGTTCGGAAGTGAGCTTTTTCGAATCGTCGAGGCCAACAATGCGCCGCTTGGGATTGAGAATCACCGCGGCGGCAACCACGGGACCAAACAGTGCGCCGCGCCCGGCTTCATCAATGCCCGCGATGCGCATCCAGCCCAGTTTGCGCGCCGCTCTCTCGAAACGGGTGGAGCAGAGTCGGCTCATTGGCGGTGATTCTAGCACGCCGCGTGACGGGCGAGAGCAACGGAGTCTAACTAGTTTTTTTCTATTCTATTCGTAGCGCAGGGCGACCATGGGGTCGACACGCATGGCGCGACGCGCGGGCAGGTAACACGCAGCCAGGGCCACACCGCCAAGCATGGCCATAACGCCAACGATAGTTGCCGGATCGCTTGGCCGTATCTCGAACAACAGACTCGAAAGAAAACGCGTTACGGCAAGCGCTCCGCCGAGTCCCAGCAGGAGTCCGATAGCGGTCATCGCTATTCCTTGACCCATCACCATCCTGAGCACGTTCCGGCCACTTGCTCCGAGCGCTATGCGGATTCCGATTTCATGCGTTCGCTGCGAAACGAAATATGCAATCACTCCATACACTCCGACTGATGCGAGAACCAAGGCTACAAGTCCAAAGAAACTAAGCAGCGTGGTGTTGAATCGGGCGCCTGACATCGAGTCCGCAAGGCGCTGTTCCATCGGGGAGACGCCGAATACCGGTTGCTCCGCGTCCACCGCGATTACCTGTTCGCGCACGGCGGCAGCCAGGCTGCGCGGATCGGATTCTGTCCGCACTACGAGCATCGCTGTCAACGCCGGGTCTGCCGCGTACGGCACGTACACCTCGGGCTCTGGCCCGCGGTCCAGCCCGACGTGTCTCACGTTTCCAACCACGCCGACGATCGTCGTCCATGGACTCTCTGGCGGTCCGAAGCGGATGCGCTTTCCGATTGGATCGCCGTTCGAAAGAAACCGCTGCACAAACACCTCGTTGAGGATGACTGCGTGAATTCCCGGCGTCGAATCCGCGTCATCGAAAACACGTCCCTCAAGCTGGGGGATTCTCATTGTCTTGAAATAACCTGGGCTGACGTGCTCCACAGGTGTCAGCGGTCCCGCGCCCGCGGGCTTGTCCGGTTCTCCCTCCACGAGGAACGCATCTATTTGCGCATAGTCCGTCAGCGGCAGCGAACTTGTGAGTGCCGCGGACCGCACTCCCGGTAATGCGCTGATTCTTTGCAGGACTTGTTCAAAGAACTCACGCCGCTGAGCAGGAGCCGCGTACTTGCTTTCCGGCAACGCCGTGCTGATTGTCAGCAGGTTGCTCGGATCGAATCCCGGGTCAACGTTCGAGAGACGCACAAAGCTACGGATCAACAAACCCGAGGCCACCAGCACCACCACCGCCATCGCCAATTCAGAAATTACCAGCGCGCTTCGCAGCATGCGTTGTCCGTATTCGCCCTGGGTGAAGGAGTGCGCTTCCTTCAAGAATGCATTAACGTTTGGCTTTGAGCCTCTCAGGGCAGGGACCGCGCTGAAAAGCAGTGCCGTCAAATACGTAACACCGAACGTAAAGCTCAACACGCGCCTGTCCATCGTAATTGAGCCAATTTGCAGGAAGCTAGTTGGGGCGTAGATGCGCAGCAGACGCACACCAGCGGCAGCAACCAGCGATCCCGCCGCTCCGCCCGCAGTCGCAATCAGGGCGCCCTCGGTCAGCAACTGCCGCAACAATCTCACCCTCCCGGCGCCGATCGCTGCTCTAACCGCAAGCTCCTTCTGCCGACTCGCTGTCCTCGCAAGCTGCAGATTCGCGATGTTGATGCAGCCGATCAAGAGGGCGAAGGCCACGGCTGCGACGAGCATGAGCAACGAAGGCCGCACATCTCCTACCAGCTTCTCGTGCAGCCCAGTTACGTGCACTTGCAAGCCTTCTCTCATCTGAAGGTACACCGCCGGGATGTTGGCGTCGGCCTGCTGGCAAAGCGCGACGAGCTCCACGTTGGCTTGCCTCAGGCTGACGCCTGGCTTCAATCTTCCGATGACCCGGGTCAGCGCCAAGCTTTTTGTGGTCCAATCCACCGCCGGTGGAAGCTTGAACGGCAGAATAATCTGTGGATTTGCCCGTCGGTCGGGAAACCGAAAGTTCGGTGGCAAGACTCCGATAATCGTGTAGCTTTGCTTATCGAGCGTCACCGACTTGCCAGGAATATTTGGATCACCGCCAAATTTCTCCTTCCACAGCACGTCGCTGAGGAGCGCCACGAAATGGTCTCCTGGCTGCGCTTCTTCCAGCAAGAAAGTTCGCCCAAGCGCCGCGTGCACGCCCAGCATTGACAACAAATTCGCGGTCACGGAGACGCTCTCGAGACGCTCTGGCATTCCCGCGCCCGTGAGGTTCACCTGAGCTCCGCCGTTGTACGCGGCCAGCTCTTCAAAGCTCTGATTGTGCAGTTTCCAGTTGGTGTAATCTGGATCGGGCACAACAGTGTCGTTCATTCGTGGCCAGAATTCATCCGCCCGCACCAGTTTCTCTGGATCTTGGTAAGGAAGCGGCCTCAACAGCACCGCATTGGAGACGCTGAAAATTGCAGTATTCGCACCAATGCCCAGCGCGAGTGTCAAGACGGCGACAGCTGTGAAGCTTGGGCTCTTGCTCAGCGTACGCAGTGCGTACCGGACGTCCTGCAAGAGCGTTTCCAGGAAGGGCAGGCCGCGCTGATCGCGATAGTCTTCTTTGACTTGTTCGACGCCGCCGAATTCACGCCGTGCGGCATGGCGGGCTTCCACCGGACTCATGCCACGGCGAATGTTTTCCTCCGCGAGCATCTCCAGATGCGACCGAAGTTCGGCGTCAAGATCTCCGTCCAGGTGCCGCTTGCGGAAAACGCCGCGCAAACGCGCGCCGAAAACACGGAGCCACTCCATATCAGCCTCCCTCCGTATCGCCGAGCAGGCGTGCCATGAGCGCGGTCATGCGCTCCCAACTCTCGGTCTCGGCGAGTAACTGTTTGCGCCCGGCGCGCGTGAGCGAGTAATACTTCGCCTTGCGGTTATTTTCTGAGGCGCCCCATTTGGAAGAGATCCAGCCGCGCTGCTCGAGCCGCAGCAAGGCGGGATAGAGAGTCCCTTGGTTCAGCTTGAGCAGATCCTCAGAAACCTGCTGGACGCGTTGGGCGATGCCGTAGCCGTGCAGTGGACCCATGGCATGAAGGGTTTGCAGAACAATCAGATCGAGCGTGCCTTGCAAAACTTCCCCGCGCGGAGGAGCCATGTTTTCTCCTTTAGATAAACAACAGGAGCATAGGCACCTTCCTGTTGAATGTCAACAGGAAGGTCTTTTCCGGAACGCGTTAAATCTGCAAGTGTTGCCGGAGGCAGGGCATCTTCGCAGTGTTCTCCTCGCGCTGGACACCGTTCTCCTCAGAAGACAAGTTGACCGCTACGCGCACCGGGCCTAGGATGGCCGGGCAAATCGTGCACCTACTACAGAGACAAGGGAGAGCGCCATGCGTCGATACTTGCAGTCTGTTTTGCTTCGAGCCGGTTTCTTTCTTTGTTGCACGGCAGCTTTATTCGTCTTTGCTCCATCAGGCTCTACGCAAGGTCTTGCCAGTGGCGACCTTTCACGCTTGCGCTCCGTTGGCAGCGTCGAGCTGTCACCCGACAGCCGGCGCATCGCCTATACCGTGACCATGCGCGACCGGCTCGGCCGTCCCTACGGCCAACTCTGGCTCATGGACGTCGTCACACAGAAATCTGTCCGCGTGGGCGGTGAAAAAGACTCCGGCGGCGGTCCGCTGTGGTCGCCGGACGGCAAATGGCTGGCCTTTCAGGGGCATCAGGGTGAAAAGGGCGGATTGTTCATAGCGCGGCCGGACGGTTCAGATGTCACATTTCTTGCCTCCTTGAGCGGCACCAACAGCCCGCTGCCGGGCACAGGCAACGACGTGACGTGGTCGCCCGACGGCAAGCAGCTCGCGTTCATCTCCTCGACTCCTGGCCCGGAAGCGGTGGAAGCAGCCGGCGATCCGATGGTGATCACCCGGTATCTCTATAAACCCGATGCCGGCGAAGGAATGACCAGGTTCAACGACAATCAGCGGCTGCACATTTTTGCCGTGGACGTGGCCACAAAGCAGGTGCGCCAGTTGACGCAAGGCAATTTCGACGAGCATTCGATTGACTGGTCGCCCGACGGCAAGGAGATTCTCTTTGCTTCGAATCGCGAGCCGAATCAGGATGAGTTTTTCAATTACGACATTTTCGCTTTAAAGACTGCGGACAACAGCATTCGCCGCCTCACCGCCACGGAATACAACGAGTACGAGCCGCTGTGGTCCCCGGACGGCAAGCACATCGTCTATCGCGGCACCAGGCGCGGCGTGACCGACCGCGAGACGACCATGGAAGACACCCACGTTTGGGTGATGAACGCCGACGGCAGCGACCGCCGCGAAATCGGCTCCGTCTTGGACAACCGCCAGGGTGCGCCGCGTTGGGCGCCGGACGGCAGCGCCGTGTACTTCACTCTTCAGGAGCGCGGCAGTAACCACTTGGTGCGGTTGCCGATCTCGGGCGGCAAGGCGGAATACGTAGTGAAGGACGCCGGCATCGTCGCCAGTTGGTCCGTCGGCAAGGACGGGGCACTGGCGTACAGTTTCGCATCGTCACTGGACGCGACGGAACTCTATCTCAAAACGGCCAGCGGCGCGCCGCGAAAGATTACCGACTTAAATACGCAACTCTTCGCGGGAAAACCGATTGCCGAAGTCGAGTCGTTCACGTTCATCAGCAACGACAACAAGTTCGAAGTTGAAGCGTTTCTCACCAAGCCGCTGGGGATGACGGCCACATCGAAACATCCTCTCATCGTCAATATTCACGGCGGGCCGCACGGGCAAAATGGTCCGGCATTCAATTTCAAAAATCAGGTCTACGCGGCGCGCGGATGGGCCACGCTGAACGTCAATTATCGCGGCTCCACGGGTTACGGACAGAAGTTCGCCGACGCCGTCTTCGGCGATCAGGACGGAAACGAGGGACAAGATGTTCTGTACGCGGTGAGTGCGGCGGTGCGCCGTTACCTGTGGATCGATCGCGAGCGACTGGGTATCGAGGGCGTGAGCTACGGCGGTCAACTCACCGACTGGCTCATCACGCAAACGAATGAATTCAAGGCCGCCGTGCCCATCGCCGGGATTGCCAACCTCGTCAGCTACAACTACATGACCTATTACAATCAGTATGAAGAAATGGAATTCGGCCAATTCCTGCATCAGGGAAACTTGATGGACGTCGCGTGGGAACGCTCCGCCCTAAAGCATGTCGCTGCCGCGCACACACCCACGATGTTGATGCACGGCGAAAATGACAACGATGTGCCCATCGCCGAGGCCGAGCAATTCTTCATCGCGCTGAAAGATGTGGGCACGGAGGCAATTTTCGTGCGCTATCCGCGCGAAGGCCACGGTCTAGCCGAAACCAAGCATCAGATCGATTCCATCGACCGCTGCATCGCCTGGTACGAAAAGCATTTCCCGAAGCCCGGCGCAGAGGGCGTCACGAACGTCCAGCCGTAGCGAAGATTTTGCACGGGCGGTTGTGTGTCACGCGGAAGACAGAGCAAGAATCCTCAAAACTGGCTTTGCTTGCCGAGTAGGGGCGCAGCAGGCTGCGCCCCTACTGCAGACCATCGATCCGTCAGGGTCATTCTTCTCTGCGTGCTGAATCTCCCGCCGGCAAATGGCGGAGCTACATAAAAAGAGGCCCCAGTCTGCCGAGGCCTCTCTCGCTAATTTCAACATAACGCTGTGGTTGCTCTTAAACCTTCGCTTCAGCTCCTGCGGTCGCCACCGCCGCCACTTCCTCGCGTCCTGCGCGCTTGATGCGCGCGGCCTTGCCCTTCAGATCGCGCAGGTAATACAGCCGTGCCCGGCGAACTTTACCCTTGCCGACAACTTCAATTGAGCTGATCGTGGGCGAGTGCAGCGGAAAGATGCGCTCGATGCCCACGCCAAAACTGACCCGGCGCACCGTGAAGGTGGCGCTGGACGCCCGGCCCTTCTTGGTGATCACCACGCCCTCGAATGCCTGGAGGCGCTCCTTCACCTTCTCGCCTTCGCCTTCCTGCAGGCGGACGTTAACGCGCACGGTGTCGCCCGCGCGGAACTCGGGTAGGTCTTTGCGCAGTTGCGCTTCATGCAGCTTACGAATTACCGGATTCATGTTCCTGTTTCCTCTTAGACCCACTCTGGCGGGGCCAACTCTTCAGACGCAATCCATAATTATAGACAAATCGTCACATTTTACCTAGCGGATTTCGCGGCAAAACGGTGACGTTTCCAACGTTTCGCCATCAGCGGTAATCGTTCTTTTCCGCGGCTAGGCCGAGGCCGGGACTGATGAATTCCGGCGAATAACCGTCTGAGCGAAGCGCTCCATCTCTTCGAGTTGTGGGCTGAATTGCAGCAGCACGAGATCAACACCGGTGCTTTCGAATTGCGTCAGGCGCTCGGCCACCTGTTCCGGCGTGCCAATTAGCCCAGACCGCAGGCCGCGATTCGAAACCGAGTAATCTTCCATCGAAACGCGCTGCTCCAGTTGCGTTCCCGCCAGCCATTGCTGGTAATTTGCGTAGCCTGCGGCGGATTGTTGAACATCCGTGATGCGCCGCAGCTCGTCCTGCGCTTCGCGCTCCGTTTCGCGAACAATCGCATATCCGGCAACGCCGAATTTGAGCGGCGGCAAATTGCGCCGCGCGCGGCGTTCGCGCAGATCCGTGATTTTCTTCACGACGTTCTCCGGCGGGTCGCCATGCATCAGGTAGGCATCGCATTTTTCGGCGATCAGCTCTTTTGCTGCGGGAGATTCGCCGCCGGCGTAAAGCGTTGGCCGCGGCTTCGCCACCGGTTTCGGTTCGAGGACGTTGTCTTCCACGCGATAATACTTCCCGGAATACGAAAAATGGTCTTGCTTCCATACTCCATCCAAAACGTCGAGCCATTCGCTGGTGCGCGCGTAGCGGTCGTCATGTTGCTCGAAAGCGACGCCATACTTGCGCGCTTCGTCCGCCCACCACGAGGAAACCACGTTCAGCGTGAGCCGCCCATTGCTGATCTGATCGATGTTGGCCGCCTGCTTCGCGAGCAACGCCGGAAGATGGAACGTCGGCCGCACCGCCACCATTAACTCGATTCGTTCGGTCACCGCGGCCAGCGCCGCGGCCGTGGACCACGCATCCAGCGAAGGCGCTTCGACGCCCTTGATGTCGTTGAGGTTGAGCTCGGCGATCAGCGTCAGGTCAAAACCAATTCGTTCGCTGCGCTGCGCAAGCCTTTTCACGTACGCCCAGCTCGTCTCCATGTTTTCGTTTTCCACGTTGCGCAGCCACCCGCCGAAAACGGGAAGCCAGTAACCGTATCTCATCGCGGGCCTCCGCCGCTCACCACCGCGCGTTCCGGGCGGTTCTCTTGTTGCTGCTGCGCCTCCGTGATGAGAAAGTCAGCCAGCCGCGCGTAAGGATTGAAGCCGATGACGCGCACCGGATCGGCAACGAAATTCGAAAGCGCGTTCACGTCGTAATAAAGCTGCCGCCCGGTCCGGTCATCAATGACATACTCGATGCCACCAACCTCGACGCCGGCAAGTTCCACGATCCGCTCCACGTCTTCGATCACCTGCCGCGGCGGCTCGCAGCCCTCCACTTTCATCCCGCTCTTTGGCGCATCCACCGGACAAGCAATGCGCGTCAGCTCTTCGCCTCGGGTGTTCTGGCAGATATCCGCCGGGCACAAGTTGTAACTCTCGCCGGTGATGTGAATCTGGATCGCGTAGAGAAATTTCCCGCCAAGAACCTCTACGCGCGTGATGATTCCATGGCGCGCCGTAAACGCTTCCTGCACCAGCGCCGTGGAATCAATGCCAAAGTAAAGGCGATTCTCCTCCACTGCGGCGCGCAGCTCGCCCTGCGAATTGAAGCGCTCGATTCCCGCGCCGCTGCCGCCGATGTTCGGCTTGATCACCACGGGATACCCGATGGCCTCGGCTGCCTCGAGCGCCTGCGACGGATGATCGATGACCCGCGCTTTCGGATACGGCAATCCCAGTTTTCCCAGGTTCGTCAATTGAAGCGCTTTTGAAATCTCATGATTGAAGCACCGGTAGCCATTCACGACGCGCACGCCCTTACCTTCGAGGTGCGCAAGGTAGTTGAGCGTATAGAAAATCCCGTGCCCCAGTCCCCGCTGCCACGCCGAAGGACTCATGCGATTGAACAGCAGCGAATATTCTCGTTCCGGTGAAGCAACATCGTAGTTGTGGTGCCGCGCATCAATCTTCAGCCACGGCACGCCGCGCTCATCCAGCTGCTGAAACAGCGGCCGGAACCAGTCCGGATGCTCGTAGTAAATGGCGATGGGCTTTTCGAGCCCAGACCGGTTCCCATTCGTTTCCGTGCTCATGAAGCCTCTCGTATCCCTTTCAAATCGCTCTCGTCGCAATTCAAAATCGGCCGCTCGTTCTGCCCGCGTTCTTCTAACCTGCAGTATCCTCGAATTCCAGCGTCATATGGTTTTCATCAACGGTTTTCTGCCTTGTGGTTCAGCATACCGGATCTGGCGCGCTTTTATTCTCCTGTCACCGCGACACGCGTGGCTTCCGGATCCTGCCCAGCAAAGCGTTAAACCAGGTCGGGACGATTGCGCTTGGCTTTTTCTAGCGCCGCGGCGCGCCTCCACTTCGCCACCTCCGCGTGATTGCCGCCAATCAGCACTTCCGGAACGCCCCAGCCGCGATACTCCGCCGGCCTCGTGTAATGCGGAAAATCAAGCAGAACGTGATTCGTAATCGGTGACTCGAGTTTCATGCGGCCAAGCGCATCCGCGGTCTCCGCTTGTAGGGGCGCAGCACCTGTCCCGCCTGCCCCGAGCATCCCGGGGACCTTGTCGGGATGCTGCGCCCCGGCTGGAGGAAACGTTGCCCCGGAAGACAGACTCTCGCTGAACGATTCGTTCTGCGAGGACGCTTCGTTCCCAAGCGCGCCCGGAATCAGACGCGCCACGGCATCAATCACCAGCATTGCGGGAAGTTCGCCGCCGCTCAAAACGAAGTTGCCGATCGAGATTTCTTCCGTCGCCAGATGCTCCGCCACGCGCTCGTCGACTCCTTCATATCGCCCGCAAATAAAAATGATGCGCTCGAGCTGCGCGTAGCGCCGCGCGGTCTCCTGATTGAATACTCTTCCGGCCGCGGACATCAAGACGATCGCGGTTCTTGGATCGCGCGCGGTTTGTTGCCTCACGTCCCCAACACTCTGACCGAGAAGCGACTCCACCGCTTCGAAAAGCGGCTCTGGCTTCAGCACCATGCCCTCGCCACCGCCGAACGGCCGGTCATCCACGGTGCGATGACGATCCTTCGTGAATACCCGCAGATTCTGCACGTTCACCTCGACGAGCCCCGTTTCTCTCGCGCGCCGAAGTATTCCGTGATCGAACGGCCCGGCAAAGAACTCCGGGAAAATGGTGATTAGGTCAAATCGCATCTGCAGCCAGTGTAGCAAACAGGAGGGAGGCTTCGAGCGTAGCTTGAGGTGGGGCCAGTGGATTAGGCGGGTGATCTACGGGCGGAGAAGTGCAGCCACACTCCGCCAGTCGGGTCACTGGTGACAAGGGGATTTCTCAAAATCGAGTACCACGGTGAATTCTTTTCGATTCAACCGCCTCAGCTGCAGAAAGCTTCCGGTCCACATGGGGTTCGGAGCGCTGGCTGCCTGAGTGCAGCATACAGCGCTTCCCAGAAGCCGCTCCGCACCTGAGACACGGGACGGCGAGGAACACTTCTGGCGCCAAGTCTTTCATTCTCACCCGGACAGGGTGCGCCAAGAAATGTCGGAAAGCTGTTCAATCAAATTTTGAAACACTACTTACGTTGACATCCTCCTCTCCCTAAAAGGAAGAGGATTCCTGCGCCTCCCGCTGGTTTTGCGGGATGGTTTCGGTGGGTTCCTCCCACAGCCGCCTTACTTCAGCGGAAGACAACGAAGAGGCTTCACTTTTGGGCTGCCCGCCCATAGGTCTTTTGGACGGAGAGGAGTTTAGGACAATGCAGCCGAGCAATCAGGGAGGGCCTTGTATCCCCGGCCTAAAACGCCGAGGCTTTGAGGCCCAATTGGTAATCCTCGTAAATGCTCACTCCCACCAAGTCATGGGTCCAGCAACCAACCCGCGTTCGATCCGAGTGAGAGCTAGGAAACGTAGCTGCCAGAAAGTGCCATGGTCCAATTCTGTTCCTTCGAACAGGTTCTTCGCGCTTCCTCATTGCCCTAATCTTGGAGTTATGCTTGGCAGATAGAGTCGATTTCAATCTCCGGGAGTTGCCCAATGGCGCTGTCGATCCTCTCAAGGAGACTTCATTGTCTGTTGCTTATAGCTCTGCTGATAGTCGTGTTGGCAGGCTGGGGCGCCTATGGGACCGGCAACAACCGGGGCGCAGGAAGTTCGACGATCTACATCCTCAGACGCCTACAAGCCAAGATCGCTGCGGCAAATCCGGGAATGAAGATTGCGATAACGGAATACGAAAACGGAGGCTTCAACCACATTGCCGGAACAATTGCGCAGGCCGATAACCTCGGCGTTTTCGGAAGCGAAGGCGTTTTCGCAGCGAATTTCTGGCCACCGGGAGGCACTTACTCCTATGCTCTCGCTGGATTTCGCGCTTTCCGCGGCTTCGACGGGGCCAGCGCCAATTTCGGTGACACTTCGCTGCAAACAACTTCCAGCAGCGTGAAAGACGTGGTCGTTTACGCGAGTTCGGACAGCGCCACACCGGGCCGGTTCGTCTTCGTGGCCATCAATCGCTCCAACGCCACCAAAGTGACCGCCATCGACGGCCAATCTCTCAACGGCACCGCTCACCTCTATCAGATGACGGCTGCTTCTGGCGCGGGGCAGACCGTCGTCCAGCCCGTGTCTATTGGAACGATGCCGGTAAGCGGATCGTCGCTGACCATCACGCTTCCCGCGTATAGCGTTACTACGATTGACGCCTGATAGAGCGGCCCGCCTGTTTCTTCCGCCCGGTCTTCTCAACGCTCGGACTGATTTAGGTCGCGCAGCCCTTCCGGCAGCACCACATCAATCCGCCGCGCCTTTGTGTCAATCTTCGTGCAGATATCCACGGCTAGCGGAATCAAAATTTCCCCGCCCGATGTCTCCACTTCCAGCAATGGCGTCCCGTAAATCTCTTCCCCAGGGAATTGCACATCGCGGATTGTCCCGAGAAGAGACGGCGCTTCGCCAATCGAGCACGGCGAAGAAGACATGATCGGTGGCACGGCAGGATTTTCGAACACCGAACAGCCGATAAGGTCCGACACAAAATATTGTCCCGCAGGCGGGGCCATCCGCTGTTCGAACGGTAGCAACACATCGAGCCCGCGGAACTTTTCGGCTTCCGAAATGGAATTTACGCCTTCGAGATGAAACACCGCCTGCCCGCGATGATTCTGGCTCAGCCAGCAGGTTTTCAGCGATACGCGGCGCGGCTCATTCTTGCCATCATCCGCGTGTCCGACAAAAACTTCCCTCAATCGTGTCAGCCGTTCCGGAAAATCAGTCAGGATTTCAGCGGCCACTTCGCCCTTGTTGCCGCGCGCCCGTAGGATGCGCGCAACCAGGACCCAGCGTGGAGTTTCAGGGCTCAATGGGAAGTAGGACCGCCCAGCGGTCCACGGAAACCATGATCGTCAAGCGCTCAATCTTCAAGGATTTCCAACGTAAACCGCTTGTGCAGCTTCATCCCCGACGCGCCAAGCAATGTTCGCATGGCTTTGGCCGTCCGCCCCTGCCGCCCAATCACCTTGCCTAGATCTTCGGGATGCACCCGCAGTTCCAGCACCGTGACTTGCGATCCCTCGACGGACTTCACCTGCACGTCCTCGGGATGGTCCACGAGGGCCCGCGCGATGGCTTCGACCAGTTCCTTCATAGGGTACCTGGGAATGCCGCCCCCGGTGAAACCGGAGGACGCGCAAATTTCCGGGAGGCGCCAAGACTAAGCAATCTTCTGCTGACGGAGGAAGCTGCGCACCGTATCGCTGGGTTGTGCGCCCAGTCCCATCCAATACTTGATGCGCTCTGCGTCGAGCTTGATCTCCGCCGGTTTCTTCAGCGGATCGTACGTGCCCACCGCTTCCTTCACGCGGCCGTCCCGCGGCCGGGTCCTCTCGATGACCACCACGCGGTAAAAGGGCTTCTTTTTCTTGCCAATCCTTGCCAGACGAATCGTTAACACTAAGTCAGTCCTCCTGAACCTTCCTATTCTAGCCTGCCGCCGCTCCCGGCGGCAACGGAAGAGTGTGAGCGCGTGAGCGCATGCCGGAGCGCCCTTGCCGGGCGGTACTCAGGAAGATCCAAGGAAGATCCTCCTCCCGCTTGACAACAGCCTAGGAACTCACTAGCATCTCCCTAGTATCTACATAGGATTTTCCTAGGATATCCCTATGGCTACTCTTTACGTCGAAAACGTCCCCGATGACCTCTACGAAGCCCTCCGCAAGCGCGCTCACAGCCAGCGCCGTTCCATCGCCGCCGAGGTTCTGCTGCTCCTGGAACAGAATATCCCCACCAAGAAAACACTAAAAGCCCGGCGAGAATTTCTGAAGAAGCTTGAAGAATTGCGGTTTACACCCTCCCCTGCGCCAGGTCCGTTCCCCTCAACTGAGGAAATGATCCGTGAGGATCGCAAACGGTGAATGTATTTGTCGTGGATGCCAGTGTCGCCGCGAAGTGGGTACTGCCTGGGTCTGAGGAGCCATTTCGCGACCAGGCTTTACGTCTCCTGAAAAGGTGGCTTGACAGCAAAATCCACCTGATTGTTCCCGATTTCTTCTGGGTCGAATTGACGAATGTCTTATGGAAGGCCGTCCGCCGCGGCCGCTGCACCCAGGAGACCGCTGTTACTGCGCTGGCCGCACTGCTTGACTACCAGATTCCTACGATTTCTTCCCTAAACCTCTTGTATCCATCTCTCAAGAAAGCTGTCCTGCATGGGCGGAGTGTTTACGACAGCATTTACGTTGTACTTGCTGTGGAAGCAGAGGCGCAATTGGTCACTGCCGATGAAAAACTGGCAAATGCCCTGGCCGGCCACTTCCCCGTCAAATGGCTCGGAGCTATTTAGTGTGCGGAAGAGAGGCGGGGTTCTTGTTAGCTTAGGCGGTTAAACAATTGAAAGCCGCGGCCTGTTAGCATTCGGGCAGCGTCCGGATTAGATTATGAAAAACCCGGTTGCTGTCAACTATTTCAATCTAGGCCTTCGTTCCCGTACTTAGAATGGGAAGCGCACCGAAAAAATACCGTTGTGATTGTTCCTGTGGAAGTGAGTCGTGGCGATTTGGATTCCCCCACCCACTGTGAGCGCCAATCTCTTCCAGAGATGGATTCTTCCGATGACTAGACCCGGGGTCATGAAAACTTGAGTCTGTCCGTTGTCCGGGCCGTCTTGGAAATGCGTGTAGTTCACTTCCACTTCCGGCCAGAACTTTCGATAAAGGTGATACTGAAATGCATTGTTCCACGGATACGTGCGGCCAATCTTGGCTTCGTTGCCCGTCGGCAAAGTCACGCCCAGCGTGCCTTGAAGGTCGAAAGCTCCGAAGCCCTTCCCATAGGCGATCGTGGGCGTGATGATCGCGTCGGTCGCCCCATTCTTATACTGGCCCGTGGGCAAAGTTGTTTGGAAGAACGCCGTTAATATGTACTTTCCATGTTCTTCATTCGAGGAAAGAATCCGGTACTTTATCAGAAAACCCCAATCACCAAATCCATCCTGCACGGCGGGATTGTTATGCACCATGTAGGCGGGCGGGGCAACGAGGATCACTTCAACGCGTTCGGCGGGGATTAGCTCCAGTCCCTTTGCTGCCCCATGGTTTTCAGTCGTGATGCCGCTGTTGTTTGTCTGCCAGAAAGTGTCGGAGCGAAACTCTTCTTCCAGACGCGGTGTTGTCGTGGCGAGAGGCGTAGCCCAATGAGGCTGCTCCGCCTGCGTCCTATCTACGCGGCTGAACCAGCTTGCGAAGTACCCTGGGTCGGCTCCCGCGTTGGAACTTGCAGTTACTTGCGAAGGGGAAGGAACCGCCGCGAGTAGAAAAACAGCAAAGATGAAGAAAGCACTCCAACAAAACCGCACGTAGTCTCCTTTGTTTCCGGAATCCAAAACTCTGGACTGCGGGTATGCCACAGTACTTAAATTAGACCGCTACTCACTTTAATGTAACTAGAAACGATAAATAAAATCGTATTAATACGGATTGTTTCGTGCGCAAGCCCGTCGAAAATCGGCTTGTTTTGACCGCACAACTCCGCTTGAAACGCTCGAAAGGCTGGATAACTGTTGACGGATTCTCTTATCGCCAGGACAAGGCGGCCGGACAATCAGGCGCGCTGGTTTACTGTAAAGCATCGAACGTCGCAGCTCCGCAGCATTCCGCGAGAGTCAGATACTCAAACGCCATGTTCGCGAAATGGGTGATCTTGTTCTTCAGCAGAAAAACCACCTGGCGGATATGCAGAAGCTCGGCCGCAAATTTTCGAATATTCTCTCAGCCACTCAGGGGAGCAACGAGGTCCGGTTCCTCCATGGACGACAGTTTCTGCTATCCCGATCAGCAGCAATTGGGCGAATTGGGGGGCGGCCAGGGGCCGGCTGAAGAGCTAGCCTTGTCCTTCCGCGCAGCGCTGGGCCTGAAGGTAGGCCCGCTGTTCTGGCGTTTCGATGCCCTCGGCAACCACCAGGTGCTTGAGGCTCTTTCCCATGCTAATGATCGCGCTCACGATCGAAGAGTCATCGGGATCGGCAGGGATCTGGTGGACAAAAGACTGGTCAATTTTCAAGACATCAATGGGAAACTGCCGGAGATAGCTCAGGCTGGAATAGCCGGTGCCGAAGTCATCCACCGCAAGGTGTACTCCCATCACTTTGAGCTCTTGAAGTATGGTGGCCGTGGATGCGGCATCCTCCATAAGAACGCCTTCGCTGAGCTCGAGTCCGAGATACTGCGCTTCCAAGCCAGTTTCCGAGAGTGTCCTCCGGACACTTTCGACAAAACCCTTATCGCGGAATTCGACGGCGGAAACATTGACGGTAATGGGCACCCAACGGCCGATCTGAATGATTAGGCCACAATCTTCGGCGAGGGGCACGAACTGGGAGGGAGGGAGGGAGGGAGGGAGGGAGGGAGGGAGGGAGGGATCCTCGATCAGGCTGCGGCCAGAGGTTCTCTGGCGCGCGGGGAGGCCAAATCAGCCCGCGAAGTGAAGTGCAAGTGGTATGCTGCGGCGCGTTCGAAGGAGGCTTGGTGAAGCTGAAGCTCATCATCGTAATCGTTGCTCTGCTCACTCTGGGAACGGCGGCCGAAACACCGGCGCAGTCATCGGAAGCGCCGACGGCCAAGAAGATCGATGCGGTATTTTCCCGCGTGACTTCTTCTGATGCGCCCGGGCTCGCGGTGCTGGTGCGCAAGAATGGCAGCACCGTTTTCGAACGCGGCTACGGCGTTCGTGAACTCCGCACAAAAGCGAAAATCGACGCGCACACGAATTTTCGGCTGGCATCTTTCACGAAACAATTCACCGCGATGGCCATCATGCTGCTCGTGCATGACGGAAAACTTCGCTACGACGAAACGCTCCCGGAGATCTTTCCCGATTTTCCTGCATATGGAAAAACGATCTCGATTCACAATATGCTGAACCACACTTCCGGATTGCCCGATTACGAAGACTTGATGGACGCTGCTGAAAAATCAAAAGGAACAATTTGGACCGCGGAAAAACAAATTCAAGACGCCGAAGTCTTGGAGTTGTTGAAAAAAGAAACAAACGGGAAATTCGCGCCGGGGACAAGTTGGTCGTACAGCAATTCCGGATACGTTGTGCTCGGACTCATCGTCGCGAAAGTTTCAGGAAACACTTACGGCGAATTCCTCCAGACAAGAATTTTTGCGCCGTTGAAAATGAATCACACCGTCGCTTTTCAAAAAGGAAAAAATGAAGCCGTGAATCGCGCGTTCGGTCACTCCAAAGAAGGCGACGCGTTCAAAGAAACCGATCAGAGCGCAACTTCCGCGACGCTTGGTGATGGCGGAATCTATTCCAATCTCGAAGATCTCACCAAGTGGGATGACGCATTACGCAATCACCCTTTGCTGAGCGAAAAAGAATTTCAGCCTGCGTTAACGCCGGTGAAACTTGCCGACGGATCGAAGCCCCACTGGCCCAAGGAACCCAACGACGACAATCTGCATCCCGGCAAGCCCGTTGTTTATGGCTTCGGCTGGTTTCTCGATCCTTACCAGGGGCGCCAGCGGATGTGGCATACGGGAACCACGATGGGCTTTCGCACCGTGATCGAACGCTTCACCGACGGTGACGGCTTGACCGTGATTACACTTTGCAATCGCACCGACCTCGAACCGGAGAAGCTGGCGCTGCAGGTTGCTGACATTTTCGTTTCTACGAAAAACTGATTCGCTCGCGGCCCAAGAAACCCTCGCTCCCAAGAGGCCAAACTACAAATCAAGAGCGCACAGGCTAAAGCCTGTTCTACTAGGACAGGCCGGCGAGTTTGCCGAGGCCTTTCATTTTGGTGCGGGCGGCCAGGGCGCCGTACTGCTTCATCATCGTGCGCATTTGCAGGTATTGCTTGAGGACGGTGTTGACGTCCTGGACGGTGGTGCCGCTGCCCTTGGCGATGCGCTTGCGGCGCTTGCCGTCGATGACGTTGTGATCACGGCGTTCCTGGTTGGTCATGGAATTGATGATGGCTTCGACGCGCGTGAGCAGGCCTTCGTCGACTTTCGCATCCTTGGGAAGATTCTGGAGCGCACCCATCTTGGGGAGCATGTCCACGATCTTTTCGAGCGGGCCCATCTTACGAATCTGCTTGAGCTGATCGCGGAAATCCTCGAGCGTAAAATCTTCCTTGCGGAGCTTGCGCTCCAGTTCGGCGGCGGCCTTCTTATCGACGGTCTGTTCCACTTTTTCGATGAGCGACATGAGGTCGCCCATGCCGAGAACGCGGGAGACGATGCGCTCTGGATAAAAACCTTCGAGGGCGTCGTATTTTTCGCCGAGGCCGACGAACTTTACCGGCGCGCCGGTGACTTTGCCGATGCTCAGCGCAGCGCCCCCGCGTGCGTCACCATCGAGCTTGGTGAGGATCACGCCGGTGAGGCCGAGGCGCTTGTGGAATTCCCCGGCGGAGCGCACGGCGTCCTGGCCGATCATGGAATCGGCGATGAAGAGCATTTCGCTGGGCTGAAGTTCTTTCTTCAGCATGCTGAGCTCGTTCATCAAGTCATCGTCGATGTGCAGGCGACCGGCGGTGTCCACGAGGACAACGTCGCTGGCGGAAAGTTTTGCTTCCTTGATGGCGCCTTTGACGATTTCGAGCGGCTTGTCCGTGCCGGCGCCGGGCCAGACCGCGGTGCCGACAGCTTTCGCGACTTGGGCAAGCTGTTCGCGCGCGGCGGGGCGGTAGACGTCCGTGGAAACCACGAGCGGACGGTGGCCATGTTGCGAAAGCCATTTGGCGAGCTTGCCGGTGGTGGTGGTTTTGCCGGAGCCTTGCAAGCCGACAATCATCCAGACCGAAGGCGGGCGCGAAGCGAAGATCGGCTTGGCGTGCTTGCCGAGCATGGCGGCGAGCTCGTCGCGAACGACCTTGACGACCTGCTGGTCGGGCGAAAGTTGCAGCATGACTTCGCTGCCGATGGCTTTCGCGCGGATGTTGGCGAGGAGTTCGTCGGCCACGCCGACGTTGACGTCGCCTTCGAGCAGCGCTTCGCGAATTTCAGCGAGCGCGGTGTCTAGGTGCTCATCGGTGAGCTTGCCCTGTCCGCGCAGGTTCTTGAAGGTGCGTTGCAGTTTTTCTGTAAGGTTCTCAAACATGGTTTGTAACTACCGACTCGTGATTGGCAAGTGGTGAAAATCTATATTAGGCTTTCGAATCGTGCCGGGTCAAACGTGTGCGCGGGGCGAGGCAATTCAGGACAGCAGTGGACATATCACTTCGGATGCAAGCCGGAGTAGAATCGGGGTTGCAATGGCGAAGCATACTCAAGAGAACCCACCGGCGCCGATGGATCCGCACGAGCCTCCTCCGCAGGAAGAAGTGCTGGACATTGTGGAAGAAGCGTCCCTGGAGTCTTTTCCCGCGAGTGACCCGCCCGCCTGGAATACGGGGAGTACAAAGCAGCAATTGTTGAAGCGCGGGAAGACGGCTTGATCGGCAGTTCGGCGGAGAGGGCGCGATGCATCTTGCCGCTACACCGAAGGAAAAGGCACCCGCCTATGAAGGCGGCCACTACTAAAGAGAAATGCGCAAATCGCGGGTGGGTGGAGCCGGCGCGAAGCGGGGCAGAGGATCGCTGGGCGCCTTGTCATCAGCCAAACACGTCTCAGCCGTGGATTTCATAGAAACTTTACGAGGGCATCGGTGGTTTCCTTGGGGTTTTCCTCGAGGATCCAATGGCCGGCGTTTTTGAGCACGACGCCGTTGACATCTGAGGCCACCAGCTTCATCTGTTGAGCAAGGAACTCTCCCAAGGATTTCTCGCCGCCAATGGACAGGACCGGCATGGTCAGTTTGGTTTGAGAGAGTTGGGCGAAATCCTTGGCGGCTTGGGGGAACGAAACGAAGTAGGCCCAGCCCGCGCGCATGCGTCCCGGGCGGGCGTAGGCGGCGGTGTAGGCTTTCCGATCGGCTTAGGAAAGCGAGCGCGTCTTGTCGGCGGCGAAGTTGTTCCAGTAATGCTCGAAATACATGCGCTCGCTTCGGTAGACCGCCTCCCACTCACCCACGCCGGGAAGAAACGCATCCATCACCACCAGTTTCTCCACTTCCGCAGGGAACTGCGCGGCGTAGGCATAGGCAACCATCAGGCCGATGTCGTGCCCAACCACACTGGCTTTCTGAACGCCGAGCGAGCGGGCGAGCGCATGAATGCGGATCGCGGCAGTCTTCATGTCCATACCGTTCGCGGGGATCTCCGAGTCCCCAATGCCGGGCAGGTCCGGCGCGATCACAGTAGATTTCTCGCCGAGCAGAGGAAGGATGGGTGTCCACATACGTGAGGTCTCCGCCTAGCCGTGCAGCAGAATTAGCGCAGGGCCATGACCACCCATGGTGTAATGCAGCTTGACGCCATCGATTTCCGAGGTGCGAGAGACGAAGGTCTTGTCTGCTGTGTCCGCATACGCCGCGGCCGAAAAGGAAGCAAAGAAGAAAAGCAGGCCGCGCACAGCTAGGGTTGGAAATAGGTTAAAAACACGCTTCATGGGAAGCTCCTTGTGTGGAGGGCACATTATACGCGGATAGCGGCGGCAAGCTTCAGGGCCGATCACGCGGGTTTGTGTTTGGCGCTGTGGCCGAGGGCGACGAGAAAGATGGTGCTCTTGCCTGCGGCGTGGGGAGAGAAGAAGCGGGTGACGTCGTCATCAAAGAACGTGAGGCCGCTGGCGCCGAGGCGCTGGGCGTAGGCCGCGAGATAGAACTTGCCGCCGAGGATGCCGGCTTCAAGTTGCACGGCGCGATAGCCGCGATTGCCGAAGCGCTGCAGGATGGGGCGCAAGTCCGCGAGGAAAAAGATGGCTACGGCGGCGTCCGCGGGCAGATCCTGCTCCAATCCGAGGTAACCGGCATCGGCGCGGAAATTTCCCTGCTTCAAGCACTCGAGCACGCCACGGCTGCGATGGAAGACGTAGGCTCCGGGCGGGAGCCCTTCAACAGCGTGGACAATCAAGTAGAGATCATTGAGCTGGGCTCCGGGCGGATCGAGGAAATCCGCGGGCGCGCCGCGGGTGGCGCGGTCGAGCGTGGTGGAAAGTTGCGGCAGGGTGATCGAGCTGCGGGCGAATTTGCGGGTGGAACCGCGGCGTTGGATGACTTGCTCGATGGGATCGCGGGGCATTTCGGCATCTGACAAGGGATTGAGTTGCACGGTTGGTCCGGTGGGCGTGGGAAAGTCTCTAACAGGAGTTTGACCGCGCCACGCTTCCACTTCCTCGGGGGAATCGAGAGAAGAGGCGGCGTGCATTTCTCGCATGAGCGGATAGTCCACTTCGCGTTGAGAGAGCAGGACGGTTTCAAGGCGAAGCGGGGGAATTTCCGCAGGAGATGGCGGCGGGGGAGCCGCGACGTGGCCGAGGGCTACAAGGGAGAAGGCCACCTCGCGCTGGGGATCGACATCCAGGAGGCGATTGACGCTGGCGTCTACGAAGCCGCACACCACGCGGGCAGGCAGACCAAGGGCGCTGGCGACGGCGAGCAGGTTGGCGAGCAGAGTGCCGTTGTCCCAGCCGAAATGACGGTAGGTGCGGGCCTGATATTTCCAGGCGTTGCGCCAGTAGGTGCAGGTGCAAACGATGGTGAGCGGGGCGTGGGCGATGGCGGGTTCATCGCCGGTGGCTTCGAGGAGGACACGACGGTAATCTCCTGCGCGCAGGAGGCGGAGGCCGAATTCGGCGGGGGCGAAGTGATAGACGCCGGCATCGAGGTTAGTGAGGGCACCGCAAACGAGATAGAACTCGACCTCATAGAGCGCGCCGGTGCAGGCGGCGGCGCGAAAAAAGATTTCGCCTCCGGAATACTTTCTCTTGCGGGTGATGCCTGCGGAGAGGTAGAGGAGCTGGGCTACCGCTTCCAGATCGGGAGATGCGTAGGTGCGGGC
The DNA here is from genome assembly GCA_035490055.1 of Candidatus Limnocylindria bacterium. Classification (GTDB taxonomy): domain Bacteria; phylum Acidobacteriota; class Terriglobia; order Acidiferrales; family UBA7541; genus Acidiferrum. Next base: position 72,192 of record DATHIB010000171.1, on the reverse strand, counting down.
GGGGACGCTTTCGGCGATGGCGGAGAGGGCCGCGACGCCGGTTTGGCGCATTTCGGCGGGCAAGTGTGACGGTTCCAGCGTGGGATAAATCTTGAAAGGGAGAGGCTGATTGGACCAGTCCATGAAGTGAGGGTTGGTGCGGATACTGGGGTAGGAATGTTTTGTTGCGTCGTGATAAGTCCAAGCGGCTTCGGGATTACGGTTGTCAGTCATGGCAACGATCGGCGTTCGCGCTGGGGAATGAAGCATATCAGGTTGGAGCGTCGCGACGTTCGAACGAGGGGCGCGGAGGGCCACGGTGAGGGCGCGCAAGGCTGTGGTAGACTATCGCTTTTCGCGCACGTCCTGCCCGCACGGGACCGAGATCATCGTAGGGAGGCACTTTCTGTATGTCTTTTTGGTGCTTGCGCGTCGTTTGTCTCATCCTGCTCATCTCCGAAACGGCCTACGGCCAAACGGCTATCGAAGGCACGGCGCATGACAGTTCGGGCCGCGCCGTAGTCAAAGCGTCGGTCTCTCTGCAACATCAGGATGGGGGAACTGCTCTGACCACCGTCTCGGACAGCGATGGAAAGTTTCGTTTCTCAGGCGTGGAAGGCGGGGCGTACACACTGGGAGTGGAGGCTGCGGGCTACTTCGAGGCTACTTACGAATTTGTGCTGCGCCCGCGTCAGCCGATTTCTCTCAACGTGGATTTGCAAGAAAAACAAACCGTGCGGCAAAGTGTCGAGGTTCAGTCCAACTACCTGACCGTCGATCCTGAGAAAACCGGGAGTTCTTACACCTTCACGCGGCAGGACCTCGAGCGGCTGCCTGAGCCGATGCTGGAGAGCACGAACGACCTCGTCAACAATCTGATGCCTGGTGCCAGCGACAGCCACGACAATTTTTTGGCCGTCCGCGGAACCGAATTCTCTCTGCACGAGTTCGTCAACGGAGTATCTTTCCTCGATAACGCCCAACCGCAATTTTCTCCCGGCGTGAGCCCGCAAATCTTCGAGACCGTGGACCTGCTGACCGGCGGATTCCCGCCCGAATACGGCAACCGCTTCGGCGGCGTGCTGGACATCACGACGCGCTCCGGCGCCGAGCTCGCCGGACACGGCGACGTGAATTTCCGCGGCGCCACTGTAGATAATTATGATCTCAATGCGGACTACGGCGGGCAGACAGGCAGATTGGGCTACTACTTCTTCGTAGACGGATTCACCTCCGGGCGCTATCTTGACCCGCCCGAGCCGAAGGAGCTCTTTGATTTTGGCAAAGGCTCTCGCGCCACCGCGCAATTCGACTGGCGCTTCGGAAACAACGACTCAATTAAACTTCTGCTGATGGGCTCCGGCGCGAACTTTCAGCAGCCCAATATCACCGATGACCAGGCAGTCGGCCGGGATGCGCAGCGGCATCTTCGCCAGTACACGGCCATCCTCGGATGGCTCCACACGTTTTCTGCGCAAACGCTGCTGCACACCTCAGTTTACGAGCGTACGAGTTCCGATCAGGTTTTGCCGACAAGCGACCCGGTCACGCCACTTTCGTCGGCGTCGCGCTCATCCTTTACGCTCGGCATCAAGAGCGACCTCTCGCACTCCTGGCGCGGCCATTTCTTCAAGGCGGGAATCGACCTCGTCCAGCTGCGCGAAGGGGAAAGCTTCTTCTTCGACGGCCGGGGTGACCCCGAGGTTTTCCCTCCGTTTCAAGGTTGGGGCAAGGGCGGGCAAGCCAGCTTCTACGTGCAGGACCATTTTTCGCCGGTTCGCAACCTGACCGTCGACCTGGGCGTTCGCTACGACCATTTCGACCTCGTGGACGCGGACCAGCAAGCCAGCCCGCGCCTCGGCATGGCCTACCACATCAACAAAACGAAGTCGGTCATTCACGCGGCGTACAATCGCTTGTTTTCGCCGCCACCAATCGAATACTCGCTGCTCGCCAGCTTTATCGGGCACAACGCCGTCGATCCGAGCCAGCGTGTTGGCAACGTGCGGCCGTACACGCAGCGCTACTACGAAGTGGGTTGGGCGCAGGAGGTGGCGCCGCGCGTAAGCCTGGAGCTGAATGCTTATCTGCACACCGGCCGGAACAGTTTCGAAAACCACGAAATCTCGATCTCGCGGACTTTTGTGCCCATCAATTTCGATGCCGCTCGTTCCGAAGGCATCGAGTTCGTTGCAAACATGCGTCAACTCGAGCGTCTGGGAATTTCAGCGCGATTCCAGTATGCGCTGGCGAAGACTTATTTTTACGGTCCGATCACCGGAGGATTCGCCGGCGATGCCCCGCTGGTCGCAGGCGAGCGAATCATTCCGGCTTTTGACCAGACGCACACGGGGACAGCGCAGATTTTTTATCACAACCAGTGGCGGGGGTTTTGGGCGGGGAGCGCGATGCGCTACGGCAGCGGCACGATCGTCGAGCACGGCCCGCGCCTGCCGCAACATTTTACGGCAGACCTGGCGACGGGACTGACGCTCTGGAAGACCGAGCCACGCTACTTTGACCTTGAGTTCGATCTCACCAACGTCAGCAACAGCATCTACAAAATCGCCAAAGAGAGCGAAGAGATTCCCATCCAGTACGCGCCATCACGCACCGTGGGCGGCGGCTTGAAATTTCATTTCTAAGCGCGCGCTGCTTGTGCTGTCGCGTCTACCAACGCTCGTCGAAAACCCGGCAAAAAAAAGAAGGCCAACACTCGATGGAATCTTAAGACGCGCCGAAGCGGCCCCCGTTACAGCGGGCTTGCTCAGAAATTCGTGGTGGGCGCCCCGCTGTTCGGCGTGCCCGCCACGGAAGAGGTTAGCTCTTCGGCGTCCAGGCTGAAGCGACCAAGTCATGATCAAAAGCCGGCGGCACCTGCTTGAAGCAGGCGTAACGATAGAGCGCCGCGTTGAAGATGCCTCCCACTGCAGACATGAAAACCGAGAGCAAGAGAAAGTAAATAATCATCAACACCGTGCCGACGAGCAGGCCCTTGATGCCACCCAGAAACATGGCAGCAAGCCACAAACCGATGCCGGGCAACATGAGAACCATAGAAACGAGGCTGAGGCTGAAGCCGCCGACGACTTTTTCTCCCCAGGTGTCGCGGAAGAGCTTGGAGGAGCGCTTCACCGCTTCGATGGGGGTAAGGTCTTCGAATGCCAGCACCGGGACCACGAAGTAACAGGCCAGCGTCCAGACGATGCCAATGATGCGCATGATCAAGCGGCCGATCAGGCCCAGGCGCTCTTCCAGAGTGCGCAGGATGACGCCGACGGTGGCGGCGACGAGCGCCCACTGAAGAATCGTGCCTTTGCGCTCCCAGGCCAGTTCGATGCCGTCGCGGAACGTCCACGTGCCGCCCATCAAGCGGCTATTGGCGACGCCCACGAGGGCGACGTTGAAGAACACCATCACGAAATAATTCACAACGTACAAAGTGAACATGCCGAGCAGGAACATCGGCGACTGGTTCGGATTGAAGCGTTCGCCGGCAGCTATGGCCGCGGCCCTCGCCGGCAGCAGGAGGAACGCGCCGCCAGTGGCAATCATGGCCGTGACAACAAAGCACGAAACAGCCGAGAGCACCGGAAACAGCATCAATTGTTTGTCGGAACGAAGAATGGCGAAGCTCTGCATGACGAGCTGCCAACTACGAGAAAACTTACCCATCATACCCTCCCCGTAATCGTAAACGACGGAACTGTGACCTGAAGAAAGTTTGGCGGAGAGGCCGGCCGGTTCCAATAGTACGTTCGATGCACTCCCTTCGGACAGGTAATGAATTCGGCAAACGGCCCCCGAACAGGTCGGGAAAGCCTGGTGCTTCGTGATCCGTGTTCTGTGATCCGTGGAAGGGTGGCCGACAGGAGATTGACAGTCGACAGTTGAAGGTTTAACGGGAAGCGTTGGAACAGACGCCCTCCAGGCCGGTCCGCAAGCTCCGGCCAATGAGAGATGGGTCGCAATTTCGTGATTGGCAAGATCCTTCATCCGTTCACGGTCCAACAGTCCAGAGGATGTCGAGCTTTTTCTCGAGGTGAGCGAAGTCCTTGTCGCTGGTGGCGAGGGAGGCTTTGCGCTGGAGGGCGAGGGCGGCGGCGAAACCGTCGGTGTACGGGAGTTTGTGCTCGGCGCGAAGTTCGGCGGCGGTGCGCGTCAATTCGAGGTCGGCGGCCACGATTTCCAGGGGGAGTTGGGCGATGTCCTCGGTGACTTTGCGGGCGACGCCGGGGCCTTTGGTGCGCCATGTGGAGTAGTAGACTTCGCCCCAATTCACCACGGACATCAATAATTGGCGTTTGCCTTCGACGGCGAGGCGAATGAGCTCCTCGACCTTTTCCACGCCGGGGCGGTTCTCGAAGAAGGTCATGAGGGCGCTGGCGTCGAGGACGATGCGTTTCATAGTTCGGGCGCTTTACAGTTCGCGATCGCGCCTCCTTTCTTCGAGCAGGTACTTGAGAGTGGATGGTTCGCCGCTGAGGGACCCGCGGAGACTGCGGATAAATTCCCGAGTGAGCGGTTGGAGAATGAGACGATTTTCCTCTTCGACGAAGGCCACCTGCGTACCTTTTTTGATGGAGTACTTGCGGCGAAGTTTTGCGGGGATGACGAGCTGGCCTTTGGTCGTGACAGTGGAGACTTCGGTCTTCATGCGAACTCCCAGGATTCCGACAAAGTATACCTCCCAATAGAATGTAAGTCAAATAGAAACATGGCTTACAGTTCGCTCAAATGTACGACACCGCGACGGAGAGTGTGACGCTTGGCGGGATCCGCGGAGATGGGCGCCGAGGCGCGAAAGAGGAAAAGTCAAAAGCGCGAGATAACCGGGGAATGTTTCGCTAGCGCGAGGCTGGCACGGTGGCAGCGGGCGATCGGCGCGACGGCGGGGCCGTGTGCACAGACGGTAAGGGTTGCGGCATTGGCAATGGGCGGCGTTCTCCAAGGTGTGGCAGGTAAAGGAGGTATAGGAATATGGACTTTAGACGCCTGTGAAATTGATTGCCGTTGTTGATACTGCGTCCATGACTCCAGCGGTCGAGGAGGGTATATGGGCCGGGAGTGCGGAGGAGAGATGGAGGCGGGATTCATTGCTGACGTGAGCGAGGCAACAGTGTTGCAGCAAACATGGGTGAGGGCATCCCTCAAAAGAGATGGATTGGCGGTTTAAAAGTCGACAGGAAAGACTGCGTTCCCGTGCAGGCAAATCGATGCAAGAACTGCGGCTTTCTGAAGTTCTACGCCCAATGAGAAGGATCTTCGTTCGCCGCCATGGCGGTGAACGAAAGGGAAAGGTTAGCGAAGGTGCGAGTCAAACCACCCGACCGTTCGCCTTATACGATCCCTTTGGTGGGCGGGGGCGACGAAGTGGTGGCCTTCGTGTCCGTAGACGATTAGCTGGGCTTCGAATGTTGGTTGTTGCGGGCGGAGTAACCGCGTAGAATCCGCGCAACTCGCCTTGTGGAGGGAATCATGATCGATCGCCGTGGCTTCTTGTCTTCGATTGCAGGCGTTGCCGGCGTCGCCAGCGCGCTCGGCTTGCCGCCGAAATGGAGCGCGCTCCTCGAACAGGAACCGCCGAAGCTGCCGGACAGCGCGCTTTATGGTTCGAACGAAGAAGCGTATTGGACCGAATGGCGCAAACAGTTCCTGATTCCTGCGGACGAGGTTTATCTCAACAACGGGACGGTGGGATCGTGTCCCATGCCGGTGCTGCGCGCGGTTTTCGACGGCTACAACGACACGGAAAAGATGGCGCAGAGCGATCCGGAAGATTATCCGATCTGGGGTTACGGCGCGTGGAACGAGTTCCGCGACCCGCTGGCGGAGTTTGTCGGCTGCACGCGCGATGAGCTTGCGCTGGTGCGCAACGCGACGGAAGCGAACAGCTACATCGCCAACGGCCTGGACATGAAGCCTGGCGACGAAGTCCTGATGACCGACCAGGAGCATCCGGGAGGCGAGCATCCCTGGAACCTGCGCGCGAAACGATATGGGATTGTGGTGAAAAAAATCACGCTGCCAAAGCCGGTGCCGAATGCGGCGGCGGCGCTGAATCTTATCAATGATGCGATCACGCCGCGGACGCGCGTGCTGTTCTTCAGCCACATCACCACGGTCACGGGCGTGGTTCTGCCGGCCAAGGAACTCTGCGCGCTGGCGCGTTTGAAGGGAATTCTCTCGGCCGTGGACGGCGCGCACGTCGTTGGAATGATGCGGGTGAACATGCACGAGCTGGGATGCGACATGTACACATCGAGCCCGCACAAATGGCTGCAAGCGCCGAAGGGCAGCGGGTTTCTTTACGTGCGAGACGAGGTGATCGACCGACTATGGAACACCATCGTCACCGCCGGCTGGGACGAGCCGAAGTTGCGCGCGGAGCGCTTTCAGCGCATCGGCAGCTCCAACGTGCCCTCGCTTTGGGGAATGCGCGCGGCGGTGCAACTGGCAAATCAGATCGGGATGGAGCGGATCGAACGGCGCCACCGTCAAACGGCGGATCATATTCTGAAAGAGATGGTGCAGCGCGGCGCAGAGTCCTGGACGTCGCCCGATCCGGCACTGCGCTGCGCGATTGCGTCGGTCAACGTGGCGCCGATTCAGATCACGGAGATCGAAAACTGGATGTGGACGACCAAGAAAATTCGCATCCGCGGCGGGGGGCCTTCGAAGATTCGGCTGTCGACGCCGTACTATCTGCTGCGCAAGGACGTGGACCGGTTCCTCGGCGCGTACGATGAATACCGCAAAGTAGGACACTAGGGTCCGACGAGGACCTGCCAAGCACAGCGCAAATAGAAGACGGTTTGGAACTGGCGCGGAAATGAGATGGAATTGGTTTGACGTAGGCCATCTCATATGTTCAGATAACGTCTATAATATCATATACATACGAACGTGCTCTTGGACTTGACATGGAAATGAATTCGCAATAGAAATGATCGTGATCAAATACTCCATTCCGCGCGGCTGGATTCAATATGATCCCGTCAAAATTACGAGTGCACTAACTGAAGCAAAAGCAGCCGTTCTTTCACTGAAAACCATCCCCTACCAGAAGCGCTGGGTAGAAACACTTCAGCAGATCGAATTGAAAAGAGAAGTTGCAGGTACATCGCGCATTGAGGGAGCGGAATTCACCGAACGAGAGCTGGATGCCGCCCTTAGGGAAACTCCTGAACAGTTGCGCACGCGCTCACAGAGACAAGCTCGAGCCGCGGTGCGCGCGTACCGCTGGATTTCCGAAATTCCTCCTGATCGACCTGTAGACGAAATTCTCATCCGTGAGATTCACCGGAAGATAGTGACTGGAGCTGATGATGATCACTGTCAGCCCGGAGAACCGCGCGGAAGCGATCAAGACGTTATCTTTGGAACCCCGCAACACCGAGGTGCGGATGGCGGAGAGGAGTGTCGGCATTGCTTATCCGACCTTGCGCGCGCGCTTCAACATGAATTCTGCGAGCACGATCCCCTTATCCAAGCCTTGGCGGCCCATTATCATCTGGCAGCCATGCATCCTTTCCTGGACGGCAACGGACGAACAGCTCGCGCGCTTGAGGCGTTGTTGCTTCAGCGTGCAGGGTTGCGTGACAGTTCCTTCATCGCGATGTCGAATTACTATTACGATGAAAAATCTTCCTATCTGGCTACCTTAGCAGATACGCGCAGCGCTGAACACGATCTCACTCCTTTTCTCAACTTCGCCCTCAAAGGAATCGCCCTGCAATGCCAAAGGCTGCTTGCTGAAATTCAGCATGAAATATCGAAGGAACTTTTCAGAAATCTCATGTATGACCTGTTTAATCTGCTTCGGACACCGCGGCAGCGAGTCATCGCGCAACGTCAAATCGTGATCCTCAAAATTCTTCTGGGCGCCGAGTCGATCGAATGGCAAGAGTTAATGAGGCAACTAACGACGACCTACAAGCGTTTGAAGAACCCCATCAAAGCCATGGTTAGAGACGTCAATAACTTGAGTAGTTTGGGAGCTATCAGCGTCGAAGAATTTGGAGAACGGCAGTTTCGTCTTAAAGTCCGCCTGGAATGGCCTACGGAGATAACCGAGACCGCCTTTTTTGAAAAACTTCGCAAACTCCCTAAAGCGAAGAGCCACTCCTTCCTCCAGTGAGCATGTTGAGCGCGTGAACGTATCATCGTTTCTTGACCCTGCGCGCAAGGGTCGAATACACTAATGAATTCGAAACCAGCCGCTGAAGAGGCCAGGGGGCTGTTACGCCGTTGCGGGTGAAAGAGACTGCCCTGCGATCGCGTACTACAAAGGGGGATTGTTTTGCCAAAGCGCACATTTCAACCGCGCAAACGCCGACGCGCCAAGACGCACGGCTTCCGCGTACGCATGAAGACGAAGGGTGGCCGCAAGGTGCTGGCGGCGCGCCGCAAAAAGGGACGCCATCGGCTTACCCCCGAATAATGCGGGGAGCCTGTTGCCCACCGCCGGTTCGAGTGGGCACGGGAATCTGTTTCCGCGCGAGGCGCGGCTGCTGCGGCGCGGAGAATTTGATGCCGTCTACCGCGCCGGAAAGCGCCGCTCGAGTTCCCACTTCACAGTTTTCTTTCGCGCCAACGAACTGCCGCAGAGCCGTTTTGGCTTCAGCATCAAGAAGGCCCTGGGCGGCGCGGTAGTGCGTAATCATATCCGGCGGCGTGTGCGCGAGATCGTACGCTGCCACCGGCTGGAGATACCCGCGGGATGGGACATCGTCATACACCCGAAGAGTTCGGTCGAGCGCGCGCCGTTTGCGGCGCTGACGGCGGATTTGTTGCGGCTGCTGAAGAGCGTGTAGGGGCGCACTCTAGTGCTCCCTCTGTTGCGGCAATGGACGCTGGCGATGAGGGCGGACGGCAGTCCGCTCCTACACAAATCGCCACCACGCAAAGTGTAGAGCCATCCATTCCTGTGCGCGTGGCGCTGCTCGCGCTGCGGTTCTACAAAACGTATTTGTCGATCTTGTTCGCGGGAAGTTGCCGATTCGAACCGACATGTTCGCACTATGCCTACGAGGCCATTGAAAGGTTTGGGATGGCGCGCGGCTTTTGGCTTGGACTGAAGCGGCTGCTGCGCTGCCATCCGCTCTCGCGCAAATTTGGTTACGACCCGGTTCCGGAGAAATGGGAAGAGATGCCAACAAGTTCAGCCGCACGGAAAGTTCTGAAGACTGAGGCGCAGTCATGAGCGCGCCGGGACAAAAGGACAAGTTCACGCCGGAGCTGCGAATTCTCGTGGCTTCACTGTTGTCGTTTGCGGTGATCATCCTGTGGGCGAAGTTTTTCGGGCCGAAGCCGCCCATCCCGCCAACGCCAGCAAACCGGCCGGCGCGGACCGCTCCGGCCACACCGGGTCCAGCGACCTCACCGGCGGCGAATCCATCCGAAGCCAGTCTAACGCCGGCAACAATTGCCCCAGCGGCAGCGGCCAGCGTCACTGTAAAAAACGATTCGCAGGAACGCGCGGTCGTCGTCGAAAACAGTCTCTACCGCGTGGAAATTTCGAACCGCGGCGCGGTCGTGAAGAGCTGGCAGCTGAAGAATTACAAGGATGATGCGAAGCCGCAGCGCGTTCTTGATGTCGTCCACCCGGACGCATCGCAGCAAACAGGCGGCTGGCCCTTTTCCGTGGTGCTCGATGATGAGCAGTTGCAAAACGCGGCGAACGGCGGACTTTATCAGATCTCCTCCCCGGCGACCTCACTCGAAGCACCGGCCGATGTTGAACTCACATGGAGTGATGGCCACCTGGAAGTCACCAAGCACTTCCGCTTTGATCACACGTATGTGGTTCGCATAGAAACCTTCGTCAAGTTGAACGGCAAACCCATCACCGCGGGGCTTGGATGGCTCGGCGGCTTCGGCGATTTAACAGTGACGAATCCGGCGCCGGTGGAAACGCTCTCGACCTACTACAGTGAGGGCGGCAAGATCACGAATTTCGCCCACAAGAAGCTGGAAGGACTCGATAAGTGGGGCCCAGGTCTTTGGCAGGGTGGAAAAAATTTCGTTGGCATTGAGGACCGTTACTTCACCGCCGCGTTTCTCCCCGCAAACGGCGCCGCGCCGGGCACGCTTCAGACGCGCTATTGGAAATCTTGGCGGACCGTGCATGCGAATGGTCAAGACACGGCGGAGCCGGTGCCACAAGTGGCCGCGGCGACCTCGACGCAGCCGCTGGCCTTGCGTGTGTACGTTGGGCCGAAAGATTACGACGACCTGAAGAAGATGAACCCGCCGCTGCACGGGCTTATTAATTTCACCTGGCTAGAATTTATCGCCGAGCCTCTCTTTCACGGGCTGAAGTGGCTGCACAACTACATCCCCAACTGGGGATGGGCCATCGTTGTCCTCACGCTAGTGATCAATATGCTCCTCTTTCCCCTGCGCATCTCGAGCTACAAGACGACCTTAAAAATGCAGCGCGTGGCGCCGGAAATCAAAGCGATCCAGGAAAAATACAAGAAATACTCGATGCGTGATCCGCGCAAGAGGGAGATGAACAAGGAGGTCATGGCAGTTTACAGCCGCGAGGGCATCAACCCCATGGGCGGCTGCTTCCAGATGTTCCTGCAAATGCCGGTGTGGTTCGGCTTGAACACCGCTCTGCGTTATGCCATCGAGATGCGGCACGCGACTTGGCTGTGGATCACGGACCTTTCTTCGAAAGATCCTTACTACGTTCTTCCCGTGCTGATGGGCGCTTCCATGTATCTCGTTTCGAAGATGACGCCGATGACGGCGACCGACCCGCAGCAGCAGACGATGATGAAGATCATGCCTATCACCATGGCGGGCATCTTCATGATTTCGCCGATTTCTAGCGGTTTGGCGGTGTATATTCTCACCAGCAGCGTGGTCGGTATCGCCCAGCAGTGGTACCTGAACCGCACACATCCGGTGCCCGCACCTGCAAAGATCGTGCGTGGGAAGAAGCCTTAAGAAAACATTTCAGAGAGGCGGACGCGGCTCCGAACGTTCGAACTACCGATGGCTCAAGAACTCATCCGCGATGGGAAGTTGGACCGGCAAGCGGCGGCCGACGCGCTGCGTCATTTTCTGGAGAATATGGTGCGTGTTTCCGCGCTCGAGTTGAAGGTGAACGTACACCTGGTTTCAGCGGATGGAGAAGGCTCCGGGGGCGACGCGGAAGTGCTCGCCGATCTCGACGGCAAGGACAAAGAGATTCTCCTCGAGCGCGGCGCGGAACTTTTGAAAGCGTTCGAACACCTGGCCTTCAGGGCGCTGCGGCTGGAACCTGCTTACCATGAAAAGATCCACATCGATTGCGGTGGCTACCGCGCGCTGCGTTTTGAAGAATTGCGCATGACGGCGCGTGTTGCCGCCGAACGCGTGCAGACTTCTCGCCAGCCATTCCGCCTGAATCCCATGTCCTCGCGCGAGCGCCGCATCGTGCATATGGCGTTGAAGGATATGAGCGGAGTTCGCACGGAAAGCTCCGGCGTCGGCGAAGACCGCCAGGTCGTCATCCATCCGGCAGACAAAAAACCTTCCCGGTAGTTCCTCTTTGCCGCAAAAAGAATGACAGGCAAGAATGCCTGTCCTACCTCGCGGCCCAGCCTTGCGACAGAACCCTGCCGTCAGTGCCAAAGCGAACGCGATACGTGAAGGACGGGGGGCGGTCGCGGCGCGTTTGCACAAAGCGGATGTCGGAAATCTCGACGACGGCTACATCGCCTTCCTTGTGGAAACGCGTCACGGGAAATCGCGAGAACCACAGAACCTTCTGGACTTCGGGCAGGCGTGTGGCTATCTCGATGTAGGAATTCGGCGGGGCGTCGGGGTAATAGTGGTGCTCGAGCGCGGACAATTCCCCATCGTTTACGGGCTTGTCGGCAAGGTCCATGCGCAATTCGTAGACTCCTCGCGCCGTCCGAACCAGCCCGTCCCAATGCCAGAGCGATGGCGGGAGCGGTAACGCTCCGATCGATTCGACCTGCAAGTGGTCCAGTTCAGCAAACTTCTGAATGCGCGAGAACGCGACATGGTGTGCATAGACCGTGCAGGCCACGTAGATCACGGCCGCGGCAAGACCAGCGCGATTCCATATGTGGTGCTGAATCTTCAACCCCCATCCAAGGAATGCTAGCAAGACGAAGAGCACGGCAAGAATAACCATGGCGCTCAAAACAACTCGATCGGAAATCGGCGCGCCGGCAATTGCGGCAATTTTGGCGATGAGAAATGGGGCGGGCACGAACACCAGCCACATTCCAACGGCGCGGCGCCTTACTTTTTCGGGGTGGGCATACACCCAGGCGAGCAATTGAGGCACAAGGAAAATGGCGGTCAGTGTGAAATCCACGATGAAGATGAGATCCCAGGCGGGGCGCGACCATTCGAGCGGCGACCAGATCATGGTGCCAAAGGAGGTCACCAAGTCGAGCAGAATGTGGCTGAGAATGCCCGCCGCGTAGATCGCGGTCAGCGCTCGGAAGGAGGGTGCTTCCCATTTTCGCCAGTTCGCAAACGCGCGCGTGATTCCCGCGAGAAGCAGCGTCCACAGAGGAAGCATCACCAGCGAGTGCGTGATACTGCGATGCCAGGTAACGATGAGAAGCTTGTCGCTGGAGAAAAAATCCCGGAGGACATCGGAATCCGGAAAAATGGCGCCAAGCATCAGCGACCATGTGATGATGCGACCGCGGTTCATCGGTTGCGCGGCAAACATGTCCTCGCCGCGGAAGATGGCTTTTCCGATCAATGCGCCAGCGATGCCGTGTGTGATCGTGTCCATCGTTAGAGTCTATCCGATGCGCCCCGGACGCGACATTCTAACGGATGAATAGAAGTGGATTTGTTTTGCTGATGACTTTGCCGATGCGACGCGCGGAGACGCCATGACGACCGAGAGCGGAGATGGCGGCCTCTGCGGATTCCGGCAAGATAGCAATCAGCAGGCCGCCGGAAGTTTGCGGGTCGAAGAGAAGATCGCGGTATTCCTGAGGAACGCCTTCGGCGAAACGCACGCAATCGCCAATGAAATCGCGGTTATTCTTCAGGCCGCCGGGAAGAAATCCTTCGCGTGCGGCCTCCACGGCTCCGGGAAGATAGCGAACCGTGGAATGATCGATCTCGAGGGACACGGGCTCAATATTCCGCTGCGAATCACCGAGCGCCATCTCCCGGGCGTGGCCCAGCAATCCGAATCCCGTAACGTCCGTCACTGCGTGAATTGGAGTTGCAGCCCCTCGCTTGTCCTGTACTCCTTCTAGCGCTTCGGACGCCGCGCGGTTCAGTTCTGCCATCGAGACAGTCGCCGCCTGAAGTGAGACGCGTGTTACGCGGTCGTTCTTCAGCGCCGTTGAGAGCACGCCGGTTCCGATGGCTTTGGTCAGAAGCAGGACATCGCCCGCACGTGCGCCAACATTTCGCCACACTCCATTCGGGTTGATGATGCCAGTGACCGCGTAGCCAAATTGAATATCGTCATTTCGAATCGAGTGGCCGCCGATGACGCTGCACTGAGCTTCGGTCATCTTTGAAAGGCCGCCACGAATAATCTGTTCGAGAATCTCAGGATCGCCCTTGTCGGGGAAGCCCACGATCGAAAGCGCGGAAACTGGTTTGCCGCCCATGGCGTAAACATCGCTCAATGCATTCGCCGCTGCAATTTGTCCAAAGGTGTGCGGGTCATCGACGATCGGGGTAAAGAAGTCGACCGTCTGGACTAGTGCCATTTCAGGGCTGAGTAGATACACCCCGGCGTCGTCGTTGGTGTCAAAACCAACGAGCACGTTCGGATCAGTTGGCCGCGGCAAACGGCGCAAAACGGAATCCAGCAACCCTGGACTCAGCTTCGCCGCTCAACCCGCTGCCTTGACCATGGCCGTGAGTTTCACGGAATGGGTCAAGCCACACCTCGTTGTAAAGCCTTTCGATTATAGCGAGGTGCCGCGGCTCGTGCTTGCGCACCATGTAATTTCGTAGCCACCGTATCCAACTGAGGATGAGCGACCTTACGGCAAACGGTTGTTCTCTGTCCCCTATCCTACGTGCAGTTTCGCTCCTGGGGATCGCTATTTGCTGTATTCAGGTGCCCCAAGCTCGGGACCGCAGGCTCGCGGGCTCCTAACTGACAGGGCTTGCTCTTGGTTTCGTCTCTGACCGGTGTCGGCGGTGCGAACTCATGCCACAGCGCCATAAGAGATGCGGGGAGTAAAAGAGAACTCTGCTAACGCTTGGCGCGGAGTATGAAGGCGGGAAACAAATTCATGTCTTCGCTGAACTCCTTCCATGAGAGGGCCGGTGAGTGTCAAGTATGTTTTTCTTTCTTTTTTTCATTTCTTGTAAGGATGTTTTTGTTCTTGTCTTCCTCCCTGTGAGTTCCTGCCCTTGAGCCAAGCCGCTCCTGTCGCCACCCTTCCATCCGCACTCTTTGTTGAGCGATTGTCGCTCGGTGCAAGTTGGGTGTACTCGTTTCAGTAGGTGCTGCTACCTGATAATCGACCTATGTTCCCACCCTTTCAGGGGGATTTGGGCCAGGAGTTAGTCGCAGTCACCTGATCTCGGCGGTTGAGCTCGGCTGTTGGGATCTTTTTCTTTCTTGTATGCTCCTTTTCTTTCTTTCTTTCTGCCCTTCCGAGTTTTCCACAGAGAAATATTTGTGGGGACCACACTTCGGCAGCCGTTCACCATAAGACTTCACCAATCCTCGCGCCGCATCCACCAAGGCGGTTCGTGCACTCACCAATTCCGCCCGTGCCCGGATCACTGTCAGATGAATTTGTGCTTTAGCGCTGCGATGCCGCACCGGCCCCAACAGCTCAGGATCGATTCTGGCCAGCCGTGCCAGTGTCCGCGCATCGTGGCGATCATCTTTTCGAGTGCTCTTGCTGATCAATCCCACCTTTTGCGCGTGCGCCACGAGCACCTCGTGTCCCAGCTCCCTTAACAGCCGGCTTGACCACGGGGAATGTGTTCCCCTCTCCAGGGCCATGAGACTTCGCGGAATCTTCTCAAATGTCTGCTTCATCGCTTTGCCGAGGTCCACACCAATCGTGAGCTTGTGTCCTTTGAAAATCATGTTTCCATTTACCCGAACAGGTCGAGACCGGCCCTCTCATCCCATCTGATGAGTTTGCCCGGTTTGGCCAATCCCGGCGTTAATAGCACTACGGGAGAAAGCTGCCCGGTCCTCCCGCGGGTCACCTCCTGAAGACTCTGCTCATCGGAAACTGACCTGCTCGTCGGGACTTTCCTCACTTGCGCAACCTATACGGGAAGTGTTCTCATTCGCGGATGCTGTGGGACATCTGGCTCATCTTTTTCGTGCTCGCCTTGATTTTGCCGTGGCGCGGGCGAGTTCGCATGAAGAGATTGCTGGCGATGCCACGCGTCGGCACGATGGAACGGCTTGCGCTTTACGCTTCGACCATTGCCTTTCAATGGTTTGCCGTCGCGGGGGTGGCATGGCGTGCCTGGGCGCACGGATTCACGGCCTCTCAGCTTGGTTTGACGATCCATGGCAGAACCCGGACTCTTGTTGCTTCGATTGTCGGCGCCGCGACCATTGCAGCCCTTCAGTGGCTGAACCTGCGGCGCGTGGGGAGAATTCCCGTAGAAGCGCGGGGCTCTCTTCAGGCCATTGCGGAACGGATCTTGCCGCAATCCACCGTGGAGTTGCTCCCCTATCTGGCGCTCGCGATTACAGCGGGACTTTGCGAGGAATTCCTGTATCGCGGTTTCGCCATGGCCTTCCTCGCACATCTCGGGTTACGAGCTTGGGCGGTGGTGCTCCTTTCTTCCGTTCTCTTCGGGCTGGCACATAGTTACCAGGGACGCGGTGGAATCGTTATGACACTCTTGATCGGCCTCATTCTGGGGACAAGCCGGATTGCCTACGGTAGTCTGGTCCCCGCGATTTTCTGGCACAGCGCCGTGGATGTGGTCGCCGGAACAGCGGGGCCGCGGTACCTGACACCAAAAAGGGCTAGTGTCCAGGAAAGGGAGAATTTGATACATCAGAGTCAATAGTTACTACTATGACAACGACTATCCCAGTCTCTCCCTCGGCGGCCGTAATACGGCGCGCCCTCGGAGAATTCAAGATCCCCGTCTTTGACGATCAAGTACGTCAAATTCAACAATATATAGAGATTCTGCTGACCTGGAATGAAAAGATAAACCTGACGGCCATCCGCGACCCGCTGGAGATACTTTATCGTCATTTTTGCGAGAGCATGTACGCCGCCGAGGCTATACCCCTGAAAAACGGTCGGCTCGCCGACGTTGGCTCGGGAGGCGGATTTCCGGGGCTGCCACTCAAGATCATGCGGCCTGACTTGCAGGTTTTCCTGGTCGAATCCAACATCAAGAAAGTCACATTTCTAGCGGAAGTCATTCGTGAATTGGGACTTACAAGCGCACAGGTGCTAGCGCGCCGCTATGAAGAGCTAGGGGAGGAGGTCGCGCCCCTTGATTACGTTTGCTCGCGTGCGCTGGGCGAATACCCAATCTTTCTTGATTGGGCGAGGTCGCAACAGATAGAAGCGAAACAAGTTATACTTTGGATTGGCGGCCGAGACCTTGGGGAGATTCAGAAGATCCGGAGTTGGGACTGGAGCGAACCCTTAGAGGTGCCGCATTCCCTGCGACGCCTCCTTCTTGTGGGCACAAGGAAGTCCTCAATTACCGTCACATCGCCGTAAAGATGAGATGAGAGGTTTCTGCTATTTCTTTGAGAAATTTCCCTGATTCGCAGCCATTGGCGGCTCGCGCCAAATCGATGTTCCACGTGGAACATTCAGAGCCAGCTACCCGACGGCAAAATGCTTCACATGGCAGTGTCCTAAGAGTTTGGAGGTGAAGTGAGCCTGTGTTCCACGTGGAACAACGCACTCGGCCGCAAATCTCCAAGGAGTCGGTGTCCGCCCCGCAACATTAGCTTTGGAATGCCGCCGCCCGATTCTTCAAAATCCAGAAAGGCGCAAACAACTCGCTATCGGAAGGGAGCTACAGGATGGCAGAACAGCGTTTCACATGGAACAATTCGTCCTGCAAAGCCTGATTTCCACCGTCAAAACGTTGTTCCACGTGAAACATCTTGCATCCTTGAGACGACTTTGCTAAATTCTCGCTCTCGGGGGAATATTTGACTCGAATCATTGCCGTCGCGAACCAAAAAGGTGGAGTCGGCAAGACGACAACTGCGGTGAATCTAGCCGCTTGTCTCGCCACAGCTGAACAACCGACTCTTCTTGTTGATTGCGATTCCCAAGCCAACGCGACCGCCGCCATCGGATTCACGAAAGATCCTTCGCGTAGAACCCTTTATCACGCCTTAATCTTGAACGAACCCTTCGACAAGATCATTCAAAAAACACAGGTGGATGGTTTAGATGTCATCCCAGCCGACAAAAACCTTGCGGGAGCAGCGGTTGAACTCGTCAGTGCGGAAAGTCGTGAATATAAGCTCCAAGGCGCCCTGAAAGCTCTACACGAAAAATATCGCTATATCATCCTGGATTGCCCTCCTGCCTTGGATTTGTTGACTTTGAACGCTCTCGTGGCCGCGGGAGCTGTTTTGGTCCCCATCCAGTGTGAATATTTGGCGCTCGAAGGTGTTTCGGAACTGCTGGACACGCTGATGCGCATCCGGCGCACCCTGAATCCTAGCCTCGAAATCGAAGGCATCCTGCTGACGATGTATGATGAACGAACAACCCTCTCCCGGCAGGTAGCGACGGACTTGCGCAGTTTCTTTGGAACACAAGTCTTTCAGAGCGTGATTCCGCGAAATGTGCGACTTGCGGAAGCGCCAAGTTTTGGTAAACCGATCATTTTTTACGACGTTCACAGCAAGGGCGCAGAAGGCTACACGCAGCTCGCCCAGGAGGTCATTGCCAATGCCGAGAAACGCGCTGGGACGGGGGCTCGGAGCGCTCATTCGGGAGCCTGAGTCCAAGACTTCGCCAGAACAGACGCCGCCGATACAACCTCAGGCAACAACAGCCAGTGGCGCAGCGGTCGTGCCCACTCGCGAGGGGGTGCATCCGGGCCCACAACAAGTTGACATCGACTTGATCGAGCCCAGTCCTTACCAACCGCGCACGCGCTTTCGAGAGGAAGCCCTCGACGAACTGTCACGTTCGATTCAGGCCAGCGGCATCATCCAGCCTTTGGTCGTCCGACCGATCGGCGCGCGGTTTCAGTTGATTGCAGGCGAGCGCCGGTGGCGCGCAGCGCAGCGCGCCGGCTTGACGAAGGTGGCTGTAATCGTTCGGCAGGCGTCTGACGAGCTAGCGCTGGAGATGACGCTGGTTGAGAACATTCAGCGTGAAGATCTGAATGCTATTGAGGCCGCGCGAGCATTTGAACTCTTAATGGCCGAGGCTCAGCTAACCCAGGAGGCTGTTGCAGCGCGAACCGGCAAGGACCGCGCGACGGTGGCGAACGCGATTCGGCTTTTGAAGTTGGAGCCGACGATTCAGGATTGGATTGAAGAAGGGAAACTGACGGCAGGGCACGGTCGCGCCTTGCTGGCAGTGCCGGATTCGCAATTGCGGATGCGCTACGCCCAGCGGGCCGCACGGGGCGGATTAACGGTACGCCAGATCGAGCGCCTCGCTTCGCGGCGCTCGCGCAGCGGGCATGCGCCGGCGGAGGTTCACGTGGACGCGAACATTCGCTCGGCTTTGGATGAGCTTCAACGGCATCTCGGCACGAAAGTGCTTCTTCATCAGAAAACGAAAATGCGCCCGGGGCAGCTTGTGCTCGAGTATTATGACGACGCCCAGCTCATGGGTCTCTATGATCGTTTGATGAAATAGCGTCGCCGACTTCGCGAACAATCACTGCCCCTTCGTTCAGTCGCTTCATTCGACAACCCGCATGCTCTGTTGCGTTGACTTATCCGCGAGCGCAGCTAAAGTAGAACAGTCTCTATATGGGGGTTTTGAAATGGCATGGAAGTGGCCGGCAAGCTCGAAGAATAGCACCAGCGAAGAATGGACAGGATTCATCGACCAGGGCGTAACGCTCGAGGGCACGCTGACGGTAAAAGGCACGTTTCGCGTCAACGGTAACGTAAAGGGCAACATCATTTCGGAACAGACCGTCATCCTTGGCGAAGGCGCTAAGGTTGAAGGACAAATCGAGGGAAACCGCGTCGTAATCTCTGGCCGCTTCGATGGCGTGATTTTCGCGAAGGGCCGCGTGGAGATCGAAGCCAAAGGCGTGGTGACGGGAGAGGTTCACTCTCCATGCATGGTCATCGATCCGGGTGGAATCTTCGACGGCCGCTGCCACATGCTGGGATCTTCGGAGACGGCTTCAACGGTGACAATCCCCATTCGGGCTGTCGGGAACGGTTGATATTTTCCGGATTTTCTTGTATTTTATCGTAGGATAATTACTCATAGATCAAATATAGCTTCTGCTACTCCGCGCATTCCAAATTGTTCTTGTTCCCCAAAACTGAGCCTAGGCTAGGATTTCACTCTTGGAGCGTAGGTTGCGCCCGCCGCTTTTTCCGCGTCTTGAATTCCCGCTTGGATGTTCGTTTCCCAATCAAGGTGCGGGACTTTGGAAACTTTCGCCGCTTTGTAGTAGAGCAATGCGTCCGAAGGGCGATTGAGCTTCTTCAGGGCGATGCGACCGGCAGAGAGAAGCGCGAGAAGCGATTGCTTTTCCGCGGGGTATGCCTTGGCTAAGTGCTCGTACTCAATGACGGCGCGATGGTAGTCCTGGTGCCCCTCCGCGATGCGGCACAGTTCAATCCACGTTGCCGCAGGCATGCGCTCCCCGCCGGCGTTGGCGTATTCCTGGTAATCGTGCCAAGCTGACTCTGCGTCTTGCGCTTTGAGATGGAGCTGGCACAATTTGACCGTGGCTTCCAGATGCGACCGGATATCGTTCTTGCGCCAATAGAGTTGCCGCAACAGGGAATGAGCGTCGATGGCGTCGGGTTTCGCGGCCACGTGCTTCTTAAGCACCGCAATGCCCTCATCGAACTTTCCCTGCTCCATAAACTCTGCTCCCTGAACGACAGCTAGATCCGCTGTCCAACCGATCTTGTCTTCAATGACCGCATTTGCACTGTGCTCCAGGCCCGTGTGTTGGATAACTACCGCAGCCAGAACTCCGAAGACGAACCCGCCGACATGCGCCCAATGGGCCACTCCCGACGCTTGACCAAATAGACTACCGTAGGATACTTCCATGAAAAGCCACATAGGAAGCAGCCAGTAGGCCGGGGCTTTAAAACGAATCCGGAAAATCAACATGTACCAAAGCATGTGTATCTTCAGTTTTGGGAAGCGCACCAGAAAACCGCCCATGAGCGCAGCTATTGCACCAGAGGCCCCGAGAGCAGGAGCGAGGCTTCCGGGGTTAAACATTGCGTGGATAAGAGACGCGGCGACTCCGGCTAGAATATAGAAAATAGGGTAAATGACGCGGCCCCATCTATCCTCGAGGATGAAGCCGGCAAGCCACAAAAACCACATGTTGCCGATCAGATGGATCCAACCGGTATGAAGAAACACAGAGGTTAGGTATGAAATAGGTTTTGGATGCGCCGGTACGAACGCGTAATTCTCCAAGATAGAACTCTGCTGCTCTTCGGCAAAGCGCTGTGCGAGTGTATCCATTTCCACCTGAAGCTGTTCGGGGTCCTCGACCTCTCGGATTTGGGCCTCCCAAGCATCCTCGGGCTTGCGTTCGTTTGAGCCGAGTTGCTTCCACAATAGCTCGGGGGTCTTGCTTTGCACTTCGTTGACGAACATCTGTACATCTTCCGGCATCTTCAAATCAGGGTGCGTCGCGGCGAGCACCAGGACGTGCGTTCGCACTTCGATGCGTTCGGGTTCCTGCGCTTCGATTTTCCAGTGGGTGCCAAGGAATATCAGCAAGTTCAGCGCGATCAGCGCAAAGGTGACGACCGGCCAGCGGCGGCCCTCCATGTTTTCATGGCGCAACGGAATCAGCATCGGGCAATCCCTTCCGATCGAAACGGTAGAGAGAAATAGCTCTGCCGAGTGTAGAAGGCGCATCCGTCGCGATGTAACTGACCATTGGAACAGGTCATAGCCGATTGATAAACGCAGCGCGCCTTCCTCGACTGTCTGCGTTTCGAAGCTTGCTTGGGACCATATTGATCTGAAGAGTTTCACAAAGTCTCCTGTAGCTCCGCCAGGTTGACACGTTCAGAAGGGGCGTCTATCGTTCGAAAGAGTCGTTGACGAGGGATGGCGGATGAAGATTCTCGTGCTGGGCGGCGGTGGACGCGAACATGCGCTGGTGTGGAAACTGAACCAGAGCCCGCACGTGGAAAAAATCTGGTGCGCTCCCGGAAATGGCGGCATCGCTGCGGAAGCGGAGTGCGTGGCCGTGGAGGCGGGTGACGTCGGCGCGATCGTCGCGCTTGCCGGAAAGATTCAGCCCGATCTGACCATCGTGGGACCGGAACTGCCGCTGGTGAACGGGCTGACCGATGCGTTCCGGCAGTGGAATTGGGCCGTTGTAGGGCCTTCTCAGCAGGCGGCGCAGCTTGAAGGGAGCAAGGTTTTCTCGAAAGAGTTTCTGAAGCGGCATGGCATTCCTACCGCAAAGATGTACGGCACGTATGACTCTCCCACAGCTGTCTACAGTGCCTTGAGTTCCGTGGCTTGGCCGGTGGTGATCAAGGCGGATGGATTGTGTGCCGGCAAGGGTGTCTTCTTGGCGCCCGACTTCGCGGCCGCGAAAGATTTTGTCGAACGCGTGATGGAAAAGAACGAACTGGGCCCGGGCGGAAGGCGAATTCTCCTGGAGGAGACGCTGGAAGGCGAAGAACTATCCTTCATTATTCTCACGGATGGAAGGCGGTACGCGCCACTTTTGCCGACGCGCGATCACAAGCGCGTCTTCGATGGAAACCAAGGCCCAAACACGGGTGGCATGGGGGCTTACTCGACGGATGAATTGCTGCCGGAAGATCTTCGAGAGACCCTCCGTTCGACGATTGTCGAGCCGACCTTACGGGGGCTGGCCGCAGACGGCATGCTCTATCAAGGGTTCTTGTACATCGGCCTGATGCTGACGAACTCCGGTCCAAAAGTCCTGGAGTTCAATTGCCGGCTGGGGGACCCCGAAGCTCAGGCGATCCTAGCGCGGCTGGATTTCGATTTGGCCGAGATCCTCAACGACGTTGCCAAAGGACGCTTGGATCCCTCAAAACTACGTTGGAAGCCCGGGGCCAGCGCCTGTGTGGTGCTGACGTCAGGCGGGTATCCGGGAAAGTTTGAGAATGACCGGAGGATTGACGGCCTAACCACTGCGCAGAAGATTAGCGGTGTGAAGATTCTGCATGCCGGGACGAAGCTCGCCGGAGACTGGGTAGTCACAAACGGCGGCAGAGTGCTCGGCGTTGCTGCAGCAGCCACGTCGCTCAAGGCCGCATTGGCCTCAGCCTATGAAGCTGTTTCACGAATTCACTTTGCGGGCATGCACTACAGAAAAGACATCGGGGCTCACACAACCCAACTGAAAGCCGCGGGAGATTAGAGGGCATGCCGCGCGTGCAAAATCTTTTCCGCGCTCCGAAGAAGCACCTGCCGATGGAGGAACTTTCCGAAGTTCGTGCTGTGGGCGACACCGGCTTCGAAGGCTGCGCTCACGCGCGGCCCGGAAGCAAGCGCCAGGTCTTGCTCGTGGATCACGAGACCTTGGAGGCCATGGACCTCCGGCCGGGAATCATCCGCGAGAACGTTACAACCGATGGCATGAACGTGAATGCCCTGCAGATTGGCCAGCAGCTCCAGATCGGCAAAGCACGTCTGGAAGTCAGTGCGGTATGCACCCCCTGTGACCAGATGGAAACAATTCGTCCCGGACTTCCGAAAGAGCTTTGGGGACGGCGGGGCATGCTGTGCCGCGTTCTAGAGGGCGGAGTGATCCGCCGCGGCGATTCCATCGAAAAGCTCTCCTGACAACTAAGGCTTGGGAGTTCGCCGCAGCGTCGGCGCATCCGGGGGGCGATTCTTGTCTTCTTGCACTTTTTCGACGGGCTCCTCAGGCGGAACCATCCATTCGAAGCCGTGCCGTTCGTCCATCGTGCCCAGCACAAACGGCGCACCCCCAGCGATCAAAGGCAACACTGCGCGCATGAAATCAGCGGAATCGACCGGAGCAGCTTTCTGCGCCTGCCCGCCACGGAGGTTATCGAGCACCTTTGCAAAGCGCGGCTCACCAGAGCCGAGATGCGTGATGTGCGGGTCGTTGCCATGGATCAGCTCGGCCAACGTGGGACCTTTTGAATCCGGTGGATAACGGCTTTCCACGACGGTGCGCGGCGCACGTTTTTCCGGCGGGTAGAGCTGAGTGAAGCGCGGCCGCTGCACACGCGTCTGCCAATAGTCACCACGGGTGGCGACTTGCTCCTGCTCCATTCGATACTCCACGACCCACACCTCAGGGCCGTAGTCATTGGGAGCGTAACCAATGATCACGATCTGGAAGATGGGATCGTCGGCAGAGAAATCGAGTTTGTGGTGGAGTTGAGCCACCAGGGGGCGAAGTTTTTCGAGGAAAGCGATGCCCATGGTTTCCAAGTCCGTCTCACCCTCGCCGGGAGCAGCCTGGTAACGGGGGTCGCCCCGGCCGACACGCTGAAAATTGCGGTCCAACCGGACGGGCTTGGGGTCGGCGGGAATGCGCCATTCCGAAGCCCCGAAAAGGACGCCGATGTGCGTGGCGTCGAGGTCCATCACGCGCGGAGGGATGGAATTTCGCTCCACGGGCTGATCGATAGCCGCGAAGACGATGACGTCCTTTGCCACGTGAACGATGGCACGGCCGCCAGCGAGATTGGCGACTATTTCGTCTTCGTGCTGCTCCTGGGCAAGAGCGTCAAACGGGGAAGCGCAGAGGACGCCAGACAAGAGAAAGATCGTGATTCGCCACAATAATGCCGCTCGAAGGAGCAGAGAATCCCTTCGACCGCGTCCCGGCATGACACGTCGAGAGTCCGCCGATAATGAAAGTCTTCGAACAAGCTTCACGCCGCACAACCCATCCGGGCAACAGGAAACCACCGGGCCTCTCACTATCATACCCAGAAAGCGCAGGCGGAAGTACGATGTCAGCAGCGCGGTGCAAAATCCTTCTTGACTGCACAATTGGCTTCGCGTAGCAATACAGCATCCCGTGCTGGGGCATTCCGCCCGCAATCCAGGGAGCGAACATGTCACTGAGTCCCGGTGGTACTCCTGTAAGCACATCTGCGCCGCCCGCGGCGATGGATCCAAGCATTCCCATCATCCTCCGCATGCGGCGCGGTGCGGGATGGTTTCTGACCATCGCGCTTCTCTCGGGAGTTAATTCTGTCCTGCAGATTTTTGACGCAAAGATCCGCTTCATCTTTGGCCTGGGCATCACGCAGGTGATAGGTGCCTTTGCACCAGGCAGTGGGCAGAGCGGAACGCTTGTGATGATTGTCGTCGACGGCCTCTTCATCGTCATGCTGATCCTCTGCTCCCGTTGGGCAAAGACGGGTTCTCAGGGCGCCTTCCTCGGCGGAATGATCGCCTACGCGCTCGACGGCGTTTTGCTATTGCTGTTCAGCATGTGGCTGGATGCAGCAGTACATGCCTACGCGCTGTGGATGATATGGCAAGGCTATTCGGCGTCGCGCGCGCTGGCTCAGATGCAACAAGCAGCGCAGCCGGGACTGTCGCAACCAAAGCTCCCCTGACCATGGCTACCAAGATTCGCGGCATCGAAGGCATGAAGTACGGTGAGCTGGACTTTGAGATCCAGCGCGGCGCAAAGTTCGTGCTTTTCCAGTATTGCATTTCCGTGGTCGTCCTCACGTTCCGGAGGCCTTCGGATATTTACTTTCTCCGCGAGGGCGAAAACGCCGCGGTAAAGGGCCTGCCGTTCACCCTGCTGTCGCTGGTTGCCGGTTGGGGGGGCATCCCGTGGGGACCGATTTACACCATCCAGTCCGTCTACAACAATTCACGCGGCGGCAAAGACGTCACGCAGGCCGGTGGTCAATTCGCTGCGGGCGCAAGCTGCGCCCGCGCAGGGCCTTCTCCGATTCCGTCCGAGAGCGGACCGCCTGAGTTCCGCGAGACCGTCACATCGAGTAAACTATAGGTCCGATATCTCCGATATCATCGATAGCGGGCAGAGCATGGGACTCAGAAAACCGAAAAGCATCAAGCACAACGGAACGTCGCTCGCGGATATTCTCGAAGCGCACGAACGCTTTTTCAGCGGCAAAGACGGCGGAGTTCGAGCCGACCTGACTGGTGCGGACCTTTCTCACGCGGACCTGAGCGCGGCGAATCTGAGCGGCTCAATCCTGCGCAAGGCCAACCTCGAAGGCACGGACCTGCGCAAGGCTAAACTTCCCGGCGCCGATCTTTCCGGCGCAAATCTGCGCAAGGCCGATCTCCGCAACACGGACATGACAGAAGCGATTCTTCCCGGGGCCGATTTGACCGAAGCTCAGGCCAGTGGAGTGGAATTCTTTCGTTGCGACCTTTCGAATGTGAATTTCCAGCGCGCGCATCTGCGCAATGTGAATCTGCGCTTGGCAAATGTGAGCGGCGCAAAGTTTTCTGGCGCCGATATGGGCGTGGCCATCCTGCGGGAGACGGATTTGACCGGTGCGGATCTTTCCGGCGTCGACCTCTCCACCGCGCTTCTTCCGCGAGGCTTCACCCTGCCACAAGCCGCAAAGCAGAGCGCCTAGAGCCGAGTTCGATCGCTCGTGGATGGCATTCCGCGTTTTGGCGTGGTAGCCTTTCGCGGAAGAAAACGAACCCCTTCTTGAGTCCTGTGGCCACCCCCGTCACCCAACTCGAGTGCTCGGCCGTGCGCGAACGCGTGCTGGAGGTAATCCGTGGCCTGCTCGATGAACTGGGCAGCCAGGGGGCGCTGCCGATGCTCAATCCCGCCTCGCAACTGGACCGCGACCTGGGACTCGGCAGCCTGGAGCGTGTGGAATTACTTGCGCGACTGGAAACGGCATTCCATATACGTTTGCCGGACCGCGTGGCTTCGCAAGCCAACACGCCGGAGGATCTAGCGCGCGCGATTCTGAGCGCTCCGGGAACAAACGCGGAAGACCTGGAAGCCGGCTCCGCATTGCGGGCTTCGGTGACGGTTCAAAAGCTGCACCGCGAAGCCACAAACGCAGGAGTTTTCTCGGCAGAGACGCTCATCGATGTGCTGCGGTATCGCGCGGCTCATGACGCCGAACGCACACACTTGTTGATCACGGAAGATGCCGATGGGCAAGAACGCAGCCTCGCGCTGACCTTCGGCGAGCTTTATTCCGCGGGTCAACGCTGTGCGGCGGAGTTGGCGCGCCGCGGCGTCCCGGCGGGCGGGCGCGTGGCCCTGATGTTGCCGACGTCGCGCGCGTTTTTCGTCTCCTACGCGGGAATCCTCCTTGCCGGTGCGATCCCCGTTCCCATTTATCCGCCCTTCCGGGCAGACCGCATCGAGGAATACGCCGCGCGACAATCGGCGATCCTGAACAATGCGGAAGTTTGTCTGCTGCTGACGTTCCGCCGCGCGGAAGCCGTGGCGAAATTGCTGCGGCCTCGCGTGCATTCGCTCGCGGGCGTTGCGGACGCGGAGAGACTAATCGAAGCCGCGGACAAAGCTCCACCCCTTTCGCCGGGCGCGCTGCCGTTGCACGTCACCGGAAGCCGCGCGCGCCAGGGCAGCGACCTCGCGCTGCTGCAGTACACGTCCGGTTCCACGGGCGACCCCAAAGGCGTCATGCTGACGCACGCAAACCTGCTCGCGAACATTCGCGCCATTGGCGAAGCGGTCCAGCTCGGGCCCGATGACGTTGGCATCAGCTGGCTACCGCTGTACCACGACATGGGTTTGATCGGCGCGTGGCTTACGCCCCTGTATTTCGGCGCGCCCTTGGCGGTGATGTCGCCGCTGGCTTTCCTGACGCGCCCCGAGCGCTGGTTGCAGGCCTTTCACAAACATCGTGGAACGATCGCAGCGGCTCCGAATTTTGCTTATGAACTCTGCGTACGCAAGATCGCGGACAAAGATATCAAGGGTGTGGATCTCGGCTCCTGGCGCGCGGCGCTGAATGGCGCGGAGCCGGTGAATCCGGAAACGCTCGGGCGTTTTGCAAAACGCTTTGCAAGTTACGGCTTTCGCCGCGAAGCACAGCTCCCCGTCTACGGCCTGGCGGAAGCCGCTCTTGGGGTCACCATCCCGCCACTGAATCGCGGCCCGTTGGTCGATCGCGTGGAGCGCGAGACATTCACGGCGCAAGGACGCGCGGTGCCCACGACGCCCTCGGACGACACCGCCATCTCTTTTGTTTCCTCCGGAAAACCTCTGCCACGGCATGAAGTGAGCATCGTGGATGAGAACGGGACTGAAGTCGCGGACCGCACCGAAGGCTTTTTGTGGTTCCGGGGGCCTTCGGCAACGAGCGGCTACTACCGCAATCCTAAAGCAACGGAAGCGCTGCTGCCCCTGGGCCAGGCAACGGGCGAGGGGGAATACGCGTGGGTGAACTCGGGCGACCGTGCGTATCGCGCCGACGGCGAGATTTACGTTACCGGCCGCGTGAAGGACATCATCATCAAGGGCGGGCGCAATCTGTATCCGCACGAAGTCGAGGAACTCGCGGCGCGCGCCGAAGGAATTCGCAAAGGTTGCGTCGTCGCGTTCGGCTTGACGGACGAAGCCGCGGGCACGGAAAAACTGGTTGTCGTTGCGGAAACCCGCGAACGCGACGCGGCACGGCGTGCGGCTCTCGCTTCCGCAGTAACTGACCTTGTGGCGCGGGGATTGGGGCTTCCGCCGGATCGCGTCGAGCTAATCCCGCCAGGCAGCATCCCGAAAACTTCCAGTGGGAAATTGCGCCGGGAAGAGACCAAACAACTTTATCTTGGGGGAACTCTTTCCGCCTCCCGGGCGCCGGCCTGGTTGCAAATCGCGCGCCTGGGAACGGGGAGCGTCTTGCACAACCTCGGCAGCGAGATTCTTGCCGGCGTGAAGCGCGGTCTCGAGATTTTGTACGGTTTGTATTTCGGTGTGGTGTTTCTGCTGTGGATTGTTCCCGCCTGGGTGATGGTGCAATTTATCAAGGACCACAAGAAAGCGGGACGCTTCACCTCTTCCGCTCTCAAGGTCTTGTTCGCACTCATAGGATGCCCTGTGCGCGTCGTCGGCAAGCAGCATATGGAAACGCCCGGAGCAAAAATCTATGCGTCGAATCACACCAGTTATTTCGATGTGTTGCCTCTGATGCTCGGTCTGGGTGTCCCATACCGGTTCGTTTCGAAAATGGAAGTCGGTACGATGCCCTTTATCGGCACGTTCTTGAAGCGCATGGGGCATCTTCAGTTTGATCGCACCGATCCGGAATCACGATTGCGCCAGGCGCAGGAGATGGAAGAGATCCTGCGCAACGGCGAGTCTGTATTTATTTTCCCGGAAGGCACCTTCAGCGGAGAAGATGGCGTGCGGCCGTTCCAGCTTGGCGCTTTCAAGGCCGCAGTGGTGGCCGGCGCACCGATCATCCCGGTGTCTCTTGCCGGGACTCGCAGATTTTTGCGCGATGGCACGTACTTGCCTCGGCCAACCAGCGTCACCATTACGCTTTCGCCTCCAATCTATCCAAACAAGGCGGCCAGCACCAATAGTCTCGCTGATTCCTCTGGCTGGCACGAACTGATTCGCCTGCGCGACGCCACACGCGCTACGATTGTGCGCTACGCCGGCGAGCCACTCCTGTAAGTAAAGCTCCGATCCCATCCGTCAACTCCCCGGCACGGCAAGAATCATCCGTAGTGCCCAGTTACAAATCTACACACCAAATATTTTCAGGGACTTGCAACTTCACTCCGCACTTCTGCATCTTTAGTATGAGACAAAACAGAGTAATGCGGATGGCTGTCTCCCTGCCTGAGGCACACCGCGAAACGCGCGGCCGCGCTTGGATCTTGCGGCCCTGCGCAGAAAGCTAAATTCAGAGGAGGGTTTATGAAGTTGAAGCTATTGGTGTCTCTGTTGGCTGTTCTTTCGCTTTTCGGCGCAACGGCCCATGCGCAAGACACGCCGAAGTTCGATATTTTCGCTGGGTATTCTTATTTGCGTTTGAATCCCAGCACGGCGGGAGTGAGCAGTTTCAACCTGAACGGCGGCAGCGCATCGATCGCTTATAACGCCAAGAGCTGGCTCAGTGGTGTTGCGGATTTCGGCGGCTACAGTAACGGGAATATCTTGAATACTGGAATCAATGGAACGCTCTCGACGTACCTTTTTGGTCCGCGTGTTTCCTACCGCCATTTCGGGCGCATCACGCCATTCGGTGAAGTGCTCTTCGGCGTGGCTCACGCCAGCAGCGCGGGGACAAGCGGTTCGGACAACGCTTTTGCGATGACCCTCGGCGGCGGTCTCGATTACAAATTGAGCGATCGCTTTGCGATTCGTCCCGTGAAGGTGGATTACCTGATGACGCGATTTTCCGAAACCGGTACGAGTAACCAGACCCAGAACAATCTCCGCGTATCAACCGGAATCGTTTTCCGGTTCTAACGCGGACCACGAGATCGGTTGCCCGGCGCAGGCAGAGGGGCCGCGTTCAAGGCAGACGCGGCCCCTCTGCACTATCTGACCTGGCTTTCAGTGCTCGGTAGTGTAAATCACCGTGATGTACGTGTCGATTTCAACGGGCTGGCCGTTTAGGATCGTCGGTCTGTAGCGCCATTGCTGAACCGCCTCCCTAGCGGAAAGATCGAAGAGCGGATCGCTGGCAACGATCTGCAGTGACTGGATCGTTCCGTCAGTCCCGATGATGGCGCGCAATTCCACTCGGCCCTCTCGATGAGTCTGCCTCGCCAGCGGCGGATAGACCGGCTCGACGCGGTGGATCAGCATTGCTGGGTCGATATGCGTGAGGCGCAAGACGCGAGGACGATCAACTCGTGTTTCGATATCTTCTCGCCTCGGCCCCTTCCGTCCTGGGTCGGACAAAGGAATTGCTCCGTCAATTGCACCGGGAATGTTCTGCCCCAGACCTTCAAACGGCGTTTCATCCGTTTCAGTGGCACTTGAGGAGTGGTCACGCATAGCGATTGTGGGCGGGATGTTGGTTGGGACACAAAAACGACACGGGTTTTTCGGCCCGTTCAAATGATGATGTTGCGCACCGGAATTACTTGACGTGTTGCGATACCGCGAGTACGGCGGCATGGGAGTTACGATGGTGAGCGTTATGCGCTCCGCTTTGCCGAAAAGAGGCACGAGGATGAGCGCAGCGAGCATTGCACTCTCTAAGAGAATTGAAACGGCCAGCGCACGCCGCCGCCTCACCCGGCGTTCCCGCGTGCCTTGTTCCGCATCCCCGTCTACCAGACATCCGCTTAGCGATCCAAGACTCTCTTCGGGGATTACTTCACAAACTTTTTTGGGCTCGGGCGTCATCACACACCTCCACATTTTTTTCTGCGAGTCTCCAGCGCTCTGCAGTCCCACAGAACGGGACGACAGAAATTTTGCGGCGCCGATTTCCTGGGGGTTGCTCTAGATCTCCAGGAGACCGGCGCCGCGCTCGCAGGGATGTGAGGTTGCGCGCGTCCTCACTGCGTTGGACACCGGGCGTAGGCACAAGTTCCAGCGTGAATCCGGCAAGAACGGTCTTTGCAGCCGGGGAGGGTCGCCTCTTGGTCCCAGAATCGTTAATAAGTGTGTTGTTATGAATATGTTATAACAACCGTATCCGAACGTCCGCCTGGTGCATCTTATTGCGAGTGGACGTGGATCTAAGGAGGTCGACCGCCATGGACCGGCGTAATCCAGAAACAGTAGGTGTGCGCCGCACTGGCTGGGCCGCTCTGGACCGCGATCCGCAGCAGGACACGGTGGAATTCATCTGTCCGCACTGCGGCGCGCGGGACAAGAAAAATGCCCGGCGCGAACGTGCGCTGTATCGTTTCACGGATGGTTTTTTACAGGACTTGCAGGGCGAAGTGACGCAGTGTCATGCCTGCAAGCAGTACTTGCGCGTTGTTCCCATCGTGATGCTGCACGACCACGATGAAACTCGCCGCTTCGAAGCTGTTTTTTCCGATGAGCAGCTGGTGACTTCGCACTAATTCTCTTTCGCCTTGCAAAACACAAGCGGGGCGCAAAAGGTTGCGCCCCGCTTCTTTTGCTCCCGGCAATCTTGGCAAACAATTTCGGGTGGAACGAAAATGGGCGAAGCGAAACCTCGCCGCGCCCGAAAAACCACATTCATGAATTAGTGGCGATCGTGGTCGTGGTCATCCCAATCGCGTTCCGCGTGCCAGCGGTGGCCGTCTTCGTCCCACCAACGATGGCTCTCGTTCCAGCAGTGTTCCCGCGCTTCACGCAGTTGGTGGCGTGCACGATCCGCCTGCTTGCTCTCCCAACCGTGATGCTCCACGGCTTCGTGCAATCTGTGGTCCGCTTTGGCGATGCGGCGCTGGCAACCGTGGTCGTCATCTGCAAGCGCACTCGGCGTTCCGGTGAAGGCTAGCATGCCGGCAAACAATGCTGCGGCGAGCATCGCCTTTCCAAGAAACCTATTCCCTCTCGTTTGACGCTTCATGTTCTCTCCATCCTCCTGTATGCTCCCTGGCTGGAATGGGGTCAGGTTCTAAGTTATAAAACACCGTAACGGAGAGAATGTAGCATGCGCTGGTCCACACCATAAACAACTGGAAATAAACAATTTGCAAGTGACTGAGGGTCAGTAAGCCGGTAAAAAGGGGTCGAGATCCATGTGGTATTTTTCGAGCCCCGCGCGGATATGGTCGAAAGCTTCGTCCACGGTATCGGCGAACTGGAGCATCTTGTATTCGTCTTCGTTGATGGTGCCCCAGCGCACCATGGCCTTCCAATTCAGGACTTCATCCCAATACTTGCGGCCGTAGATCAGAATAATATTCTGCTTGGCAAGTTTTCCGGTTTGCAGCAGCGTCAGCATTTCCCACAGTTCGTCCATGGTGCCGAAACCGCCCGGAAAAACGATCAGCGCCTTGGCGAGCTGCGCGAACCACAGTTTGCGCATGAAGAAGTATTTGAAATTGAAGCTCAGCTCCGGGCTGATATAGGGATTTGCGTATTGCTCGTGCGGAAGCTCGATCGAAAGCCCGACGGATTTGCCGCCGGCGTCATACGCTCCGCGGTTCGCCGCTTCCATAATTCCCGGCCCGCCGCCGGAACAAACCACAAAGCGCCGCGGCCTGGGTCCCAGCGTGAGCGACCAGGTCGTCAGCTTATGCGAAAGCTCGCGCGCTTCTTCGTAGTAGCGCGACATCTCCAGCAAGCTCCTCGCGTGGCGCACATCCGCGCGGTGCTTGGCCAGCTTTGCCGCGGACATCTTCGCGGTCTTCTCGTTTTTCAACCGCGTGCATCGCGCCTGCGCGGTTTCGTGGGATTCGATGCGCGCGGAACCGAACATCACTATGGTGTCCCCGATTCCTTCCCTCTTGAGCTGTACCAGCGGGTGGATGTATTCGGCCAGGATGCGGATCGGCCGCGCCGGCGTGCTGTTCAGAAATTCTGGATCCTCATGTGGCGCTTTCGGCGCGTGCTGGGGCTTTAGTTTTTTGCCATCGGACATCGGTCTTTTCTCCCGTTGAGACGAACCTTGATTGTAGGAATCGCAGCCGCTTGCGGCAACGTCTTCCGCTGGACATGCGTCGAATCAAGTACACTCCCATAGCGTAGGCTTAGCCTTGCTGTCAGGAGATCGAAATGGCACGGATCGCGGGCTCACTGATAATCTTGCTGCTTCTCTTTGCACTCTCCGGCATTTTCGCATGGGCACAGTCCCCCTCCGGCCCGCTCCCTCCCAAACCTGGAGTCGAAGTGCAGTTGCCTCCCAAGGACACGCAAGCGAAGGTCAAGGTGCACGTCGCGCTGGTAAACACCCCGGTGACCGTGCGCGATGGCCGCGGCGACATGGTTCACAATCTGGAAGCCCGCGATTTTCAGATTACGGACAATGACGTAGCCCAGCAGATCTCCCATTTCGATCTCGGCGGGGACCCGCTCTCCATGGTGATCCTGCTCCAGACGAGCTCACGCATCGAACCCCTCCTGCCCCAAGTACGCAAAACCGGCATTCTATTCACACAAACCGTGATGGGGCCGACAGGCGAGGCTGCCGTGGTGGGCTTCAACGACTCGGTAGACAAGCTGCAGGATTTCACTACGAACGCCGACCTGATCGAGAACACCATCGTCCAGCTGGGACAAGGGACATCCGGCTCCAAGCTCTACGATGCCATGGCCGTGGGCGTGGAAATGCTCTCCGGCCGCCCCCAAGCCACCGCCGATAAACCGGGGCGCCGCCGCGTGCTGATGACTCTCTCCGAAGCCACCGATGTCGGCAGCGAAGCAAAGCTGGGCGAAGTGCTGCGGCAGGCGCAACTGGCCAATGTGACGATTTACAGCGTCGGACTTTCCACAACTCGCGCCGAGCTACAAGCCAAGCCGAAAGACACCCGGCCGAAAATCACCCCGCCCGGCACGTTTCCGCTTCCCCCGCAGCCCGGCACTCCGCAAACCCCCACCAGCGAAGAAAACCGCTACGGCAATATTGACCTGATGGCCGCGGCCGTGTGGGCCGTCCAGCACATTCACGATCAGGTGAAAGACCACGCGCTGGAGGTCGCTGCCACGGCCACCGGCGGGGCGCACCTCCCCACCTTCAAGGACCGCTCCATCGAAAAAGCCATCGACGAAATCGGAGGCGAGCTGCACTCGCAATACACCCTCAGCTACACTCCGACCGACTCGGACGCCGCCGGCTATCATGAAATTAAAGTGAATATCGTTCGCAAGAACGCGAAAAACTTGAAAGTCCGCGCCCGCCCAGGCTACTACCTCGCTACGCCAGAAAGCTGACCTAGCAATCAGCCTCAGGCAATCTGCTTCCAGAAATTTGCATCGCGAGACGCGAGCAGTGTGTCCTTGCGCGCATTCCACCGCAGAAAATGTGGCGTATGGGTATGCTCGGTGTGCGCTTCGCGGCTCGCCCAAACTTCGTGCAGCAGCAGCGCGCCGGGCGTATCGATCGCCCGGTGAAGATTGTAAGTGAGACAGCCCTCTTCTCTGCGTGACGGGCCGGCCAACGCGCGCAGTTCCGCTTCCAGCAACGTCTCCTGTCCCTCGCGCGCCCGCAGGATAACGATTAGCGTGACGGCGTCTTTCGGCAGCTTCCCGCCAGCCGCCCCGCGTGTTTTGCGCGCGCTGCGTTTGGGTCTCCTCGCTCTCGCTTTTCTCGCCTTACGCTTCGCCATAATGGCCGGGATTGTAACCTAAACCGCTCAACGTGCAAGCACTTCCATCCCGCCACCTCCCGCCACCTACCCAGAGCAAAGAGAAGGCCCTCCCCGGCGGGTTAGAGCGGAAATGGAATACTTCCAGGTCGAGCTATGACCTGGTTCAAGAAGCGGCAGCCTCGGCTGCCGCTTCTCATTTGGGGTGCGCTGATGATTCCTGATGGGCTTCTCGCCGTTTCTAGTCTTCAAACCCGGGAAAGATTCAATTCATCTGGAATCTTGCTTTTTTCGCAAATAGAACAGGCCAACTCTGGATTCTGTTAACCCCTAAGTTATGCGGGTGGAGTATTCTTCCTAATTTGGAACTCGTTGGCTCCAGCCGTGTTGGGAGCCAGACTCAATTCTCCTGCAAAAAAGCGATGTCCACCGGCGATGGAACTTCGACAACCTGCCCGGTAGGGGTCAGGCCGCCCGTCGCGGGGTCGATCTTGAAAACGACAATATTGTTCGAGAATTGGTTCTCCGCCAGCAGGTACTTGCCGCTTGGATCGATGGCAAAATGCCGCGGCTCCTTTCCACCGGTAGGAATCCCCCCGGCCGGCGCGAGAGTTCGGTTTCCCGGATGGATGGAAAGAATCGCGATGCTGTCGTTTCCCCGGTTGGAGACGTAGAGAAACTTTCCGTTTGGGTGCACGGCGGTTTCGGCCACGTCGTTCCGGCCGGAGAATCCGGGCGGCAACGTCGACGCCGTTCCAGTTTCCTTGAGCGTCCCTTTTTTCACGTCGTATGCGAACGACGTGGCCGTCGAGCTCAGTTCGCTCACGGCAAAAACAAATTTCCCGTTCGGATAAAACACGGCGTGTCGCGGCCCAGATCCAGCTTTCAATCTGGCGAACGCGGGTTCATTCGGCGTGAGCGTGCCGCTCGTGGCATCGAGCTTGTAGACCAGCACTTCATCCAAGCCAAGGTCTGCCACCAGAACAAAGCGGTTGTCCGGTGACGTCTCAATCCAGTGCGCGTGCGGCCCTTCCTGGTGCTTCTTGTTCGGACCCGTGGCGCCCGCGTCTTTCACCATCGCGGTGTGCTCTCCGAGTCGGCCCTCCGCTAAAATTGGAAAAACCGCAATCGTCCCTGAACTGTAGTTGGCAACCAGGACGTATTTGCCGGTTTTGTCAAACGACAAATAACACGGGTCCTCGCCAAGCGACGGCATCTGATTCAGCAGCGTAAGCTTCCCGCTCTTCACATCGACCGCGAAAGCGCTCACGGTGCTGGCCTTGCCTGCTTCGTTCGCGGCATACAAATATTTTCCGCCGGGGTGCACCGCCACCCACGACGGGTCCGGCGTCTCCGCCGCGAGGCCCTTTGGCGTTAGCCTTCCGGTGTCCGCATCAAACTCGTAGGCGTAAATTCCTTTGCTCTCCGTTTTGGTTGTGTACGTCCCAACGAAAACGAGATACTTGCGATTTGCAGCGGGCTTATCGGCTGATCCGCCGGCAACCGAAAAAATGAACGGAGCAATCAGCAGTGAAAACGCAAAGATTCGGCGTGTAATTTCCATGGGAAAATAGTGTAACGCAGGCTGAAACAGAAAAGGGGCAGGAATCATCGTGCCCCAAAATTATTTTCCTGGTTGCGGATTACTTCTTCTCTTCCTCGTTTTCTTCCTGCAGCACCGCGGCGGCGGCGACGGAGTCATCGTCGTCGAGCCGCAACAAACGCACGCCCTGTGTCGAGCGGCCGGCCTCGCGGATTTCGTTCGCGTGAACGCGGATGACTTTGCCGTTGTGCGTGATGATCATCACGTCCGACTCTTCGGTCACTTGCAGCGTGGCCACGACGTACCCGTTCCGGTCCGTGGTCTTCATATTGACCACGCCCTTGCCGCCGCGCGACGTGATGCGGTACTCCGCGAGCGGCGTGCGCTTGCCGAAGCCCTTCTCGGCCACGGTCAGCATGAGCGTCACGAGCGAGTCCTTGATCTGCTCGTTCTCGAGCTCCTCAAGATTCTGCATGGTGGTTTTGTGTTCCTTGGCGATGATCTCGAAGTCCGGCTGCACCGCGTCCATGCTCACGACGTAGTCGTCCTTGTCGAGGTCCATCCCGTTCACGCCGCCGGCATTGCGGCCCATCGGCCGCACTTCCGTCTCGCGGAAGAGGATCGCCTGGCCTTCGTGGCTGGCCAGGAAAATCATTTTCTTGCTGTCGGTGAGCTTCGCGCCGATAAGCTCGTCCTTGCCGTCCAGGGTGATGGCGATGATGCCGGTCGAGCGCGGGTTGGAGAATTCTGTAAGCGCCGACTTTTTCACCGTACCGCTCTTCGTCGCCATGAAGACGAACTTGTCCGCTTCTTCCAAATTACGCGCTGCGACCAGCGCGGTAAGCTTTTCGTCTTCTTGGAATTTAACCAAGCTGGATATCGCCTTGCCTCGCGTGGCCGCCGCGGCTTCCGGCAGCTCGTACACTTTCAGCCAGTAGACGCGGCCCTTCGAGGTGAACAGCAAAATATAGCTGTGCGCCGAAGCGATAAAGAGATACTCGACAAAATCTTCTTCCTTCGTCCTAGCCCCGATGCGCCCCTTGCCGCCGCGCGACTGATGCCGGTACGTATCCGCCGCCGTGCGCTTGATATACCCCGCATGGCTTACCGTAATCAGCATCTCCGTGTCGGCGATCAAGTCTTCGAGCTTGATCTCGTCGACCTTGTCGACGATCTGCGTGCGGCGATCATCTCCGTACGCTTTGTGCACTTCGCGCAGCTCGCCGATGATTACTTGCTTGAGTTTCTTGTCGCTTGCCAGAATCTCGCGCAACTCGGCGATCAGTTCACGAATGGACTTCAACTCCTTGAGGATTTCGTCGATGGAAAGCTGCGTCAGCCGGTGCAGTTGCAATTCGAGGATGGCGTCGATCTGCGCATGACTGAGGCCGAGCGCGTTTCCACGGCCAGCCGCTTCGATTTCCGACGCTCCCTGCGCGCGGTACTTTCGGCCGTCCAGCTTCACGCCCTCGATTTTCTTCGACTTCCCGCTTTCCGTGATGGTGACGTCCTGTTCGCTGAAATACTTGAACAGGTTTTCTTTGGCGTCCACGCGGCTGGAAGAACCGCGGATGATGCGGATCACGTTGTCGAGGTGATCCAGCGCAATTTGATAGCCGAGCAAAATGTGCTCGCGCTGTTCGGCTCTCTTCAGCTCGAAAATCGTCCGGCGGCGGATCACATCGACGCGGTGCTCGATGAAGAGCTTGATCATCGCGATCAAGCCCAGCTCGCGCGGCTGCCCGCCAACGATGGAGAGCAGGATCATGCCAAACGATTCCTGCATCTGCGTGAACTTGAAAAGATTATTGAGGATGAGCTGCGATTCTTCACCGCGCTTCAGCTCGATGACGATGCGCATGCCTTCGCGCGAGGATTCATCGCGCACGTCGGAAATGCCTTCGAGTTTCTTGGTCTGCACGAGTTCGGCGATGCGCTCGATCAGCCGCGCTTTGTTCACCTGGTACGGAATTTCGGTGATGATGATGCTTTCGCGGTCTTTGGTGGTCTCTTCGATGGCGGCCTTGGCGCGCATGGTAAAGCTGCCGCGGCCCGTCTTATAGGCAGCCTCGATGCCTTCACGGCCCGCGATGTACGCTCCGGTCGGAAAGTCAGGCCCCGGAACAATCTTCATCACCTCTTTCAGCGTCGTATCGGGTTTTTCGATCAGTAGAATGGCCGCGTCCACGATCTCGCGCAGGTTGTGCGGCGGGATGTTCGTCGCCATGCCGACGGCGATGCCGCTCGCCCCATTGACAAGCAGATTCGGAATGCGCGACGGCAGAACCACGGGCTCTTCGCGCGTCTGATCGAAGTTCGGAATGAAATCGACGGTTTCTTTTTCCAGGTCCGCAAGAATGTCTTCGGAGATCTTCGCCAGCCGCGCTTCGGTGTACCGCATGGCCGCCGGGGGATCGCCGTCAACCGAGCCGAAGTTTCCCTGCCCGTCGACCAGCATGTAGCGCAGGTTGAAGTCTTGGGCGAGACGCACCATTGCGGGGTATATGACCGCTTCCCCGTGCGGATGATAATTGCCGGAGGTGTCGCCGCAAATCTTGGCACATTTGCGGTAGCCGCGGTTGGACGCCAGGCCGAGGTCGTTCATGGCCACCAGGATGCGCCGCTGTACCGGCTTCAACCCGTCGCGCACGTCGGGCAGCGCGCGCGCGATGATCACGCTCATCGCGTAGTCGAGATACGACTTCCTCATTTCTGCTTCGATATCGATCGGAAGAAGTACTGATGTATTTGTTTCGTCCGCCATTTCCCCTCGC
Source organism: Candidatus Limnocylindria bacterium (assembly GCA_035490055.1). GTDB lineage: Bacteria > Acidobacteriota > Terriglobia > Acidiferrales > UBA7541 > Acidiferrum. The sequence continues at coordinate 33,628 of DATHIB010000171.1, read as the reverse complement.
TGTCATGCCCTGTTCAGAGTCGAAACTCTGGAATTCTGGATCTTGCCTCGTCAAGCTACTTTCGCTAGCTGACCTACCGCTTCCCAGTGATGATCACAAAGGAAGGCGACTGGTACGTCGCCCGTTGCCCGGAGTTGGGTGTCACTCCCCAGGGCAAGGACGTCGAAGGCGCCCGGGCCAACCTTCCTGAAGCGATCGAGCTTTACCTCGAGACTTGGGCCTGCCCACGGCCGCCTGACGCCCATGCACTTTGCGACTACCGTCTGGCCGCGCGCTCCAGCACGTACGCCTTTACGGTGTCAAAAGCGTCCGCTGAATTCGTGAATCGCCTTCGAGCAAATGCCGATTCGGTCTCGCACAAGAACGCGTCGCGCTGGTCTTCGTCTGCAAACTCAATCGCCACGCCGCGCTCGTTGTCCGGCGCATCTGTTGGTATAGCGCGAAACTCGCTCACGCTCAGTCCCCGTAGCCCCGGCAATGTCGCCCAGCCCAGTTGATAAAGCATCAGAATCTGGCTAAATATCCAAATTCACGACTTCCAGCGCATTGTCCTCGATGAACTTGCGGCGCGCCTCGACGTTTTCGCCCATCAGCGTAGTAAAAATATCTTCTGCCGCTACAGCGTCTTCGAGTTTCACCTGGAGCAACGTCCGCGTGTCGGCGTTCATGGTCGTGTCCCAAAGCTGCTCGGCATTCATTTCGCCCAAGCCCTTAAATCGCGTGATGGTGAAGTCTTTTTTGGCGTCTTCCACCACGTAGTTGAGTACGTCGGTCGCCTTTTCCTTGGTCACCTTGTCGCCGTTGCGAGCCACGGTGAACGGCGGATGATTGAATTCTTCGATCTGCTTGGCGAGCCCGCGCAGCCTCTTGTATTCCGCCGTCGACGCCACGGCCCAATTGATCTTCTGGCTGTGCGGCGGGCCAAACTGGATTTCGTACAAACTGTGTTCTTCGTCGAAAACGATTTTGCCTTCGAGTTTCAGCTTGGTCTTCTCCAGTTGCTTCAAAAGTTTTTCCAGAGCTTTCTTGTCCTCGAAGTCCGTCTTCTTCTCGAGGCCGCTTTCGGCCAGCAGTTCGACGAGGCCGTGTTCCCGCAGCCTGCGACCAAGCTTCGCGGCGGCGGCTTCGTACTCCTGCACGTTCAGCAGGAACGAGGTAAGCTTTACGCCTTCAAGTGACACACCTTCCTTGGCTTTCACCACGTGGTCTTCTGTGGCGCGCTTCATCAGCTCGCGCGCGAAATCACCTTCGTCGCGGATGTATTTTTCCGTCTTCCCGCGCTTCACACGGTAGAGCGGCGGCTGCGCGATGTAGATGTGCCCGCGCTCGATCAACTCCTTCATGTGGCGGAAGAAAAACGTCAGCAACAGCGTGCGGATGTGGCTGCCGTCGACGTCCGCATCGGTCATCAGAATAATTTTGTGATAGCGCAGCTTCCCGGCGTCGAAATCGTCTTTGCCGATGCCGGTGCCCAGCGCGGTGATGATGGCGCGAATTTCCTCGTGGCCGAGCATCTTGTCGTAACGCGCCTTCTCGACGTTCAGGATTTTGCCCTTGAGCGGCAGGATCGCCTGATATTTACGATCGCGCCCCATCTTCGCCGAGCCGCCCGCCGATTCACCCTCAACGACGAAAAGCTCGCACCGCGCCGGATCGCGTTCCTGGCAATCGGCGAGTTTTCCCGGCAGGCCGCTCGAATCCATTGCGGACTTGCGGCGCGTCAATTCGCGCGCTTTGCGTGCAGCTTCGCGGGCGCGCGCCGCTTCAATGCACTTGCCGATAATTCGCCGCGCCACGGTCGAGTGCTTGTCAAACCATTCGCCAAGCTTCTCGTTGACGAGTTGCTCGACGTCGCCCTTGATGTCGCTGTTGAGCTTGCCTTTGGTCTGTCCTTCAAACTGCGGTTGTGGCAGCCGCACGCTGACCACCGCGACGAGTCCTTCACGAACGTCATCGCCCGTGATGGTGACTTCGTCTTTTTGTTCCTTCAGCATGCCTGCCGACGAGGCAAAGTTGTTGATCGAGCGCGTCAGCGCGGACCGGAAGCCGGAAAGGTGTGTGCCTCCATCGACGGTATTGATGGTATTCGCAAATGCAAAAACATTTTCACCGTACGTATCGTTGTACTGCAGCGCGATTTCGATCTCCACAGAGCCGCGCTTGCCCTCGATATAAACCGGCGAATCATGCAGTGTGGCTTTCCCGCGATTCAGATGCTTGACGAACTCCGTGATACCGCCCGTGAACTTGAATTCCGCGGTCTTTTCCGTACGCTCATCGGTGAGCGTGATCAGCAAGCCCTTGTTCAGGAAGGCCAGTTCGCGCAAGCGCTGCGCCAGGGTGTCGAAACTGTAGACGGTCTTCTCGAAAATCGTCGGGTCGGGATGGAAGGTAACTTTCGTCCCAGTTTTGCGCGTCTTGCCGGTCTGCTTTAGCTTGTTGGTGGGCTTGCCTTTTTCGTAAGTCTGTTCCCACACCGCGCCATCGCGCGAAATCTCCAGCTCCAGCCAATCGGAAAGCGCGTTGACGACAGAGACGCCCACGCCGTGGAGACCACCCGAAACTTTGTACGTGTCGCTATCGAATTTTCCGCCCGCGTGCAACACCGTCAGCACAACTTCCGCCGCGGGGCGCTTCTCCGTCGCGTGCATGTCCACGGGGATGCCGCGGCCGTTGTCCACCACGGTAACGGAGTTGTCGGCGTGCACGGTGACGTTAATCTCGTCCGCGAAGCCAGCCATGGCTTCATCGACCGAATTGTCGACGACTTCCCAGACGAGATGGTGCAAGCCCATCTCTCCCGTCGAGCCGATATACATCGCAGGGCGCAAGCGCACAGCTTCCAGGCCGCCGAGAACTTTAATCGACTTCGCGTCGTACTTGTGGCCGCCCTGCGGCGTACCAATCACATTTTCTTTGTCGTCCATTTTTTCTCCTGGCGCAGCAACTTCTCGCGTGTACCTGCGGCGTTGGACAGACTCCAGGCAATTCGGAGTGCGCATCCGCGCTCAAAACTCATTTTTTGTGAAGCAAGGAAGGCGTGCTTGCGGAATGATCCGTACGTCGCCTACCCTGTGATTCCGGTTTCGCCCTCGCGAATCCGAAACTCGTAGGGTTCCTGCTCCATCCCATCTCGCGCAGCGAGACGTGGCGAAGACTCATGTTTCTCCAGGTCCGTGCCCCCGAGCTCCTGGCGCGAAGCTCGATTTCTGGGTCACATTTACCTGGCGGACGTGTCGATTTGAAGGAGAATTGAAACGAATCGACAACCCAAGAATTGTACTCGAACCGGGGCTTTTTCTCAAGCAATTGAAATTGGAAAGATTCTATATAAGATGCCTATTTCCTGCGGTTTACGGGTTCCACCTAGAGGCAAAAACGTGCGGGAGGAGTTTAGTTTCTGAAGTGCTGATTGGATGAGTTAGAAGCAACATATCGGTGCCGGAAGCGAGAACTTGAAAGTCACAAATTGTGAGTTAGAAAAGCGATGGCACCTGCAAAAAAATCAGATGCGCATGGGCATGATGATGTAGCGGTAGCGGTAGGACTCGTCGGCCAGCGGCCGCATCTGCCCGGCGGATTGTTCGTCTTTCAGTTCGATGCTGATCGGGCCATCGGCCGCGGCGCCAAGAAAATCCAACATGTAGCTGGAATTAAAACCGATGGCGATGGGATCGCCTTTGAATTCTTTCTCGATGGTTTCTTTGGCTTCGCCGTATTCCGGGCTCGAAGCGGAGATTTCGATGCCTTCTTTCGAAACGGCCAGCTTCACGGCGTGGGAGCGCTGATCGGCGAGCTGCGAGACGCGGCGCACCGCATCGCTTAATTCCGCCCGCTCGATGACCACCCTCTTGTTGTTGTCCCGCGGGAGCACCGCCTCGTAGTTCGGGAATTGGCCGGTGAGAATGCGCGAAATCAGCAGGCGATGGCCGACCTGGAAAAAGAGGTGGCTTTCGTCTTTTGCAAATTCGATGTGCGCGTCGGAGCCGGCGGCGCTGGAAAGCTTTTCGACTTCGTCCATGGCCTTCTTCGGAATAAGCACTTTTACTTCGCCATTCAGTCCCGCAAGTTTGTGATCGGTCTCCGCGAGCGCCAGGCGGTGGCCATCGGTGGCCACCATCGCCAGCGTGTCCGGCTTCAGGATCAGCAGGCCACCGTTCAACGTGTACCGCGACTCTTCCATGGAGATCGCGAATTTCGTTTTCCTAATAAGGTTCTCAATGATCGCGGCGGGAATTTTTACCAGCGTGTGAGGCATCACCGGCAGCGCGGGGAAGTTCTCCTTGGCCATGCCCACCAGCCTATATTTCTTCTTATCGCTGACGATCTCCACCCAGTGATTCTCAAGAAGCTTGACCTTGATCTCGCCTTCGGGAAGCAGGCGCACGAGTTCCAGAAGTTTCTTGGCAGGGATGGTCCCGGCGCCTTCCTTCTTGATCTTGGCTTCGCACGACGTGCGAATGCTCAGCTCAAGGTCGGTCGCCGTGATTGTCAACTGGCTCCCCTGGGCCTCGACCAATAGGTTCGACAGAATGGGAATCGTGGTCTTGCGCTCGATGACTCCCTGCGTCGTTGAGAGTTCGTTCAACAGCGTGTACTTCGTGACGCTGAATTCCATCGCTTGATGTTCCTCGCGTGCCGTTCCGGGTGAGGTCATTATGAAGTTTACCCTCGACTAGGACGGTGTTAACGCCCTCCGTAGCCTAATTTCTGCCGCTGCGGTACTGTACTCGCTTTTTGGTAAAGTATAAAGTCCACTGCATGCTCCGGCGCTGTGGAAATAGGTGGGAAACATTGCCTATCTCCCTATACTCGCCGCCGCAGCGACTCATCACAGCAAGATGTTCTTGAATATTAGAGAGCTATAAAGCTTGTTGTTGTGATGAGGGCTGTGAATCTGTGGAAACCTCACAAACTCCAATCGCGTACGTAGTTTGCGGATTTGAATGGTAAGTGGCGCTTTGTGAGGATCTTGGAAAACAGAGCCCTGCTGGCTAGTCCGCCGCGAATTTCAGAATTTTGGTCTACTTCCATCAACATATTTTCCGCACCTTTCTCAGACCTTCTCCACAGAGCACGAATACAGGATCACGAGGGAATCTTCGAAGGATCAGAAAGCACCGTGCGCAACAATTGCAGAAGGAAAGCGCGAAACGCTTGCGGGAGGAGCGGCCCGCGCGGTTCAGAGTAAGGTGCGAGAGAACCGTTGCGGGTTACTGCAACGCGTCCATCAGCCGCGTGATCGTGCGGTTCAGGTCTTTGTCCGACCGCCGCAACTCTTCGATTTTGTTGATCGAATGCAGCACCGTGGTATGGTGCTTGCCGCCGAATTGCCGGCCGATCTCCGGAAGCGAAGCGGTGGTGAGTTGCTTGACGATATACATCGCCACCTGGCGCGGAAAGGCGATCGCGCGCGTGTTACTGCGGACCTTAAGGTCCTGTTCCCGCAGATTGAAGTGCTCGCTGACACGTTTCTGGATCAGGTCGATGGTGACCCGCTTTTCCTGGGAGGCAATGATGTTGCGCAGCACCTGCTGCGCGGTCGCCAGCGAAACCGTTGCGCCCGTCAGCGAGGCGTAGGCCATCAGCCGCGTCAACGCACCTTCGAGCTCGCGCACGTTGGACTTGATGGCCCGCGCGATGTATTCCGCCACGTCATCCGGCAGGCTAAAGCGGTCGTTCTCCGCCTTTTTCTGCAGAATGGCGATCTTGGTCTCAAGGTCCGGCGGCTGGATGTCCGCAATCAATCCCCATTCGAACCGCGAGCGCAGCCGCTCCTCGATGGAGTTGATGTCCTTCGGCAGGCAGTCCGAGGAAATGACAATCTGTTTCTGCTGCTCGTAGAGCGCGTTGAAGGTATGAAAAAACTCTTCCTGCGTCCGCTCTTTTCCAGCGATGAACTGGATATCGTCGACCAGCAGGACATCCACGGTATGGAAACGGTCGCGGAAACTGATCATGCGGTCAAACCGCAGCGAATTGATCACTTCGATGGTGAATTTTTCCGCGCTGACGTAGCTCAGCCGCATCGCAGGATTGCGCTTCTTGATCGTGTGACCGATGGCGTGCATCAAATGCGTCTTGCCCATACCCACGCCGCCGTAGAGGAACAGCGGGTTGTACGCTTTGGAAGGCTGCTCGGCCACGGCGCGAGAAGCGGCATGCGCGAATTCGTTGGACTTGCCGACGACAAACGAATCGAATGTGTAGCGCGTGTTGAGCTGGTGGTCGCTGCTCTCAAAATCCAACTTAGCTTGTTTCACGCCGGAGACCACCGGTGCCGGCTGAACCGGCTCCTCTTCGGTGCACACGTATTGCACCTTCATGTTCGGCGTGCCGACTTCATGAAAGACGGCCTTGACGATGTCCCCGTAAGTGCGCGTCAAAACCTGCCGGAAGACGGCGCTGGGGATCTGGACAAAAAGGGTGTCACCTTCGGCCCGGTTCAGCCTCGTCGGCTGGAACCAAGTCGTGTAGGTGTTGATGCTGACCCGGGACTTCACCCGATCAAGAAATTTGTCCCAGGAATTCGCGGTTTCGCGCTCACGCCCAACTTGAGGTGCAGTCGTCATCGGATGAGAAAAGAAAACCCTGTGCTATTTCCACAGATGTGAAAAAGCTGTGGAAAGCAGGTCTATTTGCATCTTTCTTCAGGCTTCGGGATTCTTGCCCGCCCCGGAACGCTCTACTTCGCCCCTGTCGCTCCGCGCGCGGCCCGTCTGGAATTGCCGGCCCACGTACCGCCGCTATGAGTCAGCGCGGGATTGTCCCTGATTGGGGCGTAGGGGGCAAGAGAAAAATAGGAGAAGGCATTCACCGGCGTTCACACTCCATGCACAGTTTTTCCACAAACACTTCGCTCGTGCAACTTCCTTGGTTGGCGCTGATTTTTGCGGCATTTGTGAATATATTTTCACGTCGCGCGCCAACCTTGCACAGAACACGCGTAAGTTTGCCTGAGGAAAACTTGGCTTATTGCGGATTTTTTTTATCGGGCCGGGCGAATTCGTAGATGCCGAGCGGATCGTTCCCGATGATCAGGCGGTCCTTCTCCACGAGAATGGTGTTGGCTTCGAGCCGGGCCCCTTGTGGCGTGTAGATTTTGTAGGTCGCACGCCGGTTTCCTTCCTGATCGAAATGCAGCAGCGTGTTGTACAACGCGATCCAGACTTCCCCATTCGTCGAATCGACGCCTACAGCCGTAAGAATGCGCCTGAACGATGGCTGATCGCCGCGGCGCTCCTGGCGCACGATCTCCTTGCGCGCGGCCTGCGCCGCGGGCATGGCCTCGAGAGCGGTGTACTGAATATCCTGTCGCGCATAGCCCAAGCGGTCATATTGCCGCACGGTCGGCTCCGGCAGGTAAGCAAACGCATAGTAGAGATGCCCCTGAGCGTCCGTGGCAAGCTGCCCGATGTTCAAATAACGATTCAACTCCTCGCGCTCCGCAAGCGGCTCCGGATCGCCGAATTCGCGCACGTCCCTGCCGTTTTTGTCGAAAACGGTCACCAAATGTGGTTCCCGAAGGGTCCCCACGGCAATTTCGCTTTCGGGCAGCGCCGCAACGGAAATCGGGGCCTTTACGGAAATCGAACGAAGCAACGTGCCGTCGGCGGAGAAAACCTGAATGAGGTTGGCGCCGCGGTCCGCCACGTAAATCTTTCCGTCGGCGGCGCCGTCGCAGTCTTCGCCGAAAGTGATCAATGCGCGGCCTGTCTTGGCGCTGGCATCGGCTCCGGGAAGTTCGCCGATGGAGAGAACCTGCTTGCCATGCGCGTCGAACACCAGCAAGCCGGGCGACGGCGAAGCCAGAATGTACAGCCGTCCATCCGCGCCCCGCTTCACCGAGCGTAGCCCGGGACCCACGCCCGGAAAAACCCGCTGCTTGGCGATGAGGTCGCCCTCGTCCTGAGCGGCCGCACTCCCAGCGGCACACGCCAGCAGACACATCACCCTAAGAACTCTCACGATTGGACCCACCCTCTGTCGCATGAATCTTCAGATTACTACGGACGTGCGCAGGTTGCCCGCCCTTGCAGCCGCGTGCCGTAACGATTAGTCAATCGAGAAGCGGAGGCGTTCGATGGAGCGGGCGCGGAGTCGGCCGGCGGCATTGCGCGGGCCTTCGTCGTCGGTTTCGATCAAGACGCAGTTCATCTGCACGTTGCCGGAAGCTACCTCGAACCGCGCGGGCAGGCCATTGAGAAATTTTGTGATGATGCCGTTGCGGTCCATTCCGATCACCCCACCATGCGGCCCGGTCATTCCCACGTCCGTGACATAAGCCGTGCCTTGCGGAAAAACGTGTTCATCGGCGGTGGCCACATGCGTGTGCGTGCCGACGACCGCGGTCACGCGTCCGTCCAGATACCAGCCCATGGCGATCTTCTCACTAGTCGTTTCCGCGTGCATGTCCACGAACACGAAAGCGACATCTTCTGGAATTTTCGCCAGCTCGCTGTCCGCTTTCCGGAAAGGATCGTCAATCGGAGTCATGAACACGCGCCCCTGCAGGTTCAGCACGGCGTATTTCACGCCATTCTTAGCCGTTCCGGCGTAGAGTCCGCTGCCCACATTGCCTTCCGGAAAATTTGCCGGCCTCAGCAGCCGCGGCTCATGCGGCATGAACTCCAGAATCTCTTTGCGGTCCCAGCTGTGATTTCCCCCCGTGAGCACATCGATTCCCATTTTCAGAAGCTCTTCCGCCAGCCGCGGCGTGATCCCGAATCCCGACGCCGAATTCTCGCCGTTGGCGATCACCAAATCGATCTGCCGCTCGGCAACGATGTCCGCGAGCCGATCGTGAACGATCTGCCGTCCGGGCGAGCCGACGATATCTCCTACGAAGAGTACGCGCATGAAGGCAGTAGTCAGTTCTCAGTGTTCAGTGGGAAAGGTAGAGCCCCTGCCTGCAATATTGGCTGTGCCGGAGAACGGTCCACACTCTCTCCTACAAAGATTCTTCTCGCCTGCAAATAATGTTTCTTCGTTTTCAGCCATGAATCGCCGTTTGCAAAGTTTCATCTTGAACTGGCGACTGAATACTGACGACTGAAAACTAAAATGGAGCGGACCGCTTGGCCGTGGAGAGCTAGGCCGTGAACCTCTGAAATAGTAGGGCGCCACGAGCCAGCCGTTAGGCTTTCCTGCCCCGCTCGCGCGTCTTCATCCTTGCCACCGGATGGGACTCGCCAGCGGGACAGGCCGTGCACACAGGCTGTCTATCCGCAGCACCTCAGAGATTCGTCATTGGTTCAAACAGCTTTCGCTCCCGCACCTGCTTCGAAGAACCGCTCCATTCCCATTGTAGCCTCCGCGCCAAAGGGCGTCCAACCGTCGTGGCGCCCCGTCGCCAAAAGGTTTAACTCCACCAAAGTCATTCGCCGGAGGTAGAATCACTGACAGCAATAGGGGGAAGCGTCATGCGCCATCAACGTCGGTTCACCTCAGCCTTCGGGCTGCTCATCTTTTTTTTTGCGCTTCAACCCGCAGCGCTTCGAGCGGATACCTTGTCCGCCGCGCCGCCCGATCAGCTCGGCAAAGTGAATTTCCCGACGAGTTGCACCGCGGAAGTGCAACCTACGATCGAAAAGGGCGTCGCACTTCTGCATTCCTTCCAGTATCAGGAGTCGGAACAGACCTTCGCCGAAGCGGCCACCCGCGAACCGAAGTGCGCCATAGCGTATTGGGGCAAGGCGATGGCGCTGTTCCATCAACTCTGGGATTTTCCGGACGACAAAACTCTGAAAGAGGGCCGCAACGACATCGAGAAAGCGCAAAAACTCCATTTGAACAATCCGCGGGAACAAGGTCTTATCAACTCCGCCGCCGCTTTCTTTCAGAAAAAATCAAAAATGACACACGCGGAGCGTACGCAGGCCTACTCCTCAGCACTTGAGAAACTTCACACGCAATCTCCCGGCGATGTGGAATTCAGCGCCTTCTATGCGCTCTCCCTCGTTTCGCTGGCAGACGAAGACGTGGATACCACTGCAAACCTCCCGAAGGCTATTTCCATTCTTGATCCCCTGCTTCCGCAGCATCCCGACCATCCGGGCGTGGCCCATTATTTGATCCATGCCACCGATCGACCCGAATTCGCAGCACAGGGCCTCGAAGCCGCCCGCCGCTACGCAGCCATCGCTCCGGACTCTGCGCACGCCTTGCACATGCCTTCCCACATCTTCGTGCGTCTCGGTCTGTGGCAGGATTCCATCACTTCGAATATTGCCGCGACGGCTTCCGCCGCTCATGCCGCGGAAATGCACCAAGCGGAATTTCATTACCAGACCCATGCCATCGACTTCCTGAGCTACTCCTATCTTCAGAGCGGCCAGGAAACCAAAGCCCGCGAACTCATCGAACACACCAGCCACGTCGTCGGGGCGAGTGATGAAGATAAAGCCGACCACCGCGCCTATCTTGCCGCGCGAACTGCGCTCGAATTGCACCGCTGGAAAGAAGCGGCCGCTTTGCCGGTTCCAGCGACTCGCAAGAATTGGCAAGACACGACGTTTTGGGCGCGCGCTATCGGCGAAGCGCGCAGTGGCGACGTGACCGGAGCGGAATCCGACGTCAAGGAACTTGCACAGGTCGTCGCCGACCGCGAGAAACGTTCTAAAAAGAACGGCTACACCGTGTCCAGGGAAAAGGCCACCGATCTCCGCGAAGCCGAAGGCTGGCTGGCCTTCGCCAAAGGAAAATCGGACGAAGCTCTCGAGGAATTGCGCGCCGCCGCCGACCGTCAGGACAAAAATGGCGGCGAATCCGTCGGCATCCCCGCGCGCGAAATGCTCGCGGACATGCTCCTCGAACTCAAGCGTCCAGCCGAAGCCATCGCTGAATACCGGACGGTCCTGAAGAATTCCCCAAAGCGCTTTGACGGTCTTCTGGGTGCCGCGCGCTCTCTACAAGCCTCCGGCGACCCGGGTGGAGCGCAGTCGTTCTACGCCAAACTCGCCCAAATGTGTGATGCGGGTGCCGATCGGCCAGAGCTCGCCGAAGCGAAAACCTACCTCGCACAGAAATAGCTCATCCTTTCCAGTCGGGGAAACTTCTTGGATGGAAAAGCGCGCGGGCCGGAATCTCCGGCCCGTCTGCTTTCTGGCATTTGTTTAGAAGTGGAAGCCCAGCTCCGCTGTGTACGACCGCGGCGTGACGAAGTGCGTTCCGCTGAACGTTGACAAGAAGTTATATAGCGCGGTCTTGTTCGTCAAGTTGATGACCGTGAAGCGCAAGCTCCACTTGTAGCGGTCGCCATGAAAGAGGTCATCATCGCCCAAGCTGGTATCGAACAGGTGGCGGGGATTGACGCGCGGCGGATTGTGATCGTCGTTCTCCGTTCCCGGCGCAGGTATCTTGAGCCTTGTCGACCCGTAAAGAGATGGGTCGCAAGCGACCAGCGGAGCAGTCCGTGTCGGGAAAACGTTACCGCAGAAGAGTCCGGCCTGCATTTGTTGGTCCGCACTCAGACCGGTGAGGTCTACCGGCGTCGTGGTATCTGTTAAAAAGGGAACAGCGCCAGCCACAAGTCCACTGTCGTAGCGCCAATTGAAGGCCATCCAAGGTCCGCGCTTCCACGGCTGGTATTGGACGTGTGTGGTTTGCTGAAAGTTTTGGTCATGATCGATGCGGAACACTGGTCCGTCACTGGTGCCCAGCCCGCCGACCTGCGGCTGAAAGTAGCGAGCGGAGGCGTGGCCCATGACGGTCAAGACCGTGAAGCCATGGAAGTTGGGCACGCTGACGCGCGCGTTGAACCCGCTGATCTTCGAGTTGTGCCACCCAATCGGAAAGAAAATCGGCGTGTTCAGCAGGTCGCTGAAGTCGTAAGCGTTGTGGGTGTACTTCCAGAGGTAGTCTCCGTCGACGACGAGGTATCTCCCGAACGCCTGCTGGAGTCCCGCATGGAATTCATTGCGCTGGCCGGCGCGAATCGGCCCCGAGGACCCGCCAAATACCTCGTCGAGCACAGGATCACCTGTCACGCTGGCGACGACCAGGTTTTCGTTGAAGGGAGTCTCAAGAATGCGAGCGTAGGAAACGCGCATAACCGTGTTACTCGGCTTGATGTTGTAGGAAATCCCGGCACGCGGCTCGATTTGTGACTCTTTGGTGAGTCCTCGGTATAAATCACCTCGCACACCCACGTTGAAGGACCAATTGCCCTTGGTAATGGTGTCTTGCAGATAGAGGGCGATCTCTCGAACGTCCCCCCGACCGTGGAAACCGAATAGCGCGCTTTGTGACGTGGTGCAGCCGTCGCCCGCTGCGGGCGTGGGCCTCGACAGATCGATGCACGCCAGTATCTTGCTGAAGGGTGCGGTTGCATTCGGATTGGCCAGTATGTTTGGCTGATTGGCCCCAGTGCACTGCGACGAGTCAGTCAAGGTCGGATCGCCCACTCCAACCCAGTCGCCAGCGGCGTTTTGCGCTATGCATGGCGAATTGATCGTCGGGTCCGTCAGCCCCAGGCTGAAGTCTTCCGTCAAGAGTGTGTGCTCGAACGTAGCTCCCATTTTCACGTTATGGACGCCCTTCACGTAGGACAGATCGCCGCGCAGGCCCAGATTGGTCAGTTTGCGTTGTTGAGTGGCAGTCTCAGAAACGTCCGCAAGAGGATTTGCGCTGGGGTAATAGTTGAACTGGTCGTGGCGTGCGAAAAAGCCGACGTTGAGCAATGTGCTGGTGCTGAACAAGTGAGTCCAGGTGGGTGCGATATTGTACGTCTTGATCTGTGCACGCTGATCCTGTCCAGATGCCACTGCATCGAACGAGTTTGGATTCTGGAACCAGGACCGCGTGTAGCCGCCATTTAGATGCACGGAGTCTGCACCTGTAAACTGCAAGTCCACGCGGTCGAAGATGTTCTGCTCGTTACCTTTAGAATGGATGACCTGAAACTCCGGCGGATCGAGGAAACGGCCCGTATTCAAGCCATTCGCCGCGATGAAATTCCCCCACTTCGGGCCTCCAAAGGCCACATCGAAGCCACCATTATCCGAGCCGAAACTCCCGTAAGAAGCTCGCACACTTCCAACTGGTTTCGTCTGGCCGAGGCCGGAACGCGTCGTCACCTTGATGACCAGGCTGGTCTTGTCACCAAACTCGGCGGGCGGAGCCCCGGAGATCACTTCCAGCGACTGAATCGAATCGACCGGGATTTGGTTGGAAAAGACTTTGCTGGTTTGATCCGTCATGGGCTGGCCATCCACTGAAAAGGAGCTTTCCGCATGATCGCCGATGGCGTGAACCAGGCCGTTCGAGTCCGCCACGGCCCCCGGCGCTGCCAGCGTCACGAGCGAGCTGACTGAGGACGACGAACTCTCCAGCGGGAGTCTGTCGAACAAGCCTCGGTCTATGTCCGTGTGAAAGGTGGATTCATTTTCCACCAGGTCCTTCGCTTCAACGTTCACGGTCTGTACTGCCGTCCCAATCTTCAAGCCAACTTGTACAGTCGTGGGAACCGCCGAGCGCACGTCCACATCCTGTGCGTAGCTTGCGAAGCCCACTGCCGTCACTGCCAAATGGTAGGAATTGAAAGGGACGTTCGTGAATTTGAAGCTCCCCTCGCTTCCTGTGGTCGTCTCTCTGTGAAAGCCGCTCACTGCGTGCGAGATTTCGACCGTCGCGCCGGCAACCACACCGCCAGATGGATCTTTGACCACGCCTTCAATGGATCCGGAATTCCCCATCTGCGCCTTCGTTGGCGCGGCCGTCAACAACAGAACAATCCCCAAAACAAATCCGGTGCAGATGCTCAAACGCTTCAACATTTTTTCTCCATCCCTTTCGAAGTCAAATTTTGTGTGTGGAAAGAGGCCGCCGGAAAAATGGCGGTGACACCGGCTCCAAATAGGCCAGCGCACGGAAATACACTTCAAGCTAGGGGTAAAGAACTAGGCCGTGGGAGGTGCGCGCCCGGCGCGATGCAGAGAAAAGGAATCGCTGGGCGCTGCGTGCTGCGGCAGCGAAGAATGCCGGGTGATGATCTGTGGCGCGATGACGAGGTCCAGCCGCGCAGCCGCCAACGCCGGCATGTGCAGCACTTGGCAGATAGGGCAGGCGGTATCGGGCCCACTCGTATGTTGGTGGAAGAGCGAGCCGCCCGCAGCAAAATAAAGCAGCGCGACCGAAGCCAGCAGCGCCAGCGCGCGGCGCCCGACCGATCGTCCGAAAATAGCTTCCCGCGGATGCATCTATCTAGACTTTACCTTGGCACTTTGGATGACTGAAAATCCCGATTAGTTGCAAACAGGCACCCCAGGAAGGAAATGGTTTTCTTGACCCCGCAACCATTCTTGCCTAAGCTTCGTCTTAGTAAGCACATGCAGGCCAAGTCTCACCGCATCCGCATTTTGGCGTTGCTCCTCGGGGTCTTCTTCCTTGGGGCGCAGTTCCACTTTTGCACGGACTTGACGACCACGCCGTCCGCCTCGCACATTTGCCCGGTTTGCTCGACAACGGGCTCAATCGTCGCCGCGCAATCGGCCAACTTTGCCTTCGTGCCGGTCACAAACCGGCTGGAAATCGCTCCTTTGGTTGTTTTGGTATCCTCAGCAGTTCCGCGCGCCACCTCTCCCCGCGCCCCTCCCGCTCGGTAGTTTTCTGCGTTTTTCCCTTGGTTGTCTCCGCCTTTCTTGTACCAAAGGCTCAATTCCATCGAACTCTAGGAGTAATGTCATGAAACGATTCGCTGCTCCATCCGTTTTGCTGTTGTTCTCCTCAGTTGCCCATGCCCAGGACGCGTCGGTTAAGCGCGACGTATCCCCTGCAAGCACGGAAGACGCCCGCATGAAGGCTCTCGAAGACCAAGTCCGCACTCTCGCTGGCGAAGTAGCACTCTTGCGCAGCGAGCTAAAGGAACTTCGCGAAACGAAATCACCGGAACCATCTTCCGGCCCGCAAGTTCTGCTAGCTGCCGCGCACCCCGAGCCGGGTATGCTGCCCTCCTCTCCTGCCTCGGCCGCTGCGCAGGTCGCGCAAACACAGACTTTCGGAGGTGCGTCGGGCAACGCAAAACTCCTCAATCCGGACATCAGCCTGATCGGCGATTTCATTGGCACCGCGGGCCACAATAACGTCGCGCCAGAACGTTCGCTGGAGATGCACGAATCGGAAGTGGGTCTCCAGGCCATCATCGATCCATATGCGCGCGCCGATGCCTTCATCTCCTTCGGCGAGACGGGCGTAAACGTCGAAGAGGCTTACGCCACCTTTACATCGCTCCCGGGAGGCCTGTTGCTCAAGGTCGGTAAGAAGCGTGCTGACTTTGGGAAGGTCAATACCATTCACAATCACGCTCTGCCGTTCATTGACCGGCCGCTCGTCACCAACAATTTAGTCGGCGGCGAGGACGGCATCGATGACGCCGGCTTCTTCCTCTCACGTTTTCTGCCCGCACCCAAGAACTGGTTCCTCGAAGGAAGCGCGGAGCTATTACGTGGTGATTCTGCGGATGTGTTCCAGGCCAGCCGTCGCCAGGATGTCAGCGTCGTCGGCCACCTGCGCGCTTATCGCGACCTGTCCGAATCCACCAACCTGGATCTCGGCCTCTCCTACGCGCGCGGCCACAACAACCTCGGCTCGAACTTCCTGACCAATCTGTATAGCGGAGACGCGACACTCCGCTGGAAGCCGCTGCGCCGCGCTATCTACAATTCCTTCTTGTTCCGCACCGAGCTATTCTGGAGCGCGCGTGACCAGCTCTCTGCTGCGGTCCCGAATCTTTTTCAGACCGAACATGCTTTTGGCATGTACTCCTCCGCGGAATACCGCGTAAATCGCCGCTGGACCATCGGTGGACGCTTCGACCGCAGCGGTCACGCCACCGATGCCCGTCTGACGGATACCGGCTTTTCCGGTATCCTCACTTATTGGCCGAGCGAGTTTAGCCAGATCCGTGGGCAGTACCGCTTCGGTCATCTGGCGACCGGTCCATCCGATTTCTCGAATGCCAATGAAATTCTTTTCCAGTTTCTCTTTGTGATGGGCGCGCACGGCGCTCACCCGTTTTAAGCCGTTCCAGGAGATTTCGATGCCACGCTTATTGACAAAGACTCGTCTCACCGCCTTCGCCTTGTCCTTTGCGCTCGTGTTCGCCTTGCTCTTTCCGGTCACGGGGCGCGCGGACAGCAAGATTCGCATCATGACCGCCACCACCGACCTGGCGTCCCTCGCGCAGGAAATTGGCGGCGACAAAGTTGACGTTGAATCCGTCGCTCGCGGCTATCAAGACCCCCACTTTGTCGATCCTAAGCCCAGCTTTCTTCTGAAGCTCTCCAAGGCCGAGCTGCTCATCGTCGTCGGCCTCGAACTTGAGATCGGCTGGCTGCCGCCGCTCATCACGCAGTCCAGCAATCCGAGGATTCAGGTCGGCGCGCCGGGATATCTCGACGCCTCGCGGTTCGCGAAAATCCTGGAAATCCCTACCGGCCAGGTCACCCGCGCCGAAGGCGACGTCCATCCTCTCGGGAACCCGCACTACTGGCTGGACCCGGATAACGGCTTGCGCATCGCCAAGGGCATCCAGAACAAACTCAGCGAAATGCGCCCCAACGATGCAGCTTATTTTGCGCAGCGCTACGATGCCTTTGAGCAGCGCCTCAAGCAGTCCGATCAGCAATGGCTGGCGCAGATGAAGCCCTACGCCGGCCGCAAGGTCGTTACCTATCACCGTTCCTGGCCCAATTTCGCCGAACATTTCGGCCTCAATGTCGTCGGCTACGTCGAGCCGCGTCCCGGCATCCCCCCAAGCCCCCAGCACACCGTGGAATTGATCGGGCTAATGAAGCGCGACGGCGTCAAAATCATCATCGTTGAACCATACTTCGATCTCAAAACGCCAAACAGCATCGCACGCGAGACGGGCGGGCAAGTCGTCGTTCTGATGCCCTCGGTTGGCGGCGAAAAAGAAATTACCGACTACTTCAAGCTGTTTGACTACGATATCGCCAAGCTCAAGAAGGCTTTTGACGAGACCCACTAGGAGAGTATTCGATGGAGATTCTTCCGTTTCTGATTTTGCCTTTCTTGGCGAGCCTGATCCTGACCGGCATCCATTCCTATCTTGGCGTGCATGTTGTTGAGCGCGGCGTCATTTTTGTGGACCTCGCTCTCGCGCAGATCGCCGCGCTGGGCGCCACGGTTGCCATTATCGTCGGGATGGACCCGCATGGCCACGGTTCCTACTGGATCAGCCTCGGCTTCACGTTTCTCGGCGCTGCCATTTTCGCCTTTGCGCGCACCCGCCGCGGCCACATTCCGCAGGAAGCCTTCATCGGCATCGCTTATGCCGTTGCCTCCGCAATGGCCATTCTCCTGATGAGCAAGGCTACCGGGGAGACCGAGCATCTCACGCACATGCTCGTCGGCAATATTCTTGCCGTCTCCAAGCCCGAGGTGATCAAAACCGCGTTGCTCTACAGCGGTATCGGCCTCTTTCACTTCATCTTTCGCAAGAAATTCCTGCTCATCTCCATGAATCACAACAAGGCCGAGCAGACCGGCCTCAACGTCCGTTTCTGGGATTTTCTCTTCTACGCTTCTTTCGGATTTGTGGTGACCTCGTCGGTGGCCATCGCCGGCGTGTTGCTCGTTTTCTGCTATCTGATCGTCCCCAGCGTTGGCGCCATGCTCTTTGCCGACCGCATCGGCCCGCGTCTCGCCATCGGTTGGACCATGGGAACACTGGTCTCTGCGTTGGGAGTTTATCTAAGCGTGAAGCTTGATACCCCCACCGGCGCCACCATCGTCGTCACTTTTGGCGGCGTCCTCATCATGATGTTTCTATTGCATCTCGTCCTGCACCACGGCCGCTCCGCCCGCCAATTGAGAGCCGGCGCTTCCGCTCACCGCGAGCTCGAAGCGGCCGCCCCTTCGTCTCGGGAAGCGTAGCTTTCAGAAGTGAAGTTGAAACTCTATTTTTTCTCCGGCTGCGCTGTCGGCGGCAAAATCCCGTTCAATCGCAGATAAATGGCCTGCGTCGCATAGTGATCCGTCCAACTGCCCCCCAGCGCCACCAGCGCTCCTCCCCGCGAGATCGGCCGGTTGCCAAAGAGCACGAATTGCTCCCCCAGTTTCGAATCGTCCACGTTCGCCAGCGCCGTCGTGCAAAACGCAAACGAATCCTTAATCGCCGCCACCAGCTTTTCCTTCGGATCTGTCTCCGACATTTTCACGTCCGGCGCCGTCTGCCCGGAAATCTTCGCGCAGAAGGTATTGTTCGTTTGCGCGATGTGCATCGCCAGGTGCCCGAACGAATTCATTTCCGGCGAAGGCTTGAAACTGTATTTCTCTGCCGGCATCGATTCGGCCGCTGCCACCATGTTCTTCCCGTATCGTGCCACTCCCGCTTTCACAAACCCGCTCACCGGATTTGCTACTGGCGTCATGTCCGGTGCCGCACTTGCCGCTGGTGCAGCCTGCTGAGCCCCCGCAACTCCCACCGCCATCAACATCGCCACGGCCACAAACAAACCCCCACGTATTTTCATTGCCGTCTCCTTCCCCACAGAATCCGCAGTGAAGCATACCCCCGCCCCGCTCCCTCAACAAGCGCCACTCAGGGCCAGCAATCCTCCAGCCACCATTTTCTCTTTTTTTCAGAAACATTTTCTTCTTCGCCCCGTCTCTACCTATAGCTATCTATAGGAGCGCCGATGCTCAAGCCCAAGAATGACCTTCTCCAGGGCACCCTGGTCCTTCTTGTCCTCAAGACCCTTGCTCGCGGCCCCTTGCACGGCTACGGCATGACCCTTCACATCCAGATGGTTTCAAAGGACATCCTGCGCGTCGAGGAAGGCTCTCTCTATCCCGCGCTCCACCGCATGGAACAGGACGGGTGGGTCGGCGCGGAATGGGGCATCTCCGAGAACAATCGCCGCGCCCGCTACTATCGGTTGACCGCCAAAGGCCGGAAACAACTTGCCGAAGAAGAAAAGAACTGGGACCGGCTCACGCAAGCCGTCGCCCACGTTCTCCAGTTCGCCTGAAAGACCCGAAAGGAAGGTGCACCGTGTCCTGGATCACTCGCCTGCGAGGCATGTTGCGAAGAGAACGCTTAGATCAGGATCTCGACGAAGAGCTGCGCGCGCACCTCGAAATGCGCGCCGCAGACAACCTCGCCGCCGGAATGTCGCCCGGGCAAGCGCGCCACGAAGCGCAAAAACGCTTCGGCAATACCACCCTCCTCAAGGAAGACACTCGCGAAGTAGACATCATCGGCTGGCTGGACGAAGTCGCACGCGATTTTCGCCACGCACTTCGCATGCTGCTTCGCAACCCCGGCTTCACCGTCGTCGCTGTCCTCACTCTCGCCCTCGGCATCGGCGCCAACACCGCGATTTTCTCCATCATCAATTCCGTCCTCCTTCACCCTCTCCCCTATCACGATCCGGACAACTTGGTCATGGTCTGGGAAAGCAACTCCCAGCACCCCAAGCTTCATAACACCGTTTCTCCGCCGAACTTTCTCGATTGGCAAAGCGGCAATACCGTTTTCTCCACCATGGCTTTTGTTTTCGACGAACGCGACAATCTCACCGGAAATGGCGAGCCCCAAGAAGTCGTCGTTCAGGACGTCTCCGCGAATTTCTTTTCCCTGCTCGGTGTCGATCCCATCATCGGCCCTGGCTTCACTCCCGAAAACGGCCAGCCCGGTCACGCCAACGTCGTCATTCTCAGCTACGGCCTTTGGAAGGAACGCTTCGCCAGCGATCCGGCCATCGTCGGCAAATCTATTCTGCTGAACGGGCATCCGCAAACCGTGGTTGGTGTTGCGCCTCAGAATTTCCAGTGGTTCATCAAGGACGGCTCACTCACCGGCGCAAAGCCGCAAATGTGGTCTCCCTTTGTGTTTCCGCAGTCGTTTCACGATCACAAACAGATCGGCCGCTTCATAACCGTGGTCGCGCGGCTCCATCCGGGTACCACCCATTCGCAGGCGCAGACCCAGATGAACGCCATCGCCTCCCGGCTGGAGCAGGAATATCCGGATTTCGACGGGCACTGGGGCGTCAACGTGGTGCCTCTGCGCCAGCAGATCTCCGGCGATCTGCGTCCCGCTTTGCTGGTTCTGTTCGGCGCGGTTGCTCTCGTCTTGCTGATTGCCTGCGCCAATGTCTCCAGCCTGCTTCTGGCGAGGGCCGCGAGTCGCGAACGCGAAATGGCCATTCGCACTGCCATCGGCGCGAGTCGTTGGCGAATCGCACGTCAGTTGCTGATGGAAAGCTTGCTCCTCGCTTTGATCGGCGGCGGGATCGGCGTCGCGCTCGCCGTTTGGGGCACCAACGCTCTTCTGGCAGCTAGCCCCCGGAATCTCCTCGACCTGCGTTTCGTTTCGATGGATCTCTTTGTTCTTGCCTTTGCCCTCGCCGCAACGCTTCTCGCCGGTTTGCTCTTTGGCTTTCTGCCTTCCTACATCTCGGCACATTCGCGAATCTCGGAGACGCTCAAGGAAGGAGGCCGCGGCTCCTCCTCCGCAAACCGCCGCGCCTTCGCGCGCAACGCCTTCGTGGTAGCACAGTTGGGCTTGGCCCTCGTCCTGCTCACCGGCTCCGGCTTGCTGATTCGCAGCTTCGTCCGGCTAATTGGCGTCGATCCGGGATTTGATACCGGCCATCTCTTGACCTTCAAGATCGCGCTTCCCCGCTCCAAGTACGGTACCGACCCACGGTGCCTGGCTTTTTTTCAGCAGCTTCTCGCCAGAATCTCCGCGGTCCCCGGCGTCCGCTCCGCCAGCATGGAAAGCTTTCCTCCGCTCACCGGCCTGGGCGCTGCCACCGGCGTCCATCTTCTCAGCCAGCCGTCGCTCGCGCTCTCCGATCTTCCGGTGGCCGACGTCGGCGTTGTCGGGCCGGACTATTTCGCCACCATGAGTATCCCCCTGCACGCTGGCCGTCTTTTCAACACGCAAGAGCTGGCCCAGGAAAAGCACGTGACGATCATCAATCAGGCTTTCGCGGACAAATATCTGCACGGCGTCAATCCCCTCGGCCAGAAAGCCGCCATCTACATGAAGAGTTTCGCGGAGAATGAGATCCAGCCGTCGGAAATCATCGGCGTGGTTGGCGACGTCCACCAGATCGGACTCGACACCTCACCCGAACCCACCGTTTATTGGCCGCACCCCGAGCTCGTCATGTCGGGAATGACGATTCTCGTGCGCACCTCGAACGATCCTTTCGCGATGGTATCTGCAGTGCGCAAGGAACTTCAGCAGATGGATCCGGAACTGCCCATGGCCGCCGTCGCCACCATGGACCAGCTTCTCGCGGATTCCCTTTCCCGCTCGCGCTTTACCATGCTCCTTCTCGGCATCTTTGCCGCCGTCGCTCTGGTGCTCTCCGCTGTCGGCATCTATGGCTTGATTGCTTACAGCGTCACGCAGCGCACGCAGGAACTCGGCATTCGCATTGCGCTCGGCGCCCAGCGCCGCGATGTCCTGCGCCTCGTCCTGGGTCAGGGAACGCGTCTCACGCTTCTGGGCGTCACCGTCGGGGTTCTCGCCGCCCTCGGCTTCGCGCGGCTCTTATCCACTCTGCTTTTCGGTGTCAGCGCCACCGATCCGATTACCTTCGCCGGCGTTGCCGCCTTGCTCGGGTTTGTGGCGCTCGCCGCTTGCTACATCCCTGCCCGCCGCGCCACCCGCGTCGATCCCATCGTCGCGTTGCGCTACGAATGAGGTTCTCCCTTCCAGGGCTTCCTTGCTGCGGAATTGCCACGCACGTGATCTGAAATTGAGTCGACAGTCCCGCTGACGTAGAATCTTCATTCGTGCGAAGGTGCATCTCGCAAAGTTCCATCGAACAACTAACCCGTGCCCGTCTCGCTTGAGAATTCGAAGATCATCTGCACCGCGCTGAAAGCTTGCGGCATCCGGCTGCTTTCCGCGCTCCCGGAAACCTGGCTGGTCTACCTGATTCAAATTGCCGAGGGCGATCCGGAAATGACTCTTGTGCGCCTGGCCAAGGAAGAGGAGGGCGTCGGCCTGTCCGCGGGTGCGCACTTTGCCGGCGTGAAGTCCGCGATGCTGATGCAGAACCACGGCTATCTTGCCTCCATCAACGGCATCGTCTCCTTCGCGCATCTTTACCAATTGGGCCGCAAAGCCTCGGCGTTTTAGGCAGGGATATACGGGGATATAAGGCCCTCCCTCTTGATTGCTCGGCTGCATTGTCCTAAACTCCTTTCCGTCCGAAAGACCTATAGGCGGGCAGCCCAAAAGTGAAGCCTCTTCGTTGTCCTCCGCTGAAGTAAGGCGGCTGTGGGAGGAACCCACCGAAGCCATCCCGCAAAACCAGCGGGAGGCCGCAGGAATCCTCTTCCTTTCAGGGAGAGGAGGATGTCAAAAGATCCCGCTGTTGATGCTTGCTTGAACCGCGATAGGTGATGAGCATGAGCAAGCAAGCATCGTTTGGCGAGCGTGACCCCTGGCAGACGCAGGGCGGGAACGTTACCGAGGCCTTGCTGCGCGCGATGAACATTCGCTATTCTTTTCTCGACGCGCCCGCATCTGTGGAAAAGCGAATCCGGCAAGCTCACACCCTCGCCGAGAGCAGTCTTCAGCCCGTTGCTCTGCTCCTGACGCGCGACCTGATGTGGGTGGAATGATGTGGGAGAAATGATGCTCCGCACCGACTGTCTGCGCTCCATTTACTCCGAGTTTGAAAAATGTCTGGTAGTCACCATCATGGGTGCCGTCGCTACCGAGCCGCAGTCGCTCGGCCATAGTCCTAATTTTTTCTACCTGCAGTACGCCATGACGATTTGTCGGGAAGCCCGGCGTCTTGGTTTTGTCTGTTCTAGTGGCCGGTCTTCAGACCGGTTATTTTGACCCTTTGCGACCGCTACCTCTTTACGAACAAAACGCAGTAACTATCCTCCGGCCAGTCATTTACTATTTTTTCGACCTGCAACCCCGCGGCACTCAGCTCCTCGATCGCAATTTTCTGTGGGATGCCGTGCCCGCCCCGGTTGCTCGGAACTCCTTCCACAGGTTCCAGACCCGCGCGCGGCGCGAAATCGATGATCGCCAGCCGCCCTCCGGGCTTCAAGGACCGCACCAGGCTGGCATCGAACTCCGCCGGCTTGATCAGGTGATGGTACACGCGCCTCAGGAAAATCGCGTCGCAGCAGCCTGCCGGCAAATTCGTCTCTGCCTCCTTGCTCTCCTCCACAATCACGTTCCCCAGCTTGCGTTTCGCCACCTCTTCCCTCAACTCCGCCAGCTTCTTCGCATCAATCTCCGTAGCAAACACTTTTCCCGATGCCCCCACCCATTCCACCGCCGCGAACGTGTACTTCCCGTCCCCCGCCCCAATATCCGCCGCCACCGTCCCCGCCTTCCACCCCATCAACTGCGCCAGCCTTTTAATCTCCTCCGTCGCGTCCCCACGAACCTGCGCGCCAAACACCACGGCCGCCGCGCACACCAGCCCCACCAGCAGTAGTTTTTTCTTACTCATCGCAGCATTCGTCCCGTTCTCCGGTCTCGCAGCTACCGGCCGTATTCATCATGTCGGCGCACCCAGAAGGGTCCGCGCCCGCCTTCATCCCGGCCCTTCGGCGCCAAATCCAGGTAGTGATAGTGGATGTTCAGCTTGTCGTTTCCCCGGTCGTAGCACGAATAGCAGTGAAAAACCGCGCCGCTCTCATCCTGGTAGAACACGCTGTGCCCTTCGCGCTCGGGAGCTTGCGGATCTTGTATCTTGAAGTTGTAGAAAGCGTTTTTCTTTGCAAACTCTTCCGGCGTGAACGACACGTGATAGTCAAAATTGAAACCCGTATCGCTCGAGGAGACCCACTTGAAATTCCAGCCCATCCGCTTCTGGTAGGCTGCCAGCTTGGTGTACGGCGCACGCGAGACGGCGATCATCGTCACGTCGCGTTGCTTCAGGTGCGCGCCGATGCCGTTGAATCCGTCAGCCCGCAACGAGCAGTGCGGGCAGCCTGCCGTAGCGCTCGGCTCAAACATGAAGTGATAGACAATCAACTGGCTTCTTCCCTCAAAAAGCTCCGCCAGGGTTTGTTTTCCATGCGGTCCCTCGAAGACATACTCTTTCCGGACCGCCTCCCACGGCAACTCGCGCCGCTCCTGATTGAGCTGGTCCTGCAGCCGCGTGAACTCCTTTTCCTTCGCCAGAAACGCGGTGCGCACCCTAAGCCACTCCTCGTGCGCAACCACAGCGTGATTCTTGATAACGCTGCCGCTGTCGTTTTTCATGCGCTCACCTCTTCCCGAAATGCGAACCACACCACCGTGTCTTAGACCTGAAAAATCTATATGAAATTTCCTCAAGTGTCCTCAAATGCGGCCATGGTTGTCCGCCCCAACCTGTCCTTACGCGTCGCTCTCCGCTGCACTTGCCATCTTGCCGAGTTTTACTAGGCTCGTGGCAACCGGACTTCAGTCCGGCGCTCTTCGTCTCCAGCTAAATACGCTAGTCCAATCTCCCTCGTGCAATCGTAGAATGGGACACAATGTTTGACGCTAAACACACAGAAACGATTTATGCCATACGCGCACTCCGCGACATCGCAAATGAGCAAACTCGCCCGCTCGTTCTGTGGATTGGTGCCGGCGCGAGCAGGTGGTGTGGATATCCGGGTGGGGGAGAGCTTGCTGACCTTTCCATTGTAGGTTTCTCGGGACGGAAAAGTCATATGGCTGCCACATCACCAGCGTTCAAGTTCCCGGTGGGGATTTTGGTTTTCGTCCTGGAAATCACGTCATCCCTCAAAAAGTGTTCCACGGTCTATTAGATTTAGAATGCTAATGTTGCAAACAAAGAACCTGCGCAATACCTAAGTCCTTTAAATGCAACACTTATAAAAAAACGTAGAGGGTGGGGTAGTTATGGTTAACCAGCCATCCCATGAAGGCTTCGAGAATAGGAAGGACTCTGCTGCTTTCTTCTTTCTTACTGACAACTATAAACTGAAAACTGACAACCGACCCGCGGCGAAGCACTCCCAATCCACCCCGCGTATAATGTGCCCGCAACTTCAGGGGGGCACACCATGCATTATCGCAAGTTTGGCCGCACCGGATGGAATGTCAGCGAAATTGGTTACGGCATGTGGGGACTCGCCGGCTGGACCGGCTCCGATGACACTGAATCGCTCGACGCCCTGCAGCGCGCCGTGGATCTCGGCTGCAATTTCTTCGACACTGCGTGGGCCTACGGCGAAGGCCGCAGCGAACAGATCCTTGGAAAAGTTCTCCGCGCCAACGCCGGCAAGAGGCTTTACGTCGCCACAAAAATTCCGCCTAAAAATCTTAAGTGGCCCAGCCGCCGCGATTTCACGCTGGACGATTGCTATCCGCCGGACCACATCGAGGAATACGTCGACAAAAGCCTCGCCAATCTCGGCGTCGAAAAACTCGACCTCATCCAGTTTCACACTTGGGAAGATCGCTGGCTCAACGACGAACGCCTCCCGCGCGCAGTGGAAAAGCTGCGCGCCACCGGCAAAGCGGAAGCCGTCGGCGTCAGCGTCAATCGCTGGGAGCCTTGCAACGGCATTCGCGCCGTGCTCGAAGGCGTCGCCGAGGCCGTCCAGGTCATCTACAACATCTTCGACCAGAATCCCGAGGATGCGCTTTTCCCCATCTGCCGCATGAAAGATGTCGCCGTAATCGCCCGCGTGCCGTTCGACGAAGGCACCCTGACCGGCACGCTAACCGTCGACAGCACCTGGCCGAAGGGCGATTGGCGCAACACTTACTTTGTCCCGGAAAATCTGAAAAACAGCGTCGCCCGCGCCGAAGCGCTTCGCCCGCTCGTTCCTCCGGGCAACTCCATGGCGCAGATGGCTCTGCGCTACATCCTCGGCAATCCCGACGTAAGCACCATCATTCCCGGCATGCGCAAGCGCCGCAACGTCGAAGCCAACATCGCCGCCAGCGCCGAGGGCCCCCTCCCCGCCCCCCTCCACAAACAGCTCCGCGCCCACCGCTGGGACCGCAACCCCACTTCTTGGTCACAATGAATCGAGGTGCACCAGGGAATTGGTTTCAGTTTTTAGTTTCGAGGGGAGCAGCTCGCAAGCGGTTCTCTGGTTCTCACTAGAAAATTTAGGACCAGCAACTAAGAACTGCTTCACGCGTAAAAGAAGGGGAAAAGAAAAACTTTTTCTTATTTCCTACTGACAACTGAAAACTGGCGACTGACAACTGCATCACGCAGTTTGTTTCAACGCGCGTTCGACGAGAGTCAGGCAACGCTCGGCCTGCTCGCGCATCAACTCATCATGATCGCCGAGGTCCCGCTGCATGCTGTGGAGTTCGTCAGCAATCGCCAGCGCCGCCAGCACCGCGACTTTCTGTGTGTCCACTGTCTTCGTCACGTCGGCGATCTCGTGCATCTTTTCGTCCACGTACTTCGCGAGCTTCTGCACGTACTTCCCGTCCAGTTCCCCCTGGATGGAATACGTTTGCCCGAAAATCTGCACTTTCACCGGCCCGCTCATGGAGTCTCCGCGCGTCCTTATCGGCACAATACCACATCCGCTCCCGGAATAAATCCCGACTGGCCGCGTGCGCCACTTGCACGAAGCCCCATTTACATTTTTCGCGCCGTTCGGTACCGTGTGAGTTCCAGCCTGTTTGTTTCCCCAGCCCGCGTAACGCAAATTCATCTGCTCGCACAAGGAGCGCCTCATGGCCATCAAGCCTCGTCCCACGAAATCCGCCGCCGCGCTGCAACACCCCATCCGGGTCGTGCCACTCCATCTCCCGGAGGCGCAACGCATTGCAGCGGCAGTCGCGCCCCGGCTTACCTACCGCGGCGGGCCGCTGCTCACTGCCGTTGAGGTCTTCACCGTTTTTTGGGGGGCCGAATGGCAACAAGCGCCGCAGAGCGCGCTGGTCACGAACTTGAATTTGTTCTTCGACTTCATTCTCACGAGCGCGCTGATGGATCAGCTCGGTGAATACAGCGTCCCCGGGGAAAATATCGGCCATGGCAGACGCACTGGCACTGTGACACTCACTTCACCCGCTCCAAATACATCCGTTCAGGACAGTGCGATTCAACAACTGTTGCAGCGGGAAATCGCCTCCAAGAATCTTCCGGCGCCTGGCCCCAATTCACTCTATTTTTTCTTTCTTCCGCCCGGCGTGCAGGTTGTGCAGGGCGGCAGCGCTTCCTGCCAGGATTTCTGCGGCTATCACGACTCCACCAGCGGCAACATTTTCTATGCGGTCATGCCTTATCCCGGATGTTCCGGGTGCACCGGCGGCCTTACCGCTGCCGATGCGCTCACTTCCACCACCTCGCACGAACTTTCGGAAGCGGTCACCGATCCGGTGCCTGGCCAGGGATGGTACGACGACAACAACGGCGAGATAGGCGACATTTGCGCGTGGAAAACACGCACCCTCGGCGGTTACACGATTCAACTGGAGTGGTCGAACAAGGCCGGAGCGTGCGTCTGAGTTGCGAATCGTTCTTATTGCGCGCGGCGCTGCGCGCCGAGCTGCTTTTCGAGAGCGGCAACAATCCTGCCGCTGAAATCGCTGATCTGCGCATCGGTCAGAGTCGCTTCGCGGCTCTGAAACGTCACGCGAACGAGCAGCGAATATTTTCCGGCAGGGACATTTTTCCCGCGGAAAAGATCCGTCGCTTCAATCGAATGGATTTCGCCGATGCCCAGCGATTGAATCGTTTTCGTCACATCGGAGAACTTCGTGCCGTCGGCGAGCAGCACTGAGAAATCGCGTTCGACACTTGGAAATCTTGGCAACGGCTCATACCGGCGAAGGTTTTTCGCGATCTTCACTGCGTCATAAAAAGCATCGATCTCGAGTTCAGCGAGGAAGACATCTTGCCGCAATTTTAATCGCTCCGCCACTCGGCGCGCGAGCTGGCCCGCAACTCCAAGACGTGTTTTAGAAATTTCATCACCGGCAATTGCGCTAATGCTTCCGCAGCGGGCCGCGTGCATCCAGTTTGGCCCGCCGTCACTCCAGGTAAAACCGGCTGCCAGCGCGCCAATGGCGTCGAGGTCTCCTTTGAGGTCGGCAAAGGAAAAATCGCGCGCCGCATCGTAAAGACCTTTTTCGCGGGCTTCGCCGGTTGCGCCGATCGTAAGCGCGCGCGTTTCGAATGACTCGCTTCCATTCAGGCGATAGTGGCGGCCGATTTCGAAAAGCCGCGCATTGCGCTGGCCGTGATTCAAATTCCATTCGAGCGCCGCTGCCATGGTCACCGTGCCAGTGGAGCGCAGCACGTTCGCTTCTTCCGACAGCGGATTTGAAAGACGCGCTGGAGAAACGCCCTCTGGACGAAACAACCCGTCGCGTTCTTCCGCGACGTGGGGGATCGTCAGAATCTCACGGTACCCGAGGCCGATGAGCCGTTCGCGCAAACGGGTTTCCGCTTCGTAGTGCGGAAGGCGCGCCGCGCCCTGCCGCGCGGCGGGTAAACGCGGCGGGAATTTATCGAGGCCGTAAACGCGCGCGATTTCTTCGATCAGATCGATTTCACGTTCGACCTCGGCGCGCCAGGAGGGTTGCGTGCATTCCCACGCGGCGAGGAGCGAGCCTTCCGCGCCGCGATTTTGATCGATTCGAACGGGAGCGAAGCCGAGCGCGCCGAGACTCGCTTCAATTTGTTTGTCAGGGACGTCCGCGCCCATGACGCGAAGAATTTCGGCGCGCGTCACGCAGATTTTTTTCGCAGCGCGCTTGCCGGGATAAATATCGACAACACCGGCGAGTAATTCGCCGCCGGCAACCTGCAGAATCAATTCCGCAGCGCGGCGAGAAGCGATCTCGGCCATTTCCGGATCGGCGCCGCGGCCAAAGCGCGTGGATGCTTCGGTGTGTAATTTCAGAAAACGCGCGGCGCGGCGAATGGCGACCGGTTCGAACCAGGCGCACTCGATCAGAACATTCTTGGTGGAGAAGGAAATTTCCGTTTCGGCTCCGCCCATGATTCCGCCAATGCCCACGGCTCGCGAGCCGTCGCCATCGCTGATCATGCAGACGTTCGAAGCGAGCTGCCGGTCGATGCCATCAAGAGTTTTGATTTTTTCGCCGGGCTTCGCTCGGCGAACAACAATTTTGTGATCGCGCACTTTGTCGTAATCGAAAGTGTGCAGCGGGTGGCCGAGCTCAAGCATCACGTAATTCGAAACGTCGACAACGTTGCTGATGCTGGCGACGCCCGAAGCTTCCAGGCGGTCTTTCAGCCATTTTGGGGAAGGCTGGATCTTTACGTTTCGAATGACACGGGCGGTGAAGCGCCCGCAGAGTTCCGGGGTTTGAATTTCGACTTTTACGGCGTCGCTGGCTTTCGCCGCACTCTCAGCCGGCTTGGGCGAGACATGCTTCAAAGGCAGCTTGTAGATCGCGGCGACTTCGCGGGCGATTCCGTAGTGGCCGAGACAATCCGGGCGATTCGAACTGACTTCCGCTTCAATCACCGCGCCATGCGCGCCGTTCTCGACACCGCCTATATTCGTGCCGGAAAGCGCGAGGCGCGAGGCGAGCTCCCGCGGCGTCGCGGCAACGTCGACGAAATCTTTCAGCCAATTGTAAACGACTTTCATCGGCTATTTCCGCTCCGTTGGCAGCCGCCCGGCATAGAGGTGCGTGGCGTACGCCACTCGCACGCGGCCATTTTCCTGATACCAGCGAAAGAGTTCGCGCAGCGCGTCCATCATCGGCGCGAAATTCGCATGGGTTTCTTGCGGAACGTACGAGCCACTCCGCAGCCGCCCGGCGAGCCCGTCCCAATCCAGGAACTGTACATTCGGCACGGTGTGATGCAGGAATTCCCCGCCAAGAAAAAAACTTTGTACGTCGTGGCCCTTGGGGTAGGAATCGCGCACGCGCGCATAATCCGTCCCGTATTTCACGAGAATGTCCTCATAGGCCCTGGCGAAAGGCGTCTCCATTTCACGGAAGTTCCAAATGGCGACGACCCAGCCTTGCGGCCGCAAAATCCGCCGAAACTCCGCCCGCGTTTTCTCCGGCTCGAACCAGTGGAAGGCCTGGCCGGCGGTTATGAAATCAACGCTCGTGGCGTCGAGCGTCGTTGCTTCCGCAGAACCAGCCACACTGAAAAACTCCTGGAATGTTCGCAAGAATTCCTCGCCAGCTTGACGCATTTCGGCGTTGGGCTCGACGCCAAAAACGCGATTGCCCTTTTCGAGGAAGAGTTTGCTAAGAAGGCCGGTGCCCGAGCCAATGTCAGCGATGACATGGTTTGCGCGCAGGCCACACTCCGCGCGCAGATGATCGAGCACGGCCGGTGGGTAGCCGGGGCGGTAGCGGATGTAGTCCGCGACGCGATTGGAGAATCGTTGTTTGGCATCGGCAAAAGTCATGTCATGACTCGTGACTGGTGACTCGTGAAACCATCGCGAATTGCGAGTTGAGCCGGGCGAGTAGTGTTTGGTTTCTCATGGGAACTGGCGTAGGAAGCGCACGTCGTTCTGGAAAAAGATCTGAATATCGTCGATGCCATATTTGAGCATGGCGAGGCGGTCGATGCCGATGCCGAAGGCGAAGCCGCTGACTTTTTTGGCGTCGTAGTTCACGAAGCCGTAGACCGCGGGATCGACCATGCCTGCGCCGAAGAGTTCGATCCAGGCTGCGCCTTTGCACTTCGAACAGGTTCCGCCACTAGAGGCAGTTCCTGTTCCGCCGCAAAAGGGGCAGGAGACGTCGAATTCGACGCTCGGCTCGGTGAATGGGAAATAGCTGGGCCGGAAACGAGTTTTCACGCTGGGGCCGAAAAACTGTTTTACGAAATATTCGATAGTGCCGGTGAAATCGCAGAAGGTGATGTCGGTGTCGACGGCCAGGCCTTCGATTTGATGGAAGGCGAAGGAATGGGTGGCGTCGGGATTGTCGCGGCGATAGACCTTGCCGGGAACGATGACGCGCACGGGCGGCTTCTGCTTTTCCATGGTGCGAATCTGCATGGGCGAGGTGTGCGTGCGGAGAAGAAGCGGCGTCTTCGCACCTTCGGGCAAATCCAGATAAAAGGTATCCATATCGTCGCGCACGGGATGGAATTCGGGAATGTTGAGGGCTTCGAAATTGTAGTAAGGCGTTTCGATTTCGGGACCTTCGACGACGGAGAAGCCGATAGAGAGAAAAATATCTTCGATTTCCTGGAAGACCTGGCGGATCAGGTGATGGGAGCCGATGGGGCGAATGACGCCGGGGACGGAGAGGTCGATGCGCTCGCGCAGGAGTGCGGATTCTTCGGCACCGGACTCGATGGCCGCGCGGCACGCTTCGATTTGTGATTCGATGTGCGCGCGTAATTCGTTCAGTGACGCGCCGACGGCGCGTTTCAATTCGGGAGTGGCAGGTCTCAGCCAGTTGTCCGTGATTTGGGTTAGGACGCCGGATTTGCGGCCCAGCCAGCGGTCCCGGAATAGTTTCCATTCCGATTCCTCGTGGACGGTTTGGAACTGGCCGCTGAAATGCGCGCGAATTTCGGCGAAGCGAGCGGAGACCTGCGCAGCTTGAGTTATGCCGAGAGCCGCGAGCGTCTTGTCGAGACCGAGATCAGAAGTTGGCATGATCGCGAAGTAGATTACACCGAAGGGCACGATATATCGTGCCCCTACGGGAGAAAAGCGCCGACAAGGATGGCGGCGCTGCAATCTTAGCTAGGACGCTTTTTTCGCTTTGACTGGCGGTGGAGCGGCGGCTTTCGCTGTCGCCACGAGCGATGTGAATGCCGCGGCGTCTTTCACCGCGATATCCGCTAGGATTTTGCGGTCGAGACTGACGCCGGCAGCCTTGAGGCCGTGAATCAACTGGCCATAGGTCAGGCCGTTGTTTCGTGCGGCGGCGCCGACGCGCTGAATCCAGAGCTTGCGATACTCGCGCTTTTTGACGCGGCGGTCGCGCTTGGCGTAGCGATCGGCGCGATTGGCGGCTTCCTGCGCAGATTGGTAGAGCTTGCTTTTGGTGAGGAAAAAACCTTTTGTCCTCTTGAGGTACTTCTTGCGCCGTGCACGACGCTTGGTGCCGCGTTTTACGCGTGCCATGGGTTTCTCCTTTTTTTGTGGGAAACAAGACAGGTTGCGTCAACGCCAAAAGCACGCGTTGCGCAACGGGTTTGTTTCCGGGGTGATGCGTTTGCACCGTTCGCCTTGCGGCGAGCATCTTTAGGTGAACTGAAAGATGGCGGCATAAAGCCACCGCTACATTACCCCGACTGAATCGGGGCTTATCGGCCGGCAGGCACCCGTGAAGCGCTGCCTGGCACGATTTGCGGTACTTACGTCCCGCGATTCAACCGAAAGGGCGCCCGCCGTGGCGGATGCCCCTACGAAGAAAAACGGTGAGCGCGCAAAAATCTATGGCACGCACAGAAAATCCTTACGGCTTTAGCCGTAGGGAAGCATCTGCTTGATGCTGGCTACGTCCGCTTTGCTTACCAGCGTCAACTTCTTCAGCTTGCGCATGCGGCCGGGCCTTTTTGTACCCATCAAGTGGCGCTTGCCGGAGTGCCCGCGCTTGATCTTGCCGTTCGCCGTGAACTTGAAACGCTTCCTGGCGCCACGGTGGGTCTTCAGTTTCAATTTTGGTTTCGATCTATTTCTCGGCATTGCTTAATTTCCTCTTCTGAGATTCGGTGGTTTCACCGAAGAGGGCGGACGGAAGTCCGCCCCTACATGATCCCTACATAAACTTGCTGATGTCTTCTTTTCCGCCGGTTACTGCGACTGCTGGGCGCTAGATGACGTTTGTCCCGCGGGCTTGGCGACGCTCACGCCTTTTTTCGGCGCGAGCAACGCTACCAGGACGTTGCCTTCCATGCGCGGCATGGTTTCGATCTGGCCCTGGTCGCCAATTTCCATGAGCAAGCGGTTCATCTTGGCACGGCCGACTTCTTGGTGCGCCATTTCGCGCCCGCGATGGAAAATCATCGCGCGCACTTTGTGGCCTTCGCCGAGGAACCGGATGATCTGGCTCTTGCGAACCTGATAGTCGTGTTCCGCAGTGGCGGGCCGAAACTTTACTTCCTTCAATTGCGAGCCGCGGCTGCTCTTGCGCTGCTCGTGGGCCTTCTTGTTGGCCTGATAGAGATATTTGCCGTAGTCGGTGATTTTACAAACGGGCGGATCGGCCGTGGGCGAAATTTCCACCAGGTCGAGCCCCTTTTCCTTGGCCAGCTTTATGGCTTCAAACGGCTGCATGACGCCGAGCTGGCCGCCCTCTTCATCAATCACCCGGATCTCGCGCGCCCGTATTCGTTCGTTAACGCGAATACGATCGCTCTGCCGGAAGCTGCGTTCTGCGATAAGTCCCCCTCAAGCACTCTGCATTCGTGGGCACGAAGCGGCCGACAAGAACCTGCTTTCCCCGGCACATCCAGGGGCTGGCCCCGACTCAAGAACCAATTCATCACCGCGAAGCGATGAACCCAACCCACACAGTTGAAAAACGACTGGGGACGGGCTTCAAAGTATAGCACGTGCCAGCGGCTGCACGGCAAGAGGCAAAAGGGCGTAGGGTGTGCGACAAATTTGTAGGTGAAAAACCGGCCGGATATCAGCCAGCGGCGCGTTGTTCCCAGAATTCTTCCCAGCGGCCACTGAGCTGGGAACAACGAAGGGCGATAATTGCGTTCGCGTGGTCGACTGTCCAACG
>DATHIB010000170.1:0-4795 GCA_035490055.1 Candidatus Limnocylindria bacterium | reverse complement strand
CTCCGGCTGAGCTTACAGGTTCAGAAGACGGTGAAGCCGAAACGGAAACCTGCCGAGCGGCGAAGCCCCTGCGGCGAACGACGACTTGAACCTCACGGCCCTTGCGGGCTCAATTTACTGAACCGCCGTATGCGGACCCGCATGTCCTGGTGGTGTGGCAGGGGAGAGTGGGCGGCCACTCCCCCTATGCCGATTTTTATCAGAGAAAACTCTCGGGCGTTTTGTACGACCAAATTTTGGCTTGTCCGATGCCAGATTCCCAAAGAATTTCTCGCCTCAATTTCCGCTCACCACGCCCCGCCTGAATCCAAAATAATTCCAGCAACCAGCGCATTTTCCTCTAAACTTCGCCTTGGCTACGGTCCATCACTTTCCCCAAGTTCCTTAGTCAGGAGACGATGAAATGCTTCTCTTCCCCGTTTGTAAATCGCGTAGGACCGCCATCCTTTTCTTCTTCTGTTTTCTGCTTTCGTCGCCTCTTCGCGCCCAGTCCCCCGCCCACTACGAACCGACCCTCGAATCCCTCGACAAGCATCAGCTTCCTCAATGGTACGCCGACGCCAAACTCGGCATTTTCATTCATTGGGGTCTTTATTCCGTTCCCGGATGGGCGCCTCTCGTCCATCCCGAGCACGACTTCGCCTCGCAGGACTACATCAAGTACAACCCTTACGCGGAATGGTATTTGAACACCATGCGCCTCGATGGCTCACCCACGCAGGCCTACCATCGCGAGCATTATGGCGCCGATTATGACTATTACAATTTCGCCCCGACCTTCGACCGGGAAATTCAAGAGTGGAATCCCGACGCGATGGTCAAACTTTTTCACGATGCCGGCGCCAAATACGTCGTCCTCACCACCAAGCATCACGATGGCTTTACGCTGTGGCCCAGCTCGACGGCAAACCCTAAACTGCCGTCCGATCGCCAGCACGCCGCGCGCGATCTCGTCGGCGAACTCACCGCCTCCGTCAACAAGCAGGGTTTGCGTATGGGCCTCTACTATTCAGGCGGCTACGACTGGACATTTGTTTCTGGCCCGATCCGTGTTGCCGCCGACTATCAGGCCGTGAAGCCGCAAACCGACGCCTACGGAAAATATGCCGACGCCCTCATGCGCGAACTCATCCAGCGCTACCATCCCGCCGTCCTCTGGAACGACATCGACTATCCCAAGTCCGGCCATCCCCTCGACATCATGGCCGAATTCTACAACGCCGTCCCCGATGGCGTGATTGACGACCGCTTCGGCGTCAAACATTCCGATTTCCAATCGCCCGAATACGAAACCTTGGACAAGATCAGTCCCACCAAGTGGGAAGAGTGCCGCGGCCTGGGTCGCTCCTTCGGTTACAATCGCGCCGAAGGCGAAGCCGAAACCATCGCTCCCGCTGATCTGATTTACCTGCTGGTGGATATCGTCAGCAAAAACGGAAATCTCCTCCTCGACGTCGGCCCCGAAGCCAACGGCACCATTCCCCCCGTCCAGCTAACGCGCCTCCAAGCCCTCGGCGCATGGCTCCACCAAAACGGCGAAGCCATCTACGGTACTCACCCCTGGGAACGCGCCACCGGCGAAACCTCCGAAGGCCTCCATCTCCGCTTCACCCAAAAAGATTCCGCCGTCTACGCCACGATCCTCGGCCAACCGAAGTCCGCCACCATCACCATCAAGTCCTTCACCCCGAAACCCGGCACACAGATCTTCTTGCTCGGGGAACCCAAGCCCCTAGTCCGGTCCCAAGAATCCGACGCCGTGCGCATCACTCTCCCCGCCACTCTACCGGGAAAGTACGCCTACGTCCTGAAGTTTGCCGCGCCAAAATCCTGACGCGTAAGTTTATCGGGCGTGGCCCGGACGTTAAATCTTGAGAGTGCCCCACCCTCGTTTTTGTGAGGGTGGGGTCTTGGGGTTTCTTCGCTTTCTTCCTTCTCAAAACTACGTCAATCTCAATCAATTCGTCTCGGACAGGTGGGACGGGTGGCCCGGACGTAATCCGCTAGGCTATTTTGGGAGCCCCGTCCTCGGTTTTGGATGACGGGGCTTTTTCTTTGCTCCCTTCAGACGGGCCGCGCCACTAGGTGTCCACCGGATCGATCTCCCTCGCTTCGCCCTTTGTGTAAAGGAAAAACTGCTCCAAGGCAATCTTTGGGATGCCTCACCAGTCCGCTGTTCACCGCATTTGCGTGCATGTAGTCCAGCTTCTCTTTCTGGTTCTTGTGGCTGTATACGTTGAAATCGTAAAACCTCGGCTGCCAGAACTGCGGCAGATCAGCGATGAACCTCAGAAACACGAGTGGTAGTTGCGCCTTCGGCGTCCAGTACCTCTTCCTCATTCTGCGAGAGACTCGCTGCTTGAGCACTTGCAACACGGTCGAGGGCGTGCCTTTCTTCGGCTTGCTCATCAACACGTGCACATGATTCGGCATCACCACATATCCCACCAGGAGGAATCCGTACTCCTGCCGAACTCTGCCAAGTTCCTTCACGAAGAGATTTCGGGCCGACACCCTTCTAAGCAACGGCCGCCGCCGATAACAGCTAAACGTTACATAGTGGAGCTGGCCCTGACCA
Organism: Candidatus Limnocylindria bacterium; assembly: GCA_035490055.1. GTDB lineage: Bacteria > Acidobacteriota > Terriglobia > Acidiferrales > UBA7541 > Acidiferrum. The sequence continues at coordinate 2,217 of DATHIB010000170.1, read as the reverse complement.
TAGTAGCGCTTCAGTCCCTTCGGCATCGCACACCACCCCACGCCCTCAAAAACCGAGGACGGTGCACCCTCATCACACTACTCCACCGTGAATTGCAAAAGTGATATCCTCTCATTGCATGTCGCCGTCAAGAGAAAAGAATGCGATGCGCGACCGGGCCACCCGTCGCGTGTCGCGGCAGTGACGGTAGCGTCCGGTATAAGAGAAGAGCCAGAGCCTAGAGCCAACAACGCAAGGTCTTGCGGTACTTGCAAAGGGAGAGCAATCAATGATTCCACGACTTCCCGCACTCCTACTGTTTTCAATTATGGCTACTTGTACTTCGAGTGCGGTTCGACCGACGCACCCACCAAGCCAGGAGCCGTGCTCTCAAGAACATGAAGTTTGGGTGAGCCATATTTTGGAAAAAATGGAAGCCATTAAACCTGGCCTGACACGGGAGGAACTCCTCAAGGTTTTCAGGACGGAAGGTGGTCTATCAACTGGCTTGCACCGCACTTTCGTGAGCCGGGACTGTTCATACTTCAGAGTTGACGTTGACTTTGAGGCGGTTGGTCGGCCAAACCGCGACGGGGACGGACGGGTGACGGTGGTGGAAGACAAACGAGACATCATAATCAAGGCCTCGCGGCCGTATTTGCAATTCGGTATTGCCGATTAGGCGCTCGACACTAGACTTCCATGAGGCTGTGAGTGTCAAGTCGCCTTTTCTTGCTTCCCTGCGTGAGTCTGTTCCTGTTCAGCCGGGCCGCATCTGTCGGCGGGTGGCCCCGGACGATAAATCCGGATACGAATTCGGGTGCCCCACACGTCGGGGTTTACGTGCGCGGCTCTTGACTTTGCTTCTTTACGCAGAAGCCGCTCACCCCGCCGCTGCAACCATTCAACCCTCAATTTCAACCATCCCCTGCAAAACACTTACCAACTTAAGCGAGGCGTGTTATTCTCCTGCCGTGTTTGTTTTACCATCCTCGCCCGTTTACCCTGAGCCTCGAAGGGTTCGTCTCTCTCCAACTTGCGTCTCCTGCTTTTTTCCTCACTGACCACTGTGCACTGACCACTGCCCACTCTTGCTTTTAAGTCCTTCAGCTGCAACACTTACAAAAGACCGAGTGTGGGGGAGGAGGAGCTTCGGCAATGACTTTGGAACCTGCGACAATGAACAGCAGTGTTAAGAATATCTCTTCCAAAGACGGCGGGATACGGACCGCGGGGAACAAGGCATTTCGCGTCCCCGCTTTTCCATTACTGTCAACTTTCAACTGCCTCAGAGAGGGTACGAGCGATGGCGGTCGTCGGGTGCCGCGGCAATGCCCATGCGGCGAAGCTCATCCTGGTAATACTTCTTGTGGAGGACGTCCCACTCCTCGCTGCCTTCGAGGATTTCCTTTTTCTGCGAAGTGATTCGCTTGCGGACTTCCAGTTCGATCTTCTCTTCCTCTTTGAGCGTGGCGGTCAGAATCTGCACCACCTGCTGGCGAATGGTGTCGCGGTCGTCGACGAATTCCACTTCTTCGCTGGCGACAAGCACTTCGGTGATCTGGTGCGACAGCCGTACGATTTTTTCTCGCGTGAGGCGCATCGTTTCTCAAAATCCTCGTATGAATTCGACATTGCCTGCGTGAAGCCAAGGATGCAAGTACGGCACAGCCCGAAGCCTCAACTGCCGCTAGCAAAAAACCAGCTAGCCAAGAAACGTCCGACGGAGATTCGCCTAGCGAAGGATCAGCTTGCGGTCCCTCGCCAATTGTTGCTTCACCTTTTTATACATCTCCTGATAAGAGACGCTGGTCCGGCGCATCTCGTCCTGGTGGTCGATCAAAATCTGGCGCACTTCGTCGTTGAGCCGGTCCTCGACCGTGAGCTCTTCCAGCATGCGCAGGCGGACGCGGTTGGCCACGGCGGCGGCAGGTTTGGTTTCGATCTGCCCGCCTTCAACCAGGCGTTTCACAACTTCGGTAGCCATGTGCGCCACAAAATCTCGGAGCAGAAGCATTTCAGAGAGTTTCCCTTACCCAAGTGCAAGAGAGTGAGTTTACTGGCTGCGTGAATAAAGTGCAAGGAAGGGCCACCGCTGGGGTGTGCGACAAATTTGTAGGTGGATGTTGTGTTTTTCTTTTTTTGGGCTGATAATCTGAATGAGTATAGACATTCAGATAGGAGGCTCCGTGAACCAATCGCTGCACGATCTGGAGTTGCGCCGGAAAGACCTGTTCC
>DATHIB010000169.1:0-80561 GCA_035490055.1 Candidatus Limnocylindria bacterium | reverse complement strand
CTCCGGCTGAGCTTACAGGTTCAGAAGACGGTGAAGCCGAAACGGAAACCTGCCGAGCGGCGAAGCCCCTGCGGCGAACGACGACTTGAACCTCACGGCCCTTGCGGGCTCAATTTACTGAACCGCCGTATGCGGACCCGCCTGTACGGTGGTGTGGGAGGGGAGAGCGGGTGACTGCTCCCCCTATCCCGATTTGTGTGCCGAGCAGGTTTGACAGCTAGGAGGTAAGTCCTCTTCACGGCGTGATGGACGTGAAGTGATAGCGAAGCCAAGGGTGAAATAACACTCGCCGCGAGGCGGGGCCTGAAAGAAGCGCGGAGCAAAGATGCGAGCCGATGAACAAAACCGGATATGGCTGCTCGAGCAAGAGGTCGAGGAAGTAGTCATGGAATCGACGGAGCAATATTGGAAACCGGTGTGAGAAACGCTGGAAAGGTATTGGAAGCCGATACGCGAGAAGCGAGAAGGCGCGAAGCGGAGGTCCGGAACGTTGCATCTGGCGCAGGCGCAATCCAATCGCGCACGACGGGGACGCAAGAGGGATTTCGCCGACGCCGAACGCCTGGTGAAGCGGCTTGTGGCCCGGGAATTGACTCTGAGCTTTGTGCCCGATGCTGAGCAGCTTCTATGGCGGACGGTGACACGAGAAAGTACCAGTTAACACGTGATCACGTGCGGCTGCAGTACCAAGTGGAGTCTCTGCTGGAAGAGGCCCATATCAAGTTGTCCAGCCTAGTCTCGGATCTGCTGAGCGCCAGTGCCCGGCGCATGCTGAAGGCGCTGGCTGAGGGCGAAACTAATCCTGCGGCTCTGGCCGCTTTGGCCGATAAGCAGTTGCGAGCAACGCCGGAACAGTTGTGCGATGCGCTCGGCGCGTGCACGGAGCTCAAGCCAGTGTACCGACGGCTTCTGAAGATGGCGCTAGAGCAGTTGCAATTCCTCGAGCAGCAGATCGGCCAACTGGACCAGGAGATGGCCAGTCTGCTCAGTCAGGCAACCGTCCCCCCTATCCCGATTGTGGCGGTTTCCCGGACGTCAGGCAACACGTGCTTGCGAGGAATTTAAAAGGGCCGCGCTTGGGAGTGCAGGTATCATAGAAGCGAGATGGTTTAGGCTTGCACGCATGAGCTTGCGAAACATCCTGCGAACAATCACGATCCTGCTTCCCGCTGTTTTCGGCCTCCTGAATTCTTCCGGAATGGCCAGCGCGCTCCCTTCTCCGAGAACAGCCCTTCACGCGAATCTGCACATAACATTTCGGGATTCACAGGACAACGACTCAGCAAAGCAGGAAGCCGAGCTGCGTGAGGCTATCCGGCATGCGCCAACCAATGCGGTGTATCTTGGCCAGCTTGGCTCTATCCTTGCCACGCAGAACAAGCTGGGCGAGGCGGTGCCGTATTTCGAAAGGGCGCTGAAACTCAATCCCGGTGACGTAGAGACCCGGCGCAACCTTGCGACGAGTCATTGGCAACTCGGAAAACTGGCCGAGGCGCGGAAGAATCTGGAAATAGTTCTGAAGACCCGCCCCGATGACACGCTCGCCATGTTGCTTCTGGGGATGGTGTCCGAAGATTTGGGCGACGACGAGCGCGCCGCCAACTTGCTCGCTCGCGTTATTCCGCTAGTCCGCCAGCGTCCGGAGACCATCGACTCCCTCGCCCGCGCATATTATCACCTCGGCCAAACCGACAAAGCGCGAAATATGCTGCAAATGCTCGTCGGACATCCTTTCGGGCCGGAAGCAGTTTTCCAGGGAGGCCGCCTTGCCGCAGAGTTCAAAGATTACGACACTGCGGAAAAGATGTTTCTCCCCATCCAGTCAACCTATCCCGATCCCGCCACGGTGAACTACAACCTCGCCCTCGCCCAGTTCAGCGCCAAGCGTTACGCGGAATGCGAGAAAACGCTTCTGGCTTCGGTAGGATACGGGCACGGAACGACCGATGCGTACGCGTTACTGGGATGGACCTACCAGAAGCAGGACCGCCTTCCCGAGATGCTTAAGGCTTTCGAGAAGGCCATCAACCTGGAACCTGCCAATCAAACCTACTATATCGACCTCGGCGACGCGCTGGCGGGGAAAAAAAATTACGGAACGGCCATTGAAGTGGCCAAAGAAGCGGTGAAAAGATTTCCTTCCTCTTCCCGCACATACAGTCTCAAGGGCTCTGTCGAACTGAAGATGTATCTGCTCACGGATGCGCTGAATTCGTACTCCAAGGCCGTCGAACTTGACCCGAAGAACCCGAGGGCAGCGCTCGGCCTTGCCTTGACGCAGTGGAACATGGATCGAAGCGACGAAGCGGCAAAGTCGTTCGAAGAGGGCGCTCGCAGGTTTCCGGACAACGCGTTTTTCCTCCTGAAATATGCGCTTTTTCTTCTGAACGCGCCGGGGGAGCGAGACGCGGCGCAGGACGCCAGAATCAAGAGCCTTCTGAAAAAATCCGAAGCCTTGGATGACTCCGACGCGGAGACGCACTTTCAGCTTGGCAACCTCTCAATGAAAGAAAACAAGTACGGCGAAGCATTGACGGAGCTGCAGACCGCCGCAAGACTCGACCCGGAACTCTCCAAGGCTCATCTTGTTCTTGCTCGCCTGTACCGCCGTGCGGGGCGCGAGGAAGAGGCCGAAAAGGAGACGCAGTTTCACCGCAAGTTGAAAGCCCAGGAAGAGCAGAGCACAGACGTCAACGCCGCGATTGGAACGCGCCATCCTTGAGAAGAACCCGCATGAGCGTTTTCTCCAGGTGGCGGTATCGCCTGCTCTTGCCCAAGACGGCGGCGCTAGTTTGCCTGGTTATACCGCCATGTCTTCTTACCCTGGCGGCCTCGGGAAGTTCGGTGGAGATTTTTACCGATGTGACGGACGCGGCCGGAATCACCTGGAAACAGTTCAGTGGCGAGTCACCCGACCGCTTCATGATCGAAGCCGCGAGCGGTGGGGTGGCCTTTGTCGATTATGACGGTGATGGGCTCCTGGATATTTTTCTTGTGAACGGCGGCGAGACGCCGAAGGGAAAGAGTCCAGGACCGGTAGGAAACGCCCTCTATCACAACCTGGGAAACGGAAAATTTGAGGATGTGGCGGCGGGGGCCGGTGTGGACCGCTTGCCGTTCTATGGCATGGGGGTCGCGGCAGCCGATTATGACAACGATGGTTTCCCCGATCTGTACGTGACCGGAACACCGAGAGCCGCGCTCTTTCACAATAACGGCGACGGCACGTTTACGGATGTCACCGAAAAAGCCGGTGTGAAAAATGAAGGAAGATGGTCCGCGTGTGCGGTTTGGTTTGACTACGACCGGGACGGATACCTTGACCTGCTGGTTTGCAACTACACCCAGCTCTCCTTCGAAAACCCGAAAGTATGCGAATTTAACGGCATTCGTACGTACTGCGATCAGAAAGTTTATGGGGGCATGCCGCTGACGCTGTATCACAACAACGGCAACGGCACGTTCACCGACGTGAGCCATTCCTCCGGCGTGGACAAGTTCATCGGGCGCGCTTTGGGCGCGGTGGCTATTGACGTGGATGACGACGGATGGCCTGACTTATTTGTGGCTCGCGACGCCTCACCGAACCTCCTTCTCATCAACAAGCACGATGGAACGTTTATGGACCGGGGTGACGAAGCGGAAATCTCCTTCGATGAAAATGGTGTCGCCAAGGCGGGTATGGGGGTGGATGCTGGAGATGTCCTCGGGAAGGGCCATCCGGGCTTCGTGGTGACAAACTTCAACGACGAATTTCATTCTTTGTTCATCAGTCAGGGGAAGTATCCTTTTGAAGATTGGACGACGCGTTCTCATCTGGCGTCTCTCACGAAGTCCTACGTCGGCTGGGGCGCCCATTTCCTCGACTATGACAATGACGGAAACCTCGACCTAGCCATCATCAACGGTCACTTGAATCAAGTCATTGAGATGTCCCGCGGCGACGTGAAATACAAACAACCCCTGCTGCTTCTCCGCAATAACGGGCAGGGTGTGCTCGAAAACATGCGCGCCAGCGCGGGAGAAGCATTCCAGAAGGGTTATAGCGGCCGCGGACTTGCCGTCGGCGATTACGATAATGACGGGGCCACGGACCTGATTTTCACTTGTCTGAATTCGCGGCCCGTCCTGCTGCATAACAATGTAGGCGCGGGGAATTCATGGATCGGATTCCAGCTGGTGGGAACGAAGAGCAATCGTGACGCGATTGGAGCAAAACTCATCCTTCAGGCCGGGAACCGCAAGCTGGTGCGCTGGATCACCGGAGGGTCGAGTTACCTGTCTTCTCATGACAAGCGCGTCCTCTTTGGCCTCGGCAAACAAGCGCCGGAATCGATTGACTTACAGATCCGGTGGCCGAGCGGAGAAACGCAAAGCTTATCCGGTCTAAAACCAAGGAATTACCATTTCATCCGCGAGCCTTCTCAGAAGTGATGGTCATCTCTGGTGCCCGCCGTGCCACCCAACCAATTTCTTCTCCTACTAAAAACGAACTACTAACGACTAACTACTGCTTCACAGCGTCCCAAGAAGGATTTCTATCCCGCTTGCCCCGATCTTGTCGGGGATCGACCGTCGGGAGGCTGCCTAAGCGCTGTGAAATCCTACTTTCTGGATCGCCGATGGCGCTTCGGGATTCTTCATAAATGTATTCCACACCAAGCCGCTGCGGTGATTTTCGGCCATGAGCATAGTGATGCCCAGGTCGATACCCAGGACATCCGCATCATACCAACCGGTGAGCGGGTTGAAGGCGTCCACAAAACTGTATTTCACCCAGGCCTTTCCTCGGTAGCGTCCGCGCAGATTCCGCAACACGCGCATGCAATCGTCAAAAAGAAAGGGAAGAGAACCGCCCGTCGCGCAGGGCACGATGCTTCCATCGATTGGCCCCTGCGGTGGCGGTCCGCCCCACGCGGCGTAGCCCTTCACGTAGTCCGACGCGCTGATGCCCCAGAGATTTTCGCTGTAGTCGGGAAATTGTTCGCGAAGCGACAAGCAAAAGAGTTTGTGAGCCTTTGTGGCCTTCACGGAATTTTCGAAATAATCCGCGTAGGCGTCGCGTTTCTTCCTGAAGTCGTACCAGGCCTGCGAATACTGATGCGTGAAAATCGGATCGTTGCCGGAAATATATTCGATTCCCTGGTATTGAATCTTCGGGCGCGTCCAGGCATCCCATGAGCCTGCTGGCAAAGGGTGCGTCGGCGAACCGATCGCCAGCAGATAAATCATCATCAATTCGCAGTAGTGTTCCCAGCGTGCGTTCAAAAATCCAGACTCCGGCATCCACCCCATGGAGAGCGTCGAGCCCCCATTCAGCATCCAGGGCCAGTCGACCCGCTCGTAGATTTTCATCGCCAGATCTTTGATTTCCTGATCGGCAAAGTATTGCCGGGCCGTGAGGACGCCGCAAAGCAAAAGAGAAGTATCAATGGAAGAAAGCTCACACTTTTCCCAGCGTTGCCCGGTTTCCATGTGAACGAAGTGAAAGAAGAATCCGTGTTCGTTCGGCAAATCGTTGGCCAGGAATCGCAGCGTCTTGCGTACGCGTTCGAGAATCTCAGTAGGCTTTCCATAACCGCGCTGGTCGCCGATACACAGGCCGGCCAAGCCAAATCCCGTGGCGGCGATACTCGACATCATTCGCGAATCGTTGCCATTGGCCAGCGCGCGATCCTTCACCTGTCCGGTTTTTTGGCTTGCTTCGTCCCAGAAGAAATGGAAAGTCGCGCGCTCAATTTCGTCCAGGAGTTGCTCGTCCGTTCCTTCGTAGGGCGCGCCTGCCGGTTCCACGAAGGACTGCGGCGCTCGCTTCCCACAACCAGCCAGCGTTGCAAGCGGCGAGGCGAGCAAACCGATTCCGCAAATCCTCAGGACTTCTCTTCGGGAAAGGGAGCGCTCGCCAATCATTTGCGGGTCCTTGCCTATTTCGTGATTTGGAGTGTTGCTTCGGAGCCGTGACTCGAGTCCGGACCTACCCACAGCGTGACACGCGCGGGCTCGGCCGCGAATTTGTTTTGATCGTTCCAGAAAGCGAAAGCCTCGGGTCCGAGCGGAAACGTCACTTTCTGGGATTCACCGGGAGCGAGCGCAATGCGCTGGAAACCGCTCAGTGCTTTGACCGGCAGCGCGATGCTAGTTCCTATTAACCGCAGGTAGAGTTGGACGGTTTCCTCCCCTGCTCGTGCTCCGGTGTTCGTAATCTCGGCGGTGACGCTCACCACGGTCCCCGCGGATCGCTCGCTCGCTTGAAGTTGCTCATTCAGTGCCTTCGCACTCAGTTGCGTCCTCTCCAGCTTGAGATCCCCGTAGCGGTAGCTGGTATAGGACAGCCCGTACCCGAACGGGAACTGCGGGCTGTTCTGCTCGTCGATGTAACGCGAGACGAATTTCTCGTCTCCATTCTTCGGGGGACGCGTCAGGTCGATTTGACCTGCAGGGCGACCCGTACTCAGCGCATCGTAATACAAAGGTTCTTGCCCGACGCTCCTCGGCCAGCTCACCACCAGCTTCCCGACTGGATTCGCCTCGCCAAAAAGGGTGCGCACGAGGGCGGGCCCGGCTTGCACGCCCGGAAACCACGCAGCCAAAACCGCGGGCACTCGTTCAAACGCCCATGGAAGTGTCAGCGGACGCCCGCTGAACATCACCAGAACGACAGGCTTCCCGGTTGCGGCGATTTGTTCCAGGAGTTGCTGTTGCCGTCCCGGCAGACCGAGATACGCACGCGACGCCGCTTCACCGGTCATTTCTGGAGCGCTTTCTCCTAATGCAAGAATCACGACATCGGATTGCTCCGCAGCTTTGACAGCCTCTGCTATTTGCTCAGCTGATCCGCCGATGATCTCGGTCCCTTTTGCGTAACGAACGCGTTCCGCCCCAAGTTTTTGCGTGAGCGCAGAACGCAGAGTGATGACGTCTTCGGGCCGCCCTTGCCCGGACCAGCAACCCAGCATGTCGCGGGGATCGTCAGCCAGCGGGCCGATCAGCGCAATGGTTTTCGCGTCGGCCGAGAGCGGCAAGACCGGTGCCTCCCCCGGGAAGTTCGCATTTTTCAGTAGCACGAAGGATCTTTCGGCAGCTGTGCGCGCTAAGGCGAGACTCTCCGGCTGAACCATCGCGTCCGCTTCGAGCGTCTCGTCCGCATAGGGATGTTCGAACAGACCCAGCCCGAATTTCACACGCAGCACGCGCCGGACGGCCTCGTCCACGGCGGTCTCTGGAACCTCCCGGGAGCGCACCAGTTGAGCCAGATTTTCGTGGTAAAGACTGCTGGCCATATCCATATCAACGCCGCCGAGAAAGGCTTTGCGTGCGGCTGTCGCTCCATCATTGGCGATTCCGTGTGCGACGAGTTCGGCGACAGAAGTCCAATCGCTATCCACCAGCCCCTGGAATCCCCATTCCTTGCGCAAAATTTGTTTCAGCGTGAAAGGATTCGCGGAGGCGGGTACACCATTCAGCGAATTAAACGCGCTCATGAGCGTCGCAGCTCCCGCATCGACCGCGGCGCGAAATGGCGGCAAATAAAATTGCCGCAAAGTGTGTTCGGAAAGCTCCACCGTATTGTAATCACGGCCGCCTTCCGCAGCCCCGTAGCCAACATAGTGCTTCGGGCACGCCGCGATACTATCAGCCGCATCCAGCCGCTCGCCCTGATAGCCGCGCACATAGGCACGGGCCAGGACCGCCCCAAGATAGGGGTCTTCACCGGATCCTTCGGCCATCCTTCCCCAGCGCGCATCTCTTGCGATATCCACCATCGGGGAAAATGTCCAGCGGATTCCACTCGCGGAAGTTTCACGCGCCGCAATCCGCGCCGTTTGTTCTATCAATTCCGGATCCCAGCTGGAGGCGAGGCCCAACGGAATCGGAAACTCCGTTCGAAAGCCGTGAATTACGTCGAGGCCAAACAGAAGAGGAATGTGCAATCGGGATTGCTCGACGGCGATGCGTTGGAAGACATTTACTTCGCGCGCCGTAATAATGTTGAACAGCGCCCCGACCTCCCCCTTCCGGATCATGTCCTCATAATCCGTGCGCCCGGTGCCAGGACCTGTCGGCTGTCCGGCGGAGTATTGGACTAACTGCCCCACTTTTTCCTCGAGCGTCATTTTTCGAAGAAGCGCTTCCACTTTTTTTTCGGAACTTGGGCCGGATAAACCGGCACGGACATGCGTCTCTCTCGCGACGAAAGGAGAAGTTTTCGTTTGCGCCAGCGCCGGTTGGCTGAACATCAAGACGAGCGCCACAATTGAGGAACGATGCAACAGCGAAGTCACGTTTGAAACACTCCCGTGTTTCGACTGGATCCCGGAACCAACCACGTTCGAATGTCCCGAGCAGGCCATCAGCCAGCTCGATTTAGGCATTGGTCAGGTGCGCAAGATTCGGATGCAGACGCAGACAAGCATCGAAAATCCTGAAACTCCAGACCTGGCGCCGACACGCAAAAGGAATTCGGGACGAACTTGGGGCTCCCGTCCCGGTTTTGAAAATAGCATACTAAACCGATTTAGCGCATACTTCAAGGCCATAGCATACCGCTTCATGACGGTTTTCAAGCCGATTGTAGGGCTTGTCCGGCTGCGGTTTGATGTGCCAAACTACCGGACCAGACACCCGCTATGCCGCGCCCCAAATCAGGACCCGCCTCTCACGTGCGAAAACCAGCCAGGCAAAGCGTCAGTTTGCGGTCGCTCGCCGAACACCTGGGGCTTTCGCAGGCAGCTGTCTCTCTGGTCATCAACCGGTCTCCGGCTGCAAAATCCATTCCCCAGCGCACCCAGGACTTGATCCGCCAGGCTGCCAGGGAACTGAATTACAGACCGAATCAGCTTGCAAGGTCACTTCGTCAGCAGCGAAGCTACACCATTGGCGTAGTTGTGCCGGAAATTAGCGAAGGGTATGCGGCCCTGGTCATGTCAGGAATAGAGGATCATCTGCTCGAGGAGGGCTACTTCTACTTTGTCGTGAGCCACCGCCACCGCAGCGAGCTCATCGAGGAATATCCGCTCCTGCTGCAGCAGCGGGCAGTGGAAGGTCTGATAGCAGTCGATACCGCCTTTACTGAGGGTGTCCAGGTCCCGCTCGTAGCGGTCTCAGGCCACCGCGATGTCCCCGGGGTGACAAACATCGTTCTCAATCACTCCCGGGCCGCCGCGCTCGCGCTCGAGCACCTGACAAAGCTTGGACATCGCGAAATGGCCTTCATCAAGGGGCAGGAATTCAGCTCCGATACTGCCGTACGCTGGGACTCCGTCCGGGAGGCAGCGGAAGCGCTTGGCATTCAGATCAAAGAATGCCTGGTAGTCCAACTTGAAGGCGAATCCTCTTCACCGGAGCTTGGATATCAAGTTACGAAAAAACTTCTCGCCTCGGGAGAACCTTTCACGGGTCTCTTTGCGTTCAATGATATTTCAGCGATCGGCGCCGTCCAAGCGCTGCGTGAAGCCGGCCGCCGCGTTCCCGAGGATGTGTCCGTTGTTGGCTTTGACGACATTCAGAGTGCCGCTTTTCAAAATCCGGCGCTGACGACCGTTCGGCAGCCTTTGCGTGAAATGGGCGTAATCGCGGCAGAGACGCTGCTTCAGCGCATCACCGCGCCACCGAATGCGCCTTATCCAAAAGAAATCATCGTGGAGCCGAGTTTGGTTGTGCGTGCAAGTACGACCACCGCTCCTGGCTCTTCCCGAGATGCTTAGCCGGTCCCGAAAAACTCGCTTGAACCACCGCTGCAATAGAACGGATCTTTCGAGCAAGATTCTAGGCGAGGCCTGCCTTAGTCAGAGGCAATTCCCGGATGCGCTTCCCGGTCGCAGCAAAAATCGCGTTGCATAGCGCGGGCGCAAACGGCGGCAGCCCGGGTTCGCCAATCCCCGCCGGTGGCGCATCGCTCGGCACGATATAGACGTTTGTTTCCTTCGGGGCATTGTTCATCCGCGCCATCTGGAAGGTATCGAAATTGGATTGGTCGATCACGCCGTTGGTCGCCGTGATCTCTCCGTAGAAGGAAAGGCTTGTCCCCATTACTGCCGCGCCCTCAAACTGCTGTTTCACCATCTCAGGGTTTACGACGGTACCCGCATCCAAGGCCGTATCCACGCGTTTGACGTGCGCCTGGCCCGCATCATCCACTTGCACCTGCACCACCGTCGCCACGTACGTCAGGAAGCTGCGATGCATTGCCACACCAATTCCGTAGCCGTTGCCCGGCTTCTGCTTTCCCCAGCCCGCCTTTTCCGCAGCCAGCGTCAGCACTCGCCGAAATCTCGAGGTATCGATCGGATACTGCTCATATTCTGCGCCGTAATTCGGAAAATCCTTTGGAAGCTCCGTTCTCGGCACGACGCGGTCCGGTCCGAGCAATTGCAACAAGTATTCCAGCGGATCTCTCCCGGCCGCATGCGCCAGTTCATCCGCAAACGAATGAATTCCGAAAGCATGATAGATGTTGGCCACAGAGCGGAACCAGCCGATCCGCATATGAGTGGTCGCCGGTCCGTTCTCCGCGCGCAGGTTGGCCACGGCGAAAGGCACATCCGTGAAGCCCAGCCCCAGTTCTCCCGGATCGGAATAATTTTCGCTGGCATTAAACGTGGAACCAATCGGTGGAAACACAGTTCGCTGGAGCCACGCCGTAGGTGTTCCATCGGCTCCCAGCGCGGCCTTCATGTACATCGCCGCCACAGAGTGGTACACGTCGAACTTGATGTCGTCTTCGCGGCTCCAGACCACTTTCACGGGCTTTCCCGCTTTTTTCGAGAGCACCGCTGCTTCCACCGCAAAATCCGGAAACGACTTCCGGCCGAATCCGCCGCCCAGCAGCGTCACATGAACGGTCACATCTTCCTTCTTCAATCCTACGGCCTGCGCGATCGCATCCCGCGCACCCTGCGGATTCTGCGTCGCCGCCCATGCCTCCACTTTCCCGTCGCGGTAAACCGCCAGCGCGGCCGGTGGCTCCATCGAGGCGTGCGCCAGCAAAGGGGCGTAGTACTCCGCCTCGACGATTTTTCCGCCCTTCGCGAAAGCCTCGTCCACATTGCCGTTCTCGCGCACCACCTTCCCCGGCTTGCGGGCCGTCTCTTGCAACTCTTTCTTATAAGCGTCCGAGCTCCAAGCGCTGTGCGGACTCTTTTCCCACTCGATCTTCAACTTTTTCCGTCCCTGCATCGCCGCCCAGGTGTTGGCCGCTAGCACGGCCACGCCCCCGAGTGCCTGAAAGCCGATAGGTGGCTTGAAGGCGTCGATTGATTGCGTCTGCTTCACGCCCACGACGGTTAGCGCGGCCTTGTCATCGACCGATTTCACACTGCTGCCAAAAACCGGCGGATGCGCCACGCTCGCATACAGCATCCCTTCCATGTGCGTATCCTGCCCGTACGCCGCTTTGCCGGTGCACATGTCCTTGAGGTCGTAGCTTGCCGTGCCTTTTCCGATATAGCGCCACTCGCTTCGCGGCTTGAGCTTTACATCTTCCTTTTTCGGAACGTCTAATTTCGCCGCTGCCGCCGCGACCTCTCCGTAGCCCAGTTTTTTTCCAGAGGCTTTGTGCACCACCGTATGCAAATTCGTGGAGCATTCTGTTGCCGGCACGCCCCACTGCGCCGCCGCCGCCCTTACCAGCATCAGCCGCGCGGTTGCGCCGGACTCCCGCAAAACGTCGAAGAAACTTCGCACCGAATGCGACCCGTCGGTATCCTGATCGCCGTACTTTTCATCACCCGTTGCCTGCACGAGCTTCACGCGCGCCCAATCCGCATCCAGTTCATCCGCCACGATGCGCGGTAGCGCGGTGCGGCTCCCGCTCCCCATCTCTGAGCGGTGCGCGATGATGTATGTGGTTCCATCTGTGTCGATGGCCAGGTACACGTTCGGCCGCAGCGGCGCTGTGGTCATGGCATCCGAGGGGCCGGCATTTGCAGATACAGCAAACATCTGCTCCGGCAGCAGCCGAACGCTCAGAACAAACGCTCCCGCTCCGAGCATGCCTTTGAGGAATCCGCGCCGACCGCTCAGAATTTCACGATCGCGATTGGAGATCTTGTCGATATGAATCATGCGCCCTCGCTCCGCTACTGACCGAAAATAGTTGCAAAACCGTGTACTGCAATGCTCCATCCTACCGCCAATCCGTTTTCTTGCAAGCCTGGCGGCCGCGAAGCATGCCGAGCCGCTGGCCCGGGAGTTAAGTGATTCCGCCCATCGAAGAAATGCCGCGTTGCGATTTTCGGCCGGACGGTACAATCTGAAGCACGGCAGAGCAACAAGTTATGTCCCCAGAGTTCATGAAGCGCGCCATCGCGCTGGCGCTGGAAAATGTCCGCTCAGGCAACGGCGGGCCTTTCGCTGCCGTGATCGTCAAAGAAGACCGCATCATTGCCGAAGGCACGAACCGAGTCACCCTTACCAACGATCCAACCGCGCATGCGGAAGTCGTGGCCATTCGCGAAGCCTGCCGCGCTCTCGCTGATTTTCAACTCCGCGGCTGCGATCTTTATACGACGTGCGAGCCCTGCCCCATGTGCCTCGGCGCGATTTACTGGGCGCGCCCCGCGCGAATTTTCTACGCCGCAACCGCCGCCGACGCCGCAGGCGCCGGATTCGACGATGCTTTCATCTATGAAGAGCTGAAGATCGCACCCGCCGGGCGGCGCATTCCGATGACCCAGCTTCTCCGCGACGATGCTCTCGCCATTTTTTCGGCCTGGAAACAACAGACAAACAAGACGCCCTACTGAGGTAAATTCCCGTTTTTCCGGTCTTATCCGCGATTCAGGAGTGCTTAAGATTCCGGCCAGGTGCCCAGCGCACGCCGCAAATCGATCAACTGGCCCAGATGATAGGCGTTGTGATCGGCCAGCAGGAGCGCTTCGCGCAGAACCGTCTGGCCGTCCCCACGCGGAATCGCCGCGCACAAATCAGTTTTCGGGTTTTTCACCAGCTTGATCATTTCCTGGAGATCGTGCTGGAACGCTTGCACGCTCTCTTTCCACGCAGCTTCATCCGGCGGCACGGGCGTCTTCGGCCAGTAGCCCTCAGGAAATCCAGGCGAGACGTGCTTGGGGTTGCGGCTGAATTCCAGAATGTCCCGCTGCGCGATTCTTACGTGCTCCATCAACTGCCATACCGTATGCCGCAAGCCTTCGACGAACGCTCCTCGCTTCGCTTCGGGAAAACCATCGATGGCGTCCATGAAGTGTACGTGCGCCCCGCCGCCTTTCAAGAGAGAGACGAGGTGTTCGCGCAACGCCTGGTCGTGATTTCCCGCTTTGCTTTTCTTTTTCGTGATGCGTTTGTTTTTTTTCTTCACGAGAGTTTCCTATTTCTCCCTAGAGAAGCAGCTGCCACGGCGAGTCCGGAACCGAATACTGCGTCGTATTCACGAACCCGGCATTCCCGAACATCTTCTCATATTGCAAGACGGTGCAGGCATCGCCCGAGTCCGTTCCAGCCAGCAGGAAGCCTCCCATGCTGACATTTAGATATCACAAATTATATACGCGGAGCCTCTCAAAACGTTTCTCTCTGCGGGCAAACCGATTGCCCGAAAACCGCTCCGCTGGCATACTCTCTTTTCCCCGCAACAGCCAAGAGGCAATCGATGAAACGTGAATATCACCGCTGGTACTCTCACCGGCTCGGCATGGAGCTGGGCGTCGCGGTCTTCGGTCACTGGGGTCCGCCGCTCCTGGGTTTCCCGACCAGCGCCGGCGATGAGTGGGAGCTCGAGGGCCAAAGCATGGTTGGCGCGCTCGCGGATTTCATCGACGCCGGAAGAATCAAATTCTTCACCGTGAATTCGATCAACGGGCAAAGTTTTTACAACAAGAGCGCGCACCCGTTTCACCGCAGCTACGTCCAGGCCGTTTTTGATTCCTACTTGCGCGAAGAGGTGGTGCCCTTCATCTGGAACAATTGCCAGTCACAGGGCATTGCGATCTCAACGATGGGCGCGTCTTTCGGCGCGTACCACGCCGCGAACAGCCTCTTCAAGCATCCCGACGTTATCAAGCGATGCTTCGCGATGTCCGGGGTCTACGATGTGCGGAACTTCATGGACGGGATGTACGACGACAATTTCTATTTCAACAATCCCGTCGATTACCTCTCGAACGCCAGCGATCCGTGGTTCTATCAACAAATCGCCAGTTGCGACATTCACATCAGCACCGGTACGGGTGCCTGGGAGAACAGCGGGCCCACCTACCGCCTCTCTGAAGTTCTCTCCAGCAAGGGGATCCGCCACTCGCTCGACAACTGGGGCCCGCAGGGCGGCCACGACTGGCCGTATTGGAAGCACCAGATGCGCGAATACGTCTCGCAGCTTTTCTGAGTTCGATTTTCGGGGGGACTTGAAAGAACGTCTTCAGGCGAGGCCGAGGTGTTCGAGCTGGTAGTGGCCTTTTTCGATGACCTGGTCATCGTCAATCCAGACGTCGCACTTGCGGGTGAGCACGTCGACGTGGGTTTTAGATTTCCAGTCGGCGTGAGTCTGGCTGCCGTAGGGATCGCCGAAGGCGATGTGGACACCGGGGAATTTTTCATCCTGAAGCAGAACACCGATCATCTCGGATAGGCCCAGGTTGGTGCCGAAAGCGAGTTCGCCGACCCGGTCGCTGTTTTCATCCGTGTGGCAATAGTCCCAGAATTCCTGCTCCAAATCCTTGCGGGCACAGGTGACGCCGACGAGCCGCGCGCCCTTGATCTCCAACGTCAGCGGCGTGGCCTGCAGGTCACCGTATTTTCCGTTGAAGTGGTCGCCGGCGGTGGCGTCGCAGACGAAGGAGCCGTCCACCGTTGCCGGAGTGGTGAAAACTTCACCGGCCGGAAGGTTCGACCAGTAGCGCGGGCTGATGAGCCCGCTGGTCTTCACCCAGTCGAGGCCGCGGTCGAAATGCGCACCGATCTTGGTGCCCGCTTCGGTCTTTACGGTGAGCGTTTCGGCGCGAAGCATGCGCTCACGCAAGCTGTCGCTGAGGCGGTCCACCATGAGGTAGTCCGCGCGCATGCCCTGCTGCATGATCTCTGGCGTCACGCCAATCATGTGCGCGTAACGAACCTGCCGACGCTCGACCAATCTTACGATGGCCATGCGCGCACCCAGTTCGCCCGGCTGCGGCGTCATGCACATCACGCCGACATCCGCGGTTTCCAAGGCCTCCAGCACATCCGCGGGTGCAGCCTTCATCGGGCGCGGCCCAAACTCTTCCAGAAGCAATCCCGTATAAGGGGCACTACGGTCGTCCAGGGCTGCGGCGATGCTCGCGGCCACAGCGCGGCTGGCTTCATCGGCGATCAGCGCCACGTGTTCGCCGGGGCGCACACCAAGGCATGTTTCTACGGCGTTGCGCGCGCCGGGCATCAATTCCGGTTGCGGGGTACCAAACTTCATCCAATTAATTCTACTTGAATTGCGCAGATTTTCTAGCACAAGCGTTTCGGTGGTTCTTCGTAACAACTGGCCATGCGGCCTGGCGAAGTTCTTTGGACGAAGTGCCAGCATAGCGAGTTAGTCTCAGGCCGTGATTCTTCCCGATTTATTGGCCGCCGAGCTCCGCGGGGAGACGCGAAACGCCGGAACCTGGCCGCCGCCGCTGGTCACATTGGCGAGGCCGGTGCCGCTGAGGCGGGTGAGAAAGCCACAGAGTTTTCCGCGGAACAGGTATGGGGCGAAATCCACCAGCATGTCGCGGTAATCGACTTTGCCGGTCTGAGCCATGTAAGGGAAGATTTCGCGCCGGATGGGGATGCGTTCCTGGGCGATCCACACGCCGTTTTTCGCCGTAAGAGCAAGCTCGATCGCCGCGTCCCAGGCGGCTTCACTGGTTTCCCAGCCGAGGGTCACGCCGGAGCCGCCATATTCATCGCTGGGCTTAAGGACCATGTTTTCGCGCTCTTTACGAACGAAGGCAAGCAATTCGATGGGCTGGCCATAGTGCGCCGTCTGGACGTCCGCGACAACTCGCGTCCAAGGAATATGCTTTCGAATCAGTTCGCCCTCGCCGTGGGAGAAGAGCGCGTCGTTTTGTTCGCCGGTCAGCACGGCGAAAAACGCCTTCACGTGCGGAATCTTACAGCGGAAGTTATTCGCCACGCACACGGCGTTCGCCGAGTAGGCTTTGACCAGCGCGGAACACTCGGCAGGCTTAGCCACGATGTCGTTGATAAGCACGCGGCGGTAAACCAGATCGATCTTTTTGTCCTGCGCTGTGAGCGATTTCCCATCCCACTCGAGCTCGCGCGGATCGGCAATGAGCGTCGGGATGCCCATTCTCTCGAAGCGTTCCTTGAGGATTTCGAACTCGCTAACGGTTGGCACGTCTTTCCAGTCCACAATAGCAATCTGTGGCTTCTTGGACGACCCTCCCCAGTCCAGATAGCTCATCACCAAGGCATCCAGGAGCTTGGCGCTGAGAGGGTAACTGTGAACTTCATACATCTGTGCGAATTTATCCATCACGGGGAGTTCGCGAAAGATTTCAGCAAGCGTTTCCGCGTAGCCTGCACCCGCTGGCGATTCGCCGTTGTATTCCGCAAACTTCAGCGAGTCCGGAAGCAAAAACGCATCCAGCCGGGAGGCCGTGCATGCCCGTCCAGATCTCGCGGGAATTCGAACGAGACGTTCCTCTTCCTCTCGCAGATGAAATTGTGCAAAGAGATGATTGTTGTCGAGCGCGGCGCTGGTGATGCGTTCGCCGAGATCCGCGATGGTTTCCGCGACGATTCTCACCCGTTCCTCGTCTTCGGGAGAAAGAAAAAACGGACGCAGGAAAGGGCAGTGAACGCGATCGCCAAAGGTAAGTCGCGCTTTGCGCATGCGCTTGAACAATTCTTCCGGTAGCGCGGGCACATGCAGAAGCGAGGCTTTCAAAATAGCGTGCCACTCCTCTGCGGGCGAAGGCGGAAAAACCGAAGGTGTGGGAGCGCTCGTCATTTCATCACGATCCCTGCGCGGATCCTGCAGCCGGGGCGGCCGCTGACCGCTGTCCGGCGGAGGCGCTTTTTGGCGCTCCCGTGAATCCCGCGGCTGCTCCGATGCCGAGCATCTCTTCCCAACGTGGCCAGGCGTTCGAAGCCTTGCCGTGCAGCGCGCGGTCGATCACCAGGCGCGCCATTTTTTCCACCACGTGCTCGAAATAAAATTCCGTGATGCGATCGCGTTCGAAATCCGGCGCGGGATTCAGGAAGTCGATGGCGTAGGGCACGCCGTCTTTGACGGCGAACTCGATGGTATTCATTTCGTAGCCCAGCGCCTGGTTGATGGTCTGCGCATCTTTCACGACACGCGCGCCGAGCTCCGGAGTCAGGTATTGGTGGTCGACCAGGTATTTGCGTTCCTTGGGATCATAGTGAACGGGGACAATGTCCGTCTTGCCGAATGTGAAACAGCGCACATACTGAGTGAAATCGATGAATTCCTGGAGGGTCATGGAGTACGGCGAAGTCTTGTCGTAGGCCGCGAGGAGCTCCTCTTTGTTGTTCACTTTGTAGACGTGCTTCCAGCCCCCACCCGAAAAAGGCTTCAAGATGGCAGGCCGTCCGACATAATCGAGCAGCCCGTCCCAGTCCACGGGATATTCCAGATTGTGGAGCGATTCGCCGGTGATATCCACGTCGCTGGGATAACCCTTCTGCGGGAGGAGTACGGTCTTGGGGATGGCGATTCCCATCTTTGATGCCACGGAGTAGTTGAAAAACTTATCGTCGGCGGTCCACCAGAATGGATTGTTGATGACGTAGCTCCCCTGAAGGACGGCGTGCTTCAGGTAACCGCGGTAATACTCGACTTCATGCGAGATGCGGTCGACGATGACGCTGTATCGTGCGGGCTCGCCCATTCGCGTGCCGCCCAGCTTCACAAATTCCGCGGTCACTCCGTCCCTTGCGCCGAGCTTCTTGACGCGTTCGATAAAGGCCGGAGGAAAGCTGTATTCCCGCCCGCAGAGAAGGCCAACTGTTTTCATTTCCATGCTCCTGTCAGGGTCCTGTGGAACTGCTTCGCTTGCGATCGCCGTCAATTCACAGCGCGTGCTGAGGAAGTGCGCGGCTCAGTGACGCGTCCGCGCGTTTCGGCAACAAGGTGCCGGACCACCGCTTTCAAGTCGCCCGTCTCCTGGTACACGCGCAACTGCCGGTCCGCGCTGGTGCCTTCGTTCATGATCGTGTGAACGTACTCGACCGCGCTGCGGCTGCCGAGGTCATCAACGACGTCATCCACCAATTCCAGCAATTCTGGAACCAGCTGGCGCATGGGCACTTCGGTTTCCTTACCAAAGTCGATCAGTTTTCCCTCAATTCCGTATCGCGCCGCGCGCCATTTGTTCTCTTCGATGAGCGCGCGCCCGTACAGCCGCCAGCTCAGATTGCGCTGGTTGAGGCGATGCAGCTTCACGATGATTGCCTGGGTGAGCGCGGCGATGGCCACGGCCTCTTCGACTCTCGTCGAGACGTCAAACATGCGGAATTCCAATGTGCCGAACATAGGGTGCGGGCGCACGTCCCACCAGATCTTTTTGCCGTTGTCGATACAATTCAGCTTCACAAGAAGATTCACGAAATTTTCGTACGCGCTCCACGATTCGAATTGCTCCGGCACACCAGTCCGCGGGAACCTGCGAAACACCGTCGTGCGAAAGGACTTCAATCCCGTGTTCCTTCCCATCCAGAACGGCGAACTGGTTGAAAGCGCCAGCAAATGCGGCAGGAAGTAGCGCACGCCGTTCATCATGTCGATGGTCGTCTGTTTGTCCGGCATGGCCACGTGAACGTGCATGCCGAAGATGAGCAGCGATCGCGCCAGCTGGCCCATCTCTTCGACGATGTGCTGATAGCGTTCCCCGGGAGAGATGACCTGGTCGATCCAGCTCGAAAACGGATGCGTGCCTGCCGCGGCAACCTGGAGTCCTGCGCGTTCCGCCGCCGCGACGAGCTCGCCACGTGTGCGATGCATTTCGATGCGCAGCTCGCTGACGTTTTCGCAGATGCGCGTGCCGGTTTCGACGATGGACTGGTGCAACTCATGCTTCACCTGCTCCGCGATGTCCGGGGAAGCCGCGGAGACGAGCTGGCTGACGTGCGAACGCAGCTCGCATGTCGCGGGATCAATGATCTGGAATTCTTCTTCGACGCCGATGGTGAAGCGGTGAGCCATGGAGTGGCCCTCCGGGTCGCTTGGTCTTGCTGGGGACTTTGAACCTCGTATCATACCGCGGCGTGCCGAAAATTACACCCATGCGGCGTACCTGAAAGCACGCAGTTAGTTTCAAACAAAAAAGGACAGACAGGAACGTCTGTCCCACCGGAGTCATATTGGGCAGGGTCTTTCCTTACTTCACCGCTTGGCCTGAAAACTCTTGGGTTCTATGCCGCTCCCATGGCTCTGCGTTGCTGGAAGCATTCGCGGCAGAAGACCGGCCGCCCCTGCGTTGGCCGGAAGGGAACCGTCGTTTCTTTCCCGCATTGCGAGCAATTCGTCTTCGTTTCCGAGCGCATTGGCGAGGCGTGCCCTCCCCCTCCCCCTCCTCCTCCTCCGCCCTCGGCCCGCTTTGCTTTGCAGTTCTTGCAGCGCTTCGGTTCGTTTTTGAAGCCCTTGTCGGCAAAAAACATCTGCTCGCCGGCCGTGAAGACAAACTCGGCACTGCACTCCGAACACTTCAGCACTCTATCGTGATATTCCATGAGCCGCTCTCCCCTGGCCCCGTTCCGGGCAGGAGCTTGGGCGGACTTTGTACCTGAGAGCCTAGATGCTTGAGGAGACCAGTATCCGGGGACGCCGGGCGCGGATCCCTTGGGCCTGCGGGCACGAAGCTGAAACACGATCCCAAAACTTCCCTGCTTTACGGGGGCCTGATTCTCGGAAGTGCCGCGCCGAGCCGCGAGGAAAACGGAAGGGCGACCCCGGCATTGCCGGGACCGCCCCAATTTTTAATCCGCTTCCCGCCGCTGCTTCTTGCGCAGTCGCTTCCGCGAAAGCGCTTCCTTTGCCCGGCGCTTCTCGCCGGGTTTCATGTAGAAGCTATGCTTCTTGATTTCCTTGATGATGTCTTCCTGTTGCACCTTGCGCTTGAAACGCCGCAGGGCATTTTCCAGGGATTCACTCTCTTGGATGGTGACTTCAGCCACTTTTTTAATTCACCCCCAATCCGGTTCGGATTGGTATCTTGCGGCGCCTCTCGCCGGCCAACCTGCGGCCGGCTGTGTACTGCTGCGGGCGCCGCCCCTGGTACTGATTATCGCATGTATTGTCTGCTTCGCAGGTGCACCCAGAAAGGTAGCTGGCATCTTCTAATCAATTCCTGCTATGCAAGTCAAGGAATCTTTGCATTTTCTAACCGCCTACCGTGGTACTGAACCTATCTAATAACCATCCTGGCACTCTCTTAACGCAAGAATAAACAATGGGCATTTCCATGAACTTGGACCGGAATGCTCCTCCACCAGCCCTCTTCGCGCACCCGTCCTCCTCACGGGCTTCGAACCAGCCGCGCTTGTCTTTTTCCCTTCAACTATTGTTAGAATGGGCCGCTTCTCCATCCGCGCCGCGGGGGCAACCAATGTCCGATATGCGGGATGCCATCGTAGTACTCCTTGCCGGGGGCCAGGGTGAACGCCTCTGGCCGCTCACTCGCGACCGCGCCAAGCCTGCTGTTCCTTTCGGCGCTCTCTACCGCATCATCGACATCACCCTCTCGAACTGCATCAATTCGAATCTCCGCCGCGTTTTCATCCTCACCCAGTACAAGGCCCTCAGCTTGAACCGTCACATCCGCGCCAGCTGGTCGCCCCTCGCCGGCCTCGGCGATTACATCGAGGTCCTCCCGCCGCAGATGCGCGTCTCGCAGCAGTGGTATCAAGGCACCGCCGACGCCGTCTATCAGAACATCTACTCCATCGGCAGCGAGCGCTCGAAATTCGTCTTCATCCTCTCCGGCGATCACATCTACAAGATGAACTACAGCCGCATGCTCAAGCAGCACGGCGACTCCGGCGCCGAGGTCACCGTCGCAACCATCGAAATACCCGCCCCCCAGGCCGCGAAACAGTTCGGTGTGATTGAGACCGACAAGGATTGGCGCATCATCGGCTTCGAGGAAAAGCCGGCCGCCCCCAAAGAGTCGCCGCACCACGCGGGCCACTGCAATGCTTCGATGGGAATTTACATCTTCAACACCCACCTGCTGATTCCCATGCTTCTCGCGGACTCCGAGGATCCCAAGTCCAGCCACGATTTTGGCAAGGACATTCTTCCGCGCATCATTTCGAAGCACCGCGTCTTTGCCTACAACTTCGTCGATGAAAACGCCAAGGACGCCCTCTACTGGCGCGACGTCGGCACTCTCGACGCCTATTACGAAGCCAACATGGACCTCGTCAGCGTCTCTCCAGTCTTCAATCTTTATGACGAGCACTGGCCGCTCCGTACCTGGCAGCACCAGTATCCGCCAGCCAAGTTTGTCTTTGCCGATCCCGAGCGTATGGGCGTCGCTCTCGATTCCATCGTCGCCGGAGGCTCCGTCATCTCCGGCGGCCGCGTTCAAAAATCCGTCATCGGCAACAACGTCCGCGTCAACAGTTACTGCGATGTCTCAGAATCCATCATCTACAACCACGTGAACGTGGGCCGCCACTCGCGCATCCGCCGCGCCATCATCGACCGCCACGTCAGCCTTCCCGAGCGCACCGAGATCGGCTACGACCTCGAAGCCGACAAGCGCCGCTTTCACGTCACCGATTCCGGTATCGTCATCGTCGTCCGCCAGGAATCCCTGATCGAAGAACCCGAATCGGCTTAGAGCGGGCTGTCCCGCCATTCTCCTCGAGAATTGATTCATTTCTCCGTGCCGCTGTGACTCCGTGGCATTCTTCTGTAAAATCATCGATTCGCATCTACTCAGGAGAACAGACAACCATGTCCACCAAGATCGCCAGAGTCCACGCCCGCCAGGTCATCGATTCCCGCGGCAATCCCACGGTCGAAGCCGATGTGATCCTCGATGGCGGAGCGCTTGGCCGTGCCGCCGTCCCTTCCGGCGCTTCCACCGGCGAGCACGAAGCTCTCGAGCTCCGCGACGGTGACAAATCGAAATATCTCGGCAAGGGCGTGCTCAAGGCCGTCGCAAATGCCAACACTGAAATTGCCAAAACCATTAACGGTCTGGACGCCGCCGACCAGCGCGCCCTCGATAAGCGCATGATCGAGCTGGACGGCACCCCCACCAAATCCCGTCTGGGTGCGAATGCCATTCTCGCCGTCTCCATGGCCGCTGCGCGCGCCGCCTCCATTGCCCTCAAGCAGCCGCTCTACAAATATCTTTCGCGTTATTCCACGGATCCTTCCGCGAATCTCCTCCCCTGCCCGATGATGAACATTCTCAACGGCGGCGCGCATGCCGACAGCTCAGTGGACTTTCAGGAATTCATGGTTATGCCCGTGGGCGCGCCGAGTTTTTCGGAAGCCTTGCGCTGGGGAGTGGAAATCTTCCATGCGCTGAAAACCGCGCTGAAGAAGCATGGCTACTCAACGGCCGTCGGCGACGAAGGCGGTTTTGCTCCAAGCTGCAAATCGAACGAAGAAGCCATCCAAATCGTGCTCGAGGCCATCACTGCGGCCGGCTACAAGCCCGGCGAGCAAGTGAGCATCGCGCTCGACCCCGCCTCCAGCGAGTTCTACGACAAGTCCAGCGGCAACTACGTTTTCAAGAAATCGGACAAGTCCACGCACACTTCCCCGCAAATGGCCGCGTATTGGACTAGCTGGGTGGAGAAATATCCCATCGTTTCCATCGAAGACGGCCTGGCGGAAGACGATTGGGCGGGCTGGAAGTCCCTGACGCGAAGCATCGGCAGCAAGTCATCCAAAGAGAAAATCCAGCTTGTCGGCGACGACCTCTTCGTCACCAACACCGCGCGTCTTTCCCGCGGCATCAACGAAGGCATCGCCAACGCCATTCTCATCAAGCTGAACCAGATTGGCAGCGTCACGGAAACCATCGACGCTATCGAGCTGGCCCGCAAAGCCGGCTACAACTCCATCATTTCTCACCGCTCCGGCGAAACCGAGGACACCTTCATCGCCGATCTCGCCGTCGCCACTGCCGCCGGGCAGATCAAGACCGGCTCCGCCAGCCGCACCGACCGCATTGCTAAGTACAACCAGCTTCTCCGCATTGAAGAGGAACTCGGCTCCGCGGCCCGTTTCAATGGCAAAGCCGCGCTCAGCTAGTGAGGGGCTCTCGGTCAAGAACTTCTGGGAACCGCAATCATAATTCCAGGATCGCGCGCAGTCCGTCTTCTACGGCGCTCAGTTGTTGCGCGCTGATGCTCTCGATTCTCCTGAGGAAACGCTCCTTTGTCACCGCGCGTATCTGGTCCACGACAGCGACGGCGGTCCGGCCTTCACAGGTCAGCGCCACCAAGAGCGGAGGACTGCCGGCGGGAGAACTTGAGAGAGGGATTACGACCACGGTCCGGCGATGCTGGTTTACGATGTTCGTCGTCAGCACCAGGCAGGGCCGCGTCTTACGAATTTCGGCGCCGAGTGTGGGATCGAGTCTTACCCACCAAACTTCGCCGCGGCGCGGAAGCGGTCCACGGTTCGTCGGCTTCCTCGGTGATGGCGTCGAACTCTTTTTCAATGGCTCGAACCTCCGGATCGTTGTTTGCGATTCGGCACGCCTGCACCAAATGCCGGTCGCGCGCGGAGAGTTTTTCGTTGAGCGCGTTAGCCAGATATTTAGAACGTTCTCGCGCGGGAACCCGGCGCACAAATTGCTCGGCCAGATCTTCCGGCAGAGTGAAGGTCATTTTTCGTGTGGCCATACTCCCATACTACCATATAAGCCATCCGCGCTTCCCCAGCGCGAGCCACGACCGCCGCCGAGACCGTGGCGCCCAAAGTGAACCTTCTTTTCCGCTCCGCCGGGCTCCTCATTCGTTGATTTATAACGTTCATTTCAATTCGCGATTGGAAGCAATCTGAGTCCGGCAACGGGTTAAACTGCAGTTGCCGGTATGAAGGAATCCGCAAAATCAACTTCTCGAGCGAACCGGTTGCGCCTCCGTACCGCGGTTCTCGCTGATGTCGAAGCCCTCGTCCGTTTGATCAACGCTGCGTTCCGCGTCGAGCAACCCTTCATCGACGGCGACCGCATCAATCCCGACGGCGTCCGCGCCTACTTGGAAAAAGGGAAATTCTTGTTGGCGGAAGATGCCGCGGGACTCACCGGATGCGTCTACGTCGAGCTTCGCGGCGATCGCGGCTACTTGGGTTTGCTCGGGGTCGAACCGCGGCGCCAGGGTACTGGCCTGGGCCGCAAGTTAATGGCTGCTGCGGAGGATTTCTTTCGCCAGGCCGGCTGCGTTGCCATCGACCTTCGCGTCGTCAGTGCGCGCACGCCTCTTCCTTCTTTTTATCGTCACCTCGGCTACCTCGAAACCGGCGCCGCTCCCTTTTCTCCCGATGTTCCTGCTAAAGTTCCCTGCCATTACATCCTCATGTGCAAAATCCTCGCCTGAAAATGTTGCCAGGCAGAGTGTTATGGTTAACTTGGATTCCCTCGTTTCCAATCTCTCCGTCTTCAGGCAGAATACCCCCCTTCGTTCTGGGGAGGGGAAATGAATCGCACCGCCGCAATTGCATCCATTCTCTTTGTGGGCATCTCGCTTGCTCCCGTCGGCAAGCACGTCGCCGCCGACGAGCAGCCTCTCTTCGGCTACTCCGCCGAATCTTCCCGCACCGAGCGCCAGTGGGAAGAGAAGCTTCGCGCCATTCCCAGCCCGGACAATCTCCGCGCTTACATGCAAAAACTCTCGGCGCGCCCGCACCACGTCGGCTCACCCGCTGACAAGGACAACGCCGAATGGATCGCCGCAAAATTCAAGGAGTTCGGTCTCGATACCCACATCGAGCAGTTTGACGTTCTCTTTCCGACCCCCAAAGAACGCGTTGTTGAGCTTGTCGAAGGCGGCCTGAAGTTTGTCGCCAAACTTCAGGAACCGGCGCTTCCGCAGGATCCCACCTCGAACCAGCAATCCGAACAGCTTCCCACTTATAACGCTTACTCGATCGACGGCGACGTGACCGCTCCTCTCGTCTACGTCAACTACGGAATCCCCGAGGACTACGAGGAGCTCGAGCGCTTGGGTATTTCCGTACAAGGGAAGATCGTCATCGCGCGCTACTACCACTCCTGGCGCGGTATCAAGCCCAAGGTTGCAGCCGAACACGGCGCCATTGGCTGCCTGATTTACTCCGACCCCCATGAGGACGGATTTGTCCAGGGCGAGACATTCCCTGCCGGGGCCTATCGCCCGCCGGATGGAGTGCAGCGCGGCAGCGTCGCGGACATGCCCTTCTATCCTGGTGATCCCCTCACGCCGGGTGTTGGAGCCACGAAAGACGCCAAGCGGCTGAAAGTGGAAGAAGCTCCTACGATCACCAAGATTCCTGTGTTGCCGATATCCTATGCCGACGCGCAGCCGCTGCTTGCCGCGCTGACCGGCCGAGTGGCTCCGGAAGGATGGCGCGGCGCCCTCGGCATCACCTATCACGTCGGGCCCGGCCCCGCAAAAGTTCACCTCAGAGTGAAATCGAACTGGGATATTAAACCGCTGTACGACGTGATCGCAAAAATTCAGGGTTCAACTTTTCCGGATGAATGGGTGATTCGCGGCAACCACCACGACGGGTGGGTGAACGGCGCGGAGGATCCCATCTCGGGACAGGTTGCCATCCTGGAAGAAGCGCGGGCTCTCGGCGAGCTGGTCAAGTCCGGCTGGAAGCCCAAGCGCACCATCATTTATTGTGCGTGGGACGGAGAAGAGCCCGGACTGCTGGGCTCGACCGAATGGGCCGAGCAGCACTATGGCGAATTGCGCGCGCACGGCGTCGCGTACATCAATTCCGACGGCAATGGCCGCGGTTATCTCGGCGTCGAAGGGTCGCACACGCTTGAAAAATTCAGCAACGATATCGCGCGCGAAATATCCGACCCGGAAACAAAACTTTCTGCGTGGAAGCGCCAGCAACTCCGGGAAATTTCCAATGCCAAGACACCGGAGCAGCGCGAAGAAATTCGCAAGCGCGCCGATCTGCGCATTCCCGCGCTTGGCTCCGGTTCGGACTACACCGCGTTTCTCCAGCACGATGGCGTGGCTTCGCTCAATATCGGATTCGGCGGGGAAGATGGCGGCGGCATCTACCACTCCATTTACGATGACTTCTATTGGTACACGCACTTCAGCGACACAGACTTCGTGTACGGCCGCGCGCTGGCGCAGACCGGCGGCACGGCCATGATGCGCCTGGCGGACGCGGATTTGCTTCCTTTCGAGTTCGGCGATTTTGCGGACACCGTGCAGACCTACTTGAAGGAGCTGAAAACTCTT
Source organism: Candidatus Limnocylindria bacterium (assembly GCA_035490055.1). Lineage (GTDB taxonomy): Bacteria > Acidobacteriota > Terriglobia > Acidiferrales > UBA7541 > Acidiferrum. The sequence continues at coordinate 54,170 of DATHIB010000169.1, read as the reverse complement.
GCACAAAAAATGCAGGACGACATTCGCGAACGCAACAAGGAAATCGAAGAAGGCGTTTTCAAGGCCACCAATGACCCCAAGCGGCCTCTGGTGCCGCCCTCCACGGAAGCGGTCCCGCCGCACCTGAATTTCGCGCCCTTCGAGAATGCCGTGGATGAGCTCACTCGCAGCGCCGCCGAATATCGCAAGGCGCTGGAACAAGCCAGCGCCAACAGTGGCGCGGCGCTGGCTTCCGCGTCGCTCGCCGAAGTCAACAAAATGCTCATCGAGAGCGAGCGTAAACTGACCACCGCCGAAGGGCTTTCCAACCGGCCGTGGTTCAAGCACCAACTTTATGCTCCAGGTTTTTACACCGGCTATGGGGTGAAGACGGTACCCGCTGTCCGCGAAGCCATTGAGCTCAAAAAGTGGAAACTAGCCGACGAAGGAATCGTTGTCGTTTCGCGCGTGCTGCAGGATGAAGCCGCGCTCATCTCTTCCGCCGCTCAAAAGCTCTCAGGAGGGAAATGAAGTTTTCTCGAACACGGACCGGCGTAGAGTCTAGCCGGCGCGAGTGCCGTTCGGAACGGGTCGCTCCGGAACAGAAAGTACCGGTGTGATGCCGTCCGCGTACCCGATATCAAATAGCATGCCTTCGGAAATGACGCCGGCTATTTTGCGCGGCTCCACATTTACCACGAAGAGCGCTTGGCGTCCCTCGATCTCGCGCGGATTTTCGCGCTCCTTCTTGATGCCGGCGAGAATCGTCCGTGAATGATTGCCAAAATTCACCGTCAGCTTCACGAGTTTTTCGGAATGCGGGACATCTTCCACGAGCTCTATAGTGCCGACGCGAATATCCAACGCCTCAAACGAGGCAATTGTGGCGATAGGTTTGATGGGTGCGGAAGTAAAGTCAGCCATGACTCACCGCTTGTACTGCATCGCGTAGGCGGGCGTAGGAATCGCAGAATCGCAGCGCTCATCGCGGATCGGCGCGCCTGGTGTGAGGGAAACTGGAATCACGCCGGCCCACACCGGCAGTGCGTAATCCGGAGCGTCGTCCTCCGGGGGCCCGACTCTTATTTTTGCCGAAACTTCCGTGAGCGGCAGGCGCAGAATGCTCGTGGCTTTCAATTCTTTTTCGTTGGGCGGGCGCGCATCATTCCAGCGGCCGGCAAGAATTTTTTCGGTGAAGGCATGCAATGCTTCGAGTTTTTCTTCCGCCGCGTCAACGAGAATGGCTATTCCGAGCGCGACGACGGAGCGGTAGTTCATGGAGTGGTTGAAGACGGAACGGGCCAGAACGAATCCGTCAGTAAGAGTCACCGTGACGCAGACGGACAGTCCTTCGCCAACATTTCGCAGCATGCGGCTCGCAGCGGAGCCGTGAAAATAAATCGCGTCGCCGACGCGCGCGTAGAGCGTGGGTATCACGAAGGGCTGGCCATCGACAGAGAAACCGACGTGGCAGACGAATCCTTCGTCGAGAATTTTGTCGATGGCTGCGCGGTCGTAGACGCCGCGATGCGATTCGCGCAAAACGCGCGTGCGCTCGGTCGGCGGGGTGATTTCTGGCACGATTCACCTCATTGAAAAACGTGGCGCGGAGCCGACCGATTGGTGGTCGCTCATTTGATTTGTAGCCGGCGCCAAAACGGCATGAGTGAGGAACGACTTCAAACATGCTATCACGCCCGGTAGAGAGCGGGGACTCCGGACTGCCGTGTCACCGAAAAATGTGCTTCCATTTTGGACCTTGCGTGCGCCTTCAACACAAGAGAATTGGCCCCAGTTGGAATCACGCTTGTAGTGGCGCGGCATGCTGCGCCACTACAACGGCGGCGAATCGTATGAGAAACTAGCGGCTCGGAGAATGCGGCCACGTTGTGGTGGCCCACAAAAAAGATGAGCACACCAGTAATGCAGGGGACGGGGAATGAAGCATTCGACATCACCTGGGTGAGGCAGCAGTTTCCTTCGCTGAAATTGCAGGTCAACGGGCAGCCAGCGGCGTTTTTGGATGGGCCTGCGGGTACGCAGGTGCCAAAGCAGGTGATGGACGCGGTGCAGAATTATTTCCTGACCGCGAACGCGAATACGTATGGCGCGTTTCTCACGAGCCGGCGAACGGATGAAATAATTCGTTCGGCGCGTTCGGCGATGGCGGATTTTTTCAACTGTGATTCGAATGAGGTGATCTTCGGGCAGAACATGACGACGATCACGTTCGCGCTGGCGCGAGCGATCGGGCGCGAGATGAAACCGGGCGATGAAATTGTGATCACGACGCTGGACCATGATGCCAACGTCGCGCCGTGGCGTGCGCTCGAAGAAAAAGGCGTGGTGATCCGGCAAGTGGATATTCGCGAGAGTGATTGCACGCTGGACCTGGATGACTTGAGGAGGAAGATTACGGCGAAGACAAAGCTCGTGGCCGTCGGGTATGCCTCCAACATTGTGGGGACCATCAATCCCGTCGCGGAGATTACAAAGCTAGCACACGCGGCTGGGGCGCTGATGTTCATTGACGCAGTGCACTTCGCGCCGCACGGGCTGATCGACGTGAGGGCGCTGGATTGTGATTTTCTGGCATGCTCGCCGTACAAATTCTTCGGGCCGCACATGGGAACGCTGTGCGGAAAGCGCGAACAGCTGGAGAGATTCAAACCGTACAAGGTACGGCCGGCGACGGATGTTTCTCCCGAAAGCTGGGAGACGGGAACGCAAGTGCAGGAATTGATCGCAGGAATTGCCGCGGCAGTCGATTATATTGCGGAACTGGGCCGGCACTGCGATTCGACGGCAAAGAACCGCCGCGAGGCGTTGCAGGCCGCGTACCGCGCGACGCATCAGTATGAAACCGGCCTGCACACGCGGCTGATCGCCGGATTGCAGGCGATTCCGGGGATGCGCATCTTCGGCATCACTGACGCAAAACGATTTGACGAGCGCTGCTCGACTTTATCGTTCCGGCTGAGCGGCCACAATCCGACGAAGATTGCGGCATTCCTGGGAGACCGCGGGATTTTCACCTGGGACGGAAACTTCTATGCGCTCAACCTGTCCGAGCGTCTGGGAGTGGAACAGCACGGCGGCGTCTTGCGGGTCGGGCTAGTGCATTACAACACCGCCGAAGAAGTGGATCGGCTGCTCGCGGCTCTGCATGAATTCCCCGCTTGATTCCGTGGCTCGTCGAATCAAGTCAGGCCCGAGGACCTCAAGTTTCTACGATTGCAGAACAAGCTGCCGCCTGCGCTCGGCCTGGCAGACGAGATAACTGATCCCGAAGGCCAAGGTACTGTAGGGAAACCAGCCCAGGGTCGATCCGCCAAGCACATGCGCGGGGACATACGTGATGAGCATCACCCAGACGTAGGATTGCGCCTCGCCGACGAAACCCAGAATGATTCCCGCCAAAGCGTAACAGGCCGCAATCACCACGGCGGACGGGCTGATGCCTATGGCCGGGGATGGACCGAGCCTCTCTGCAATTGCCGGCGCAAGCTTCAATATGCCGAACAGCGGCAGCAGCGCGCCGATCAGCACGGAGAAAAGAACATTCCTAAGCGAGATGCGCTGCGCGAAGGGATTGAAGAAATTGTGAATCCCGCGGTTGAAAGCTTTGTCCGTGACCAGGTACGCATCTCCCAGAGGATTCAGCCGCAGGATCCCGCGCTGCGCCTGATAAGCGGAAAAGCGCTCGCGGTCTATCTGGCCTTCCGCAAAGAGACTTGCGACGTCGCGCGGCGGTGAAACCGGAGTTCCCATGGAAGCGGAGCGTGCCTCATGCTTTTTCTTCAATTGCGCGAGATCCGTGACGTGCGGGCACTCCTGAACGATGCGGTAGTCAGGCGTGTCCATTACCGTCTTGAGCTCCATGTTGCGGGTGGTGAGCCACTTTCCGCCTGAAAAGCGCGTCGTGAAATTGACCACGTGGCTGTTTTTCAAGCCCTTGACGCCCTTGACGTTGGTTTGTACCTCCACGATGGTTAGCGTGCAGGTAGCGGGGTCGGCGAAATTGGAATACTCGCGAATCAAATTCACTCCGTAATTCGTAACTCGGTAGGTGCACATGGGGCGGTAATTCAATGCTTCGAGTTGCGCATCCAATGGCACAAGATATTGTTTCTGTGCTTCGGACAAGGACGAGTCGGTGACCACTTCCCTTTGGTAGCGGAGGGGGATGGGGCGCGTATTCTTTCGCAACTGGGGCTTGCTTCCGAGAACCACTTTTGCGGTGGTCCAGAGAAAACCGAGGAGATCCCAATCGATGGGAAGAGTCATGGGCACCTCCGCCGATAGTTCCATTATAGACGCGGCAAATTTCACCGCTGATTGCCCAATGCGCGTGGCGATGAATGACTTAACTGGACCAAAGGAGACGATGCTCATTCCGGCGAGCGCTGACCGGCGGAGCCGGATACGGGGAGAATCGGGAAACCAAGTTCTTCCAAATCTTTTCTAAATTTCGCGACGGATTCAAAGAGAATCCCGCAGATGCCCAGGGCCCGGGCGGCCTGAATATTTTCCTCTCGGTCGTCCACAAAGAGCACTTCGGTCTGCGGAGCATCCAATTGGGCAAGAGCATGCTGATAGATGGCCGGGTCGGGCTTGATGGAACGCACTTCACACGAGAAGACCTGATGGTCAATGTAGCGCAGCCAATCGAACTTTCTCCTGGCGTGAGCCGCCATATCCGTTTGCATGTTGGAAAGAATGGCTGTTCGAAAGCCACCCGAGTGGATGCGCGCGAGCCATTCTGTCATTTCCTGATTGATGTTGCTCCACATCTGCACATCCAATCGGCGGAGTCTTTCAATGTCCTGGGAATCGATAGTGACGCCCGCCCGTCGCGCAAGCTCGGCCCAATAGGCATCTGCAGTGAGATCGCCTCGATCGTAAGGATTGCGCGAGGAACGATAGATGGCCAGAAACTTTTCCGCGTCAATGCCGAACATACCCGCCATGCCGGCGAGAGCGTCAGGGGAAGGGCGGGAGCAGAGGACTTCGCCGTAGTCGAGGACGACGGCGCCAATCTGCCGGGCATACGCGAGACGTGGATCGCTCTTGTCGGCCATAGAACACACCCTTGGCTATCGTGACGGAAACAAAGTGATTCGTCCAATAAATCCATGTATTCTGACGCGCTATGAAAAAACGACCGAAACCAATTGTGCTGACGGTGCTTGATGGATGGGGATTCCGCGCGGAGGCCAAGGGCAATGCGATCGCGCTGGCGCGGAAGCCGGCATACGACGAGCTGATCCGGAAATTTCCCAACACGTTGATTCACACTTCTGGGCCATTTGTCGGTTTGCCGGAAGGGCAGATGGGCAACAGCGAAGTGGGGCACATGAACATGGGCGCGGGGCGGATCGTGCACATGGACATTACCCGGATCGACCTGCTGATCGCCAACAAGCAATTGCAGAACGTGCCGCTGTTTCAACGGGCGATGGAGCGCGGGCGGACTCGGCAACTGCATTTTGCGGGATTGCTGAGCGACGGCGGCGTGCACTCGCACATACAGCATTTGTTTGCGCTGCTGGAGATGGCCAAGCAGCAAAAAGCGGAAAAAGTGTTTGTGCACTGTTTTATGGACGGGCGCGACACGCCGCCAAACAGCGGTCGGGATTACGTGCGCCAGTTGCAGCAGAAGATCCGCGAACTGCGTGTCGGCGAGATCGCGACGCTCGTCGGGCGCTACTATGCGATGGACCGCGACAACCGCTGGGAGCGCGTGGAGCTGGCCTATCGGGCGCTGGTTCATGGCGAAGCGGAAACACGGACGGATGATCCCATCGCGGCGTTGCAGCGGAGTTATGAAGCGGGCGTGACGGATGAATTTATCAAGCCGATTGTAGTGACGAAGGGAAGCGGAGCTTCTGCCACGCCTGTGGGGCTGATCCGCGACGATGACGCCGTGATCTTTTTCAACTTCCGGGCGGACCGCGCGCGGCAAATGACGTGCGCGCTGGCGGCCCCGGACTTCGACAAGTTTGTTGACCCGAAGCGGCCGAAGAATCTGTTTTACGTGGCGATGACGCAGTACGACAAGAATTGGCCATGGCTGAAATACGTGATCCCGCCGGAAAAACTGGAGCATATCCTGGCGCAAGTGTTTGCAGAGCTGCAATACAAGAATTTGCGCACGGCGGAGACGGAAAAGTACGCCCACGTGACCTATTTTTTCAATGGCGGCGTGGAGAAACCCTTCGCTGGAGAAGAGCGGATTCTGGTGCCGTCGCCGAAGGTAGCGACCTACGACTTGAAGCCAGAAATGTCCGCGGCGGGAATTACAGACACGGTGGTGAAAGCGATCGAGATGGGCGAGTTCGACGTCATCATCATGAATTATGCGAACGCGGACATGGTGGGGCACTCGGGAAAATTGGAAGCGGCGATCAAAGCCGTGGAAGCGGTGGACACGGGGCTGGCGCGGATTTATCAGGCCCTGAAGCCGCACGGGGGATTGTGGATTGTCACCGCGGACCACGGGAATGCGGAGACGATGATCGATCCGGTGACCGGCGGCCCGCACACGTACCACACGACGAATCCGGTGCCCCTTATTCTGGTGAGTGATGACGACAAGCTGCGCTTGAAGGCCGGCGGATCGCTGCGGGACATTGCGCCGACGATGCTGAGCGCGCTGGGGCAGCCGCGGCCTGCGGATATGACAGGCACGGATTTGCGCATCATTTCATAGCCTGATCATGAGCCGCACAACACCTGCAGCAACAAAACTCTTAATTTGCGTTTGGCATCCGTTTACGGAGTGGCGGCCGAGGCCGGCGATGGCGGAGGCCATTCGAACACGGTGGCCGGAGATGCGCGTTTTGCATTTGTCGAATTACGACCGGTTGGCGGAGGAGCTGCCGGATACGGATATTTTTGTGGGCTATTCGCTCCGGCCGGAGCAGTTGAAAGAGGGGAAGAAGCTGAAGTGGATTCACTCTACGGCGGCGGGCGTGGCCCAATTGATGTACCCGGAGTTGCGGGATTCCGGGATCATGGTGACGAACCCGAGTGGAATTTTCTCCGTGCCGATGGCGGAGCACACGATGGGACTACTACTGGCGCTGGCGCGGAATTTTCCTGATTCGGTGCGGGGGCAGGACCGGGGACGATGGACTCAGCAGGAAATTTGGGACAAGCCGCAGCACTTGACGGAACTGAATGAGAAAGTGCTGCTGATCGTGGGATACGGCTCGATCGGGCGGGAAGTGGCGAAGCGAGCGAAAGCATTTGACATGAAGGTTTGGGGAGTGACTCGGTCAGGTGCGGGCGAGCGAGCGCACGCGGAGAAGATTTTTGCCGCGGCGCAACTGCAGGAAGCACTGCCGGGTGCGGATTACCTGTTGATTTGCGCGCCGGAGACGGCGGAAACGAAACACCTCATCGGAGCGGCTGAAATCGCCAGGATGAAGCGCGGAGCGCGACTGATTAATGTCGGGCGGGGGTCGCTCTTGGATGAAGCACAGCTGGTTCAAGCGCTGGAAAGTGGCGCACTGGGGGGCGCAGCGCTGGACGTGGCGCAAACGGAGCCGCTGCCGGCGGAGAGTTCGTTATGGAAGGCGCCCAATTTATTCATCACGCCGCACACCAGCGGGGTGAGCGACCGGCTCTGGGATCGCCAGGCGGCGATCCTGATCGAATTGCTGGAGAGATGGTTTGACGGGCGGGAATTGTTTAACCGGGTGGATTTTGCGCGCGGCTACTGAGAGAACAACTAAGGCAGAGGCGCAAAGATCGCAGAGAAGATATAAAAAGAAAACTGGCTTATCTATCTCCAGGTTGAATGACCACCGTCTCATGCGGCTGATATCCAGGAAAAATCAAAGTGAACAGTTGAGAATGGCCATCTCGTCTTAGGCGAATTTCAGTCGCCGACGCCGCCTTTGGGGGCTTGATAGCCCTCGCGGGCGTAGACCTGGAATTTCTGCTTCTTGCCTTTTTGGTCCAGCACGGTGAGCGGACCACCATCGGGCGCGACCAGCTCCACCTTGAGCTTGTGAAATTTTCCGTCTTTCGCGCCGGCCGCTGGTGAGTAGGAGAGGCTGTACTGGTGGCGGAGGAAGGCAGCGACGTTGCGAAACACGTCCGGCATTTCACCTTCGAATTGAGGGAACCAAGCGAATCCCCCGGTTTCCTGGGAAAAAGTCTTGAGCTGGTTTTCCGCCTGTAGAAAATTCATGCGAGCCATGTTGCCCATTCCACCGCGCGAATCTGCAAAATTCTGAAAGACGCGGCCAAGACCAACACAAAAAATAGTCACATCACTTTGGCGAAGCTGTTTCATGGTTTGATCGAGCGTGTGTTTGGAAAAAGTGTCCACGCCGCTGGCCAGCACCACAATGGACTTCTTACCCTTCACGTCCTTCAAGCGATCCACGGTCTCGAGAAGAGCATCGAAAATGTTCGATTCACTGAACCCAGGGAAATAAAGATGATAGATGCCGTTGAGAACTTCATCTTTATTCTGAGTAAAATCCACCTCGATGCGCGTCTTCATATCAAAGGTTTCGAGCGCGATCCAGTCCTTCTGCTGCAGATTGGGAAATAAGGACTGCGACCAATATTTTGACAAATAGGTAAAAATGCCGCCCCAGCGGTCGTTGCTGAACTCCAGCAAGAGGACCATGGTGATGGGAGCGTCGGTGGGGGCGAAGTTGGTGATGGTTTGCGGCACGCCATCGTCGAGGATGCGGAAGTTTTCTTTCTTGAGGCCAGGGATGATGTCGCCGCGCTGCGTGGTGGCGACGACGTCGAGGGTGACGATGGGAACGTCGACGGCAATGGTGACGCCGGCCTGCGGAGGCTGCTGCGCCATCGTGGGTGCTGCAGGCGGAGCGGGGTTCTGCTGCTGCGGGGAACCTCCCTGGGGGCCGGTGGGGGCTTGGGCAAAGACAGAATTCTCAGCCAGCGGCAAGACCAGAGCAGTCGCCAGAACTGCGAGCAAAACTACGGAAAGAATGGCCTTCATCATGCACCCCTCGATTGCGCTCAAAAACTCCAAACTGGCGATGATTCCTGCCTGCGCGGCGATGTGGTTGCCAAGAAGCGGTTGAATTTAAGCAACGCAACGCCAATGCCGAGGCCAAGCGCCCACACCTGCATGTTAGTATGACGCACAGTTAAGACAAAACGTTTACTAAGGCGTCTGTGTTGCAGGCGGCCGTAACCAGGAGGATGGATTCGTGAACTGGAATCGCATGGTCCAGAGGATGGCGGGAACGGCGGCGTTGGCGATGGCCGCAAGTATCCCGGTTGCCGCGCAGGTTTCGCCAGCGGCGCCGCCGGGAATGCCGAGGAATCCGTCGCCGATCGGGGATACGTCGGCGATTGCGAAGGAAGCGCAAAGCTGGCTGGCGGACCTCATCAAGATCAACACGACGAATCCGCCGGGAAACGAGCAGCTCGCAGCGATGTACATTGCGGAAATCCTGGAGAAGGAGGGAATCAAGGCGGAAATTCTGGATGTAACGCCGGGGCGCAGCGCGCTGGTGGCGCGACTGAAAAGCACGGCGATGGCTGATCCTTCGAAAGCGCTGCTGCTGGTGGCGCACATGGATGTCGTCGGGGTGGAGAAGCCGAAGTGGACCGTCGATCCGTTCGCGGCGGTGCAAAAGGACGGATATCTATACGGCCGCGGCGCGATCGACGACAAGGGGATGCTGGCCGCGAATCTGGCGGCGTTCATCGCGCTGAAGCGCGCGAACCCGCGCTTGAATCGCGACGTGATCTTCCTGGCGACGGCCGACGAAGAACAGTTTGGGGACGCAAGCGTCAAGATTCTGATCGCGAAACACTGGGACAAGTTTGCAGCCGGGTTTGCGCTGAATGAGGGCGGCGAGGTTTTGCTGAAGAACGGCAAAGTGCAATATGTCGCGGTGCAGGCGAGCGAGAAAGTACCTGTAAACGTCACGGTGGTCGCGCGCGGGACGTCCGGACATGCATCGATGCCGACGAAGGACAATGCGGTGCTCCACCTGGCCGCGGCGGTGGCGAAAATCGGGAACTACTCCGCGCCAGTGCACTTCACGACGATAGTGCGGCGATATTTTGAGCAGCTCGCGGCCATCGAAGACGATGAAATGGGGAAATGGATGCGCTCGCTGGATGCACCGGACCGCGGGGAGCACGCGCAGAGAGTGATCTCGGACGCAAGTCCATTGTGGAACTCGATGCTGCGGGATTCGATCGCGCCGACAATGCTGACGGCAGGTGTGCGTGCGAACGTCATTCCCGGAGAGGCGCGCGCCAACCTGAACATACGATTGCTGCCGGGAGACACCATCGATGTGCTACTGGCGGAGCTGAAGAAACTGGTGAACGATCCGCAGATCCGATTTGAGATCCAGCCGGATGCGGGATTGGCGGCGCCGCCGTCTTCGCTGGAAAACGATTTCTATGCCACAATCACAAAGGTTGCGGGGAGAGAATTTTCCGGCGCGCCGGTGCTGCCGTTTCAGTCCACGGGGGCCACGGATTCCGCGCAGTTGCGGCTGCACAACGTCCAGTCCTACGGTTTTCTGCCATTCCCGCTGACGGAGGAGGACTTCCGGCGGATGCATGGGGACGATGAGCGGATCCCGCTGGCGTCTTTCACCAAGGGAGTGGAGGTATTGGCGCGCGTCATCGCGGAATTCGTGGTCGCGCGGTAGGGAAGAAAAAGAAGCAAATCGAGAAGATTGAAAAAAGACAGTCGTTTTGGGCAGCCTCCCAGTGAACAATACAAGCAAACGGGAATCCTTGCCGCAGAAGAGAGCATGAGTTTTCGTCATTCCAAAATTGTCTGCACCATCGGACCGGCGAGCCGTACGCCACGGATGATTGACCGCCTGCTGAGTGCGGGGATGGACGTGGCGCGGCTCAATTTTTCGCATGGCACGCACGAGGAACATGCGAAGAACATCTCGATGCTGCGGGCGGCGGCCATCGAGCACGAAAAGCCCATTGCGATTCTTGCCGACCTTCAGGGACCGAAAATCCGGACCGGACCCTTGGCGGGCGGCGGGCCGGTGATGTTGCGCAGCGGACAAAAGTTCGTGATCACGACCGCGAAGATTCTGGGCGATTCGACGCGGGTGAATACAGTTTTCACGCCGCTACCGCATGAAGTGCATCGCGGCGACCGCATCCTGCTCTCGGATGGATTGATCGAACTGCGCGTGGATAAAGTCAGCGGGCGGGAGGTGATTTGCCAAGTCGTGAACGGCGGCGCGCTTGGCGAACACAAGGGGATCAACCTGCCGGGAATCAAACTGCGCGTTCCCGCGCTGACGCCCAAAGACCGCGCCGACATGAAATTCGCCCTGAAACACGGCGCAGATTACATTGCGGTGAGCTTCGTCCGTCGCCCGGAGGACGTGCTGCTAGCGAAACAGCTGATTCGCCGCGCGGGGAGAGACACTCCAGTGATCGCAAAGCTGGAGAAGCCGGAGGCTATCGATAATCTCGACGCGATTCTGCGGGCCTCCGACGGCGTCATGGTGGCGCGGGGCGACCTTGGCGTGGAGATGAATCCGGAGCGCGTGCCGGTGGTTCAGAAAGCGATAATTGCGCGAGCCAGGGAGTTCCGGCGTCCAGTGATTACGGCGACGCAGATGCTGGAATCGATGACGGAGAACCCGCGGCCGACGCGCGCGGAAGCCTCGGATGTGGCTAACGCCATTTTCGACGGCTCGGACGCAGTGATGCTTTCGGCGGAGACTGCGTCGGGGAAGTATCCCGACGAGGCCGTTGGCATGATGGCCCGCATCATCGAAGAAGCGGAAGCAAGCATCCGGGAATTTCCGCGACCGGCGCCCCAGGAGCAATTGAAAGTTGCGGAAACCGTCGCGGAGCTGGTGTGCCACGCCTCGCGCGAGCTGCACATGAAGCTGATCGCGGTGTTTACGCACAGCGGATTTACGGCGCGGCTGGTGTCACGCTACCGGCCGCTGGTGCCGATTGTCGCGTTTTCTCCGGAGGCGGAGACGCGGAGGCGGATGGCGCTGATCTGGGGCGCGCTGCCCAGGAAGATTCAGGACGTGCAAAAGGTTGACGGGCTGGCCAAGGTCGCGGAGAAACGCCTGCTCGAAGAGCGGCTGGTGCGCAAGGGCGACGTGATCGGGATCGTAGCAGGCACGCCGATGGGCATTCGCGGGACGACGAACTTCATGAAATTTCACATCATTGGCGGGCCAGCGTGAGGCAGTGATCAGTATTCAGTTTTCAGTGGTCAGTAGTTTCCGGTTGAGCAATTTAAGATTCTAGCAATGCGATTAGCCCCGCTGACTACCTTCGACCTGCGCCCAATTCCCAGCTGTTTGAGGCGATTACCATTGGCAAAGGATGAGGGAGCGCCCCAACCCACGTGTTTTTTTGTCGCAGAGTGCGCAACCCCGTGAAAATACAGTAGTTATTACTTTGGATAGTAGGGAATGGTGAGCCGATCATGACGTTTCTTTAGGCTGATTTCCCCTACCCCCCCCATCAATTGTGCATGACCATCAAAAGAAAAGACTTATGGAAATTGCATTTCGTAACTGATTGATTCTAAGAGGTATGTTTTTGGTTGTTCAGGAAAGAATTCGAGTCGAAAACGAAGGTACAGTGGTACGAAAAGCGGGGGCTCGCTCCCGCACTCCAAACGGAATTTTCTATACCGTCAAGTATACCAGAGGTTAGAGGAGAGTCAAGGAAAACTTTGCAGTCCTGGCGGGCCGATAGGTGCGACCGAATGCAAATATTGAACTTTTTGACGGACACAACTGAGAACTAACAATTGAGAATCGAATGGTCTTAGTTGACCCAGTTGTCGGGGCGCGAGGGCGGTTCTTTCTTGTGCTTGTTGATGTAGACCTCGAAACGCTTGCGATTGCGTTTGTGCTGCCAGTCAGTGACGGTGTTGCGGACGTTGTATAAGAACGAACCGCGGCGGAGATAGAGATAGCCAACAAGCATGCCGCCGAGATGGCAGACGTGGCTGACGTTGTCCCCGCCGGAGCCTAGCGTGGAGAAGAATTCGATAGCACCCATAACCGCAACGTAGGGACGCATCGGGATTGTGATTGGAAGGGGAATCAACCAGATGCGGCGATCGGGGAAGAGCACTGCGTTGGCCATGAGAATGCCAAATATAGCGCCTGAGGCACCAATAGTAGGAATTACCGAAGGCAAGCTTCCAAAGAAAACTGGAATGGTTTTGACCAAAAGTTCGATGAGACCGGCACCCACTCCGCAGATGCAGAAATAATTCAGAAAACGACGTTTCCCCCAAACAAGTTCCAGTTCCCGGCCGAACATCCAGAGCATGAGCATGTTGATCAGCAAGTGGAGAAGGCCGCCGTGAAGAAAAATGTAAGTAAAGGGCTGCCAAATGCGCGGAGGGATGTGGTGCGTTACGGCCTCGGGGATCAGTGCAAACCATTTGAGGAGCCAAATGGTCGCCCCGGGAGGAGCCAGCAGACCCAGAAGCGTCTGCAAGAGGAAAACGCCCGAGCAGACCAATACGAGGAGTTTTACGCCTGGGGTAATGAAACTGCGCCAGTCGAAGTTGTAGCGCCGCGCGCCAAACCTAGTCCCCATAGATGCAGTGTACGGCGGCCAATCGCGGGCGTCAAAGCAGGTTTCGTGATCCGCTAATTCAACTTCTTCCGGGCGAAATAGAAGAGCGAGGCCGCGAGAAGAGCGAACATGAAAATGCCGAATAGATTGCTGGTCGCGAGCGGCCCCATCAATTGGGGGCCGAAGGCGAAGAGATCGGCGCGCCAGGGCAGACCAAGAGCGGATGTGAGCCAATGCGGGACGCGATTGGAGATCTCCGGGTCCTGCAGCAGAGCTATGATGATGCCGAGGAGGCCGAAGACTCCTCCTGCAGCGATCAATCCGCTGGAATAGAGGGCCCCAGGGCTGGCTTCGCTGTCGTCCTTTTTCTTTGTCGTGGCTTCGACCAGCGCGCGGACGAGCCCGCCGGCAAACATGGCTCCAGTGGTGGCGATGGAAAGATAGGAGCCAGTGGCAAAGGCTAGCGAACGAACTCCAAGAACCTCCACGGCGATGACCAAGGCGACGCCCATGAGCACCAGACGCCAGGGCAAGCGCTGATTGAGAATGCCATTGATGACCGTAGCCATCAGTCGCGCTTGTGGCGCCGGAGCTTTATCGCTGCCAATGCCCTGTGCCCATTGAAATTCGATTTGCCTGGTCCCCGCGTCGTAGAGATATTCGCCGTCGGGAATTTCATGCGAGCCGAGAGAATTGATCAGCACGTAGCTCTTGTTTTGGTAGGTGAACGAATCACGCTCGATTTTCACGCCGGATGGCAAAGCCTGGATGCTGACGGGAATCGGCGTGGGGATGTACTTCTCCAGGCCTTTGTTCATCAGATTCAGGGTCGCGCCGATGGCCACGGTGGAGACGGTGACGCCAACGAGAAGCCCCATCTGCTGCCAGAAAGGCGTTGCGCCGACGAGATAGCCGGTTTTCAAATCCTGCGAGGTGGCGCCGGCGATGGCGGCGGCAATGCAAACCACCCCGCCAATCATGAGCGCGAGCACGGCATAATTTGCCGACGTCCATCCGGCAAGGAAGAAAATCGCGCAGGTGGCCATCAGAGTTGCGATGCTCATGCCGCTGATGGGATTCGACGAATTGCCGAGCAGACCGCTGATGCGCCCCGCGACCGTAACGAAAAGAAAACCGAACACGACAACGAAGAAGGCGGCGAACAGGTTTTGATACCAATAGGTGCTGGCTCCCTGCATGGGATGAAACGTCAGCAGCACCCACATCATGACGACGATGAGGATCGAGCCCAAGACTACCCAGCGCATCGGGACGTCGCGGTCGATGCGGCTGGAAGCTATCGATTTGCCCGCGCCCTCGGCACGCACGTCTTTCAAGCCGGCGCGCAGTGCGGAAATGATGGTAGGCAGAGTGCGCAGCAGGGTGATCAACCCAGCGGCGGCGACGGCCCCCGCGCCCATCGGACGAATGTAACTGCGCCAGATGTCATCCGGCGTCATGAGAGGAATGGGAATGGTGGAGGGATAGATCGGCGTGTTGCCGGCAAGCTGCCCGTAGAACTTGATGGCGGGCATCATGACCAGCCACGAGACGATGCCGCCGGCAAAGAGTATGCCGGAGACGCGGGGGCCGATGATGTAGCCGACCCCCAGATATTCAGAGGTGATTGCGGCTCGAAAACTCGCACCGGGGAACCAACTGGGCCGGCCTTCCGGCTGCGATGTCCACGCTTGAACGGTGTTCATGAGGAAGGTGTAGACGCCGCCGAGACCGAGTCCCCAGAAGACGCGGCCCGCGAAGGAGCCGCCGCGTTCTCCCGCGACGAGCACATCGGCGCAGGCAGTCCCTTCGGGAAATGCTAGGTTGCCGTGTTCCTTGACGATGAGCTGCCGCCGCAGCGGCACCATGAAGAGCACGCCAAGCCATCCGCCGAGAAGAGCCAGTGGAAAGATTCGCCAAAATGTGAATTCGGAGCCGAAGCCGAGAAAGATCAGCGCAGGGATCGTGAACATGACACCCGCCGCAAGCGATTCGCCCGCCGAGCCAGTAGTCTGGACGATGTTGTTTTCGAGGATGGTGGATCGGCCGAAGGCGCGAAGAATGCTGATGGAGAGCACGGAAATGGGAATCGAAGCGGAAACGGTTAGACCGGCGCGCAGACCGACGTACACGGTAACCGCGCCGAAAAGCAGTCCGAAGAGCGCGCCGAGGATCACCGCGCGAATGGTAAATTCCTTGGGGCTCTCTTCGGCCGGCACGTAGGTGCGGAATTCACCCGGGGGTGCCGTGGAACTCCATGGACGTTCGCTCACTGAATCCTCCCCATTTGCCGGAATCGGATGCCAACGCTGTCCCTGTGCGGGGGGATTATGCCGCAGGTGGGCGGGGCGGGGAAGAGAATCCTCGCCGGACGAAGGGGCATGGTTCTGCCAACTCCACGCTCTATCCATTACGGCGACTGCAAGGACAAAGCCACGCTGATGGGGGCGATGCTGCATGAGATCGGCATCGATTCGTACTACGTGGTCATAAACTCTGAACGCGGTTCGGTTACTCCGGAGACGCCGGCTCACGTGGGCGGTTTCGATCACGCCATTATTGCCATCAAATTGCCTGAGGGAACCGCGGATAGCTCACTGGCGGCCACCATGGCCCACCCAAAGTTCGGCAAGATATTGTTTTTTGACCCGACAGACGAATTGACGCCATTTGGCCAGCTCAATGGTGCGCTGCAAGCGAATTACGGTCTGTTGGTAACGCCGGATGGCGGTGAATTGGTCGAACTTCCAGAATTGCCGCCAGCGATGAACGGAATTCAGCGGACCGCTAAGCTGAGCCTGAGCGCCACAGGGACGGTGAGCGGCGAGGTGCAGGAAACACGAGTCGGCGACCGTGCCTGGTCGCAGCGCTGGGCGCTGCGAACGGTCACAAAGGATGCGGACAGGATCAAGCCGATTGAAACTCTGCTTTCCCGTTCGCTTGGGACCTTCCAAATTACCAAGGCAAGCGTTGGAAATTTGCAACTGACGGATCAACCGTTTATGTACAATTACTCCGTTGTTGCCCAGAATTACGCGAAGACGGCGGGGAACCTGTTGTTGGTTCGCCCGCGGTTCATTGGCAACAAATCGACTGACCTGTTGGAAACAAAGGAGCCGCGAAAGTATCCGGTGGAATTCGACGGGCCGTCCCGAGACACAGACACTTTTGAAATTGCGCTGCCGACGGGTTACGAGGTGGACGACCTGCCGCCGCCGGTGAACGCGGACTACAGTTTCGCAAGCTACCACAGCAAAACGGAAGTGAATGGAAACACGCTGAAGTACACGCGGACATTTGAAGTGAAAGAGCTGAGCGTGCCGCTCAGCAAGGTCGAGGACCTGAAGAAACTCTATCGCGTGATCGCCGGCGACGAACGGAATACCGCGGTGCTAAAACCCGCCGCTCACTGATTTCCACCCCACTGCTGCTCGCGTGATTCCTATGCTATGGCGGAGTTCCTTTTCCAGCAGAATTTGTACGAGGGATGAAGAAAAGAATCGCAGCGGGAGGATGTAGCGCTGCCAATTTCTTTCGCAGGCCCCGCGGCGAAGCAGCCAAAACTTGTTTCAAGAGCGAGGCGGCCATCTCAAAAGAGAGGTGAATGCGATAGACATCGGCGCGTTCTGCATAAGAATACTTCTCGTAGCGCGGAGTTGAATCTTGCGCTGCTTTGAGCAAGATTTCCCATGTGCTCCGCGTGCGGAACAACTTCTTCGCCGAAGCTTCGCGGCGCACAATGCCAACCAGAGAACGCTGCGTGCCCCCGCCGATTTCGAGAGAGACTGCGGTTACTTTGGCAGGGTTGAAAAGGCGCGCAGGATCGTCATCTGGAAAAAGGGCAAGAAGACCCGTAATTTCATCCTCTTTGGCGGCGAAACCGTCCCACCAGTAGCGATAACCGTTATAGACCACCGTGCCGGCGCGGAAAATTTGCTGCACACGTACGGCATTCTTGCCCGTCACGCTCACGATCATATCCGCAAGTTCGGGAAGACGAAACGTCTGCTTCACGACCGGACGCACGGTCACGTAGCCTGCGTCATCTTCCGTGAAGCGCATCGCGATGGTTTCCGGGAGCGGCATGCAAAATGAAGGAAGCGAATTCTCAGCCCAGTTTCGAGAGGCGGTCGCGCACGCGGTCGCTGAGCGCCTTGCCGTCAACGGTCTTGCCTTCCAGGGCCGACTTGGCAGCCTTCACGACCGCGCCCATCTGCTTGATGGAGTTCGCGCCGGATTCGAAGATCGCCTTGGCAATCGCCGCGTCCATTTCGGCCTCGCTGGCGCCGGCAGGGAGATAGGATTCGATGATGGCGAGCTCTTTGGTCTCTTTTTCGGCGAGTTCGGGGCGGTTGCCCTTGGTGAACTGTTCGATTGATTCCTTGCGCTGTTTTACGAGCGTTTGCAGAATCTGAATGGACTCCGGCTCGTCGAGTACGCGAATCTTTTCGACTTCCTTGTGCTTGATGGCCGCCTTGATTCCCCGCAGCACGCTGAGGCGCAGTTCGTCTTTGGAGCGCATAGCGTCGACCAGGTCCTTCTGAATTTTTTCGGCAAAACTCATCTTCAGATCCTCGCTTCCTTGAATATAGCAGACCAGGAAAGGCGACAGGCAAGAATGACGCAGTGCGGCGACCACAGCGTGCCGCCGTCCTTATTTGACAGAGCGCGAACGGCTCGCTACTTTTGATCTCTTACACGATGCGGAGCAAGCCCGCTTGAGGAGACGATGGGGCTCATGAAAGTCATCGTAGCGGACAAGATCAGCGAAAGGGGCGTGCAACTGCTGAAGGAGCAGCCAGGCTGGAACGTTGTCCTGACGACGAACGATACGCTGAGCAAGGAGATCGCCGATGCAGATGCTCTGATTGTGCGCAGCGCGACGAAAGTCACCGCGGAATTGCTGGACCAGGCGAAAAAATTGCGCGCGATAGGCCGCGCGGGCGTGGGCGTGGACAATATTGATCTGGAAGCGGCCACCAAGCGTGGCGTGCTGGTCATGAGCACACCAGGCGGGAGTTCCGTCAGCGTTGCCGAACATACCTTCGCGTTGTTGCTGGCGCTTGTCCGGCAGCTTCCAAAATTTGATGCGAGTATGCGCGAGGGCCGCTGGGAAAAATCGTCGTCGGGCGCCGAGGTGCGCGGCAAAACGCTGGGTCTCATCGGTCTCGGCCGCATCGGCAGCGAAGTGGCATCCCGGGCGGAAGCATTCGATATGCGCGTTGTTGCGTTTGATCCATTCATCAGCGAAGCGGCAGCACGAGAACTGTCCGTGGAACTGGTGCCGCTCGATCAACTTCTGGCCGAATGCGACTTTATCTCGCTCCACACGGCCGTAAGTGCGCAAACGAGGGAGATGATCAACGCCGGTTCCATTGCGAAAATGAAGAAGGGCGTTCGTATCGTCAATGCCGCCCGCGGGGAGCTCATCAACGAAGCGGACCTGGCGGCGGCGATCAAGGGCGGACACGTCGCCGGAGCTGCCCTGGACGTCTTTGCGGAAGAGCCGCCGAAAAATTGCCCGCTGATTGGGCTTCCGAATGTAATTACCACACCGCATGTTGCAGGTTCCACGGCCGAGGCGCAGGAAGAACTGGGAACGCAGGTAGCCGTTCAGATCAAGGATTACCTAGCCGAGGGAATCATTCGCAATGCGGTGAACCTGCCGGCGCTTTCGGCGGACCAATACCGGCGTGTGCGACCGTACCTGGAATTGGCGGAGCGGCTCGGCTCGCTGGTTTCGCAAGCGGCGGCGTCTAGGCCGGCGCGGATTCGCATCCGGTATGCCGGCGAGGTGGCCGAGGTGGGCACGCATCTGCTTCGCAGCGCGGTGCTGGCGGGCGTGCTGAACGCCGTGCTAGACGAAAAGGTAAACGTGGTCAATGCACCCGCAGTAGCCGCGGCAAGAGGTTTGACCGTGGAAGAAGAGACTCGCAGGCGCGAACACGGCTTCCCAAACACTCTGGAAGTCTCCGCACTGCCGGAAAAAACCGGATCGGCGCTAGGTTTTACGGCTGAAGGCACGGTCCTGCATGATGGTTCGCCCCGCGTACTCCAGATCGAAGGGATTCCGCTGGAGGCGCAACTGGAAGGCACCATCCTGTATTTGAGGAACCGCGATGAACCTGGCGTCATCGGCCAGATTGGAAGCACTCTTGGGAAGCTCGGAGTGAATATCGCTACGTTCGCTCTCGGCCGCCGCGAAGCCCAGAGCGGGGCCGACGCCGTCTCCCTTGTTCGCGTAGACGGAGAAGTGTCGACTTCGATCCTTGGGCCGATCCGGGCGATTCCCGCCATTACCGAGGCCAAGCTCTTGCATTTAGGCTAGATAGAGTGTATTTGGTGTGCCGCAGGGCCATCCATCCGGTTCTGCGGGTACTTCATTACATTTCAGTGGGAGCGGGGGGGGTATAAAGAAAAGGGATGTCAAGCCTCGATAAAAATGTCCCCTCGGTGGGGTCGGAGAGCTTGGGGGGCGAAGGAAGTCGGCAAGTACTGGGCCTTTCGGTACGAAGCGTCTGAAAAAGGGCTGAATTAAATCAATCGAAACAACTTGACTTGACATACTGGGGCAACCTGACTTAAAAGCTACGCCAAGGATGGATTCAGTCGAGCGGTGGGTGAGGTTGTCCGGGGTTCATTTACATTTCGCTGAGGGTCATGAGGCGGCGGTGAGTCGGCACCACTTCTCATTTGTCCGGCACCTTCCTTTTGGATTTGGTTCGATCTTCATTCATGGTGCGCGAAAGGGGAAGTCTATGGAATGGTCTTCAATGAAGCGCAATCTTCTGGCTGGTTTTGTAGTCCTCATGTTCGCGGTGACGTGCGCTTGGGCACAGACCGGCACAACTTCACTGCGCGGCACGGTCACGGACAAGACGGGCGCAAGCGTGGGGGAGGCCAAGGTGTGGCTGGATAATTTGAGCAAGGCCTTCCACCGCGAGACGCAGACGAGTACGACCGGTGAATATGATTTTGTGGCGCTGCCACCGGGCACCTACGCGCTGACGATCGAAAAGGCGGGATTCCGGAGGTATGAGCAGAAAAACCTGCAATTACTGGTGAACCTGCCGGCGACGGTCAATGCGACACTCGAAGTCGGAGCAACGTCGCAGACTGTGGAAGTCTCAGCCTCTGCGGTCGCACTGAACACGACGGATGCCTCAATCGGAAATGCGTTTGGAGAAAATCAGATTAAGCAGTTGCCGCTTGAGGGGCGGAACGTACCAGACCTGTTGACACTGCAGGCTGGCGTTGCCTATACGGGCAATCGCTCCGATGTGAACCGAGATGTCGATACGCGAAGCGGGGCCGTGAATGGAGCTCGCAGTGACCAGAGCAACATCACGCTGGATGGCGTTGATGTCAACGACCAGATAAAGGGCAGCGCTTTTACTTCCGTCTTGCCAGTCACACTGGACTCCGTCCAGGAGTTCCGAGTCACAACCACGAATGCCAATGCCGACCAGGGACGCTCCTCGGGCGCACAGGTGTCTCTCGTTACCAAGAGTGGCACCAACAATCTTCACGGTTCGCTCTACGAATATCACCGCAACACCGCCACGAGCGCCAACGATTATTTCGTAAAGACGGCGGAATTGCAGTCTGGTCAGGCGAATGTACCTCCCAAGCTCATCCGCAATATCTTCGGGGGCTCCCTCGGCGGACCCATCCGCAAGGATCGTCTTTTCTTCTTTGTCAATTATGAGGGCTCTCGGCAACGCGAGGAGGCCAGCGTTATTCGCATCGTGCCCAGCGACAATCTTCGCAAGGGCATGATTCAGTATCGTTGCGCCACGAGCGATCCCAATTGCTCGACAGGAAACTCCAAAGTGAATGTCGTTAACGATCCAGACCTCGGGCTTGTCGCGACCTTGACTTCGGATCAGATCAAGGCGATGGATCCCTTGAATCTTGGCGTCAACCCGGCGATGCTGACATACTTCAATACGTTCCCTGAGCCGAATGATTTTGGCCAGGGTGACAAGCTGAATTTTCTGGGATACCGCTTCCGTGGGCCCATTCCAACCAACAACAATTGGTACATCGCGCGGGCCGATTATAAACTCACGTCGAGCGGGAGCCATACGCTGTTCTGGCGCGGTGCTTTACGAAACGATATCCACGCCACGGCACCTTACCTTCCAGGCACCGCTCCCGAACATACCTTTGCGGACTACAGCAAGGGGTTTAGCGCGGGCTACACGGCATTACTCAAGCCCACACTGGTCAATAACTTCCACTGGGGCTTCACGCGGCAGAGTTTTGGCAATATCGGCAATAATGATGGCAAGCCGTTCATCTTCTTCCGAGGCCTAAACGACGACGAGGGAGCCAACAACTCCGAGCTCGCGGTCACTCGCAGCAGTTCATTCCAGACCCCGGTGCATAACTTCGTGGATGACCTGTCTTGGACGAGGGGTAAACACACTTTCCAGTTCGGCACGAACATCCGATTCATCCGGAATCCTCGCCAGAACTTTCTCAGCTCCTTTTCCTCGGCCTCGACTAACTCCTCGGGGCTGGACACAGCGGGAATAGTAGGTTCCAAGTCTCCGCTTGATCCGAGGAACCACTCTAGCGATGGGTTACCGGCGGTTACTCCGGGATTCAGGCTCGGATACAACTGGCCCATTATGGCCATGATGGGAATCGTCAGCGAAGTGGATGCGACTTTCAACTTCGATAAGACCGGCACGGCGCTGCAACAAGGGGCACCGCTGAATCGGCGGTTCGCGGCGGACGAGTATGAACTCTATCTCCAGGACTCCTACCGGATCCGGCCAAATCTAACCATCACCTATGGCTTACGTTACTCCTTGTTCTCTCCGCCCTGGGAGACTACTGGAACCGAGGTGACTCCCCAAGGGTTTCCAGCCGGTGGCGGAGGGCCCGTAACTCTGGGGCAGTGGTTCCAACAGCGTGCGAGCAAGATGCTTACCGGCGGTTCCTCGGTTACGGATCCGCTCCTCACTTACGACCTGGCCGGGCCGGCCAACGGAAAACCCGGCTATTACAATTGGGACCGTAAGAATTTTGGGCCGCACTTGGCTTTTGCCTATACGCCCCGGAGCAGCGGGGGTTTGCTCGGCGCTTTGTTTGGCAATAGGGATAAGACGGTCATCCGCGGAGGTTTCGGGATAGTATTCGATCGCATTGGCGCGGGCCTTCTGGATACTTTTGACCGGCGGGGCTCCTTCGGTCTTTCCACGGGGATAACGGCACCAGTGCCATGTGTAGGACCCACCAGTCTTGATCCTTGCACGGGTACTCCTATCGCACCGCGACTCACCGATCTAAACACTATCCCTCAGGTCGACGGGTCTGGTAATCCCTATTTTCCCGCGACTCCAAAGGGAGGCTTCCCGTTCACCTATCCTCCTGCTGGTACGGGTTTGGCGATTCAATGGGGATTAGACGACGGGATCAAGACACCCTACGCGTACACGATCGACTTCGCGGTCGGGCGCGAGCTACCCGGGAATGTCAGCCTGGAAGTCTCTTATGTAGGACGACTCGCGCACAGGTTGCTGTCGCAGCAAGACCTGGCGATGCCGCTCAACATTGTGGACCCGAAGTCCAAAGTGGATTACTTCACGGCGGCTAGACGTCTCAGTGAGCTGGGGTTCAAGGGCACGCCCACTTCGACTATCAACGCGAGCGTAGTGGGTCCCACAGCGACCTACTGGCAAAATATGGTTGCGCCGCTGAAGGCCGGCGACCGGTATATAGAGGCGTGCGATACGGATAACCTCGGTAACCCGATATTCACAACCGACGTTACGCAGGCCATGTACAGCCTTTTCGCCTGTGGCGGAGGACCCGTATTCGGCTTCGGTGATGAGACAACCCCTCTCGCCAACTTGGATTACTGGGGCTCTGATTTCAGCGGAAACGCCGGCATCCTCGGCGAATCTGGCACTTACTATCCTTCGATCTACGGCCCGAACGCCTTCTTCAATAGCCAGTTTCACTCGCTGTATGCGTGGAGGTCAGTGGGCAATGCGAATTACCACGCCATGCAGGTCAGCCTGCGAAAGAAGATGACTCACGGTGTACAATTCGATTTTAACTACACCTTCTCCAAGTCGATCGACATTTCGTCGGATGCTGAACGCATCGACGCTTATGGCGGCCTCGGCGGCCAGATCATCAACTCATGGTCACCCAATGCATTGCGCGCCGTGTCTGACTACGACATAACGCACCAGTTCAACACCAACTGGATTGTCGAACTGCCGTTTGGCAAGGGCAGGTGGCTTGCCCGGAACGCCCATGGATTTGCCGAGGCAGTCATCGGCGGCTGGCAGCTCTCTGGGCTGGCCCGTTGGACTGGCGGGTTTCCAGTGACAATCTCCAACGGCGCTACATGGCCTACCAACTGGCAGTTGGGAGGCGCCGCAACCCAGATAGGTCCTGCTCAGCCCCACACGACATTGCGCCCGGACGGCACGGTGAATCTCTTTCCGCAAGATTTGCCTATAACGGACATCGGTCTTGGCCCGTTCCGGCATGACTTACCGGGCGAGAGCGGGATGCGCAACACTCTTCGGGGCCCGGGATTTGCTGGGCTGGACGCTGGGCTCAGCAAGCGCTGGAAGATGCCATTTGGGGAATCCCACAATCTGATATTTCGATGGGAGGTCTATAACGTCCCGAATTTGAAGCGCTTCGACGTTCAGACAATTACGACAGATATCTCTTCAAGTTCGTTCGGTACATACAGCGGGATGCTCACCAACCCGCGGGTGATGCAGTTCGCATTGCGCTACGAGTTCTAGGAGTTGGTCATCGTTTACGGGGTTTAGCCCGCCTCAGACTCAACCGCCGGAAAACGACAGTTTTCCGGCGGTTGAGTCTTTTGGGAGGCCCCGCTGAACGGAAGAGACTGACGAGAGCGAAATGCCTTGGTTTGGAGGTGTGTTCTGCCGGCATAGAAAGAGGCAGTCTACTTTCAGCGGCAGAGCTGTGTTAGTCTGAGAATGTCCCTTGGGAAGGCAGGTTCTGCCCGGGATCATCAGTCGGGGCGTAGCGCAGCCTGGCTAGCGCGCCTGGTTCGGGACCAGGAGGTCGATGGTTCAAATCCATTCGCCCCGACCAATCTTTTCAATTACTTCCCTGCAACTTCTGGTTTTTCGTCTACAGCACTGTAGATGATTTTGTAGACGGTCAGATGCTCCAAATTCAACAAATACACCAACCGCACCTGATGGCGCGGAAAGTTTCTTTGAATCGATTATTCCATCCGTGATGATGGGTCTTGGGTTCGATCCCCACCGCCCCTACCAACCATCCTTCTGATTGGTCGGGACTTAGCAAAAACGGGAGGGGGCAAAAGGGGGCAAATAGTCCTGATGAATTCTCAGCGGCGCGAGTGACACCGGGTCTTGAGGAAAGCCGTCACTGATGCTATCCGACGCACCTGCTGCGTGCCGCACTTGCGCAGCCGTTCCCCTTCCGCATTGCCCGACGGCTCCCGGCTCGCGGCGATCCTCGCCTCTTGCGCGGTTCAGCGCTACAATCATTCTCACGCGTCGGGGAGGTGCCCATGATGAAAGACTTATCCCGCAGAAAATTCCTGGAACGCGTTGGCCTTACGACCGCTGGAGTTGGCATTTCGCTTTTCCCCCACGTGGTGGAAGCCCATCCTACTATTGCCTCGCTGCCCAAGCGCACACTCGGCCGAACTAATGCGAAAGTTTCGATTCTCGCCTTTGGCTGCGGGAGCCGCTTCCTCATGTACGAAGACGAGGAAAAAGCCATTGCTGCGCTGAATCATGCGATCGATCTAGGCATCACATACCTCGACACCGCTTACGCATATGGTGACGGCAAGAGCGAGAGCCGTGTCGGCAAGGGCATGACCACGCGCCGCAAAGACGTTTGGCTGGCCACAAAAATTCTCGATCGCACGCGTGACGCCTTCCTTCGGCGTCTCGAAGGCAGCCTCACTCGCCTGCAAACCGATCACGTGGACCTCGTACACATCCACAGCCTCGGCCAAGCCGACGATCTCGACAAAATCGAAGCCCCGGATGGCGCACTCAAGGGCTTGCTGGAAGCTCGCGAGCAGAAACTCACGCGGTTCATCGGCATGACCAGCCACACAAATGGCGAAGTTCTTGCCACGGCGATTCAGCGACACGATCTCGATTGCGTGCAGATGGCGCTGAATGCATCGCGCAACGGCCGTTTTGAAGAACTCGCCCTTCCTGCCGCCAATGCCAAAAATCTCGGCATTATCGCCATGAAGGTCACCGGCCAGGAATTTCTCCTCGGCAGCGCCGCCGGCAAAGCCGACATTGATTCACTGCTGCACTATTCCATGAGCTTACCCGTAACCACCGCCGTCGTGGGCATGCCCACTCTCGCCATGCTCGAGCAGAACACCACTATCACCAGGAATTTCTCTCCATTAACAAAGGACGAGATGGACCGTCTCCGCCAGCAGCTCACGCCGTCTCGCGATGGCCTCGAGCATCGCCTCTCCGGCCACCTCGACGGCCCCACGGCCGTCCCCGAACTCTTCTGGGTGTAGTTTCTCCTGCGCCAAAGCGCAGCAAAAGCAGAGCGGAATCGAACCCGGGAAGACGGAAAACGCAACCAGCCCGAAACCTATGCGGGCAATTTCCCCTCGCGAGGGGTGTCGTAGTTCGACTTCAGAAAATAAGGTAATGTCAGATGGCCCCGATCATGGAGGTTGGCCATGTCGACTTTTACCCGGCGTCAATTCAATCGCACCCTGATGGCATCCGTTGGATCGGTTTGGGCGCGCGATGTTGCGTGGAATAGGGCGTTCCAAGCGAACCAACAGCAGACTTGCGCCGGATCTATCACGGACGTTCCGGGCATCAAAGCCGGTCACTACACCGACTCACGGCGGCCCACAGGTTGCACCGCGTTGCTTTTCGAAGGCAAAGCTACCGCAGGCGTCGATTACGACGGCTCCGCGCCCGGCTCGCATTTGGGAGTCCTCCTTCAACCCGTGAGTCCAATTGACACGATCCATGGACTTCTGCTGACCGGTGGTGGACCCATGGGGCTGGCGGCGGTCGCAGGAGCAGTTCGCTACCTCGAGGAGCACAAGACCGGATTCGATTGGGGAATTCCCAACGTTCGTGTCCCGATCGTTGTAGGTGCCGTAATCGACGACTTGACCTTGGGAGATGCGAGAATTCGTCCGGACGCCGACGCCGCTTACAAAGCCTGCCAGGCAGCCTCCTCGGCGCAACTGGAGGAAGGCAATGTTGGTGTCGGTTCAGGAGCGACCGTCGGGAAAATGCTTAGAAGCAAGGGTTACAACGGAATGAAGTCGGGCTTCGCCACATCCAGCCTTCTGTTAGGGGACATCATTATAGGCGCACTGGTTGTGGCGAATTCGGTCGGCGACATCCTGGACCGGCGTACAGGAAAAATCGTTGCCGGAGCACTCCGGCATGACGGCAAGGGGTTTGCCAATATTAGCGAAACGCTAAGAAAGCTCGCCGCGAGCGCGGGTTCCTCTAGCTTAAACATCAGCGATGTACCTCTGCGGAGTACAACGCTCGTTGTGGTTGCAACCAATGTGTCTTTCACAAAGACCGAGCTGACCAAGATTGCGATGATGGCTTCAACCGGAGCTGCACGAGCCATCAATCCCTACCACACGAACGGCGACGGTGACTCCACTTTCTCAGTCTCCACCAACAGAATAAGTTCCGACCTCGGAATTTCTGTGATCGGTGCGTTGGCGGCAGATCTCGTATCCGAAACTGTGGTTCGCGCTGTTACCTACAGCAAGTCTGTAGAAGGTTGGGTAGCCGTCCGCGATTTGCAGTTCTAGCTTCGCGGTGCTGAGAAATATGACGCCGGTTCGTCAGGACACATTTGCAAGCTGTCACGGCAAACCGAAGCACAGGATATTGGGGCCGACCGCAAGCGCCACAAATTGCTTGCCGCCGGCCACGTAGGTCATCGGCGAGGCTTTGTTTATTCCGTTCGTCGGAAAATGCCACAACGCCTTCCCGTCGCGCTCGTCGAGGGCGTTTACATCTCCGCTCGGGTCTCCATAGAAGAGGATGCCTCCGGCCGTGGCCAGCACTCCTGAGTTTCTCTTCCCATCGACAGGGCCGATTTGCGGGGCCTCCCAAACAATCTTTCCAGTTTCAATATCGAATGCACGGAGGTATTTCTTTCCAGGCTCCCGGTCGGTCTTGCTTTCTTTTGCTCCGCTGGAGGTCAGTTTTGCCTCGCACTTTTCCAGAGCGACAACGTAATAGAGACGCGTAACAGGGCTGAACGCAGTGGCATTCCAATTTGTGCCAACTTCCGGACAGACAAAACCCTCTTCTTTGGCACGCTGTGGACGGCCGTCAGGACCAATACCGCTAGCCCAAGTCGTACGAACGAAGTTCCTAGCCGTCAGAACGCGGCCATCAGTCCGGTCAAGCACGTAGAAAAAGCCGTTCTTGTCGGCGTGTAGCAGAAGTCTTCGATAGCCGCCATGATACTTCGTGTCAACCAGCACCAGCGGGGCATTTGCGTCCCAGTCGTGGACGTCATGGGGAGTGACCTGGTAATGCCACTTCAACTTGCCGGTATCAGGGTTCAACGCGAGGATGCAATTCGTATAGAGGTTGTCGCCGGACCGGTCGCGATCGTCGGAATCGGAGAAAGGGTTGCCAGTGGACCAGTACAGAGTATCCGTCTCTGGATCATAAGAGCCGGTCAGCCAGGTTGAGCCGCCGCCGAATGTGGGTTCTTTGCTCCCCCAGGTCTCAAGAGCTGGTTCCCCTTTGCTTGGAATTGTCCAGAACCGCCACACGCGTTCGCCAGTCGAAGCTTTGTAAGCAGCAACAAATCCACGAATGCCCCAATCAGCGCCGGAAACCCCCGCAATAACCAGATCTTTGACGATAAGCGGTGCCACTGTCGAACCATAGTGCTGAGGTTCATCTGGCATTACGACTTCCCACATGACATGGCCGGTGGTCCGGTTCAAGGCAATCAGATGCGCATTGTCGGTGACCATGAATACTTTGTCGTCGAGGACAGCCACGCCACGGTTCGTACCCAAAGCCGCGTCTCCAACGAGTTCGCGACTACGCGGACGCGAATACTCCCAAATCTCGCGGCCTGCGAACGGATCCAGCGCAAAGGTGGCATTTGGTCCCGTCACATACATGATGCCATCCGCAACGATGGGCGTCGTTTCCAGCCCGAAGTAGCGCATGTTCTCAACGAAATAGTTTGTATTGGGAAATGAGTTCTTCCATAAAGGAACCGAGAAGATCCATTGCAGAGTGAGTTGGTGTACATTTGTGGTGTTGATTTGAGTCAGTTCGCTATACCGGTTTCCGCTCAGATTACCGTTGTAGGTCAGCCAGTCGCCTGGCTTCGGGTTTGAGATTCTCGCAAAGTCGATTCCCGCCATCTTGGACGGCTGAGACTTAGAAACTCGTGCACCGACACCAGTGCGCATGTCCAGATAAGCTACTAAATCCCGCAGTTCTTCTGGGCTGGCTTTGACCGACGGCATTATCGATTGTTTTTCTTCCGTGATTGCTGAGATCTCTCCCTGTTGAATAAGGTGGAACTGTCCGGTTAGATCCTGCAGCCGGATATCAAAATTACTGCGATTCCTCACAAATCCACGAATGGTGTTTCCATTCCGCAGTTGAGCGGTAGCAAGTTCGTAACCGGGCGCGATTCGCGAATTCGGGTTCACCAGCTTCGCTTGAATTTCGTCGGCTGTCATTTCCCGACCTACGTTTGATAAGTCGGGGCCTATCGCCGCTCCGGCGCCGGAAATCATGTGACACGAAGCGCACTGTCCGTTACCAAAGAAAAATGACTCTCCTGTTGTCGCGTCACCGCCGACGGTGCTTTCCGCGGACGGAGCATTCAGGGAGCGCACCAATACCACGAGGGAGTTAAGTTCCTGAGGCGGTAAGTCGAAGGCAGGCATGCCCGATCCCGGAACGCCTTTGCGGATCAAGTCCCGCAAGTCTTGAACAGAACCGTCGCGTAACCTTTGGTTTCCGGCAAGCCCAGGGGCTTTGTCCGTCCCATGGGCATCAGCGCCGTGGCAACCGGCGCACCGTTGTGCGTATATTTTTGTGCCTTCCGTCAGATTTGGCGCCGTTGTTGGAGGAGTCTGCCCGAGCACCGGCGTCGCGCCCAAAGCAAGCGCGACGATCAAGAATCTCGCAATTCGACATGCGGATGAGTGCTGGCAAAAGCATTCCACCTTTGCGTTCATCGGAGCCTTCATCAACCCTCGATATCCTCCGTATTCTCTGATGACGAAAAGCAAGGAATCGTGCGGCGTGCGACTATGTCACTGCTTCCAGACCTGGTCCGTTCAGGTCCGCGGTGCGCATCATTCCATCCTTGACGAGGAAGATTCCAGGAAACTTCTGCTCCCAAGGCTTGTTCGCTATTGGCATGTACTGGCGGGCATTGGCCTCGACTGCAGTTACACCCGGCACGCGCGCTGCCAGGCCGACGGAATGTACAAGGGATGCGCCGGGACAGGTCAGATCTTGAACGCAGCGGAACATCTTGTATTTCTGCGCAGCAGCGGCCATGAGTAGCGCCTGGCTTTGTCCCTTGCAAGCTTTAAGCGCGACTCCCGTATAGCCCAGCTCCCGTGCCAGAATCAACCTGTCGAGTCCTGTCAGCGATTCGTCAATCACGACCGGTCTCAACTTAGCGGCTTCGTGCATGGTATTCTCTCGGTGCTTCTCCAAATCTCGCGCAGTGGGTTGTTCGATGTATCGAATCCTTTCGAAGCCTCGCGGCGTCTTCTCCTTCAGACGACGCAGAAATTCCAGCAAATAGCCTACGTTGGGGCATCGCTCGTTAAAGTCGAGAGAGTACGCCCAAGTTCTTACCCTGCGTTCAGCTTGGACTTCACTCGTTGTGTGGTCGATCCGTACGACGCGGTCCAGATCCCAAGCCAAATCGTCGCCGGCCAATTTGATCTTAATGTGGGTCAGGCCGTTGTAACGAATCCAACCCGACAAAGTCTCAGGTAAGCCGTCGTCCATCCGTTTCCCAACGTACGTTTTCTCGATGGCATCGGAGGCTCCGACCGAATGATAGAGAGCCAGTCGTGCGCTCGGCTCCTTCAACAGATATTGATCCAGGTGTTCGCCTTTGAATTCCGGCCCCAGGTAATGCGACAGATCGTGCGTCATGAAATCACGTCCATAGGTACCGTAAGAGCTGAGGCCATGAACTTTTCCGAAGGCATCGTGAAGGGCCGCATCAAAGGCGCTGGTTGTAACCAGCACGCACAGTTTCGGAATAGGCTCTTCGAGTTGCAGGCGACGGGAAACTTCATCTGCTGCCTTCAAGTAATCCGGTTCCAAGGCCACATTGATGTCGATCGGGTGGCCGGTCTCCTTGAAGTCCGCTGTAATATTTCGAACGCGCTCGGCCAGGGCTTTCATTGCTCCAAGCGTCTTGTCGTAAGACATTCGCTCCGAAGGAAATGACCATACGTTCCCCATCGGCATAGAGCCAAAACCATGAGCCGAGCGGCCATTTGTGAGATGCGCAACGCACCGCACGTTCAAGATTGTGGCGCGGTCCACTTCCTTGCCCGCGAACTTGTACGGAGTTCGATACCGAAACTCTTCGTAGTCGTAGGACACGTCATCAATTCGCATTTCGGTTGGCTTTGTCGTTAGAGTGTAGAACGTATTCCAGCGCCGAAACGCAAGGGACGCTGAAAGCGAGGCCAAAGGCGCGGTGCACAAGAATTTTCGCCGGCCGAGTTGGTTGCGTTTCTGGAGGTGCCGCTGGTTCTTAGCGCTCACCTGCGATCGCTCCGTAGCCTTCACGCAAGCGTGTCTTAAGGAATTGGAGATCTCGCTGGAGTGCGGCGACAATGTTCTCCTCTCTTGCCGCCGCAGTTTCCCCCGCGACGTCGTATTCGAGGTGCAGCGAGATGGGGCCTTGAAAACCGCCAGCCGCCAGCGCATTCACAAAATACTTCCAGTCCACCATGCCTTCTCCGAGTGGACAGTTCCTCGCCGCCCAGCCCGTCTCCGTTTTCTGCCATAGAAAATCTTTGGCGGCAACCATCTTCAGTCGATGCATTACCAGGTTAACTGCAATCTTCCAACCGCCCACTCCGCCTTCTGCCACGGCATGACGCGCGTCGAAGTAGAAACCAGCCCACTTGGAATCAAGCATGTCTATAACCGAGGCTATGTCCCAAACCGGCGCTCCGATGTACTCCTCGTGGTTGTGGTAACCCGCCTGAATTCCGTATTGTTTGCTGAGGGCGACGAGACCGCGGAATTGACTGGCCGCCGATTCAAGTTCACGCCGCACGTTGATCATCTTATATTCGTAATAACCCGGCTTGAAGAATGGAATCGAAAGCTTGGCCGCTGTCGAGAGGATTGCGCGCGCTGCCGGGTCGTCCGCTGAGGTGAGCTCTGTAGTGATCATAGGAACATCTAACCCTTCTTCGCGTATCGCTTCCACTGCTTTGGGCAGATCTTCGGTAGCACGCTCTGGCTGTACATGTCCGCCCCTGCGTACGGTCAGGTCAATTCCGCCGAATCCCACACTCTTGGCAGCCTGAGCCAGTCGCCGCCAGCCCATGCCTGGGAGTGGCTTCGAGAAGAGGCAAAGCGTTCCGGTATAACCACCGCCAGGATGCAATACTGAGGCTTCGGCCATACCAAGAGATACAGAGCACGCCGCGGCAGAGCATGTGCCAATAAAGTCCCGCCGCGAGAGTTCTATGGACATGATTCTCTCCTTCTATTTCGAAACAGCACTATATCTGGCTTCCACACTTCGGGGAAAAACTCAATCTGACGAGAGTCCCAACCCTTTGTGAAGAGCGCTCAGCTCCGCCGCTGTCGCGCTCTATCTGAGTGCCGCTGTGA
This sequence comes from Candidatus Limnocylindria bacterium, assembly GCA_035490055.1. GTDB lineage: Bacteria > Acidobacteriota > Terriglobia > Acidiferrales > UBA7541 > Acidiferrum. The sequence goes on along the minus strand of DATHIB010000169.1, from coordinate 21,744 downwards.
ATTCACGATAGAACGTGGTGTCCTGACCAGGCCTGCGATCTCTTATGTGGATGGCTTGAGCTGCCCCCTGTTGGCTGAACGCTTCGAGCGCGCGGCGGTATTCCTTCGTGACCTCACTGGCAGGCAGTTCATGCCCCATTGGGTCCGTACCATTCACAATCCAGACATCGCGCGGCGCCATGGCGGCTACCAAATCCTGCAAATCGTAGTACTTCAACATCCCGGGAGCAACGCCTTCTAGGATGCGCCGGCTGACCCTGCTGTTTACAACTGACTCGTACGAAACCAGCACGCCGTCCAACATTAGCCTTCGGATTCTGCCATCAAGCACCGTGGCGTACAGCAACGGCAAGGCGCCCTCGTCCTTTCCGTAACCGTAAACTTGATTTGGATCGACCTCCTTGCGCGAGGTGAGAACATCGACGCCGCGCGAGATATCTAAAGCGCGCATCCCCGCCATGGTCTTGCCGACAAGAAGAGCCGTCATAATGTTGTTGAAATCACCAAAATAGTGGTCGAATTCTCTACTGTTCACGTCCGTGTCTACTCTGGTTTCTCCCGTTCCCCTCATGTCGATGGAAAGTACAACCGTCCCCGAGGCCGCGAACTGCTCCGCCTCCGACGCTGAGGCCGCTTTGCCATCCCCGGTGACCATAAGCACTGCAGCCTTCTTGCTAGCGCCCTCATCGGGAACATACAGCAGCGATGGAATGAAGATGCCGGGCTCGCTCTCGTAAATCAATTTTTCGATACGGTAGCCTGACCGGGTGATCGCACCGTAAGATGTGACCTGTAATGGCCCGCTTGGTGGCTCGTAGCGGATCACTTCCCGGACTTTGCCAGGCAGGTCTGCCGGCCGAGTCAAGCGACTTGCCTTCAACTGCGCCAGTCGCTTTTGGTTCAAGGTGAATACACTCTCGCCCCCAAGCGAAGTAGAAACCTGGCCCGTAGCAGTGCAGCGTAGTTCTTCCGGTGTGGCCATTTCGATCTGCGGCTCCGGATCCGTATCCCGGGCTCCCTTGAGCCATCGGCCAAACCAATCGTATGCGGCAAGTCGACGGCTCTTGTTGTATCCATGGCCATCATCCGCTTCAAACATGCCCACTTTTTCCCTTTCGCCGATTGCCGAATAGACTTTCTCGGCTTCTGCAAAAGTCTCGCGGGCCCCGGCGATGGGGAAGAAGTCGCGGATGGCTGAAAGGAGGAGGTAGGGTTTGGGGGCAAAGGCGTATAGATAATCCGGATAATCGAGCCCCTCCTGCAGCCAGAGGGGGAACGTTTGCTCCGCGTCCTGTGGACCAATGGTGTCGAGCATCAAATGCCAGGAAGTGATATAGCACGAGGGCGCCGCAACCTGGATGCGATCATCCAAGGCCGCGATGTAGGCCGTGTGGGTGCCGCCTCCCGAATTTCCCGTCAACCCAATGCGCGCGGGATCTACTTCCTTGCGCGAGAGAAGATAATCGAGAGCCCGCATGCCGTCCCAAATGGTATAGCGGGCCAAATGATCGCCCACTAGCATGCACTGTGTGCCGACGACTGTATGCTCAGTGGTTGAGTTACCGACTTTGGACTCTCGCAGATCCTCGTCAAAAATCTGCAGTCTTTCGCCTTGCCCCACCGGGTCCCATGCCAGTGCGACGAAGCCCTTTGTGGCGAGGGAACCAAGCATCTGTTGCCAGGTCGGGTTGGTCTTGCCTCCACGCTCATGCCCCAAGGGATACAGGATCGCTGGGTAGGGCGGATGCCCGGTTTTCGGCAGATAAAGGTTCGCGGTCACGTAGAAGTGAGGTTGACTCTCGAAGATGACTTTCTCGATTCTGTACCCAGGTCGCTCCAAAACCCCGACCACTCGCGCGTTCAGCGGCGTTCTGTCGGGGAAGCCTCCGAGGTCCTTCAGCATCTGTTCGCGTACGTAAGACCTTCGTTTGTTGACATCTTCGATTGTGGCCAAATACTCGACTCGACGCTTCCGCTCCCCGAGCATGCGGAATCCGATGTTGTTCAAGTACGACGGTAACATCCGGCGAATATTGTGAAACTGCTCCAGTCCGGAGGCAAAGTTCAGATCATCGGATTGCTGTGCTAGGGCGGGTACTGAGAACAGGCAAGCCAGGAAGCAAGCCATATATACGCGTAGCATTCTTGTGCTCCTTCCGGTCGCAACCGAATTCACAAGCCCGTCAAAACTTTCCCCTGTGGCCGGCGGAATCCGTACGGCAGATTGCCGAATCTTGAAATGAGCCGCCCACGATCACGCAAATGTTCAGAGATTCGACGAGCAGTTGGCTTCCATGCGATTACAGTTTGACCAGATCCTTGATCCTGATCGTCTTGCCGCCGCCTTCGATGCTCCGATAGGCCGCTATGCCAATCAGACTTGCGCGAGCACCAGCGCGGAGATCTGCTCGCAAACCTAGCGGGTCAGAACCTTGCGATCCTCGGAAGATCAGATCATGCAACGAGGTGTCAGCTCCTCCGTGCCCGCCTGCGCGGCGCGCTTCCAGATCCTGTATCACTTCGGACTTGCCGAAGCTGCGTGTCAGGCGCAGCCCTTTGTTCTCGAATCCTCCGCCGCCGAATTCGTTGTAATCGAGCCGTCCCGTACGACCGTTGATCGAAATGGCCTGGCCTTCAAAAGGCAAATAGGTATTGGCCGTATAGTTCAGGAAGACGCCGTTTTCGTACTTCACCACCACCGACATGGTGTCATAGATGTTGATGTCTTCGCGCCAGACACAGCCATCGCGCAAGTAGCCGTCTTCAGATTCACAATCGACGTAGAGTTTTACGTAATTTTGATTCTGGGTAACGTCCCAATAGAATTTGCACTGTTGTTTGAATGGGCAAACACGGCAGTGCGTGCTGCGGAAGGAGTTGTTCCACCCGTAGAATTTCAAGTCTCCGAAGGCCGTCACCTCCACTGGCGTGGAATCCAGCCACCAGTTGGCCAAGTCAAAGTGGTGAGAGGCCTTGTGGACCAGCAGCGTGCCCGAATTTTGTTTCATTCGGTGCCAGCGCCGGAAGTAGTCGGCGCCGTGGCTGGTATCCAGATATTCGTGAAAGTCCACGGAGATGACATCGCCAACGGCCTTCTCCATTAGGAGTCCCTTTATTCTTTTTGCCTCCGGATCGTGCCGGGCATTGAAGGTTACGGTAACTTTCTTGCCCGACTTCTTCTGGGCATCCAGAATGGACACGCACTGTTCCTCGTCGGTGCAGAGCGGCTTTTCGGTCATCACATCGCAGCCCAGCTCCAATGCACGAACAATGTAACGCGCGTGAGTGGCATCCACAGTAGCTACCATCACCGTGTCGGGGTGAGTCTCTTTGATCATCCGGTCAAAATCCACAAAGGAGGGCGCGGTGGTCCCAATCAGCTTCTTAGCCGCCTCCACCCGCTTGTGGTTGATATCGCAAAGCCCGACGATTGCCACGACGTCGCTATAGCCTTCCACGACCTCCTGTCCCCAAGTAAAGGAACCGCGAGCACCGGTACCGACGAGGGCCATCCGGAGCCGTCGCTCGGCGGCCCGCGGAGCGCTCACAACAGAACTAGCCGTAACGGCCAGGGCTGCGCCGCCAGAAATGAAAGAGCGTCTCGTGATGGTTGAATCTGTGATCATCTCTTTCCTCCCAAGAAAAATTGCAGCGAAGTTGATACATGCCTGGAGTCGCTGTTAATTGGCCACAATTGTTGTGTCCTTCCAGTTCAGCTCACCAGCACGCTCAGGCAATTGGTGCGCGCGCGCGTATTCGTTCCTTGCCGCAAGTGTCCCGGCTGACCAGTCACCCAGAGGATAAAGGAGTTCACGGTATATCAGGTAGCTCATGTCGACTGTGCGGACTGGTCTGTGGTCCTTCACGTCATCCACCTGGTTGAGATAGCGTCGCCCATTAGCCTCTGGGACCCGCGGAAACCATGTCCGATACCACCTGGTCGTCGCATCCTGAAGAGCTCGGTTGCGTAGCCTCTGAATTCCCGCCGCAGTGTTCAGCGCTTCATCTAGGGACTCTATTGCCTCGCTGGCTTTTCCTTGGTTGGCCGCTGCCTGAGCAGCCTTCAGCAGCTCGCTCATTTGACCTAGCTCAAGGATCATCTCAAGGTTTTGCCGGCACAGACCGGCGATGGAGAGGAACACTTCAAGATTGTACTGATTCTTGTTGACCGTCTTAAGGTTGGCATACAGCAGGTCGAGCAACTCATCGTTCTCCGTGAGTGCGGTCGCCGCGATCTCAAGGCGTCTCGCATTCTCGTTTGTCCAATCATTGCTGATTGTCAGGTTGGCTCGAGACGGGACCGGCAAAGGGGGAAGTGTCTGGTCATTTGCCGGCTTTGGCGGATCGAAGATTCTGTCTGAGTTGCCCCAGATGGGGGTTCGGGCCCTCGAAGGCGAGGTCTCCCAGGTGTCGTCCCAGATCTGCGCCTGCTCGCTCAAGAGCTGATAGAGGCGACCCATGTTTTGAGCACCAGGTCCATAGAACAAATTGTAGAATGAATTCATGAGCTCCGCGGGGCTCGCCGATGCAGGGTGCCAGGCAGTGGCAGGACCTGTCGCGTATCCCAGCCAAAACGTTTCAGGGTGCAGGCCAGCGTCGGCCCATCCGGCCACGAACGCTCCCATCAAGTCGGCGTTTTGGCGCGCCGGGGTAAACGATATGAGGTTGAACATGTCGGTGACACGCCCATTCCTAGCGGACTTCGCGTGCAGACGGCGAGTCGAAGGCAGGATGTAATAATTGGGGAACAGCGGCTCCTCGCCCTGAGTCGAGGTATAAACGAGCTGACGAATTCCGTGCTTCTTGTAGACAGAATCAAATTCGGGACCATAGACCTCACCGTTGACCAGATGACTCGGAAGTGCGCTAATCTCCTCAGATTTCAGAGGGTATTCCCCCCAGAACGAGACCGTGCGGCCGCGGTCATGGAGATAGTCAGCGCTCTTGGTGATGAATTCCGCCAGTAGTCTTCCGACGGACCCGAGTGTGTGCGCACGCGTCACTTCGTCGCACTGGGAGTTCCCAGCTAAGCCAACGTAATAGGGCTCATCGGTGGATAGCACGAAATACTTGCTTCCCTTCGTAGCTTCAAGGAGATCGTCATACAAGCCGAACAGTAGCTTGTAGGTTTCGGGATTTGTCACACAGAATTCGTAATTGCTGCTGGGGAAGGCCCGAAGCGGGACATATTGCGGGTGCTTCAGAGCGAAGGCGACATGCGACGGCGCGTCCAGGTAGGGGATAAGCTGCACGTGAGAGCGCAGCGCAAAGTCAGTGAGCTCTTGTAGCTCGGAGCGCGCCAGCGCATAAGGCTCAACGATGGCCGGGGCGCTCTTGTACTGAAAGTGCCCCTCAAGCTTGAGGGCGAAACCGTTGATCTTAAAAGATGCCGCTTGCCGCAGAGCGTTCTTCAGCGCTTCCAGGTGCTCGAGATGATGGGCGTCGTCCCAATATATGACGCGCAGTTCAACATCGGGCCAGTCTGTTATCTCGCCTTCGGGAAGCCAGAGACGACCGTCTCGAGGACGAACGAGTTGGAGGAGAGTTTGCACACCGTAAAAGAGTCCGGGAGGAGCGTTGGCAGCGATCTTCAAATTCCTCGGGCCCAGGGTCAGGCGATATGCCTGTTCGGCTAGCGCAGGCTTGTTCCTATCAATGGCCTGACCGATTGAAACCGATTTCGGCCTTAAATCCAACTGGATTACTCCGGACGCCAACCGGCTGGAACCGGTCTCAGCGAGGCTCAGATGGAACCTCGATGCCAAACTGGCCTTCAGACTTTCGACGGCTACGTCATTCTCTTTCACGTCCCCTTCGAGCTCCAGCTTCCAGCGGCCGTCGAACGCAAAGTCGTTACCGGTCAATGTCACCTGTTGCGGAACAGGCAGAACGGCATAACCTTTAGATACGAGTGGGGATGAGCTCTGACTGAGGACTGGCGCCCCGGTGAACAGCAAGGCGCATATGAGGAGGACAAAACCGCGGCAAAGAGATTTCTTGCTGACGACCGGCGTGGACTCAAGCCCCATTGTTTGATGACAAAGCTGGTATCCTATCATGCCAGGCGAGAGTCGGCTTTGGAAAGCATATCCGGCGCGGAGACTTGATACCGGCTCGAATTTGACATAGACCTTGTGACACTTGTAGTTGCAGCTGTAACTTGAATCAGCACAAGTGGGTGTCAAGGGGGCGAAATGAACAGACCGGTGCACACTCCTATGAGCCGCGCGTCAACGGCATGCATTGTTTTTTCCGTCCTGGTTTTATTCACGCCAGAAGTGACACCGGCGCCAACCCCTCTCGCCCAACTGATTCAAGCGATCCATCTCGAAATACAGCCCGAACAGGCAATGAACTTCATGCGGCAAGTGTATTCGACTGACCGCTGGTTCACATTTCCAAAATTTCAAGAGACCGCGGAATATCTGAAACAATCCATGAAAGGAATTGGTCTGGAAGACGTCGAGCTTTCGGGAGTGCCGGCGGACGGTTCAAGCCAGTTCGGTTTCTGGACGATGCCCCTGGCCTGGGACGTGAAGTCTGCGCGTCTAGAGATTGTTGATCCGCCGGTCCCCAGTGACATCGCCACACTGGCGGACTATCAGAAAATTCCCGCATCGCTTGGAATGTGGAGTGGGGCAACGCCTCCTGAAGGCGTCATGGCGGAGGTAGTGAGCCTTCCCGATGCGGATCTGCCGAGGCTTGGCGAGATGCATCTCACGGGCAAGCTCGTGCTCATGAATCAAAACCCCGCTGGCTTCAAGTGGGTACTTGTAAAGTCTGGAGCCCTCGGCGCGATCAATACCTTCAGCGAGAATCCGAGCCTTGAAAATGGCCGTCAATGGATCAATGCATGGGGCGATCATGGGTGGGGTTTCACCAAAGGAAGCACACCGCTGCTTTCGTTTTCGATAAGTCCACGGGAAGCTGCGATGGTCCGCAAACTCCTGGCCGAGCGTAGCATCGTCCGAGTCAAGGCTACGGTCGATAGCCATTATTATTCCGGTACATATCCTTACGTGACCGGTCTGATCCGAGGATCGGGGCCTGAGGAAGTATTGACTCTCGGGCATTCATTCGAGCAGGGAGCCCAGGACAATGCCACGGGCGTCGCTGCAATTTTGGAATCCCTCGCGACTCTCAATCGCCTCATCCTCTCCGGTAAGCTACCCCGGCCCAAGAGGAGCATCCGTCTGCTGACCATGGGTGAGCTCTACGGATCGATGTATTACATCGAGACGCATCCAGACCGCATTCGTCGCACGGTTGCCGCGATGTGCATGGACACACCGGCCGCCTCGTACGACTTGGCGGGAACAGAGTACACGTTTTACATGAATCCCCACGCAGCAAAGTCCTACACCGATGCGTTCATCTTGCGCGTTGCCCAGGAGTACTTTTCCCAGGTGCATCGGCCCTGGCATGAGCACCAATCCATGAGCGGCACGGACACTTACTTGAGCGAACCTATGATTAATGTCCCCACGGTGTGGGCATACAGCGGCAGCGGAGTGGAGACTCACCATAACAGCGAGGACACCCCTGATCGTGTAGACCCTCGCTCGCTGCGGGACGTCGCCACCGTAAATGCCGCTTATCTCTATTATCTGGCCAACGCGAGTGAGTCCGAGGCGATGTGGCTTGCGGAGCTCAGCCAAACACGAGGCTACGAGAAGATTCTGCAGTCCTCTGCGCCGTTCCTGGAACACGTCGCCACTGCAAATGACCCTCAAGAGCTAGGACGGCTGCTCCAGGAAGCAGTCGATCATGTCACCTATTCCGTTGGACGGGAGTCGCAGGCCGTTCTTTCGGTCCTTCGCCTGGTCCCGGAATCGAATCAGAAGGATGCAGCAGCGAGTCTCGCTCCGATGATTGAGGGTTTGCGTCGCTCCGGGGAAGAGCAGACGAGCAGAGTGCGGCGTGCCATAGATCGTCGCGCCCGGGAGCTTGGACTCCAGGCGCCTGTGCAACCGATTGCGGTCCTCGATACTCAGCGGGACAAGGCAGCAAGAATCGTTGTGAAGCGAAAACGCTTCGGAACCCTGCCTTTGGACGACATGCCGACCGACCAGCGCGAAGGCTATCCTTCGGGGGCTTGGGAGAGTATTCCCATAGCGGCTCTTTACTGGTGCGACGGGCATCGAAACCTTGCCGAGGTTATCCACTTGACGCGCATGGAACTTGGCTCCACGGATTTCGATTTTGTTGGCTATTTCCGCTTCCTAAGAAAGCACGGGTATGTGGACTTCTTGTCGGAATGAGATGCCCTGGCAAAATCCGCTCACCGCGAACCAAGAAAGATAGTTCCTCTCAATAAAGACAGAGGCAATCGGCGTGCCGACTTAGTCGGGGGTCAGAGTAAAGGAAATCTCTTGCGCATTCGGGCGAATGTACTTGCCGCTGTTTGCGCCAAGTTTCAGAGGCACCGAAACAACACCAACTGCGTGCTCCAGCGCGGTCTCAGGAGCATCCGCGTAAGGGTTATGAGGATAGACTGGCCAGGTCAGCCGTGCCATCGGGTCTGTCTTCAACCGCCACCCATGATGGTGGATCCAACCTCCCAACTCATCTGGTCCCAGTTCAACCCGCTCGGTTCCTAGCACGATCCTTCGCCCTGCGGCGGTTTCCAGCGTTTCTCCCGCTTTCAGGCAGAGTTGCAGGTTCAGTTGCGCTTCCGGAGGAGGTTCTCCTCTCCCCGTCATGACGAAGCGCAACTGCAGATGATCTTCAGAAGGACGCGGAACGTAGAGGTCTGTGAAAAACGTATTGTAAGCGAGTGAAAGTCGGTCACCTCTGTTGTCACTCATCTGAAGACGGCTGCTGATCGGCATGTGAAAGGTCTGCCCCTGCAGTTTCTCGAAAAAGGTTGCCAGGTCTGGCTGGCGTTTTGACCCTGCCCCGGTGACAATTAACCCGAGCTTGTTATGAAAAACAGACAGGTTTCCTTGGCGATCAAGATAAAACCGACTGTTGACTGCCTGGGTGCTGATAAGGCCGGACAAGCAGACCACCCAGGGCCCCGTCTTGCGGATTCCTGCCGGAACGCTCATCTGATACGAATAGTGCGGCTGGTCCTGAGGGATGGGCTCTGTAGGTCCTTCGTGGTAGTACAGTGCGTCCTGAGCCAGTCGTCCGAGATCGTCCATTGTTAAGTCGTCCCCATGGAAAAAACCGGTCAGGAATTCTGCATATCGCCGGCCGTCAGGGAAATGTGAAAATCCAAAATGGCCCCAGGAGTCCACTCTCCAGTAGCGGTTGCGATCATTGATGGTTTCTACTGGCGCGCCGTCAGGATAGGTAAAGTGTTCGTGGAAATCTGTTGCACGGCGCAGGGCTTCGAGAGCCGCAGGGTCCTTGGAGTATTCCCAGTAGAACGCTACCTGGGTAAAGGTGATGTGGTTATACCCCGTGGTTGGACCGCTGCGGCTATGTTCTCCCCAATATCCGTCAGGTGCCTGCTCTTCGGCAGCGAAACGATGTAGAATGCGCGCCCCAAGATTTTCCCAATCCTTGTTTCCGAACACACGACCGGAAAGCAACATAAGAGCGGCCCACGAGGCAAAGTGGTTCGGCGAGGTTCCAATATAAGGTGTGTTGTACCAGGGAAAGTCCTGCCGCTTCATTGCATCGGATACAAGCGGCGCAACCTCCGCTTCAATGGAACGCCTCCAGCGCCTACGGCGCTCCTCTCCGAGCTCTGGGGCGAGGAGGCGGTAGGCTTCGAGCCACATGTGCGCGTCCCACTCCTCGTCAAAACATGTTTCAGAGTGGCCTTTTTCGCATTCGGTCGCCAGCAGGTCGCCGATGCGAATCGCCAGGCTCAGCATCTTCGGATCCCGATAGTGGGCGTTCGCGGGGTGTTGCTTGGCATACAAAACGGCCGCCGCCAGTATGGATTGGGGGAAGCGCTTCCATCCGGGGCGAGCCGCCAGGGTTTCGAGATTCGCGGCGGGCTGCGTGTCCATTTGTTTGCCAACCTGCGCAATTCCTGCTTCCAGCAGCCGGAAGTATCGAGCGGGAAGCTGCTTTGACCATGCTGCCGTCGCGAGTGTTAATTGAAGCAGAATCCAACACACGGGGGCGAGCATCAGCTGAGCGCGCCCGAAATGTTTTGTATTAACCCGACGCTGACAAGCCGGAGCATCCAGAAGCGCGGAGGGAAAAAACGATTTCTCGATCATGAGCTTCAGGCTCACTGGGACTGAGGTTTTCCGCCGAGCTGAAGAAGTCGCTGGCGCAAATCGGCGCGCTCTGGAGTGAGGTGGACGGCTTCTTCGTACTCCTGGCGCGCTTTGCTCTTTTCACCGAGTTGCACGTAAATTCCACCCAACAAAGCTCGCACTTCGGAATTAGCCGGCCGGCTCAGCTTCACTTTTTCTGCGTACAATCGAGCTCGATCATAGTCCATCTTCATGAACCAGTATCGTGCTATCAAGAAATTCCCGATGGCGGAATCGGCGTCGATTTGCTCCAACTTTTGTAAGTGAGGGTAGGCCCCTTGCACGTCACCGGAATCAAGGTCCATCTCAGCTATGTAGGCGTGCGGCTCCCATTGACCGGGGTCAACCTGCAGGGCTTTCTCAAACTGGACTCGAGCCGCCTGGGGATTCCCGTGGTCCAACTCCCTTTGAGCCTGGGCAATCGGCCGCTCAGCTTCTGCTTTGCGTGCTTCGCGGTCCTGCTCCACGGAGGTTGCCCGCTGAAAATTCTCCAAGTAGGTGGCGCTGCGGGCAGCGTCGCCTTTACGGCGATAAGCTCTCGCCAAAATATAATAGGTCGCCGGCACACTGAGGCCTGCCGCTTCCACGGTTTTTAGACATTCGATCGCTGCGTCCGCGTTTCCCATCGCCAGGTAGACTGAGGCGAGCTTCGCAAGGTACTCGGGATTATTCGCGTCCTCACGAACCGCGCTGAGGAGTGCATCCTTCGCAAGTGGAAACTCATTCCTTTCGTAGAGAATTTTGCTCATCTCGAAATAGGCTTGGGGATTCTCGCTTGACCTTTCTAGACTACGCCGAAAACAGCTTAGGGCCATGTCCGCCTGGCCCTTCACCACGTATATCTGGCCCCGATACAGGTCGATGCGAGCGTCCGTCGGGTCGCGGTTGACCCAGAGATCGAGAATCTTGAGCGCTTCATCGGTCATTTGCAGGCGGTAGTAGACATCGGCCAGCAATCGCAGCCAAGCTAGGTCTAGATGCCCAAGTCTTTTTTTGTCTTGAAGTGCGGCCAGAGCTTCCTGAGTTGCGGACGCTTGCTTGAGCTGCTCGAGTACGTGGGCCTGAAAAACTCGATAATGAAGTTGCTCAGGAGCCAAGTGGACCGCTTCCCCCACCTCAGAGGCAGCATCGCGCATACGCCCCGCCTGAGCCAAGGCCATGCCGCAGTAGAAATAGGGCCGGGCGTCTTGTGGGGCACTTTGCTTGGCGCTGTTGAGGACTTCTACCGATTCGAGGTGACGTCCCTCGCCCAGAAGCTTGATGCCTTCAGCCAGCCGGGTTTCAAACAGGTCCGCGCTCGCTTGGCCCGCGCCGCAGGCCGATGGTGTCCCGAACAAGCAGACCAAGAAGATCAAGATGAGCACAATTCGGCTGAATTCGAACTGGCTCTCGATCGGGCGGGCCCTGTCTGAATACAAGGAAAGATAGTCCGGCGAACTCTGAGCTCGATTCGAGCCGAGCTTCTCTCTGAACCGCGTCAAGGTTTGAGAGACAAGCGTCGACATTCCGGCTTGACCCCCGTGAGTGAAGAACTCTTTCAGCCGTGGATATTAGCGCCGTTGAGCTGCGAACGGCAAGGCTACGATGGGAGTCGTGCAGGGTGCACGACTCCCATCCAGGAAAAGAGCAACGCTAGTATTCCATGCGAAGGGAGAACTGTATGATTCGCGGGTCGTTTGATTGTTGCCCCAGGTTTTGCAAGCCGCTGATTGTGCTGGGAGGCACATCGTTCGGATGGTTGAAAGCATTGAAGAAATCGGCGGCAAAGCGAATGTCAAAACGCTCTTTGAACCTGAAGTGCTTGTAGACCGATAGGTCGTCATTCCACGAGCCCGGCCCGATGAAGTTTACGCGAGGATCTGGATTGTAGAGTCCACTGAAAGGGGCGTTGAAACACGATCCATTGCTCAGAGTGACAGCAAGCTGGCCAACGAACTGTCCGGAGCAATTCGGACCGGCTGGCCGAACGGCAGGGGCAACGAGAGTACCGCTAACAGTCGTTACAGTCGCGGGGTTGAAATTGCCGGCGAACCATTGACGGAACAGTTCGCTGGCGCCGACGATGTTCAGCGTCGCGCGCTTATCGCCAGAAATGCGGACATTACCTGTCTGGACGAAAGCAGGATTCACGCCCATCCAGAGGCCACTATTCCAAGTACCAATAGCCGCCAGTTGCCAGCCCCCTATCAAAAAGTTGAGCGGCGTCGAAACGTTCCTGCCAAAGCGTTTGCCTGGCCCGAAGGGAAGTTCATAGATGCCATTGAAAGTGATCCGGTGCGGAGGGATGGTGGTGTTGTTGAAGTAGACAAGCCGCCGCCGCTGGTTGTAGGTGAGGATTCGTTCACCGAGCAGTTCGATATTCTCGGGCACGGTCCCGCCTCCGCTTCCGCCAAAGCGTCCGTTGCCACCACCACCGTTGATGCTAGTGTTCCCATCGGAAAAGCCACCGGGATCGGTAGTGGTAAGGGCACGGACGTAGGTATAAAACCACTGAAAGCTCATCCCATTGGCATACTTCCGGCGGAGTTCCACTTGGGCCGAATTGTCGTGGGAAAAGCCGGTATGGTTTATGCCAATCAATCCCCACCCTGGCACTGCCCGCAATAGATTGGTTTGGCCCGGAGGCTTGAGTCCAGTGCGCGTCGAATAGTTATATACCGGCTCTCGAGGATCGATGGAGAACTGCTGCTCCAGGTTTCCGCCGTACGTTCCTATGTAGCTCAGTCGTAATCCTATTTGCGCAGGTAGCTCCCGCTCGAGGGTTACGTTCCAAGTGTGCTGATGCTCATCGTTCCAGGCGCGGGGATCCCAATACGTCGCAGCGTTACCAAATGGATTGAGACCCTGCGGAGTACTAATATCCACCATGGCGGCTGGGAGGTAGTCGCTGGGCGCCGGGGCCGAAATAAATGGATACGTACCATCATACGGTCCTCCCGCACCACCGGGTACCTTGGGATTATTGAAAGGGTTGTTTACGAAACGAAGATTCAGAGGCGGAGTATTGCGGGTTGATTGTAGTAACAGAGACAGTGGCATGCCTACGTAGTAGATGCCGTACGCTCCGCGGATCACGGTTTTGCGGTTAATCTGATAAGCGACGCCCAAGCGGGGACCAAAGTCATGGCGAATGGACCGAAAGAGGTTTGAAGGGTATCCAACGGAGTTGGCCGTGGCCCAAGTCAGCCCCACATTTGCCCACGACGTGAGCACGGCGGGAGGAATTCCCGGGATTTGGTCCACGCTCACATTACCTGGAGAAATGACTTGAAACGTGCTTTCGGGATTGTAAGGGACGACCAGCCGGTTTTTAGCCTCGCTGTAAGGTGTCCAATAGTCCCAGCGCAGTCCGAGGCTGAGCGTCAGCTTCGGCGTAACCTTGAACCGGTCGTTGACATACAGCCCTAACTGCGTCTGGCGGAAGTAGAAGTATCCACGGTTGTACTGATTGGAGAGGTAATCTGGCAAGCCGAGCAGGAGTTCGGCAAATCCACTGCCAGTATCCGGTAGTGGTCCGAAGGAACTGGCGTCCCAATTGGTGGTATACGCTGGGTCCCATTCGTGACTGCCTTGGGCTTGCTGGTTCTCACGCACGTTGTTCTGTTCTCGTCGTCCCCGGAAACCAAACTGGATAATATGTTTGCCGCGGGTCCACGTTGCGTTGTCATCGATCGTTTCGCTGGTCAGATTTTGATTGTGCACGTTGTCCGAGTCCCAGCCAAAGAACGCCGTGCAATCCGGGGCCTCACACGTGTACATCGTAGGCCACCCGGTTGCGTTGAAGGGGTTGGGCATCCCCAGCTTGGAAGGCCAGTTGGTGGAGTCTGCGCTAGTCCCGTAATGAACGGCGGATCGGTTCACGCCGACTAGTAATTCGTTGAGCCAAGTCGTCGAGATGGTCCGAGTGTAGTTCACGGCGACGTTGTGAATGTAGTAGTCCCTGGCGCTCGTTCCCATGCCCGAAGACGTGTCAATGGGATTGGCGAAGTACCCGCCCTCCAGGGCGGCGTTCAGCCAGCTGTTCGTGTAGCGCACCGAAAGCCGGTCTTTGTCGGTGAAGTTCTGGTCTATCTTGATGGTGTACGTGTTGGTGCGGTTAATGTCAGGATATGTGGACAAGAAATTCGGGGCAATAAAAGGATTATTGTTATTCGTGGGAATTGCAGTAAGGGATTTCAATACGCTCGCGGTCTGGTTCAATGGCCCCGGGATTTGATTGTTGGGGAAAGGTTGCCGCTGGAAAGTGTTGGGGTCCGTAGTCGTGGGGTCGTAAATGGTGATTGGCGCGTATCCAAACGGAGTGCAATTCGGTCCCGCCGGATCGCATGAGACACTAGGGTCAACGGCGTTGCTTAAATCACCGTTCCACATGGCTGGGGTCGGTACGAAAGGGTAAAAAGGCTCACCGCGCTTATGCTCCCGCAAGCCTTCATAGTCGAAGAACCAAAACGTCTTGTCACGCCCGCGGTACACGTGGGGGATCACAACGGGGCCGCCGACGTATCCTCCGAACTCATTGCGAATGACATGGGGCACTTGAACATTCACAGGGTCAGAGCGCAAGCGCGTGGGGGCGATCACAGAGTTGTCGCGGTTATATTCATAAGCGGCAAAGTGCAGTTGGTTTGTGCCGCTGCGCGTAGCCAGGATAACGGTGGCCGGCTCAGCGAAGCTCGCGTCAGACCCCACGGTTTCAATTCGAAACTCCTGGACAGTTTCAATTCCCGGCCGCACGCGGACGATCCCTCCGCCGAAACGGTCGAGCTGCGTGACGCCGTCCAGATTGATATCCAGGGACCCGACCTTCATCCCATTGACTCGGGCGCCGCCCGAGCCGCTCTCTACGCCTGCGGTCAGGCCAAAAAGCAATCCGACATCGCGACCGTTCAGGGGGAGGTCTCGGATTTGGCTGGACTCTCGCACATCGCCGATCACCCCGCTCGCCGTCTCAATGGGTGGAGCAACGTCCTTAACCTCGACAACGTCTTTCAGACTTCCGACCCGCAGCGTCGCGTCTACCGTCACGTTCTGACCGACGTACAGTGTCAATGTCCCCGCCCAAGTTTGAAAGCCTTCCTTCTCCACAGCCAGTCGGTATGCACCAATCGGCAGAGCGGGGAAGGAGTACAGGCCCTCCTGGGAGGTCACGACCTGCTTTGAAATCCCGGTCTCGGTGTTTGTGATCGTGACTTTTGCTCCAGATACAAAACCCTCCGCACTATCCCGCACGGTTCCTGACACGGTTCCGGCGCCAGTCTGTGGGAAGGCCGGTAAGGTCGTTAATCCGAGGACAATTAAAATGATTAAGCTAAAACGAACTACGTGATGAATCCTGCGCAGGCCAAGCTCACGAGATTCCATGTCTACCTCCACGGCTGACATGAGAGCGTCCGGCAAATTGCGGCATCGAGGCAATCCCCGGCTGCTTCGCTCGTTACCACCATTCAAGGGGCGTGTCAAGCGATCCGTCGCTGCGTACCGGGGCCGCCGAAAGGGGGGAGTTTTTCAACGCATCAAGACATTCGAATTAAGCGCGGAGCGTAAACTCCGTTTGCGCGACTTGCCCAGTCATAAGGTCGTGAGAGTTTATTTTCCAGCGCCCTTTGGGGTCACTGTAAGCAAGGTGGAAACGCTCCAGATGAGGTGTGGATTCGACCCGCACATTTCGCGCGTAAAGATCGTAGGGTTTGCCCTCGGACGTCACGAATTCCAGTCGAACGATTCGAAGAGCTCCTTCCGGCAATGGTGACTCGTTCCGGAGCGTTACAATCAGTGGTCTGCCTGGTTGGGCCTCGGCGGGAGACTCGACGCGGAGTTTCGGAATGGGTTCGAGAGCGCGCGTCAGCACCAGTGGACTCCAGGGATCAAGAGTCATTTGGATTTTGGCTACGGTGCCGAGGTCGCGTTTGCCCCGGATGTCGTAGGTGGCCATTGGACCAGACCAGGCGACCGTGACTTGGACCTCTTTCTCGAGCAGGGAATTATCGATCGCCCCGGCCCATTCGCGCTCCGGTTGGGTCGGCAAATTCTCCCAGCCACCGTCATCGAACTGGGGATTGCGGAAGACGGCCACGTGTTCATAGGCGCGGTTCGCAAACCGGACAACTTCCATCCCAGGGAGGCGATTGCCAGTTGCATCCAGCACGCGAACCTGCGGCTCAATTCCCGCCAGCCCAAAGATCTGCTCCATGATCTCCGGCAGGCTCGTCCGTGAACTCGGCGTCAGCCGGTGATAGGGATAGCTGGCCAGCTCAACATTCAAGAAGACCGCTTTCCCTTGGCCAAATTCATTGACGACAATAAGTGGGACTTGGCCGCCCCGTGCGAGCGGTTTCCCGGTCGTAGTGCTTATGCTTTCATCGCCGACAATGAGATCGAGCTTTCTGCCTTGTAGACGCAGTGCTCCGTAATTCTCAATGCCAATGACTACCTGTTCTTTGACTTGGCCTTTCGCATGCTTGATGCCGAAAATGCTGTCGAGCTGACCGCGCCCGAGGTCACGTCCGTGCTCGTTCATGGTTGCAGCACGGTAGTCCGCGATCAAGACCCCGCCGGCTTGAACAAATTGCCGGATCTGCTCGACTTCGCGCGCGCTCACGGCCAGCGACTGCGGCAGGATGAGCACCCGATATTCGTTTCGCGTCAACTTGCCTTCCTCGATCTGACGCGCACCGACAAACTCGTACTGCAGGCCAAGATCCTCAATCAGCTTGGTCCAGCCGTTGCGAACGCCTGTGAAATGGCTGCCACGATCCCCGCCGCTGTGCAGCATCCATTTCCGCGCATACTGGACGTTGTCCAACAGCCAGTGGACCTGCATCGAGGGCTGGGAATAGTGGATGGCAATTCCATCGTGGAGCCGGCGACTGTTAATAATGAGCTTCGCTATCCCTTTATGGAGTTCCTGGAAAGTATCGGCGAAGGTCAGGGCCGCAGGAGTAAGCTGCCGGGTCTCTTCGTCAACGAAATGGTAATCAGGTAAGTTGGCGTCCCAGATGATTGATCCACGATGGCCGTGGAATAATCCCCACCAGATAGGCTGCGGCGCGCGCTTCTGGTAAGGGCGCTCTTCCTCCGTCAGCGGCGCCCCGGCCTTGTGCTGGAAGCCGTGCGTGGAAACCATAATCACGTCCCGATTAAGCGAGCGGATCACTTCCACGTTGTTCCCGCTGTTATATGGCTCAATTACATCTACTTGCTTGACGACGTTTTCGTAGTTATACCAACCGAACGCAAAAGGGGTCTGGCCTCCCTCCGTGGCGCAACGGGCGTGCGGATCTTCGGATTTGCAGACAGCCCGGGCCCGACCAACAGCCTCGGCGAAGGTTTCGTCCATAAAATTGCGGAAGTCACACCACGGCGAAACGTTCCAACCTTCCGTCGACCGGACTTGCGACAACTCCTGATAGAACCGATTTAAGAACGCAACGACCTCGGACCAGGACTTGAAACCGGTGGGTCGCTGCTCAGCCACCCAGGTTGTGTGAGTTCCCCAGAGTGCGTTGGCTTTTTCGATGGACCCTAAGCGCTCGCTGAGAGATTTTTCGGTAAACTCCTGGACCGAGCGGGTCTCGCTCAGCAATGCGCGCAGTGGCTCCCACTGTTCTCGGCCGCCCGCCTCGTTGCGGGGTGCAGGGAAGTTCACGCCCCAAGCTTTGTTCAAGCCCGCAATACCTCCGTACTTGGCCCCGAGGTTGGCCACCGCAACGGCATCGAACGCCTGGTCGGTCGTAGTCCGATTCACCATTAGGTTGCTGGTTGCCCATTGGGACCCGTTGCGCAGGCTCCCGTCGTCCCAGCGCGTTTCTTCGGTGACCGACCACTCCCTGCCAACATTTCCGGTCGTACCGTACGTTTTGCGAAGATACTCCGCGAACTTGTTCGTGCAGTACGTGGAGTGGCAAAAGTCATTGGGTCGAATCTGATCGCCCTGGCCGAGCTCGTCGGCAATGTTGTAGAAGAGCGGCCGGAAATCGCGATGCAAGCGGACAAACCGGGTCAGATGTTCTTTCACGTACTCATCGGTCTTTGGATCATTCACACAGGGGTGACGGATCCAGAGGTCTAGATTGTTGCGATCGAGCTCGATCTGATTCAGTAACCCTCGCCAAAGAGGCTGGTTCTTGTGGTAGATCGCAAAGACTTCCCAGGCCATCTGCTCGACATAGAAATCAAAGTTGTTGTCGATCGCGGGTTCGCCGGCTTCCCGATAAGCAATTGTCGCGTCTACGCCGGCTTGACGGAGCACGTCGTAAAATCCGTCCGGGTAGTGGGCCCAACTGATGGCGTGAAAATCGTCCCAAGGCTTGGGGGATGGCGAAAGCAGAAACTGCCCACCCTCGGCCTGCTCAACATCGTTAACCCAGATTCGAATCCAGTTCCGGTAAGTGAAGCCGCGGCCTAGGTCAAATGAGAAGTTTAATGGCGCTACTGTGGCACCAAGATTCGGGGGATGAAATTCGTGGACACTCCGGCCGAAGCTGTCCACCCAGCGTACGATCACCGGCCCGGCCGCCGGAATACGAAAGTACAACCGCCCATTCAAGACGGCATCGCAGTCGTAGAGTTCATTGTCCAGGGTGACACGCGCGACAATAGAACTAGCCTCGCTGGTCCCATCTTTACCGCCAAGCGGCGAATAAGTCGTCACCATGCCCGCGATGGGCGCTGCCAGGGCCGCTTGCAAAAACGACCGTCGTGAACGCAAACGACTGTGGTGCATATATCCTCCGAGATCTTGCTGCTTGCACTCAGCGGGACCGCTACTTCACAGAGATTCGACTCAGAGAGCACCTAGAGCGTGGTGAATGCTATTTTACATTTTCGTGCGCATCCATTTTTACCTGGCTGACGGTTTCGATCAGACCTACGACATCACCTAAACTGTTATAGACTGGAGCAAGAACAGAAATCCAGCCGGGCTTGTTTGTAACCGTGACCCGTTGTCCCGTCTTCAATACCGTCTCCATCTGCGGAACTATATCCCCGTAAAGCTCGCCCCAGTTCCAGAATTGGCTCATTTCGTTCTTATTGCGAATGACCAACTGAATTTTACCGGCGTGCCCCTCGATCGGCATCCACAGATTAACGTCGGCCGGGAAAGAAGAAAGGTGCGAAAGGCGGATCAAAGTTTTCTTGACTGTATTGAATGCCACGTCGTCAACGTCGTAGTTGTCGCCCGCGAGGAATCTATCGCGAGGGTCACTGGCGAACATGAGCTCTCTTGCTCTCTGGGTAACGATTTTCTGGCATATGTCGCCGTCCACCATGGCACTGCCAACATGTGCCACGATATCCAGTTCCTTTTGCATTTTTGACGGAGCCTCCTCGGGGCTGAGCTTGGCAATTCCCAAAATTGCGAACATGAAGATCCCAATCAGAGAGACGGTTTTCATTTTGCCTCCGCTTGAAGGCTCATCGCATATTGGTGGACCTTGTACCAGGCGGACGCACCAGGGTGTCCCAGAGCCCGCTGTGTGTGTTTGGTCGAATCGTCAATGGCGCTCCCGAGCCATTGATCAGAGGGAAGGTCGGCCAGCGCAGGCCGCGAGTTCCACCAATCATCGAGGGTGGAGTTGTTGTAACTGCGCGCCGCTCCGGCCCTTAGAGAGTCAAGCGACTTGCGACGCTTGAGACTGTCGAGCAGGGCGAGGTCTTGAAGGCAGTTGCGTTGGATCTTCAACCGGATGCTGGGAATTGGTTCGCTAACGCCAAAGCGCTCGCCGGAATATATGAGCGCAGTCTGACCCCCATCGAAATGGAACCATGGGTCCTCGCCCGGGCTAACTGTCAGCCAATGGACATAGCCGTTCACGCCCCAGAGCCAGGCCCGCAACGGGAATTCCGTGATCGCGGAAGAACTATCCGTCACGCCCGGAGGACCCCCGTAGTACCAAACGACGTCACCTCGGTCGCATAACATCTTGGGTGCGTGTCTATAAAAACTCAGGATGCCTCCCCCACAGCACCACAACCGCACAATTCCGTTGAGGACCTTAAACTGTTCCTCCATGTCCCAACTGACGTCGGCTCGGACAACGAAATGTACGGGAGTGTTGGGTGGCAAGGCCTTCTTAAGCAGCCGGTCATACTCGAGGAAGTATTTGAGGTCTTTCGGAAAACGCACCTCGTCGCCGTCCCAGGGGAAACCTTTGTAGCGTTTCTTGTGATTGAAAAAGATTTCGAAGTTTGTTTGGGTCCAGCCTTTCTCCCGAAAGTGGCGTTCCATTTCCGAGACCACATTCACGAATTCCGCTTCATAACCACGCTCTCCCCAGAACTCGTAAGAGGCCGGCCACTCAGGGTTGATGGGCAGGTAGACGAAAGGAATCGGACGCGGGCCGCGGCGGGATGCTGAAAACGCCGTGCCGTCAAACAGGGGACCATAGTGGCGATCGTACAAGCTCCAGCTGGTAATATGCTTCGCCCGGCCAGAGCCCTCGAGCCCGGGGGCAAATTCCGGACCGACTTTCCCGGAGTGCCCATATCCGAGCTGATGGAAAATTCCCCGGTGCTCGTAGAAGACGCGATGATAAGCGTGGATCAATTCGAAGAACTGGTTGCTCTCGAACCAGTGATCGGGGTCGTGCTGGTAGGAACCCGCGAACTGCTGTGCAAGCCATGAACTTCCATAGGAGTTGTGGTCAATCGTCACAACGTCTTCTCCCGGGATGACGCAAGCTAGGACGGTAAGTTGGATCGGAAGAGTCGTGATCTTAGAATTGGCCTTAAGTTTGGCGGTACCGGAGAAAATCCCGAGGCGTGTGTCGGGAGCAACATAGACATCTACCCAGAAGGCCTGGGCGGTCTGTTTCGGGATCCGATTGTCTGGCTCAGGCAGGCGCGAGCTGTAAGTTGCGTGTACAGGGATCAAGGCGTCTGGATAATAACGCTTGTCGGAATCTGTAAAGTGGAACCATTCGCGAAACAAATCGATTTGAACTTTGTTTGTGGGATCGGGAATCGTCACGTCTAGCGTGTAGGTACTTGGTGAGGGCAGCTTGACAACCAGATGAAAGGAGACGTATCCACCTCGGCAGCCGGTGAGCACGACTTGGTGCTTAGCGCCGTAAAGGCTCGAGGCGAGGTCAGCGCCGCTCCGGTCCGGTGCGACGATGGCACCAAAGGGGTCGGACCGGAGGAATTCAGGCAGGGCCTCCAAGTCTCGAGCGAGCAAGACTTGGCTGTAGATGGCTATCAGAAACAAGAAAACAAATCGGGTTTGAAGTCGACGCATTAGCACTGCACTACTCATCCCAATGGAGCAGAATCTCCACAAAAGTGATAAGTCTTTGAGGCCGGACCACACCTCTGCCCGAGTTCAGGGCGCTTCCTAGGAGTATGTTATCGCTGTGAACTGCTGTAAAGCGCAAGTAGTAATGTAGGCTCTGCACGAGAATTCGTAGGGACCCGCATTTTAGGCGGCTTTCTGAAGAACGATGAATTCGGTCTTGGTGACCGCCATGCGCTGAGCCTTGAGCAGCAGATAGCCGAGATTCTTGTAGCCACGGCCCCTTCGAAAGAG
>DATHIB010000168.1:0-51515 GCA_035490055.1 Candidatus Limnocylindria bacterium | reverse complement strand
AGACCCAGGAGAAGCTGATCGAAATATTCGGACTCCAATCTCAAAAAACCGCGGTTTAGGGCATAGAACATCTAAGCTGTAAGTCGTTGGTCATCAATTAGATCCTAGGCACCCTTGAAATAACTCGTAAACTGGGGCTAGAGTTACATTCCTAAATGGCTTGACGCGGGTTGGCAATGACCAGGATGGCCGAGATTGCAGGAAATCGAATCCAGCAGAATGTGCGAGGAGAAGTATTGCAAAGACAGGGCCGAAAATGGGACGATTCCGGCGGTACCCGGAATCGCGCTTGATGAAAATCATCTCAAGGTGCCTGGAATCGACGAGGCCCCCGGGTAGACGGAACAGCAGAGTAAGGCGGGCGAAATCAAAGCCGTGAAGCAGTGCCGGCCACTTATTTTAGGGAAGCGCATGCGTCAAGTGAGCGAAACGCACCGTGCCATCTGTAAACCCAAGTCGCCCCCGACGGGAGCGTTTTGGCGTCTGGGCCGATTTCACTTTCTCTTCGCACCGATCCTGGCGCTGGTCTGCCTGGTACTTGCCACTCCTCTGCGGGCAGACACAATTTCCGGAACTGTAAAAGACCCGTCGGGCGCCGTTGTCATCGGCGCGCGCATCGAGCTCACCGGCGGCAACCTGTCACAGCCGCTGCTGCTTACCTCGGATGAATCCGGCAGATTTGTTGCGGCTAATTTGAGCGCCGGAAAATATTCCCTCCGCGTTGCCAAAGAGGGCTTCGACGATCTTGTTACCACGGTCGACCTGCAGGGCACGGCTGATGTGGCGCTGAAATTGACGATCACTGCGCAGCAAACCAGCATCACCGTCAACGAAAAGAGCACGACGTCCGCGAATTCAGACGCCGTCTACCGCCAGCTCCGCAACGATGGATTAAGCGACACGTTCCGCTGCGAAAATTTCACCTTGCCGATGGATGTCGGAACCTTCGAGTTGAAATCCGGAACGATTACTCTCCTGGGGCCGGTCAACAAATTCGAAACTGGGGCTGTTTTCGTGGGCCGGGGACACTTCACACTTAAACCCCTCGCTACCCTAGACACCAACGAGATGGTCCGGCGCGCCGGCAGTCCGACCGCCGAGGAAGACTTCACCGAAGTGGTGTTTCGTTTCTCCCCCGATCAATTTTCACAATTCACCGCTGTGCTCGGAACCAGAGCGGATACGCCTACCGAGGCGTCGAGCGCTTTCGAGCATTGGAAGGAAAGAGTTCGCCACCGCCACGAGTTACCCGAAGGTTTAACCCAAGCGTTCCTCGAGAGCGAAATGATCGACAATGTGGACGCCGATGTGCTCGCCGCCATTTACAATCCGAAACACCCTCCGTTTTTCAACGCCTACATGCATGGTTCACCTCACAAGGACCTGCGTTTTTTTCTGCGCATGCGTGGAGGCGCGGTTCCGCAAATCGATTCGCCCGAAGAAGTGGCGCTCATCAATTGCAACGGCGGCGGAATGGACGACGGTATCTGGTATTCCCAACACTTGAAATCCGAGCTTCAGGCCCACACCGCAAGTTCGCAGCAGGACAAGCGACTGTTCGCCACCCGACGCTACAACATAGAAACCGTAATCGCGAAGAACGATCACCTGTTCAGCCGGGCGACGATCACGTTTGAGCCGCTCGTTGCCGGCGAACGCGTGTTGAAATTCGCGCTGCTTCCCACGCTGCGCGTCACGCGCGTAAGCGGCGAGGGCGGCCAGGACCTGCATTTCATTCAAGAGAACAGAAAAGAAGACGGCTCCTTCTATGCCGTTCTCGATGAAGCCCCTTCGATGGGGCAAGCCCATTCGATCACCGTGGAATACGGCGGGGACAAAGTGCTGAGCAACGCGGGCAGCGGAAGTTACTACATCGGAGCGCGCGAATCGTGGTATCCGAACCTGAACGGGTTCGGTGAAAAGGCGCTCTACGATCTCACGTTCAAGGTTCCGCCCTCGAATGTCCTGATCAGCGTCGGAAAGCTGGAGGGGCAACACACCGAAGCAGGGTTTGCGGTGACCCATTGGGTAACGCCTGTGCCGATCGCCGTCGCGGGCTTCAACTATGGGCAATACAATAAAATTGATTTCCCGGACACCATCACCCATTACGAGATCTCTGGTTACTATTTGGCGGATTTGCCAGACAGCTTGCGGCGTTTTGAAAGCGGCGCGCTTGGCGGAATGGCTCCCGGCGCAATGACCAAATACGCGCTCGATCAGGCTCGCGCCCAGATGCAAGTGTGCACGCTGTACTTCGGGAAGGGCCCTTACGACAACATCTACATTACCGAACAGCCGAACTTCAACTTCGGCCAATCGTGGCCCAATCTTGTGTATTTGCCGATTTCAGCGTATATCGATTCAACCCAGCGATGGATGTTGTTTGGCCATATTGATTCGAAATTCACTGGGTTCGTCCAGGAAGTCACGCCGCATGAGGTGGCGCACCAGTGGTTTGGGCACGGCGCCGGCTGGGCTTCGTACCACGACCAGTGGCTCTCCGAAGGTTTTGCGGAGTTTGCGGCGGCATTGTTTCTGCAGCAAGCCGTGGGACCGAAGTGGCAGAAGGACTACATCGAGTTCTGGGAGCGCCAGCGCGCCCGCATTTTAGAGAAAAATAGTTTCGGCGTTTCACCGAACGATGCCGGCCCGCTGTGGCTGGGAATCCGGCTCATTTCTCCGCGCTCCGGGCAAGCCTATCAGGGAGTAACTTATTCGAAAGGCGCCTACGTTTTGTCCATGCTGAGATCCCTGATGCGCGCGGATATCGGCTCCGGTGGCGACCCCGATCAGGCCTTCATCGACATGATGCACGATTTCATGGAACGTCACCGGGACACTCCCGCCTCCACCGAATCCTTCAAGGCCGTCGCAGAAAAACACATGACCAAGAAGATGGACCTTCAGCAGAATGGGCGCCTGGATTGGTTTTTTAGAGAGTGGGTCTGGGGAACCCAGGTGCCACGCTACAGTTTTAAATATGAACTTCAGCCAGCGGAAGGCGGCAAATTGAAAGTCCAGGCGGAAATCACGCAGAGTGAGGTTGACGAAAATTTCGCTATGTTTGTTCCGATCTTCGCCGATTTTGGAGATGGCATGGTGCGGCTCACTCAGGTGGGCATTGCCGGCAATTCCACCAAGACTTACAACTTCGTTTTGGATCGCAAACCCAAAAAGGTCGCGCTCAACGTCTACAAGGAAATTCTGGAGCGCTGACGCAAGCCCGAGCTCCCCTTGTATACCTGGTCGCGGATCAGCCGCAGCGCTGGATTTAGCCGCACGTTTATCGTGGCTTATTCGCTGGTCTAAGCCAGTCCGCTTTGGGAGACTTACGCCGTACGCATGGTTAAGTGAATGCCGACGAGGTGCCACTTGATCAAGGTTGCGATTCCTCTCGTCCATGTTAGTAACTCCGCTGCGGCCGAGGAGTTCTATTGCGAGCGGCCGGGGTTTCGGCAGGAATTCTCACATCGCGGGGATAAGGCAAAAGCGGATCCCTGTTACGTGGGCGTATCGCGCGATGGTGTCTGGCTGCACGTGTTGTCGTTTTCCGGTGATGGCGTATCAGGTGGGGTGGTCAACCTGATTGTGGCGGACGTGGATGCGCTGCGCGCGGAACTTGTCAAGAAGCGTGTGCGGATTGACACCGGGCCGGTTGGCCAGACGTGGGGGAGCAGGGAAATGTATGTGAAGGACGCCGATGGGAACTGTATTTGATTCATCCGCCCGAGTGGTGGCTAACCATCGGCGTAGCTGAGCGTGTCCCGCGATTCGAAAATTCGGACAGACAGGAATATCCGTCCTACCGCACGCGTGATTTATTTCTCTCGATGTGATGAGATGATGCCTGCGATTTCTCAGGGGATTCCATTTCTATGACTTGGAAGCGGGTGGCGACGGCCGTCGTCTTGATTCCGTTTGTGGTGTGTTTAGTGGTGCGGGGCTCGACGGCGATTGTTTCGCTTGCTGTTGCCCTAGTGACGATGCTGGCACTCTTTGAGTATTTCGCTCTTGGCGAAGCTATCGGCCATCGCGCGTATCGGTTCTGGACGGCAACTTGCGCTCTGATCCTGGTTTATGTGCAATGGCGTGGGGTGTACGTGCCAGCTTATTCGCTGCCTGGGGGCTTGACCGCATATCGGAATACAGAATGGTTTGCCGGAGGGATGCCTTCGCTTGAAGTGGCGTTGCTTCTGTTCGCTCTCGGAATCGCCACTATCACGTTATTCACAAAGCGGCCGTTGGTCGAAGCGCTTCCCGCAGCGGGAATCAGCACCAGCGGCCTAATTCTCGTAGCGTTTCCATTGTCATTCGCCATCCGGATACACGGTTCGGGAACCCAGGGACCGCCACTCCTACTTTTCGCCATGGTCATCATCTGGGTGGGAGATACAGCAGGTTATTTCGTCGGGCGATCCATCGGCAAACACGCTTTGGCGCCGCATTTGAGCCCTAAGAAGACGTGGGAGGGGACGGTCGCGAGTTTTCTTGGATCGCTTATCGTGGCTGTGGTTTTTGCGAGGTTTATGACCGTGCCGCTGGTGCATTTGCTCGCGATGGCGGCCGTGGGCAACGTCGCGGGGCAAGTTGGCGACCTTCTCGAATCGGCGTACAAGCGGAGCGCGGGGATCAAGGATTCCGGGAGTATTCTGCCTGGGCATGGCGGTGTGCTTGACCGGATCGACGCGCTTATCCTTGCGATTCCGGTTGTCTGGTATTATTGGATATTGATCTACTCGCCCAAGTCGTAGGTCAGAAGGTATTCAACCAACCGACAAAAAGGAAGTCGAACGACTCCGTGAAACAGTTATCCATTTTGGGTTCCACCGGATCGATTGGACGGCAATGTCTTTCGGTCGTGGAGGCGCTGCCGGAGAGGTTTGGTCTGGTCGCGCTGGCGGCTGGAGCCAATCTGGAAGAGTTGATCGGGCAGATCGAGCGGCACCACCCGGAAGTCGTCTCCGTGGGAGATGCCAAGCGGGCTGATGAGTTGTCGCGGTTGCTGCGCGAAAAAGGAATTTCCCCAA
This sequence comes from Candidatus Limnocylindria bacterium, assembly GCA_035490055.1. GTDB lineage: Bacteria > Acidobacteriota > Terriglobia > Acidiferrales > UBA7541 > Acidiferrum. The sequence goes on along the minus strand of DATHIB010000168.1, from coordinate 46,485 downwards.
GCCCCGAGATTCACCACGGCCGCGAAGGAATGCTGGCGGCCGGAACGCATCCCAAGGCGGACATGGTGGTCTCGGCAGCAGTGGGCGTCGTCGGTCTGGAGGCGACTTACGAAGCGGTCAAGATGGGAAAGACGGTCGCGCTTTCGAACAAAGAGGTTCTCGTCGCGGCGGGTGAGCTGGTGATGGCCGCGGCAAAAAAGGCCGGCCGCGAACTGCTGCCCGTGGACAGCGAGCACAACGCCGTGCATCAATGCTTGCGTGGCGGAACACGCGGGGAAGTGCGGCGGCTGGTCCTGACCGCGTCGGGTGGTCCGTTTCGAAAGACGCCGCTGGCCGCGCTGGCGAACGTCACGATCGAACAAGCGCTTGCACATCCCAACTGGCGCATGGGAAACCGCATCACCATTGATTCGGCCACGATGATGAACAAAGGCTTTGAAATCATCGAAGCACGCTGGCTTTTTGGGATGCGCCCGGACCAAATCGATGTCGTGATCCATCCGCAGTCCACGATTCATTCCATGGTGGAATTCGTGGACGGTTCCGTTTTAGCGCAACTGGGGCCAACGGACATGCGCATGCCCATCCAATATGCGTTAACCTATCCAGAGAGGGTCGCATCTAATCAGGTGGCCGTGGATTGGCCGAAGTTGAAGCGCCTGGATTTTGCGAAGGCTTCGACAAGACGGTTTCCCTGCCTGCGTCTGGCCCGGGAAGCGATGAAAAAGGGCGGTGCAATGCCATGCGCCCTGAATGCCGCGGATGAAATTGCTGTGGCGGCGTTCCTAGAACGGCGGATTCCGTTCCTGGGCATCCCCGAAGTGATTGAGCGCGTGCTCGGCGGCACACCGCGCGTGCGATTTGAGAAAATGGAGGACGTGCTTGCGGCTGATGCTGAGGCACGTCGAATGGCAAGGGAGGAAGTAGAGCGGCTGGCGGTCACGGCCGCGGCGGCATCGTAAAGGGAGAAGGCGGAGAAGCCAGAGCATATGAATACGATTCTTGGAATCATTCTAGTCCTGGGCCTGATGATTCTGGTCCACGAATTGGGGCATTTTATCGTTGCGCGAGTCTTTGGCGTGCGCGTGGATGTATTTTCCATCGGCTTCGGGCCTCGGCTTTTCGGCTGGAAGCGGGGAGCGACGGATTACCGGGTAAGCGCGCTCCCGTTCGGCGGCTACGTGCGTATGGCGGGACAGGATCTCTCGGAGGTCGACTCCGCTGACGTGTCGCCGACCGGTGCACCTGACGAATTGATGAGCAAGCCGCGCTGGCAGCGGGCGCTGATCTCGGTGGCCGGCCCGACGGTGAACTTGATCATGCCACTGCTGCTGCTCAGCGGATTCTTTTGGATCAAAGGCCTCCCTTATCCATCGTACCTGGACAAACCGCCGGTCATAGCAGTGATGAAAGCAAATGACCCGCTGGCGAAGGCCGGAGTGGCCGTTGGCGATCGAATTACGGCAGTCAATGGGATAGCCACGCTGACTTGGGAAAAGCTGGATGAGGCATTCGGTGAGCTGCGGCCTGAGAATAATTATCGATTGACGGTGGAGCACCAGGGAACAACGCGCGAGATTGAAGTAAGTGGCAAGGAGCTCATCCAGGCGGACGCTCCGGGGCATTACCCGTTGGTGGTTCCCGTTGTTACCCAGCCAATTCGCGGCATGGGAGCCCAGCGCGCCGGCATGAAGCGGGGAGATTTAATCGTTTCCGTGAACGGCACAAAAATTACAAGCTGGATGGAGTTCAAGGACATGATCCTGAGCTCCAGCGGCAGCCCGCTGGTTACCGTGGTGCAGCGCAATGGACAACTCGTGACGCTCAAACTCGAACCCCAGTCCATTGTTGGCGAGGATGGCAAGTCGAATTTCCGGCTGGGAGTCGGAGCAGAAGAGAGCTGGTCCTACAAGAAAATGACGCTTGGCACCGCCGTGGAGAATGCTTCCGTGTCGACATGGTATGGCTTGAAGCAGATGTTAGGAATGGTCGGCAGGCTTTTCTCCGGCAGGCAGTCTGTAAAGCTGCTGCTCGGACCAGTGGGGATCATCGACCAGGCGGGACAAGCGGTGCAGGAAGGCTCGTACGCGGTGATCAACTTGATGGCCATCATCAGCCTGAATCTGGGGGTCTTGAATCTTTTGCCGATCCCCATACTGGATGGTGGAAACATCCTGCTGCTCGCTTTGGAAGGAATCCGGCGGCGCGATTTCAGCCTGGCCTTCAAGGAGCGCTTCGTTCAGGTTGGACTGGTCTTTCTCTTAGTGCTCTTCGGCTACGTTATGTACAATGACGTGGCGCGGTTTCTTCCGATCCATACTTAGACCTGCGCTTGAGAGGCGGAGGGAGACAAATGGCTGCATCGCCTGCCCACCGGGTTTCCACCGGCGAGCGCCTCAATACCGCCGAAACAACCGGTAAGATTCAGCAGGCGGTGGCTGCCCGTGGCATCCGCATGACCCGCCAGCGACGCGTCATCCTGCAAGTGATGGACGACGCCGAGCAACATCTGGACGTGGATCAGATCCTCGAGCGAGCACAGAAAATCGATGCCGGGGTTCACCTGGTTACGGTCTATCGCACGATTGATCTTCTTAAAAAGCAAGGGTTGATCGACGAGCTGGATTTGCTGCATCTTCGCGGCGACCGGCACTACTACGAAACGCACGGGCCGCGGGATCACATCCACGTGGCCTGCTTGCGTTGCGGCAAGGTCCGCGAATTCGAAAGCCGCTTATACGAGCAACTGAAAGAACAGATTGCGCGCGACTTCCACATGAAGGTCACGGTTTCCCGCACCGAAGTCGGCGGCTACTGCGAAGAGTGCCTGCGGAAAGCCAAAGAATAGCGCGGCGTGCCAGGGTTCTTTCTCGGGAACTCCCCTCAGGCTCCGGTGTCTAAGCCGGTATGGACCTCCAATTTGAAACTCCGCGACCTGCACGTCCCAGGCTTCTTTTCGTAGTGGCAGTGATGCTGGCGGTCGCCCTGTGAACCCTGCTTCAACACGTGATGGGCATTGTATCACCAGAAGTTAACTCAGACCTTAAAGCGGGAAGCAGCAGCTGGGATTTGCGTTCGATGTAGATTTGCGCCTGCTCCATCAGTCTGCGTGGTTTGGGCAGGTTCAGACAGGCTGGCGGATCGAGCGGAAACGGCGCAAGCGCGAAAAAAAATGATTGGCGCACTCGATATCGCTGGCGATCTGGGCGCGTAATTCCTCGGGGCCGCTAAATTTCTTCTCTTCGCGAACACGCTTCCAAAATCGCACTTCCATGCGCTCGGGTGCCGTCGGCAACTGAGCGTCGAGCAAATGCGTTTCGATGCTGAGCGACGAGCCGTTAAACGTCGGGCGCATGCCGACGTTCGTGACCGAGCGGTGGCTGGGCGTTCCTCCTTCGAGACACGAGCGGGTGATGTAGACCCCCCGAGCGGGAAGCAGCTCCTGTTCCGCAGCAAGGTTCAGCGTGGGAAACGTGAAGCGGCGCCCTGTCCCCGTGCCGCTGATCACTTCGCCCGTGAGAGCGAAGGGCCGGCCCAGAAGACGCGCGGCGTGGGACACGTCGCCCTCGGCGACTTCCCGGCGGATGATGGTGCTGGAGACGACTTCTCCGCGATAGACCACCGGGGGAACAATCACGACGTCGAATCCATGTATTGCGCCGAGCTCGGTCAGCAGCTTTACGTCGCCCCCCTGCTTATGCCCGAAGCGAAAATTCTCGCCGACCAGAACGGCTTTTACATGCAGATCGCGGACAAGAATTTGCTCGACAAATTCACCGGGTGAAAGCCGCGCGAGATCGAGCGTGAAAGGCAGGACAACGACGGCTTCGAGGCCCATGACGTTAAACCACTCCATACGCTGGGCGTTGGTCGAGAGCCGCGGCGGCGCAGACTCCGGGCGAAGCACTTTCCGCGGCGAAGGATCAAACGTAAGTGCCGTGGAGACCGCATTTAGGGCGCGAGCGCACTCGACCGTGGCGCGAAGAATCGCTTGATGGCCCAGGTGGATGCCATCGAAGTTGCCGATAGCCAGCACGCTGGTGTGGCCAAAAGTTGCATAGTGCGACGCCCAGGCCTGCGAAGACGAAAAGGCCGATAATCGCGTGGACCTCGCGCCCGCCATCGCGGCTCGCGATTCTTGTGAATCCCCGTCCTCGCGCGAAACGTCCTCGGTTGTATCCGCCTGCACTTCAAATTCGAGGCCATCATAGGCCAGTTGCACATGCGGGCAGCCCATTCTTAAAAGGCGCTCATTCGTCTCGGCGTGCGGCAGGTCGTGGGCGATGTGCGTGAACCACGCGCGGCGCGGCTTGAGTTGTTGAATGAGAGCGAGCGCTTGCTCCACCGTCTGGTGCATGGGATGTGGAATATCTCGCAGGGCGTCCAGGACCAGCTCGTCGAGCCCCTCCAGCAGCGCCATCGACGAGCCCGGAATCTTGCTGAAGTCGGTGAGATAGGCGGCCCGCCCAAACCGGAACCCCAGGACTTCCATGTCTCCGTGGAGCATGGGCACGGGAACAAACGCGGTGTCGAGAAGTTCGAATGGGCTCTGGATGGCGTTCAGCGTGACGCTCGGCACGGTGCTGAGCGTGGGTTTGTCGTCGAAAACGTAAGCGAAGACCCTCCGGATGACGCGAAACGTTTCTTCGTTGCTGAAGACGGGCAGCGCCGCCCGTTGGCGGATATTGAAGGGGCGAATGTCGTCAAAACCGAGGATGTGGTCGGCGTGACCGTGCGTCAGCAAAATGGCATCGAGGCGTTCTAGTCCAACGCGGAGGGCTTGCTGGCGGAAGTCCGGCGTGGTATCAATCACTACGTTCTGGCCGCCGCGGGAGATCAGCAGGGAAGGGCGCAGCCTTTTATCGTGCGGATCGTTCGACTTGCACACGCGGCAAGGGCATCCGAGCGTGGGGACACCCATGGATGTGCCAGAACCGAGTACCGTGACTCTTAGCGAAGTGGAAGACATGGTGAAAGCGTTGGAACGAATCATCACGCGGAGCCGGGGGCAGACCGCCGGGCCTTTTTTACGGGCGGGCTTTGGCCTTGGCTTTCGCGGCCTCGGCCGCAACCGCCTGATTGATTTCCAGAAAGGTCATCTTCAGCTTGCCCAAGAGGTCTAGGAGCAGGTTGTCTTCTTCGGGCGCGAGATTGCCTTTGGTCTTCTCGTGCAAAGCGTCAAGCATGTCGATCAGCTCGCGCGCGGCCTCGGGATCGATGACCGGCTGGCCGGTGCGCGGGTCGGCATATGCGCCGAGCACCATGGCAGCGTTGCTGCCGAGCATGCGGACGAGATTTTCGAACGCGGGAGCGCGCTTGGGTGTTTCGGCCGGAGGTAGAGGAGCAACTGCTTTGGCTGCCTCCGGGGGTGCGGCTGGAATCTTTGCCGCCTCCCGCTTGGCTTCCCGCTCAGCTTCCTCGACGACTTCCTTGCGCAATTCCCCTTCGGCCGTAAAAGGGCGCCGGTCGATTACGCGAAAGGCTTCTTCCTGCTTGTGATCGGACAAGGTAATTTCCTCAGCGATTTATCGCGCTTGCAGTTTATCACGGGTTGCCAGCTCGCGTCGCCGCGGCGCGCTCTTTGAATCTGCGAGGCTTGTCAAAGCCACCGCGGCACCGTAAAGTGGGAACCTTGATTCAGAATGGAAATAGCTGAAAAGGCAATGCCTACACGCCGGAAGCACACGAAGAAAACAAGCAAACTGCGCCGAAATCCCAAGCCGGTGAAACAGAAACAATTAACGCCGGGCCAGTGGTTTGAAAAGCTCGTTGGCGTCCAGGCCAGATTGCGCGCCCCGAACGGCTGTCCCTGGGACCGCGAGCAAACGCATCAATCGCTGCGAACCTACCTCCTCGAAGAAGCCTACGAGGTACTGGAAGCCCTCGAAAGCGGGAACGACGGCAAGTTTGTGGAGGAGATGGGCGACCTGCTCTTGCAGATTGTTTTTCATTCGCAGATCGCTCGCGAAGAAGGCCGCTTCACGGTGGCCGAGGTGATTCGCGAAATCCATGACAAGATGATCCGGCGGCATCCGCATGTTTTCGGTAAGACGCGCGCGAAAGATTCCGCCGAGGTGCTGAGAAACTGGGAACAGATCAAGGCCGACGAGCGCCGCACTAGCGACAAAAAAAGTGATTCGAATGGCGGTGGAAAAACACGAAAAGAAACTTCTCTGCTCGATGGCGTCTCTCACGCACTGCCCGCAACGCTGGAAAGCTTTCAGCTCACTCGCAAAGCTTCCCGCATAGGCTTTGACTGGGAAGATGCAGGCGGCGTTTTCGAAAAAATGCAGGAAGAAACCGAAGAGCTGAAGAAAGCATCGAAGGAACAGAACCAACTAAAAGTGGAAGAGGAGTTGGGAGACTTGCTCTTCGCCGCCGTAAACCTCTCACGATTCTTGAAGATCGACCCAGAAATCGCCCTCAAGAAGGCGAACGCGAAATTCTCTCGCAGATTCCGCGCCATGGAGGGGCTGGCCCGGAAAAATGGCCGGGAGTTCAAAGATCTCCCGCGCGAGGAGATGGAGGCATTTTGGGCCGCCGCGAAGAAGTCGGAAGGGAAGCCGCGCTTGCCGGAAATGAGCTGAGCGGCAACGAGGCAATGAGCCGGGAGATCGTCGTTCGGAAGTGCGAGAGTCTCGATGACTTCCATCGTTGTGTGGATCTCCAGCGCGAGATTTGGGGAGAAGCCGACCTGGAAGTCGAGCCGGCTACCATGTTTGTGGTCGCCACGCTTACCGGCGGTGAAGTGCTGGGGGCGTTCGACGGCAACCGCTTGGTGGGCTACACGCTCGCGGTCGTTGGCCTGCGTGACCGCCTGCCTTACCTCCATTCCCACATGACCGGTGTGCACAGCGAATATCGCGACCGTGGCGTTGGCCGCCTGCTGAAACTTTTTCAGCGTACTGCAGCCCTGGGCCGCGGAATCCGGCTCATTCAATGGACGTTTGATCCCCTCGAACTTCGCAACGCGCACTTCAATTTGAACCGGCTTGGCGCCATTTGCCGGAAATATCATCCTAATTTGTACGGCGTCACGACCAGTCCGCTTCATCGCGGCCTGGCGACCGATCGGCTGCTGGTCGAGTGGCATCTCGACTCCGCGCGCGTCGTGGCCGCCATCGAAATTCTCGTCAAAGAGCCTGTCGACGCGCCGGCGATCATCGAATTGCCCGCGGAGCTCGCGCGTTGGCAGCGCGAAGGTTCATCGCAGGTCGGCATCGTTCAGGCTCGCGTACGTGAAGAATTCGAAAAGTGGTTTGCCAAAGGCTACGCCGCGGTTGCCTTACGCACCGCATCGGGAAACCGGGCGTATCTCCTCACTCCGTGGAGCGATTTTTAGGAAAGGCATCTCGGCCGAAAGCTCATGCGAATACGAGAGGTCACTTTGCAGGAAGTGCGGATGAAGCTGGTGGCCCCGTTCGAAACCAGCATGGACCGCACGGACGTGCGCCGCATTCTGCTGGTGCAGGCGGATGTGGACGGCGTCATCGGCTGGGCCGAATGCGTCGCTGGCGAGGCTCCTTTTTACAGTCCGGAAACGGCCGATACTGCCTGGCTCATCCTTCGCGATTTTCTTTGGCCGCTGGTCAAGGGAAAGGATTTCGCCTCCGCCGGCGAGGTTTGGGATTTGCTCGCCCGTGTCCGTGGGCACAACATGGCCAAGGGTTCACTGGAAGCGGCCGTCTGGGATGCCGAAGCCAAACAAAAGGGAGTGCCACTTTCAAGACTCATCGGCGGTGTTCGCGAGGAGATCGCTTGCGGCGTCTCGATCGGCATTAAGGAGTCGCTGGACGAACTCGCCGCCGCAGTACAAAAAGAACTCGCCGCTGGATATCAGCGCATCAAGATAAAAATCAAGCCGGGAAAAGATCTCGAGCCAGTGCGCCGCCTGCGCCAGGATTTTCCGCGCACCAAGCTGATGGTCGACGCCAACTCCGCTTACACCCTGGATGACTGGGCGCTCCTTAAGCAGCTCGAAGGCTTCTATTTGATGATGATCGAACAGCCTCTCGGCTGGGACGATCTCTACAGCCACGTCGAGCTTCAGAAGAAGCTGGAAACGCCGATCTGCCTGGATGAGTGCGTTCACACGGAAGAGCAGGCGCGCGCCGCGATCGAGCTGGGCGCCTGCAAAATCATCAACATCAAGCTTGGCCGCGTTGGCGGCCACACCGTGGCACGGCGCATCCACGATCTGTGCCAGCGCCACGGCATTCCCGTCTGGTGCGGCGGGATGCTCGAATCGGGTATCGGCCGGGCGCACAACATCGCACTTTCGACGCTTCCCAATTTCACCCTCGCCGGCGATGTAGCTGCCAGCAAACGCTACTGGGAAGAAGACATCATCCTTCCCGAAGTCACTGTGTCGCCACAAGGCACGATTCGAGTGCTCACCGCTCCCGGCATCGGATTCGAACCGCGGTTGGACCGCATCGACAAACTTACCGTGCGAAAAGAACGCCTGGCCTGAGCGGCGAGAGCCGAGTACCGTGTCAGTTTCCGGAAAGCGCCGTGAACAAAATTACTCACGCGCGGAATTTGGTTATGGTGGCGCGAATTACTCTTTGATGGAAGAATAGCGCCCGGCCTTTTCAGCCCACGCAATCCATCCGACAGCGCGAAGCCCGCCGTCGAGGAGGTTAGACTTTGCCCGGTATTCCTTTGCGAAATGGCGGCCCCGCGGCCCGAATCGCCGTGATACCCGGCGACGGCATCGGGGCGGAGGTTACACCGCAAGCCGCCAAAGTCCTGAGAGCCGTGACCGCACCCGCCAGGCGCCCCCTGGAATTCGTTGAATTCGACTGGAGTGCGGAGAAGTATCTGCGCGAGGGCGTTTCGCTGCCTCCGGGTGCGGTCGAGATGCTACGCGATGAGTTTGACGCCATTCTCTTCGGCGCACTGGGTGATCCCCGCGCGCCTTCGAATCAACATGCCGCCGACATCCTGCTGGGCCTTCGCTTCAAGCTCGATCTCTACGTCAATGCCAGGCCCGTCGAACTGCTCCACGACCGCCTCACTCCGCTGCGCGACCGCACCGAAAAAGACATTCGCCTGATGGTCTTCCGCGAGAACACCGAGGGCCTCTATGTGGGCGTTGGCGGGTTCTTTAAGAAAGGCACGCCGGACGAGATCGCCGTCCAGGAAGACGTGAACTCTCGCAAAGGCGTCGAGCGCATCATACGCTACGCCTTCGAGTACGCCCGCCAGAACGGCCTGAAACGCGTCTGCATGAGCGACAAATCCAACGCCATGACGTTTGCGCACGACCTCTGGCAAAGGGTTTTCAAGGAAGTCCGCCAAGAGTATGTCAGCATCGATTCCCGCCATCTTTACATCGATACCCTGGCGATGGAAATCGTCCGCGACCCCAGCCAATTCGACGTCATCGTCACCTGTAATCTCTTCGGCGACATTATCAGCGACCTGGGCGCGCAGCTCGCGGGCGGCCTGGGCCTGGCGCCGTCCGCAAACATTCACCCGGGCAAGACTTCACTCTTCGAGCCCGTCCACGGCTCCGCCCCCAACATCGCCGGAAAGGGCATCGCCAACCCGTTTGGTTCCGTCCTCACTTCAGCCATGATGCTGGAATTTCTCGGCTGGAAACCGGAGGCCGGGGCGCTTCGAACCGCTGTGCGGGCGGCGTTGCGCGAGAACTATGTGACGCCCGATCTCGGCGGCGACCAACTTACTGTCGAGGTCGGCGATTGGCTCGCCATTAAATCCGTCGAAGCCCTCGCCCATCAACGCTAAATGGCTGTGCTGCCTCTTGGAGTACGGCAGCCTTGCTTGCCGCTTCTGCAATGCCCAGAGCAATTCCAGCTTTCAATCTAAAGTAATACTTTAAAACCGGGAAATCTGGGTTTGCCCGCTATCTTCGCCGCGACATCCCGGTCAACAGCATCCCCAAAAGAAATCCTCCGATGTGCGCCCACCAAGCCACTCCTCCAGAAGCACCGACTCCGAGGGCGTTGATCCCAGAAAGAAATTGCATGACGTACCATAGGCCAAGAAAGATCACGGCAGGCACGGGCAAAGGGAAGATAAAAACCAGCGTAAGAACTTGCGCCCGGGGATAGAGCAGGATGTAAGAGCCCATCACACCGGATATGGCCCCGCTCGCGCCCAAGGCCGGAACGTTGGAGTGCAGATTGAATAGCACATGCAGCAGACCCGCCCCGACTCCGCACGCGAGATAGAAGAAGAAATACGGTACGTGCCCGAAGAAATCTTCCACATTGTCGCCGAAGATCCAGAGAAAGAGCATGTTCCCGGCGAGGTGCAGGAAGCCGGAATGGAGAAACATGCTGCTCACCAGGGGCACGAAGGAACCTTCAAAACTGGCATGTCCCATCAGGAGCGCAGGGAAACGAGCGGGAACCGTGGAGTACGAGAGGAGCAAGGCTTCATAGGCCCGCTGAGGGAGGGTAGCCTCGAGGCCGAGCTCGTAGATAAACACAGCGATGTTGGCAAGAATCAGCGTGATGTTAACGAAGGGATAGGTTCGCGACGGGTTGAGGTCCTTGAGTGGAATGAACATGGGAAGGGGCCCGCAGCAGAGTAGCGAAACCTGCGGGAAATGAAAAGGGCAAGGAGACGGTTTTCCGTGTCCGATAATGTAGATATGAAACGCCCGCTGGTTAACAGAATATATTCATCGCCGTAATAGCGTTGATTCATTGCCTTTATCCCGCTCCGCCCGGAAAAAGCCTTCGGAGTTGAAGAGCACGATTCTCAATTTCGCCCCAGCCCCCGGCTAGATTTTCTGCGAAATTTTCCACCGGAACGTTGCGCGATGGCTGCGCGTGTGGTAATTACAATAGTTCTGCGTGTGCGCGCGATTCGGACGGAGTACAGCAGTTTGTCCGGCGCAGCGTCGGCGCGCCGACTGCTCATGCCTGCGCGGGAAACGGAAGCCATCATTCTGAAGACATTTCCCCTGGGCGAAGCGGACCGCCTGGTGAGTTTTCTTGGGCGTTCCTCGGGGCGGGTACGGGGCGTCGCCCCTGGCGCGCGCCGCCTGAAGAACCGTTACGGTTCGACGCTCGAGATTCTCTCGCATGTTCAGATCTGGTACGTCGAGAGGGAAACCCGCGACTTGGTGCGCATCCAACAGGCCGAGTTACTCGAGTCCTTTCACAAGGCGCAGAGCGATTACGGTCTCAGCACCGGGCTCGCGGTGATCAGCGAGATCTCGGAGCTTATTCTGCCGGAGCACGAAGTCTCCGAGCCCATGTTCCGGCTGATACTGCTGGCCACACGGGAAGTCGAGCGCACCAGTGATTGGCACTTGCCACTGAGCTATTTCGCTTTGTGGACGGTGCGGCTGGGCGGCTGGCTGCCGCGCTTCGATCGCTGCGTTTCTTGCGGAGCGTCATTTGGTTCGAAGCCGGCTTTCTACGATGCCCACCAGCCCGGCCTCTTTTGCGAAAGGTGCCGGCGCTCAGGAATGAAGCCGCTGCATCCTGAGGCGAGGAGCCTTGCCGAGCGCTTCGCCGGTGAACGGCTGGATCGCATCGAGTACGAGAAGTCTCTGCAACTCGGCGCCAGTGAATTGCGCGAGGCTGGGCTATCCTGGATCGAGCATCACCTAGAGCGGCGGCTCATGACTCGCGAACTCTTGGAGAGCACTTGAAAACTAAAGTAAAACTTGAGAAAAAGCCGAAGGGCCTTAATTTCCAGAATCTGATTTTGCAGCTCTCGCAATTTTGGGTGAAGCAAGGTTGCGTACTTCAGCAGCCCTACGACGTGGAAGTCGGCGCAGGCACGATGCACCCGGAAACTTTCCTGCGCGTGCTCGGCCCGCACGCCTATCGCGTGGGATATGTCCAGCCCAGTCGTCGGCCCGCCGACGGCCGCTACGGGGAGAACCCCAATCGTCTTTACAAGCATTTCCAATTTCAAGTGATCCTGAAGCCCTCTCCGGTCGATGTGCAGGACATCTACCTCAAGAGCCTCGGCGCCATCGGCATCAACCTCAAAGAGCACGACATTCGTTTTGAAGAGGACAACTGGGAATCCCCGACCCTCGGCGCCTGGGGCATCGGCTGGCAAGTTCTGCTCGACGGTCTCGAGATCACCCAGTTCACCTACTTCCAACAGAGCGGCGGCATCGACCTCGACCCCATCTCCGTCGAACTCACCTACGGCCTCGAACGCATTTGCGCGTTCCTCCAGGGTGTGGAGAGCGTCTACGACCTGCGCTGGTCCGCGGACAAAACTTACGGCGACATCCGCCTGATGGAGGAGCAGCAGTTTTCGGAATACAGTTTTGATCGCAGCGATGCGCCCGCGATTCGCTCCGAATTCGAGTTGCACGAAAAGCAGGCCAAAGAACTCCTCGATGGCTTCAAGGGACTGGAAGGGAAGAACCGCGTTCGTTTCCCGCTGCTTGCTGCCTACGACCATTGCCTCAAGTGTTCGCATCTCTTCAACCTGATGGACGCACGCGGCGTAATCTCTACCACTGAGCGCGCTGCGCTCATGGCCCGCGTGCGCACCCTTGCGTGCCGCACCGCCACATCCTACCTGTCACAGATCGGCGGCGCCGCACCCCAGCACGAGGTGCGGTCATGAAGGACGCCGCAAAAGAAAAACGTGTCGAGCTGCTCTTCGAAGTTGGCTGCGAGGAGATACCCGCAGGGATGCTTCCGAAGGCCGAAGAGGAACTCCGCGCCAACATCGAGAAACTTCTCACCGCGGAAAATCTCTTTGATGACGTATCGGTGGAGACCTTCAGCGCGCCTCGCCGCCTGACCGCCTGGGTCCGCGGAATGCTTGCGAAGCAGGCGGACGTCGCGATCGAAGTGACCGGTCCGCCCAAGTCCGTAGCCTACGATTCCGTCGGCGCGCCGACACGCGCGGCACAGAGCTTCGCCGAGAAGCAGCACGTCCACGTCAGCGATCTCTATCTGGTTCAGACCCCCAAGGGCGAATACCTTGCCGCCCAACAGGTCAAGCTCGGGAGGACCGCGGAACAGATTCTTCTAAGTGTTCTCCCCCGCGCCGTTCACGATCTCACCTGGCCACGCTCGATGACTTGGACCGGCCTCGATGGCGCGCGCTTCATTCGTCCCATCCGCTGGATCGTCGCCGTGCTCGACGGCAAACTTCTGAAACTCTCCGTAGCCGGTATCGTCGCTGTCCCCACCACTCGCGGGCACCGCTTCCTCGGTTCGAACGCGATTCACGTCAGCAACTTTCTGGACTACGAGAAGCGGCTCCAGCACAACGGCGTCATCGTCCGTCCCGGCCGCCGCGAGGAGAAAATCGCAACGGAGCTCGAAGCCCATGCCAAGCGGGGAAACTATCGCATCCACGAAGACCCCTCGCTCCGAAAGCTGGTGGCCTATCTCAACGAATACCCGAGCGTCATCCAGGGCGATTTCGATCCGGCATTTCTGAGCCTCCCGGACGAAATCCTCGTCACCGTCATGCGCGACCACCAGAAGTATTTCGCCGTGGAAAAGAAGAACGGGGAACTGGCTCCGCACTTCCTAGCGGTGATCAATGTCGACAAGGACTCTAAGGGGATCATCCGCGCCGGCCACGAACGTGTCCTTCGCGCGCGCTTCGCCGACGCGCAATTTTTCTGGCAGTCGGATCAGAAATGTCGGCTCGCCGACTATTTGCCGAAGCTCGAACGCGTCACCTACGAATCGCGTCTCGGCAGTTATCGCGACAAGGTCGAACGCATTCGCGCTATCGCCCGCTGGTTCACCGAGCAATGGTTCAACCTCGGCATGCTCCACGCCCACGTCGCGGAGGCCGACCGCGCCGCTGAACTTGCCAAGTGTGACCTAGCCACCGAAATGGTTCGCGAATTCACCGAGCTTCAGGGCATCGTCGGCGGCTTGTACGCGCGCGCCCAGGGCGAATCCGACGAAATCGCCGACGCTGTCTACGATCACTACCGTCCCGTCGGCCTTGAAGATCCCATCCCGCGCAATTTGACCGGCTGCGCCGTCGCGCTGGCGGACAAACTCGATTCCGTCGTTGGTTGTTTTGCCGTCGGAGTGGTGCCCACCGGTTCAAGCGATCCCTACGCTTTGCGCCGCGCCGCCCTGGGAATGGTCAAGATCATTCTGGACAAGAAGCTGCCCGTCTCACTCTCTCTAGCGATCGGCGCCGCGGCAAAGGCACTCCTCACTCACAAACCCAAGCGCGGCGTAACGCCGGACCAGGAAGCCCAAATCCTGGACTTCATTCTCGACCGTGCCAAGTTCGTCTTCCGCGAACGGGAAGGCTTTGGCTACGACGAGGTCAGCGCCATTTTTCGTGCCGGCGCCGACGACCTGGTGGACGCCCAGAAGCGTCTGGTGGCACTGAAGGCCATCCGCAAGTCAAAAAACTTCGAGCCGCTGGCGGTCTCCTTCAAGCGTATTCGCAAGATCCTTGAGAAAGCCAACGTGGCGCCCGGCGATGCGCGCCATGCGAATCCGGAGTTGTTCGAAAGCGCCGCCGAACGCGAACTCTACGCTGCGGTTCGCGAGGCCGCTTCAAAGGTCCAAACGCTGAAACGCGCGGGGAAGTATCAGGAAGCTCTGGAAGCCATTGCCGGCCTTCGAAAAGTCGTCGACCAGTTCTTCGACGGCGTCATGGTAATGGCGGAAAACGAAGCCGTCCGCAACAACCGTCTGGCATTGCTCGCGGAATTGCTACGCGAGTTCACAACCGTCGCGGATTTCTCAGAAATTGGCGGTGAACAGCGGCGCTAAGCAATCTCAAGTTTTACTTGAAGTCTTCAAAAGTCGGCGCGCCGACAGTTTTTGGCCGCCGCTGCGGAACGGTGGCGGATGCAAGGGTTCCACAACTCCAAATGCGACAAGCGAGGCGTACAGTGAAAAAATGGGTGTATTTTTTCGGTGCTGGCAAAGCGGAAGGTGACGGAACCTGGCGCGATCTTCTCGGCGGCAAAGGCGCCGGTCTAGCCGAGATGACCAAGATCGGCCTGCCAGTGCCCGCCGGTTTCACCATCTCCACGGAAGTGTGTGATTACTTTTACAAGCACGGCAAGAAGTATCCCCCGGAGTTGAAGAAGCAAGTCTCCGATAACGTCGCCAAGCTCGAACGCACCACGAAAAAGAAACTCGGAGATCCGAAAAACCCTCTCCTCGTCAGCGTGCGCTCCGGTTCCGCCCGCTCCATGCCGGGAATGATGGAGACCATTCTCAATCTCGGCTTGAACGACCGCTCCGTCGAAGGTCTCGCCACCGTAACCGGGAACGAACGATTCGCTTGCGACGCCTATCGCCGTTTCGTGCAGATGTATTCGACCGTCGTCATGGACATGTCGAAGGAAGATCTCGAGCACCGGCTTCGCGCCATGAAAGATCGGCTTGGTGTCAAGGAAGATACCGCGGTCCCCGCTAGCGGCTGGAAAGAATTGGTGGCGGAATACAAAGCGTACTTCCGCCGGCAATCCGGGATGGACTTTCCGGATGATCCCATCGACCAGCTTTGGGGCGCTATCGGCGCGGTGTTCGGCTCCTGGATGGCGGAAAAGGCGGTCACCTATCGCCGCGTCGAAAAAATCACCGGGCTCCTCGGCACTGCCGTCAACGTCGTTCAAATGGTATTCGGGAATACCGGCGACACTTCCGGCACCGGCGTCTGCTTCACGCGCGATCCGAGTTCCGGCGAAAAAATCTTCTATGGCGACTTCCTTGTGAACGCCCAGGGAGAAGACGTGGTGGCCGGCATTCGAACTCCGATGCCTTTAGGCGAAATGCAAAAGATCATGCCCAGGGTCTACGCGCAGCTCGAGAAAGTTCGAGTAAAACTTGAGAAGCACTATCGCGATATGCAGGACATGGAGTTTACCGTCGAGGACGGCAAGCTCTACATGCTCCAGACGCGCACCGGCAAGCGCACCCCCGCCGCCGCTTTTCGAATCGCTGTCGACATGGCTAAGGAAGGGCTCATCAACAGAGAGGAAGCCATTCTCCGCGTCAAACCCGAAGATATCGAACGGCTCTTCTATCCTGTAATCGATGCCAAGGTCGACAAGAAGTCGCTGTCCTCGAAAATAGTGGCTACCGGCATCAATGCCGTTCCCGGCGCGGCCGTCGGCAAAGTCGTCTTCTCCGCGCAAAAAGCGGAAGAGTGGGCCGAACGCGGCGAGAAAGTCATTCTCGTCCGTCGTGAAACCAGCCCCGAAGACGTCGGTGGCATGGCCGTCGCGCAGGGGATTCTCACTGCCACTGGCGGCAAGACCAGTCACGCGGCCGTCGTCGCGCGCGGCTGGGGCAAGTGTTGCGTCGTCGGCGCCGAAAAACTGGACATTGATTACAAATCGTTGTCGATGTCGGCCGATGGCAAGGTCGTGAAGGAAGGGGATTGGATCACTCTCGATGGCGGCGAAGGTGTGGTCTACACCGAAGCGATGCCTCTGGTCGTTCCGCAGCTTCCCAAGTCCTACGAAACACTCATGAGGTGGGCCGATGAGACGCGTCGCCTTAGGGTCCGCACGAATGTGGACACTCCGCAAGACGCCCGCAAGGCCATCGAGTTCGGGGCGGAGGGTATTGGACTCTGCCGCACGGAACACATGTTCTTCACCGATTTCGAGCAGCCGGACAGGAGTCACGAGCGGCAGCGTGCCATCCAGGAAATGATCCTTGCCGACAACAGAGAGGCTCGCGTCAAGGCACTAGACAAATTGCTCCCGTTCCAGCGCCGCGATTTCGTCGGAATCTTCAAGGCCATGGACGGCTTGCCGGTCACCATCCGCTTGATTGACCCGCCGCTGCACGAGTTCGTCCCGCACGAGCGTGCCAAGCAGGAAGAGCTGGCGCGCGATTTGAAAATCGACGTTCAGGTCGTGGCCCGCCGCGTCGAGCAGTTGCACGAAGCCAACCCCATGCTCGGCCATCGCGGTTGCCGCCTCGCCATCACTTATCCCGAAATTCTCGAGATGCAAGTGCGCGCCATCATCGAAGCAGCCATCGAATGCCAAAGAGGCAGAATTAAAGTATTACCTGAGATTATGCACCCCCTCGTTCTGGACCGGAAAGAACTCTTCATTCTCGAACAAGCGACGCGCCGCGTCGCCGATCATCTAATCAAGAAGTCCGGACTCAAGCTCGATTATCTCGTTGGAACTATGATCGAGTTGCCGCGCGCTGCGTTGCTGGCGGGAGAGATCGCCGAAGTGGCGGATTTCTTTTCCTTCGGCACGAACGACCTCACGCAGACCACCATGGGTCTTTCCCGCGACGACGCCGGCCGCTTCCTGCCGGATTACGTGGACGAGAAGAAAGCCGCTGTATTCAGCGCGGATCCTTTCCAGTCGCTCGATACCAAGGGGGTCGGAATATTGATGCGTTGGGGCATCGAACAGGGTCGCAAAACGCGCGCCAAACTCAAGATCGGCATCTGCGGAGAACATGGGGGCGATGCGGACAGCGTGAAGTTTTGCCACCAGGTCGGGATGGACTACGTCAGTGCTTCTCCGTTCCGCGTTCCCATTGCGCGCTTGGCAGCAGCTCAAGTAGTAGTTGAAGAAAGGCAGGCGAAGAAAAAGAAGGGTAAGTAGCGAAAGGAATCGATTCGAACTGATTTGAAGTAATACTTGAAGTCGGCGGCGGGGAGACACTCCAACAATCTCCGCTTGTTCGGCAACTTCATTATTCCTACGTCGGCATTTTGAAGAAAAAATACATGCCAAGGAAAAAGAAAATGATGTCCGGCGACCACCCTGCCAGAAACGGGGGAAGCTGGCCAACTCCGCCCATGGCTTCCAGAAGTTTGGCCACCGACCAATAGACGATTCCGAATCCCACTCCGAGCGCCACGCCGCCCACCGCGCCCCGCGTGCCCACCAGAAACGCAAAGGGGATCGCCAGAAGCATGCTTACCGGCGCGAGCAGCGGGAAGGCGATCTTTTCGTGCCATTGCACCGTCAGAGTTGAGACGTCAAAGCCCGCACGATGCAGTCCTTCGATATAACGCCGCAATTCGCGCCAGCTCATCTGGAACGCCTGGCGAACCTCGCGGTTGAAATAGCTGGGGGGCTCGGTGAGCTCTGGCAGCGAAGTGATAGGCGGAAGTCGCTCGTAGCGGGCAATCGTGCCGTCTGCAAAATCGCGCACCCAGCTACCTTCGAGAACCCACACCTTTTGCGTCTCCGACCACCGCGCGCGCGACGCAAAGATGCGGCGCCGAACCTGAAACGTCGCCGGATCGATTTCCAGCACGGTGAGCCCGCCAAAAAGATTCTGCGTGGGGTCGAAGAGATCGTAATTGTAGATTTTTGAGTTTTCACCGAAGATCCATCGCTGGGGGTGGGTATACGTCTGGGGAGGCTTGCCCTTGATTTGGTTACGCAGAGCATCCTGTCGCTGACTTGCATAGGGGAGATACGTGTCGTCGAGCACGATCATGGTTACGGCCAGGGCCAGCCCCGCAAGAAGCAGCGGCACCGCCAGACGGTACAAACTGATGCCGCTGGCCTTGATGGCCACGATTTCATTGTTCTTGCTCATAATCCCCAGTGTAACCAGTACGGCGACCAGCGCCCCTAGCGGCGCCAGTTGGTAGAGTAGATAGGGAGCAAGGTAAAAGAAATAATCGACCACGATCAGAAAGGGAACGCGGTGGCGCGCAATGTCGTCGAGTAACTCGAAGAACGTGAAGGTCTCAAAAAGAAAGACAAACGCCCCCATCAGCAGCGCAAAATAATAAAAGAAACGCCGCAAAACATACATGTCTATCAATTGCGGGAAACTTCCGCTGGACCTCGCGAGGATTTGCGGTGATACGCGCTCGCCATTCACCCCGTTTGCCGCGGCGGCTCTGGCGCGAGCTTGCGTTCTCCGGCGGCGCAGCAGCCGCTTTCTGGATTCCAAATAGATCATCGGCCGGAACCACAGGGATTCGCCGCGGAATTGCTCCATCCGCGGCATGAGCGTCAGCCCTAGCGCGAAAAGTACCGCATTTGCGGTCCAGATTCCCGCTGCGGGCGTCAGCGTGCCTTGCCGCGCAAGGTCCGCCCCCAGGACGGACAACAAATAGTAAGAGGAGATGAGGAACACCGCGAGCAGCACCCCCGCCGCCCGGCCGCCGCGCCGAGGCTGCGCGCCCAGCGGAACGGCGACCAGCGCAAAGGCAAAGCAGGCCATCGGAAAAGCAAAGCGGCGGTGCAGTTCGACGCGGGCTTCACGCCAACCCGGGCCGCTATCATTCAAAAGCTCGCGAACCGAGCGCTCGGGATTGTTGAGCTGGCGCGGCTGGGCAACTGCCAGGCCGCTGAACTCGATCGGCCAGTCGCTCCGGCCGAATGCCGTGACGGAGTAGTGATCTGCATCCTCGCGAGAGAATTCGTGCGTCGTGCCGCCCTGTAGATGGAGCTCCACCTTCCCCTGTTTCGGTTCGGCGATGACAATCGCGTTCTCCGCCAGCGTCACTCGCGAACCGCCCTCTCCGCCCGTCTCCGCCAGAAATACGCCGTGCCATTGCGTGCCGCTGGCCGTGACATCGTTGACGTAGAGAACCAGGCGCGGGAAGCGCTCGTCGAAAACGCGCGGTTGTAGCTGAAAGGAAACCTGCGAGGTGATCAATTCGGCCTGCAGGGAACGAAATGTCCGCAGGGCCAGCGGTCCAAGCCAGGCCGTCATTGCCAGCGTCACTACAGCACCGGCGAGCGCCAGGACGCCGACGGGAAGCAGGATCCGGCGGCGCCCGATGCCCAGCGCCGTGAGCGCGATGATCTCGCTGTCAGCGGACATTCGCCCGAGCCCCAACAGCACGCCGATCAGCGTAGCCATCGGCACGGTGAATACAAATACGGCGGGGAATATGCAGAGAAAAAGCTTTAGAACCTGCGCGCCGGAACCGCTGTGCCGAACAAAAAGCTCCATCAAGCGCACGAGCTGGGGCACGAAAAATACAAAGGTAAAGACGACAAGTCCGAGAAGTGCATGGCGGAAAACTTCGCGGATGATATACCGGTCCAGGATGCGCATGACGCGAACGGTGAGTGTAACACGGACGCGACAACGTTTGCCCTGCCGCGTCCCTCCGCCATTTTTCGGAAGTCTGCGATCGCCGGCTCTAAACTCCCAAACCTAGCCGCGCGCGGAGTGAGGACTCTCCAGGTAAGCCCAGCGCTCCACGATCTGCCGGTTGGCGATCCTCCAAATTACAATTCCATAAAATTCCAGCCGCTGCTTCGACGCCGCACCGAGGACGACAAAGTCGTGGTACGCAACTCATGTCTTCGATGGTCACCCGTAAATCGGGAACTTTTTTGAGCGCGGCGCCGACGTACTGTATGGCGCCTGCCGGTCCAGGAGGCAGACCCGCCGGGACGTCGGCCCCGTGATCGACAAAGCAGGGTGCGAAATTCAACTCGCCGATGTGCAGGTTTTTCCGGTTCACGAATTCTTCAAAATTGATTGCGGATGAATTCCTTCATCTCCGCATGAGTCATATCTGTTTTGGGATTCTTGACTTCCGACGGTCCAGCCGCTGCGTTCATCCTGACACTCTTTCTTCAGGCGGACGCGGCCTGATCTCGAAATTCCCGCGCGTTGGCCGTCAGATATTGATCGAGCGTCACGGGCTCGCGTTCGATCAAGGTCTTTAGCAGGCCATCCGTTTTCGCGCCGCCACCTTGCTTGTAATACTGCTGGAGTTCCAGGAGCGCCGTCACTTGCCACTCCGGCATGCCCAAGCCGAGCATGGCCTCGCGCTGCGCCGATTCCGGAATGTCCACGTAATTCACCGTGCGCCCGGCCGCCTTGGAAATTCGCTTCGCCAGCTCTTGGTTCGATATCGCTTCCGGCCCATTCATTTCATAGGTCTTCCCGGCGTGCGCGCCTCCCGCAAGTGCCCTGACGGCGACAACGGCGATGTCACCGACGTCCAGATAGCTGACCTTCGCATCGCCCATGGCCACGTAAAACGCACCCTGCGTCCGAATGCTGGGAGCATTGTACGCAGCGATGTTCTGCAAAAACCCATTGGGCCGCAGGATCGTGTAGCTCATTCCGGTCGCCTTGAGCTTGTCCTCCACCTTGCGGTGCCAGCCCGGAAACGATTTCGCGTAATCTCCCGCTCCCAGCGCGGAATTAAGCACCACGTGCTTCACCCCGGCTTCCTTGCACGCGTCCAGCATATTGCTCTCCAGTTCCACGAGTTGCGGAATCGGAGAACACACAACGTACACGGAAGTCACTCCAACCAGAGTCTTGCGCAGACTCTGCTTGTCCGAATAATCGGCCAACACGGCCTCGCATCCAGAGGGCGCCTTCGCGGCCTCTTCCTTTGACCTGTACATGGCGCGGACTTTGGACTCCTTCCGGTTCGCTTCCTGCAAAACCACTTTGCCAACGCTTCCGCTGGCACCCGTTATGAGGATCATTTTTTGCTCCCACTTTCTGCGGCCCGCGCCGGCCGGCCGAATGCAGTCTGACTCGCGCGGGCCGAATGTTTCCACCACATGGTATAACGGCCTTGTACCGCGGTGAAGTACGCACAAATTTGTAAGCCCGGAGCCCCCGATGAAGGTTCACCACGGCTGTCCGGTTCAGGCGGCCTAGAGGAGGGAATGGCGGCGACCGGGGAATGATGGAGCTAGCGGGTGGCGGTGACGGAGGCGCCTAGTTCCTTGAGTTTGCCACGGGCGAGGCGATCTTCGTCGCTACCCGGGAAGCGCTTGACGACTTCACGGAGTTCGCGGATGCCTGCAGTCTTCTGGCCGAGTTCGATAAGGGCCATGCCCTTCCTGAGGCGCGCGGGGCCGAGCTTGAAACTCTTTGGATAGGCGGTAAGCACTTTGTCGTAGGCGGCGACGGCATCAACGTACTGCTTCTGCTTGTAAAAGATTTCGCCGAGATAGAACTGGGCGTTGGAAGCAAGGTCGGTGTCGGCGTAATACTTGAGGTAGTCCTCAAATTCGGAGCGGGCGAGATCGTATTTGCCGCTGGTGATGTCGCGGAGGCCGTTGGAATAGAGCGCGTCGGCGGAGGGGGCTGGGCCGGTGGGAACGGCGGAGGAGCTGGGCGAGGCACCGGTGGAAAACGCGGGGTTGGCGGCGCCGGCGGCTGGGGCGGGCGTGGTGCCGGAAATTTTGGCGTCGAGGCTTTGCACGGAATTCTGAAGATCAACGAGCTGCTGGTTGAGCTTGCCGAGGCGCGACTTGATTTCCTCGAGATTGTCCGAAAGACCCTGGACCTGCGTGGACATGGTGTCGAGGCGCGCGCCGGAATTGGCCTGAACATCCTGGACGGATTTCTGGAGCGAGCTCATGGTGGCTCCGAGCTTGTTGACGTTGTCGCTGGATTGCTCGACGAGCGTCTTCATGACGGTGTGGTCCTGGGTGACCTGGGTGGAAAGATCCTTCTGGCCCTGGAGCAGGGAGGTGACGTCGCGCTGAAGCTCGATGAGTTCGCGTGCGACGGCTTCGGCGGGGCGGGGGCCGACCAGGCTTCCGGTAAGCGCGCCGGCGAGAACGGCGGCGCTGAATATGGCGATGTGGCGAATACGCATGAACGATCCTCCTCAGGGGCTCCGAAAGGCTGCAGATGAATGGTGGCCGCACGGCAGCCAACAAAAATCATACAGGCCGGGGGAACAGCTTTCACTCTAATTAGAGAGCCGCGAGGTGGCAAGAGTTTGCCGGGCCTCGCGGCTCTTTAGATCAACAATCGGTCATCGCGGCGAGCAGCGTGAAGCGGCTCAGTTGGCCTTCAAGAAATGACCGCGACGGTTCTGCCGCCAGCAGGACTCGTTGCTCTCGTTGCAGAAGGGCTTCTCCTTGCCGAAGCTGACAGTGCTGAGGCGATCGGCAGAAACGCCCAGAGAAACGAGATACTGCTTCACGGCGGTGGCGCGGCGATCGCCCAGGGCTAGGTTGTATTCCGTGGAGCCACGCTCGTCGCAGTGGCCTTCGATGGTCACCTTGATGGACGGGTGCCGCTTCAGGAAGTCCGCGGTCTGAGAAAGAGCGGCGCGGGCATCGGGACGAATGTCGGCCTTGTCGTAGTCGAAATAGGCATCGCGCACTTCTCTCAGAAAGAGTTCGTCGTCTGAGGGCCCCTTTGGCGGAGGCGGCGGAGGCGGCGCATTAACCGTGACGGTTGCGGTGGCACTGGCGGAGCCGCCGGGGCCGGTGGCGGTAATCGTGTAAGTCGTGGGGTCGGATGGGGTGACCTTAGTGGAGCCTTGAGCAGTCACGGCGCCGACCTCGGGCGCGATGCTAAGCTCCGTAGCATCGGTGGAATTCCAGCTCAAGGTCGCTGATTCACCTTTGTTGATGGAACTCGGACTGGCCTGCAGCGTCACCGTGGGACGCGCGGGCGCCGGCGCTTGCACTGGCGGTGGCGGCGGTGGCGGCGGTGGTTTGTGGTGACAGCCGGCCGTGAGAGCGACCATGGACAACGCGACGAGCAAGGCGGCGCGATAGAGCAAGCGTGAAGCCAGGTTCATGCAAATCCTCCTCAGTGAAGTTCCCGTGTTCGTCCCGCCAGAGGCACTATCGTAACACCAGCGGGCTGGGTTCGGGTAATATCTCGTATCACGATATAATATACATCGTGCTGAGACGCCAGGGCATAAATTTCAAGAGCGGCTGGCACGGCGAAACCGGGACAACCGAGACAGAAGGCACCTGCGTGTGAGATGCGCAGGATGCCCCGTCCGGTTCCATGAAAAATCTCATCGGGGGGACCAGTTGGGCGATTCGTTGTGCCCGGTGATGGTTAGCTGATGCGGCTGCGAACCGTCCGCAAGCATGGTCCAGATCTGCCGGGTGCCACCGCGGGTCGATTCGAAAACGAGATGGCGGCCGTCCGGGGCCCAACTGGGACGCTCGTTGCGGCCCTGGTCGCGGGTCAGTTCGACAAGCTGGCGCGTGGCGGCGTCCATGATGTAGATGTCGTAGTTGTCGTTGGGGCGGCGCCAACTGAAAGCCAACAACTGGCCATTGGGCGCCCACGCCGGGTCAATGACGTAGCCTTTGTCGGGCAGATCCAGCTTCGTGTCGCTGGTGCCGTCGGAGTTCATGAGGTAGAGCTGGGGAGTGCCGCCACGATCGCTGACGAAGGCAATGGTCTGACCGGTTTTCGGATTCCAACTGGGAGACATGCTAGCGCCGTTGGCGTTGGTCAACCGTTTGGGGCGGCCGCCGTTGACGTCGGAGACGTAAAGCTCGGGATTGCCCTGCATCGAAGATGAAAAAATAATCTGCGTGCCGTCGGGAGACCACGCGGGAGTGATATTGGTGCCGCGAAAGGGCGGAAACGAAACAAGCTTGCCGGTGTCCATCGAGAACATACAGATTTGTGCGCTGGTGAGGCCGTAGGATGGTTTGAAACAAGTGAAAGCGATGCGCGAACCATCGGGCGACCAACGGGGCGTGAGAGAGATCGATCTTAGGGTCGTGAGCTGGTGCTGGTTGGAACCGTCGTAGTCCATCACCCAAATTTCTTTGGCGCCGCCGCTGCGCGAGCTGACGAAGGCGATTTGTGTCGAGGCAACACCTGGGAGGCCGCCGGAGAGCTTACTGATGATTTCGTCGGCAAATTGATGGGCGAATTTGCGGACTTGAAGATCCGTAGGGGCGCCGCGATAGACCTTTCCGACGACCGCCTGAGCCGAGGGATTGCGCACGTCATAGAGCCATGCTTCGATGGCCACTTCGGATGCGGATTCGGAGAGATTGCCGAAGGCGAGGAAATTGGCGTTGGTGGGGGGATCGATCCAGATAGCGGGTTTCAGCTCGGCGGGTACGCTTGGTGCTTGAGGCGGGTAGAAGCTGGGGCTGGGGACCTCGAGAATGCCGGAGAACTGGAGATCTTCGCGCACGACCTGGGCGAAGAGGGAAGAATGGGATTTCGCTACCTCGGAGCGCGCTGCGAAGTCTGCGACGGCCAGGCGAGGCTTGTTGGTATCACCCAAGCCTGTGCCTGCCCGGAACCATCCTTCGGATTGTGCGGATGCCGCTTGCGCGGCTAGCGCGAGTAGTGCGAAGAGCGAGAGCACACGGAATCGATTGCGTGCGCCCTTCACCTTGACCTCCAATACTTGGATGGAATTGAGGTTCTCAATCGCTTCATCTCCTTGATTAGTTCTCTTTGTCCGGGAAATCCCAAAGAACAGAGACTTCGCCCGGCGCCCAATCGTTGGGAAGTGGCGAAAACGGACTTGAACTCTGAATCGCCCGCAATCCGGAATTGTCCCATGATCCGTTGCCGCTGGATTCAGCGACGCGAAGATTTTTGACGGTGCCATCACGCTGGATGGTGAACGAAATGACGCAGTGCAGAGTCCGAGAATTTCGCACCGCAGGATCAAGAAAAAGGAGATTCCAGTTGGGGGCAACTTTGCGCTTCGCGGCTGCGATGTACCACCCATAGCGCGTGGCAAAGTCAGCGCTTCCTGCTCCCTGAATGGCTACGCCGCTTGAACCGCCGCGGGGAATCTGGGAATTGCCGGTGGGAAGATCGGGATTTCCACCTTTGCCATAAGGAACCGCGTTATCCGGAGGCGGAGTCTTATTCTCGAGAGTTCTGGAGGGATGCGAAGGAGGAAGCGGTTTCTCTTTTTCAAATTTGGGGATTTTTGTTGCGTCGGTTTTTGGCTCCGGCGGTTTCTTGGGCTCTTCTTTAAAAAGACCCTTGGTAGGATCAACGGCCTTGCTCTCGGTGACGACAGACTCCTTAGGCATGGGGATTCCAGCGCTGCTGACCAAATTCACTTTTGTGCCGCCAAGGTCGCCACCGACGCCGCCCCAGCGAGTTTGTCTCAATTGAATGAAAGCGGAGACGATGATGACGAGGGCCAGGCTGGCATGCATGATGATCGAGTAGATGAGGAACTGCCGGAGGCTCTGCTCCTCGGGCCGAGTGCTCCCGATCGGGTGCATCGAATTGGCGACTGCGGAGGTCATCTTTATTGGGTACGCGCACGAGCGGTGATGGGCTCGGTGACGATGCTGATGTTGTTGATGCCGGACTGGCGAAGCGCGTCGACGACGGCGGCGAAACTGCCGAAGGGAACGGTTTCGTCACAACGGAGAAAGACTCCTTGCTGGGTGTTCTTCAATTGGGCTTTGATTCTGGGGCCAAGCTGGTGAATATTGGTGGGCTCGTTGCCGAGATAAATTCGCTGGCCCTTGTCCACGGTGACGACGAGGCGCTCCTGATTGATTTCCTTCACGGTTCGCGTTTTGGGGACGTCGACTTCGATGCCCGACTGGAGAATCGGGGCGGTGATCATGAAGATAATGAGCAGCACGAGAACCACGTCCACGAACGGAACCATGTTGATTTCGGAGAGCGAAGTCTGCGTCGATTTGGAGAGTTGTGGCATGGCTAGAAGAAGTTTAAGGTCTAAAGTTGAAAGTAGAAAGCAAGAAAAGGATCGCGCAAAGACACGCGAAGCCTATTGAACAGCCGGGCGGGCAGGCTGAATGGCTTCACGAGTGTTGATTTGGATCGTTGCGCATAGCACATGGTGTTTGCACAGATATAGATCAATCAAAAGTTTTTTCGACCTGCGCCGTGACTTCCAGAGCAAAAGTGTCTAGCCGCTGGGCGAGATCGCGAATTTTCTGCAAAAAATGGTTGTAGAAGATCACCGCCGGGATGGCAGCGAAAAGACCCGCGGCGGTGGTGACCAGCGCCTCGGCGATGCCCGGAGCGACGGCGCGCAAACTGGCGGCACCGGCGCTGCCCAGGCCGGAGAACGCGTCGATGATGCCCCACACGGTTCCGAACAGACCGATGAAGGGCGTCACGGAACCCGTTGTCGCCAGCCAGGACATGCCTTTTTCGACGCGGCGCACCTCATCGGCGGCGGCGAGTTGCATGCTGACGGTGACGGCTTGCAAACTTTTCAGCTTGGGTGGATGCGGGTTGCCCGGGGCGGTGCCGACCTGGCTCTGCAGTTCCCGGTAGCCCGCCGCATAGACGGAAGAAAACGGAGAACCCGCCGTTGCCAGGGCCTGCGGATTCGCTACGCCTCGGGTTGCGCGAAAAATGCGCAGGAACTGGTCGCTCTCGCGGCGGATGCGGCCGAAGAGGCCAAGCTTTTGGAGAATCATGGCCCAGGAAATAATAGAGAATAAAAGAAGAAGCAAAAGAACGCCGCGGGCGACCCAGCCGGTTTGCGTAAGGATATTTCCGATATCGGTGACAAAAA
Organism: Candidatus Limnocylindria bacterium; assembly: GCA_035490055.1. GTDB lineage: Bacteria > Acidobacteriota > Terriglobia > Acidiferrales > UBA7541 > Acidiferrum. Next base: position 19,341 of record DATHIB010000168.1, on the reverse strand, counting down.
TCGTGGTGAACAGAAAAATGATGTACCCCTCAGTGAGAGCAAATGATATGCGACCGTGACGCGGTCAACATTTTTCTGGGCTTAAGAAACGTAGCACACGCATCCAGAGGGCGCAACAAATAGGATGCGCAAGTTTCTGATTCGCTGCTTATCGGGCAACGAGCGGATGGTTGCTGAACGCCAACAAGCGCTTCTTGGGGGGTAAGGCAGGTGTGATAAACTGCGATTTGGACATGAGCAAACCATTCGACATCGAATTGGAAAGACTGACCGGCCAGCCATCTTATTCCCAGGTAGTCCGCGGCGTGGCCGCAGGGCTGCGCGGAACATTTTTCCTCGAGACGTTTGGCTGCCAGATGAATGATCATGACTCAGAGAAGGTCGCCGGCGTGCTGCTCGCGCGCGGCTATCGACAGGTGGAGACGCCGGACGCCGCTTCCTTGATTCTTTACAACACTTGCAGCATTCGCGAGAAAGCGGCGCAGAAAGTTTTCTCGCGTCTGGGTGAATACCGAGAGAAGCAGAGCGAGGGCAAGGTCATTGGAGTGCTGGGCTGCGTGGCGCAACAGGAAGGCGAAGAGATCTTTAGGCGCGCGCCGTGGGTGAGCCTGGTGTGCGGGTCGGCGAGTTACAGCAAGTTGCCAGAAATGATCTCGCAACTGGAAGCTGGAAATCAGCGTGTTACCGGGCTTGATACGGACACGGACGAAACATTTGAAACGGAGGTGACGCGCCGCGACAATCCCTGGCGCGCCTACCTGACGATCATCGAAGGCTGCGACAAGGCGTGCTCGTACTGCGTGGTGCCGTTCACGCGCGGTCCCGAGCGCAGCCGCGCGAGTGACTCCATTCTCAGGGAAGTGCGGGAGCTTGGGGAGCTCGGCTACTCCGAGGTTCAGCTTCTTGGGCAAACCGTGAACTCTTACGCCGATCCCATTTCGCGGAAGATGCGTTTTTCGGAGTTACTACTGGCGGTGGCCGAGGTGCAGGGAATTCGGCGCGTGCGATTCACTACCTCGCATCCCAGTGATTTCACGCCCGATATTGTGGAAGCGATCGAGCGGCAGCCGAAAATCTGCGACCACGTTCACCTACCGGTGCAATCCGGTTCGACGAGAGTGCTGCGCGCGATGCAGCGAACTTACTCGCGCGCAGAGTATCTGGAAAAGATCGCCATAATGCGTGGGGCAAACAGGCCGATCGCCATCACTACGGACATTATCGTGGGCTTTCCGGGCGAAACAGAATCCGATTTCGAGGAAACCATCAGCCTGCTCCAGGAAGTGCAGTACACCGGTTTGTTCGCGTTCAAGTATTCGCCGCGGCCGAATACGCCGTCCCTCTCGATGAAGGATGCGATTCCCGAAGAGGAAAAAGGCCGGCGGCTTGCCGCGGTCCAGGAGAAGCAGCGCGAGATTCAGGCGGCGGGGAATGCGGAGCTGGCTGGAAAAACATTTGAAGTGCTGGTCAGCGGAAAATCGCGGCGCGAAAACCAGTGGACCGGGTACACCACATCGCACCGCATGATAAATTTCGCTTCACAAGAAAGAGCGCTTCTGGGAACCTACGTGCAGGTTCGTGTCACAGGAGCGGGTCCAAACAGTCTGGTGGGCGTACACGCCGCTTAGCTCAGGGAGGCCTCAATGGAAGTGGAGATGAAAATCCGCGGCCTGATGATGGATCCCGTCACGAATATGCCGATCGTGGTGCTCAAGGACGTGCAGGGCCAGGCGATCCTGCCGATCTGGGTGGGCGTGTACGAAGCGAACGCCATCGCCCTGGAAATCGAGAAAGTGCAAACGCCCCGGCCGATGACCCATGACCTGCTGAAAAACGTTCTGCTGGGGCTCGAAGTGCGCGTGGAGAAAATCGTGGTGAATGATCTGAAGGACGATACGTTCTACGCGTTGATCTGGGTGGAGCGCGAAGGCCACATGATGACGATCGATTCGCGCCCCAGTGACGCGCTAGCTCTGGCGCTGCGCATGGATTGCCCGATCTTCGTGGATGAAGCAGTCCTAAAGAACTCCAAGATATCGAGCGCTTTTACCGAGCGCAATACCAACGAGCAACTCCGCACCTGGCTCGATGGCCTTTCCGACGAGGATCTCGGCCGCTACAAGATGTAAGCAGCTATCGGCCAGTCGATTCAGTTACCCGCCCGAGATCAAGTCCGAGTCAGTGTGTCTTCCGGCACGAGCATTAACCCGCGAACCGTCCGTCGCCAGGCGAAGAGCAGGACGATGCCGATCAGAATGAGCGCCAGGCTCAGGCCGGCCCACAGGCCAAACGCGCCCCAGCCCCGGCGGAAGCACAGCCAGGCACCGAGCGGAAGACCAATAATCCAGTACGCAGTGAAGTGGCAGAACATGGGCGTGCGCGTATCGCCGGCACCGCGGAGGGCTCCCGTGGCGACGGTCTGAATGCCATCGAATAGTTGAAAGGCGGCGCCGACAGCAAGCAGACGAATGGTGCTGTGAATGACGGTCTCATCCGGTGTGTACATCCGCGCGATCCATCGGGGAAATAGGAGCAGAGCCGCGCTGGCGCAGGTCATGAAGGCAGCACCAAGAAAGATGGCTGTGCCGCCGGCATCGCCCGCTGCTTTGGGATCCTTACGGCCTATCGCCTGACCTACGCGAACGGCGGCCGCGGAAGCAATGCCGAGAGGAACCATGTAAGTAAAGGCGACGGTGTTGAGAGCGATCTGGTGGCTGGCGAGGGGAACAGCACCAAGCGGGGCAATGAGCGCTGTGACCAGGGCAAAGACGCCGCTCTCCAAAGTGAACTGAATCGCGGCGGGCAATCCGAGAGTAATGAGACGGCGGATGCGCGGCAGATCGATTTCCACCGGAGTTCTGAGGAGCTCGGTACGGTGTTTTTGGTCGTACCACAGCAGGTAGCCGACAAGCACAGCAGCCATGTACAGCCGCGCGATCGCCGTGGACCAGCCGGAACCAACGGCGCCCATGGCCGGCGCTCCCCACTTGCCATAGATCAGAATCCAATTGCCTAGAGCATTGATGATGTTGGCGGTGACGAGCGCGAACGCTACGGGTTTCACCATGTTCATCGCTTGCAGGCAGCGGCGCACGGCGAAATAGAGGAGCAGGGGCAGCAAGCCGGCGGCTAACGCCTTGGTGTAGGGAATGGCTAGGGCCAAGACTCCCGGATCCACATGCATCTCCGCGAGAAGAGAGGGAAGCAACCAGACGGGCGCGGCAAGAATGGGGGCGAGGGCCACGCTCAGGTAAATACTGTTGAGCAGGGAACGATGACAGTCCTCGCGCCGGCCCGCTCCGAAAGCCTGCGAAACCAGCGTGTCCAGTCCCATGAGCAGGCCGCCACCGAAAAGAGCCAGGACGATAAAAATGTTGGAGCCCAGACTGACCGCGCCCATGGCGGTCGCACTGTCGGGAAGACGCCCTACCATCATCGTATCGACGATAGCCATGCTCATCCAGCCGAGTTCGGCGAGCACAAGTGGAATGGCGAGCCGCAGCGTGGGGCGGAATTCGGCGCGAAGTGCCTGGAGTCCGATCATGGGTACACGGCAAGAGGAACGAGTGTAAGCGGGGCGGAGAAAAGGAGCAAACGGACGCCGCGGTGAAACGAAGTGAGGAGCGGGGAGTGGGAGCAAGTCGAGGGAAGATTATTCCATCGGAACCAGGGGCAAGAGAAATTCCTGCACGATCTCGCTGTCTGAGACAGAAAGCTGGTCCAATTGAATCCCCATCTGATTCCCATTCAGAATGCGGGCGACCGAACCGATCGCGCGATTCAGAGAGCTCCAGGCAAATACTTAACCATGAGCCACAACCGGAGCGATCCGGGGAGCCCGAACAAGGTGGCCGCGCATGCTGACTTTGGATGGAATGGTTACGCGACGGGTCCGTCGTCGTTCATGTTCCATGGCGCCTTGAATGGCCCGAACGAGCTTGAGAAGTCGATTTTTGTCAATTAGCTTTTATAAGAAGAAGCTTGCACCCGCTGCAAATCCTACGGAAAGCGCACTCGGACGCTGATCGTCGCTGATAAGCACGATGGGGGTCGTACGATTGAAGCGCGAGCTGCGCATCTGCCGGGCAAGTTCTATCCCGTCGGGAGAAGGCATGCGTAAATCCGAAAACACGACATCAAATTTTCCTTCATCGAGAATATCGGGAGCTTCCGTGCTTCTGGTAAGGATCAAGGCTTCCATGCCGGCGGAATTCAAGACTTTCCCGATCATCTCGCAAACTAATGGTTCGTCGTCTACAACTAGGCCACGCCTCTGCATGCCGCCCTCCGGATTCTGGTGATCCCCCGCAGGCCGGATTCGGTGTCAACTTGGAAGGGCCGCTTCCGACCGCAAAATTTCATAGCAGTCGAACTGTATGCCCACACCCAACTTGCCCCGCGGCGTATCGACAGGCTCGAGACGCACTACGTGACCGGTGCATCGCCACTCTGTGGTCGGGCCGCTGATTTCCTCTGGCATTTTCAGAAGAACCTCGACCGCCGAGCCGATAATCAGGGGCGCGTCGGTGGCGAAGAAGACTCCTCTTTCCGAGAGATTTTCCGATTCCGCTCTCCGTTCGTTCCAGCCGGATTTCCAGGCGCGGACTCGTAGTTTGGTTCTGAAGAGATGACGGCGAGAATTACGCCGCTCAGATACGTAACCTTCCATCAGTGCCTCCTTGCACCAAGGAGGGACGATGGCGCAGGCTGAGAGCGGAGTGGAATGAACAGTGTGGAACAGGAGCACGGTGCTCGATAGGCTCAATTTGTGGTACTTGCCCCACAAAGCCTACCCACCGCCCTGCGCCCTGGCTCTGGTTTTCCACCGCGACGGCCGTCGATCCACCCGATCCACCCACTTTTCGCTTGCCAATGAACGGGTAGCAAACGTAGAGTTAGCCTAGGCCTTGGGGGTTTTCTGGAGGCGGCACCCATATATAGGAACCCAGTTGCCGGATCGCTGCGGCTCGATTTCTTGTGCGCGGGCGGAGGCAGAAACAGATGACGGCCATCATCACGGTTGCGAATCAAAAAGGCGGCGTGGGAAAGACCACGACGGCGATCAATTTGTCCGCGGCGCTCGCGCATCGCGGAAAGCGTACGCTGCTGATTGATCTCGATCCACAAGCCAATTCGACAATCGCGTTTTACGATGCCGGCGAGATTTCCACGACCATGTTCGACGTGCTGAGCGACAGCCGTGTGACAATGGCCACAGTCATAAAGCCGACCAAGGATCCAATGTTGTTTCTTGGGCCGGGCCGGCTGGCGCTTGCAAAGCTGGAGCAGGTGCTCGCGGGACAATTCGATGCGCCGTTCAAATTGAAAGATGCGCTGACTCCGGTCTTGAAAGATTATGAGTACGTAATCCTCGATACTCCGCCGTCGCTGGGAATCCTGACGGTGAATGCTCTGGTAGCCTCGACGCATTTGCTCGTGCCCATTCAGGCAGCGTACTTCGCGATCGAGGGAACGGACGATCTGCTGGAGACCTACGAACGAATCCGGGCACGTCCCAACCCGGCGCTGAAGGTTCTGGGGGTGGTGATTACGCTTTTTGACAAGCGTACGAACATTTCCAAGGATACGCACGGGCAGATTCGATCGGTATTCGGCGAAGTGCTGTTTAAGACAAAAATCACGAAGAACGTCCGGTTGGAAGAGAGTCCGGCATACAAGGAAACGATTTTGACGTACGCGCCGAAATCGCCCGGCGCGGTCGAGTACAAGAAACTCGCAGGGGAGGTTATCCAACGTGTCGAAGAGGATCGGGTTACCCGTCACGCTGAAGATGCGGCATGACGCGCACTACGTAGAATCGCTGACAAGCTATAGCGGCGCGGCGGTCGGGCGTATGATTCGCGTGGAGCAAATCCGCCCGAATCCCGACCAGCCACGCAAGGCGCTCGGCGATTTGCGCGAACTCACGGACTCGATCCGCGAGAAAGGCGTGCTGGAGCCGCTGCTGGTGCGGTACGTCCCGCGCGAGGACTGCTTCCATATCATCTCCGGTGAGCGGCGCTATCATGCGTCGCGCGCGGCGGGGCTGCGCGAGGTGCCGTGCATCGAAAAGACCGCGGACGACGCGGAGACGCTCGAAATCGGGCTGATCGAAAATATTCAGCGGAAAGACCTGACTCCGTTTGAAGAGGCGGATGGGCTGCACCGGTTGAGCGCGCAGTTTGAATACACGCACGAGGACATCGCGAAGAAGATCGGCCGGGCGCGGTCCTCGGTGACCGAAACTTTGTCGCTGCGCAATATTCCCGACTCGCTGCGAAAGAAGTGCATCGAGCACGGAATCCTTTCAAAATCGCTTTTGCTGCAGATTGCGCGCCAGCCCACCGAAAAGAAAATGATCGAGATGTTCCACCGTATCATGCAGGGAGGGCTCACACGCGACGAGGCGCGCCGCGAACGCCGCGAAGAGCAGTCGGGACCGCAGCGGCCACAGCCGTTCATCTTTCAATTCGAGCCGCCGGCGGAAACATTCAAGTTCCGGATTCAGTTCAAGAAGAGCCATGTTTCACGCGATGAGCTGATTTCGACGCTGCGCGAAATCCTGGCGCAGCTTGAGGGCTCCTCTTCGGAAGCCGATTCGACAGCCGCCTAATACTGCCAAGAACGGACGAGGCCCCTCGAGACGACTCAGGACAAGCAAGCACTGCTCCTGCAAGTTACCTCCATGGTTGAACTTTCACCGAAGCAAATGCTGGTCATCGAGCGGCTCTTCGAGGCCGGCTTTCGTCCAATTGGGATTCCGCCATACGAGAGTGCCCTGTGCATGAGGAAAGGCGATTGCGCAGCGGTGTTGGCTGCCGTTCCGAACGGCGGAATAACACTGCTCGCGCCGCCATCGTACCTCCTAGAAGGTAACCTAAGTGTGAAGCTGAAGCGCGGCACAGTCGAAGTGTTTGTTTGGAAGAAACGCGAAGTTGTTGCAACGCCCGAACGGTTACAAGAACTTGAATCCTTCCAGAAAGAGCTTAACGAGATCTTGGGAATGGCCCCCGCCCAGTAATTCTCCGTGCTTTGCCAGGCTTCGTCCGCCGCAGTAGAGAGGCGCTTACTGGCACCAGGATCGTTACCAAAGCCAGCCAGTCCATCCATTTGGAATGGGTCGACAAGAGGTATGAAGTGAGTCTCATCGCATTGACTGCGCCGCAGTAAAACAACAAAGCAGACACCATCAGCCCACTAAGAAATGGAAAAAATTGTTTAGCCATACTCATTCCCTTGAAACTCCAATAAAGGAAGTTGGCAATCTGTTTTGTGTTTGGCAAGATTTGCAATTCGTTACGCTCGTCGGCAAACTGAAATGCCTATGGAGACCTATGACATTATCTGCATTGGGGCGGGGCCGACGGGCCTGGCTACTGCCATCGAGGCCAAGCGCGCCGGAAAGCGGCCGCTGGTCATCGACAAAGCCTGCCTGTGCAATTCGATCTTCCACTATCCGGTGAACATGGTATTTTTCACGACGCCGGAGTTGCTCGAAATCGGTGACTTGCCGCTAGTTTGCGCGGCGGAAAAGCCCACCCGCGTCGAAGCGCTGAAATACTACCGGAAGGCGGCGGAGCACTATGCGCTTGAATTGCGCTTGTACGAGCGGGTGTTGCGGGTCGATGGCCAGGATGGAAACTTTACGGTAGTAACGAAAACGGAGAAGGGAACGGAGTACAAATACCAGTGCAAAAAGATTGCCGTGGCGACAGGCTATTACGATCTGCCGAACCAACTGGGCGTGCCGGGCGAAGATCTTCCGCACGTTTCGCACTACTACACGGAGCCACACGAATTCTGGAATCAGGACGTGGTCGTGATCGGTGGGAAAAATTCCGCTGCTGAGGCGGCGCTCGATCTCTATCGAAATGGCGCGCGAGTGACGCTGGTACACCGGAATAAGGAACTCGGTGCAACGATCAAGTATTGGGTGCGGCCGGATATTGAGAACCGGATCAAGGCCGGCCAAGTGAAAGCATTGTTCGAGACGCGCGTGAAGCGCATCACCAAGGACGAAGTCGTGGTCGAAAATGGAGACGGTGAGAAGAGATTGCCCGCGCGACGCGTGTTCGCGTTGACCGGGTATCATCCCGATTTCAGGTTTATTGAAAGCCTGGGCGTGCGGCTCGATCCGGAAAGCCGCAAACCAGCGCTGGATCCGAATACGCTCGAGAGCAATGTGGCGGGAATCCATCTGGCGGGAGTGGTCATCGGCGGACGGCATACTGGCGAGATATTCATCGAAAACGGACGCTTCCATGGGAAGCAGATCATTCAGGCACTGACGGTGTGAGCGGCAAGGAAGCGCCGGCCAGGCCGGATTTGCCCGCCCCGAGGTCGTTTGCTAGACTCCTAGTTTATGGCATCGATTATCCGGGAAGTGGGCGAAACGTTTGGCGCCTTGGTCAAGGGCTTCAGCGTGACCTTCCGCAATATGTTTCGTAAGACCGTCACGGAAAACTATCCTTACGAGCCCGCACATTTCCAGCCACGCTACCGCGGGATCCACGTCCTGCACCGCGACGAAAGCGGACTGGAAAAATGTGTGGGCTGCTTCCTCTGCGCCGCGGCGTGCCCCGCGAATTGCATTTACATCGAAGCGGCGGAGAACGTTGACGAAAACCGCATCTCCGCGGGCGAGCGCTATGCCAGCGTATACAACATCGATTATTCGCGCTGCATTTTCTGCGGCTATTGCGTGGAAGCGTGCCCGACCGATGCCATCACGCACGGTCACGGCTTTGAGCTGGCGACTTACGACATCAACTCTCTCGTGTACCGCAAAGAACAGCTTCTAGAAATAGGACCCGCTGCCGCGACCTCATCCGGCCGCTAATATTTACCCGATCTATTCGCGCGAGTTTTTCCGGATAACTCCGAGGTGTGTCCAGATTTACAGCCGGACAGCCCTTGCCGTCTCTTTGAATTAGCCTCCTCTAATAAATATAAGGCAGCTAAGACGTAAGTCCGGGGAGGGAAGTAGGGAGGTGACGGCTGCGATGCTCGTTGACGAAGGACGCGCCAAGCGCGGTTATACGAAGACGTTCGACAGGACCGCGGGGGCGAGTGGAAGCCGCTAGGGCGCATGACGCTGGGCACACCTCCGGGGCCGCGCGACCGGGTCTTCGTGGGCGGTAGAGCTGGCTGCAAAGTGCAGATGGAGAGCCGAAAAATGGCTTTCATCTCAAGCGGGGCCTCGGTTTGCGGGCGGCGTGATCGATCAATCCGCAAAAAAATCTATCCGACACGGCATGTCCGCTTCTCGGGAGAGATCCAGCAGAGGAAACGTCTTGTTGCCCTTGTTGCGGCGTTCGCGCTGCTCCATCAACCGGCGGCGGGCGCTAGAGAACAAGCAGGTCACCAACGCGCAGAATTTTGCCAGCTTCGCTGGAAGCGACGCGCGTGTTGGTGGCGAGACGGTAATAGTGGTCGAAGCGGACTTCGGGGCACCACGCCGGGACATGCGAGCGGCGGTAATCGCTGAAGATTTTTTGGAAGCCAGGAATGATAACTCCCGTGTGCGGATCGCGCGGGGGAACGGGGCAGCGCGCGCAAGGATTGCTGCCCTCGAAATTCACTTCGCCGATGCGGAAGCGCACGGCGCCGCGTTCTTCCGCGCTGAAGAGTTGATCTTCCCAGAATGCCGGGACTTCTGCGGGTGATACGGCTGAGCGGTCGCTATCAATTTCGAGTGTGGTGCGGAAGCGAAAGCGCGCATCGTCGCTGGTCATGCCGGGGAAAAGCCCGCAAACGGTCTGCAAGCTCGCAGTGGAAACAATCGTTGGGCCGCTGGCGATGGTATCATCCGGAAAACCTTCGGGAGAATGGCGGACGGTGATGGGCTGCTCGAAGAAGTTGGAAAACCATTTGGAGGCGGCTGCCGTGTCGCCCGGAAAGGCAAATGTCTTGGTTGGGATTTTCCGGCGGTCACCCGGAACCGAAAGCGTGACAGAACTGACGTCCGGCGCGAAAGCCGCGCGGATCAAGTGGACGGCTGCGCTGCGCTTGCCGTTGACCCATTGGCCGTCAACGGAGTAGAGCGCCCACGCGCGGTCGAATTCAAGGCCCCCGCCCGGGCCGATGCGCGATTCCTTTACTGGGAACGGATCCAGCGACTTGATGGGATAAAGGCTGATGTTCGCCAAGCGCGGGGAAACCGGGGAAGCGGTCATGCGGAGATTCTAGCAGAGGCGCAGCGGCGCGTGACGGGTTTCCCCTTGCGAGGACCGTGCTGCACACCTTATCCCGAGAATCGCACCTGGCCGAAAATAAGCTTCGCCAGAAGCGCTCCTCCGAGGAGCGCCATCGAGATGCTCAGGAGCGTGCCAATCAAGAAGTATTCCGCGAAGCGCTCGGATTTGAACTCCGGATAGCGGGCGATGGATTTTGCCGTCAGGATCAGGCCAACCGTTGCCGGTGACTGCAGCAGTAACGCAGTGACAACCAGGAACCGTTCCAGCCAGCCGATGTAAAGCCCGGCGTTCTGCAATTGCTCGCTGGTTCTTTCCAGCGAATGGCTCTTTACGCCTGCGGCCAGGAAACGAACCAGGAAGCGGATCAGGTATCCGCCGCCGAAGACCACGCCCACGTAAATCACCGGCACGGCAAGAAACTTATTCGGAATAGCCCGGGAATTTTGAATTAAAGCGCTGAGTTCGCTGAGTGGCACGGCAGGCGACAGCAGCCATGCGGCGAGACTGACGGTGAGGAAATGAAGAAGCTGATCGCTTATGTAGGCCCAGGATCCGTCGCAGACCGGATACTTCCTGGCTAACTGCACCTTGGCGAGATCGATCAGCAGGTGGACGAGCGTTAGCGCCGCGATCACCAGATGCGTGCGCAGCGAGAGGATGGAGCCGCGCAGGACAAAACCGGTGATGATGACCGCAGAGAGATAGTGAATGAGCCCGTGAAGCAAATAGGCGGCGGAATCCCCCCGCCGTTTTTGCTCGATGAGGCGGTACGTCTGAAAAACAAAATCGGTCAGCAAATGGGCCAGGTAGACCGCCAGAAGGGCGCGAAGGAGGAGTTGCATGTTTATGTACAAGTTTCCATTTTTGTACGTTCTGTGTAACTAGCAAAAAGTCCGTTTGATTAACGATCCTGACGCCTGAACCGTTTCCGTCAATTGCCAATAATACCCCCGCTTGAGATTTCTGGAAACGGTGGAGTCGTCAAGCTTGAGGCGCTTGGCGGTCTGCTCGAGTGTCGGACTGTCGAGGAATTCCTGGATGGTCTCCCACTGTCTTTCGGTGATCTTCAGAACCAGCGTATCGTGGAGCCCATAGATCAGGTTGATGGTTTTGTCGAAGTGTTGGTAGGGGGACACAAAAGCGGTCAGAACCTCGAATTTGAAGAGATTGCCGGTCTTGATGTTTTCGATGGCCTTTCGCGCGGATTGAAAAGCCTCGCCGCCAAGGCGGTTTACGGGCGCCTGAATACGGCCGGAAACACTGCCGAAGCCCACTCCGATCCGAAGAGACAGCGGCCTGAGAGCGGCGCGGAGATCCCGAATGACGGCGGGTATCGACGGCAGGTCGCGGGTAACGGTTTGAAATTCATCGCCGGCGGTAACGGAATACGGCAGCTGGATGAGCTTCCGGCTCAAATGGCGTCTTGAAATGGCGGCAAGCTTTTTTCCGAGCAGGCTGCGGAGATCCGCGCGGGCGCGCGATTCCATGACGTCCGCGATCAACACCGCGTAGATTGTGGAAGGCATAAGGCACCCTTACCAACAATACTAGTTTGTACGAAAACGTGCAAGTATTTATTGTTGTACGTAAATGTACAACTTATAACAATTGTATAGTTATGTACAAATGAGGGAAACGCCGCAAAATCTCAGTAATTGTCTTGGAGCGCGGGTGGATTCCCGCGCGTTCGTCAGGGCAGGCCGCTGCGACAGTGGCGGCGCAGCCTGTTGCAAGGACTGCGCTGCCGCCGATTTCTGCGCGATTGAATAGCCGTCGAGCAGGACCACGGCCAAAACGCGTGGAGAAAAATACAAAGCGAGCAGACGAGTCGGGCGCATCGGGAGCCTCCTTCGTGCGAAATGCATCACTGGGGGCCCGCGGACACCGTGAAACACACACTCGTCCCCCATGCGCTGAGCCTGCTCGACGGGTTGGGCGATTCCGCACTTGGGGCAGCGCCCTTAGTGTGCGGTTCTGATCACGGGCGCGCCGCAGCACCACCGGCGGCTGCCACGACGGGCTTATAGCCGCAAGTCGCGGCTTTGCGCATCGCTTCCAAGCCCTCGGCGTTGGACAGCCGTGGTCTGGCAGTTGCGCAGGGAACCGCCGGCGGCGAACGCCAGGGCGATCGCGGCGGCGGAAACGTTGTCCGCCTCAGGGGAGGGCTCGAACTCGGCTAAGTTCTCGGCAGATTTTCCACAGAAAAGTCGCATGAAGCCGCAGAGCCCCCTTAGCGGTGCGTCCTATAAGTTATATTATGTTAACTACGAGATCGGACTGAATCCACGCCCATCCCACACCCCCGTGCAGGCGGTTTTCAGCCTCCTCCCTCTCCTACCTCTTGTCGGCGGTTTTCGCGGCTTTTAGTTGCGCGAGTTCGTAGTTGATATATTGCTCCAGCAGATGGGGATCGGCGCCCACCAGCCGCCTCCCATTCACGAAGACCGTAGGTGTGCTGTTCACCTCGAGCTGCTCGCCGTTTGCCCGGCTGGCGTTGACGGCCGCGCCGGCCTCCGGGCCGGACATGCAAGCCTTGAACGCATCGGCGTCCAGCCCGGACTGGCCTGCGTAATCCATCATTTTCGTCCAGGCGTTCGCCGCCGAAATGATTTCCTGATTGTCGTAGATGAAGTCATACATCTTCCAAAAAGCCTGCGGGTCCTGCTGGTAGGCGCAACGGCCGGCGATGGCCGCGGTTCGCGCCCACGGATGAAGCTGCTCGAGCGGAAAGTCCTTGAAGACGAGCCGCACCTTGCCCGCATAGTTTGGAAGCATGCCGCGCAATACGTCGTGAAGGTTGCGGCATACGGGGCATTCAAAGTCTGAGTATTCGACTAGCGTGATTGCGGCCTTGGCGTCGCCCAGCGAGGGAGCATCTTTCATCTGAATCTGTGCACGGCTCTCAGCGAGGGGATCCTTGGTCATGTCCGACAAATCTCCGCGGAAAAGAAACTTGCCGTCCCTGCTTATGTAAAATTTGACCGTTTGTTTATTTTCACCAATGGTGAGATTGATGGTGGTTTCAAGCAGGCCTTCGACCGGTGATTCTCCGGGAGCCCCCACCACCAGCACCACATCCGGGCCGAAGGCATACAGATGTCGAAGGTATGCCTCGATATTCTTCTGTGTTGGCGATGGCGCAGTGGGCGCCGGTGGTGCTGTTGCCGACTTGGCTTGCTGCGCTCGCGCTCCGCAGGCCAGCATGCCGGAGAAAAAGATGAATGAAAGGTTCAGTGCTGTTTTCACGAGGACCTCATGGATTTAGGGGATGAACTTCTGAGCAATCGGGAATGGCCTGCCAAAGCCAAATGCGCGCGAGGTGATCTTCAAGCCGGGCGCGGCCTGTTTGCGTTTGTACTCGTTGCGATCCACCAGGAGCGCGATGTCGCGGACCAGTTCTAGATCGAATCCGTAATGATCGGCAATCTCCTGGGGGCTCCGCAAATCTTCAATATAGGCCTTCAGAATCCGGTCAAGGACATCGTAAGGCGGCAGGCTGTCCTGGTCCTTCTGGTCGGGACGCAGTTCGGCCGAAGGCGCCTTCTCGATAGTCGACCGGGGTATCAGTTCCCTGTCGCGGTTAATCCAGCGCGCCAGTTCATACACCATCAATTTTGGCACATCGGAAATGACCGCGAGGCCTCCAGCCATGTCTCCGTAAAGCGTGCAGTATCCGACCGCGAGTTCTGATTTGTTACCGGTGCTGAGAACCATCGATCCAAACTTGTTGGAGATCGCCATCAGGTAATTTCCACGAATGCGCGCTTGAATATTTTCTTCCGTCACATCAACGGGCCGGCCGTCGAAAGCGGCGGCCAGCGCCTTCTGGTATTCTTCGAAAACATCCGTAATCGGCAAGGTGATAAACCGGATGCCAAGATTCTTTGTCAATGCTGCTGCGTCGCTTTTGCTGCCTGCCGAAGAAAAAGGTCCCGGCATGGAAACGCCTAGGACATTTTCGGCCCCCAGTGCGTTCACGGCGATCGACGCAACCACCGCGGAGTCAATGCCGCCGCTCAGGCCGACAAGAACCTTTTTAAACCCGCATTTGCGCACGTAGTCCGCCGTGCCGGTCAGCAACGCCTCGTAGGCATAGGCGATTTCGGTCGGTGGCTGTACGTGAATCTCGCCCTCCCCGGAAACCGTGTCAAAGAGGACGAGATCTTCTTTGAATGCCAGCGCTTGCGCGGCCACACGCCCATCGGCGGTAATCGCCATGCTCGCACCGTCAAAAATCAGATTGTCGTCGCCGCCAACTTGATTGACGTAGACCACGGGACGCCGCTGCTTCATCGCGATGGCGCGCAGCATCTCGATGCGCAGATTTCTTTTATCGATGGTGTAGGGTGAAGCCGAAATATTCAGCAGGACGCTGATTCCCTGCTTGCTAAGTTCCACCACCGGATCACGCTCGTACAAGCGCGTAGGCCAGAAATTCGGGTCGTTCCACACATCTTCGCAAATGGTGATGCCAAGTTTTTCGTCCTTGAAGCTGTAGACCACTTGCTTATCGGCGGGCTGAAAGTACCGCGACTCGTCGAACACATCGTAGGTCGGCAGCAACATCTTGCTCTGCTCAAAGACGACTCGCCCGCCGCACAGCAGCGCCGCTTTGTTGGCGACGGATTTGCCCGCGCCATTCTTCACGCGCCCCGCGTAGCCCACCAGGCTCGGCAGAGGAATTTTGGCCGCAAGCTCTTTCAGTTCGTCAATGTTCCGGTCTAGAAAAGCCGGGCGCTCCAGAAGATCCTGAGGAGGATAACCGCAGAGGCAAAGCTCGGTAAAAACAGCAAGGTCCGCGCCTCGCTGCTTGGCCTGCCCCGCCAAGCTCAAGATGCGAGCGGCATTCCCTGCGAAGTCGCCAACGGTGGGATTGAACTGCGCGAGCGCTATTTTCATGCCCGGACTTTAGGATACGGATGGAACCCGAAGATTGCAAACGGCGTCAACGCGTCCATCACCGCCCATTGCCCGGTGACTTGCTCCGTCATTTTGACTTTGGGAAAGGACAGTTGGCCGGATACCTTCCTCGGTCGACTTTTCCTGACCGCTCATCGTACAGTAGTCTCACTGAAATGCGTTGCTCTTCAAAAGAGGTCGCCATTTTTAGCCGCCCCGAAAAGACCTACATTCTGATGCCGTACGAAGGCAAGCTTCCCCGTGTGTATGATGCGTCTGCTCCGGCTGGCCTGTCGCTGACAGGGTTCGCAATTCTTGGGCCAGGGAACGCGTACCTTGTACTCATAAATCGGGAGGGACCGACGACCCCACGCAAGGGCTCTATTCGTTGCAACTGGACGAGACAGCAAAGGCTGGTCGCCTGTCGAAAACGCCGTGGGACCTCGAACAAGCCCGGCCACGGTGATAAGACTTTGGGGTACCGATGGAGAATACCTGGTGTTGGCTCGCGGCCAGGATCCTGCCGGGACAACAGCGGTTCACAGGGCGACGCTTAGCGAGAAGTAGGGAGCACTTATCAACACCTCAGAGGCGTGACTGCGAAATGAGGATGCTGGAACGACTCAAATCGACAGTTGCAATGTCCGGTTCGCTTTCTGCGGCCCTTCTCCTTACTCTTTCTCTGCCTGCTGCGGCGCAGACCACGTCTGCGTCCAAGGACGGTACTGGAACGAATTCTGATGCGCTCCCGTTCTTGAATGAGGTGTTCGAGCTATACGCTCACGCAAACTCCTACCACATTAATTCCATCGAAGAGTCTACTCTTGAGGGCGAGTTTAGCCGGTTTTGGACGAAATTAATGCATTGCAGATTTCCGACGGTAAGACCGAATGGATTTATTACCCACCCTTCCATCAATACATTCAACATGCGACTCCAACTACGGGCCCGAGCCGCATTCAAGCTTCCGTTCCCGGCCTGATGTCCTTGAATATGGCACAAAGCACGCTGAAAAGCCTGTCCAGTCTGCAGAAGTTAGTCCGCACCGCGGTGTATGTGCCTGACGAAACCATCGAGGTGAACGGCAAAAGTATCATTTGCGAAGTGATCAGAACCGAAGGAGAACTCCCTGGAACCTCCGCGCCTATAATCACGCGCTTTATTTTTTGGATCGATAAACACACTAAGGTAATCCGAAAAATGACAGAACACCGAGAGGGGCCGCTTCATCCCACGGAGCCCGATCGTAACTATGTCATGGATCGAGAAACGCTCTTTGCCGTGGCTGATCTGACACCTACGTCCTCATCGGCTCAGAACTTTGCGTTTAACCCCCGATGACGGCAAGCGTCGTGGAAAAATTTGAAGACAAAATGGACGCCGGGATTCGCCAACTTGTCGGCAAGCAAGCGCCGGAAATAACCCTAAGGGCCACGGATGGCAAAGACGTTCCCCTGAAATCGTTTCAAGGGAAGCCAGTGCTGCTCGACTTTTGGGCGACATGGTGTGCTCCGTGCGTCGAGTCACTTCCGGCGATCGAAAAGCTTTATCACGAAACTGCTAGGAGCGGGCTAGTCTTGCTCAGTGTTGATCAAGATGAAGAGCCAAACAAAGCCTTTGAATTCTGGAGGATGCACAACGAGCCTTGGGCGAATTTCCATGCTAGCGCCGACATACTCGGTCACTTTCCGGAACATGGCATTCCCTACTTTGTGCTCATCGATACGTCTGGCCAGGTGGTTTTTTCCGCTGCAGGACTTGACGAAACTGCCTTGCGTGCCGCTCTTATCAAACTTCCATCGTCCAAATCCGCACCGCCATAGTTGTGCATGATTTCAGACTGGCATCAGCTTTCTTTTCGCCCTTTCTGCGCCAACAAGCTGGCGATTCCCTGTCCGGCCCGCAATTCCCGGTAAAACACCACACGCAACTCCGGAAACGCTTCTCGGAGCTCGCCGGTTTCGAGGAGGTAGGCCGGATTCCGTGGGCCACCCGCAAACTCCAGTTGCGCGCGCGTGTAAGTCTCAAACATCAGAACACCATCCGGACGAAGAGCGCGTGCCATTTGTGAAAAGAGCGATCTCTGCAGATATTGAACGCACAGAATAAGATCGTAGCAGCACTCCGGGAGTTTGGTCCGCTCAAGATCCGCCTGCGTCAGCTCGAGTCCGCCGTGCAAAGGCCGCTCGATTTCATGGAGGCTCTGGCTGCGGCGCACTCGAGCGCGCATGCCGTGCGCGCGAGCTTCCAAAACATCTAAAGCAACGACCGAGAAATCCACTGCCGTGACATGCTGGCCGCGCGCTGCAAGAAGCAGTGAATGCCTTCCCGCACCGCAGGCGATGTCCAGCGCAGGGCCGGCAGGCAGGAGCGGCAAGAGTTCGCGGACAATGCTTGCGGGCTCGGAGGGAGGCGTCTCAGCGGCGAGCCTGTGCTTGGCGTCCCAGTCGGATTGGCTAGAGGGCATAAAAAAGCTCCTGAACGTACCGCTCAGGAGCCCGAAGAAAAGTTCTGAAAGCGCGCGGGGCGCTTCCCTACACGGAATTAGACGCTAAAGGAGCTGCCGCAGCCGCAGGTGCTCTTAACGTTGGGATTGTTGAACTTGAATCCCGCACCTTCGAGTGTCTCGATGTAGTCGATCTCAATCCCGTCCAGATACATGGAACTCATTTGGTCGACCGCGACCTTCAGCCCATCGAATTCAAAAACCTGGTCCGCATCGGTGGTCTGGTTTTCAAACGCCATGTGGTACTGGAAACCGGAGCAGCCGCCACCCACAACAGCCACGCGTAGCGCGACCGGCACCGGGCTCTGCATGCTCATGATTTCCTTGACCTTGGTACTCGCAACGGGCGTCAAATTGATCATAAATTCTCTTGGCCTCCGCTCGCGGGCACACCCGCGAAGCTATCAACTTCTACATTATACCAGAACTCTCAAACCGCTGCGCAAGCCCATGTTCCTGTCATGAAACGCCTGGTGTTACCGCATTTCGACAAGCCTGGATGCTTCGCATACAATAAGATGCAATGACGAGACATAGAGTTACCCTCATCCCCGGCGAGGGAATCGGACCCGAAGTAGCCGCCGCGACGCGCCGCGTCCTGGAAGCCACGGGCGTGCAGATTGATTGGGAAGAGATCGCCGGGCGCTCCGACAGTTCCTCCAATCAGGAAAAGACGGTCAACCAGGCGGCCGTGGAGTCCGTGCGCAGGAACCGCGTTGCGCTGAAGGGCCCTATGGCCACGGCCATCGCCGGCGGCGCACCCAGCGTGAACGTGGCGCTGCGCAAAACGCTCGACTTGTATGCAAATTTGCGTCCGGTGAGAAACATGCCGGGAGTTAAATCGCATTTCCAAGGCGTGGACCTGACTCTGGTGCGGGAAAACACCGAGGATTTATATTCAGGCCTCGAGCACGAGGTCGTTCCCGGCGTGGTGGAGAGCCTCAAGATTATCACCGAGCGGGCTTCCACGCGGATCGCGAAATTTGCCTTTGAATATGCAAAACGCCACGGCCGTAAAAAGATTCATGCCATTCACAAAGCCAACATCATGAAGCTTTCGGACGGGTTGTTCCTGAGATCGGTCCGGACGGTGGCGACGCAATTCCCCCAGATCGAATACAAAGAACTTATCGTCGATAACGCCTGCATGCAGATGGTGATGGATCCCCAGCAATTTGACATACTCTTGCTTCCGAATCTTTATGGCGACGTGATGAGCGACTTGGCTGCAGGCCTCGTCGGCGGCCTGGGCGTAGTTCCCAGTGCCAACATCGGGGATGAATGCGCCATGTTCGAGGCTGTGCACGGCACCGCGCCCGACATCGCCGGCAAAGGCTTCGCCAATCCAACCGCCCTGCTGATGAGCAGCATTCTTATGCTCGACCACCTCGGCGAGCGGACGGCAGCGGAGCGCATCCAGAATGCCCTCGAAAGTGTCTACCGGGAAGCAAAACACACCACCCGGGACGTCGGTGGCAAAGCCGGCACGGAGGAATTCGCGGACGCGGTCGTCGCCGCTCTCAATTCAAAGTAATTCCCTGCCCGGCCTGACCGCCGCTGGCCCGAAAGAGCCGACAGAGAGTGATCTCTGTATGAGTGGCTAAAAATTAGCGGCCAAATCTGTTTGAGCCTCATGTTTTAGCGTAAGTGCTTTAAGAATCAAACAGTTTGGCCGCTAATTTTCGGCTTTAGTGGTCCAATCTGTGCACGCGCTCGTAACCTGCAAGCTAAGAATGAGTT
>DATHIB010000167.1:0-81386 GCA_035490055.1 Candidatus Limnocylindria bacterium | reverse complement strand
GCCTTTGCTCGAGGCACTCAGGTTCTTGACTTGCAAGTCTTCGATAAACACGACGGCGTGGTTTTTGCTGATGTCCTTCGAGGACTTGTGCACGAAATCCTTTCTGATGTTGGCAATTTTGCTGTGCAACCGGGTGACGCGTGCTTTCGCCTTGCGCCAGTTCTTACTAAATTTGATCTTCGGAGTCATGCGACGCTGCAACTTCGCAAGTTTTGGTAGGAGCATTTTCAATGGTGGCACTGGTCCACGACTTCGCCGTTGGATAGGGTTACGAAGTGGACTACGCCCCAATCCATACCGACGGCTGATGTCGAGGGGTGCTGCGGCGTTGTGACCTCACGCTCGCTTTGGATGGAC
The DNA here is from genome assembly GCA_035490055.1 of Candidatus Limnocylindria bacterium. GTDB lineage: Bacteria > Acidobacteriota > Terriglobia > Acidiferrales > UBA7541 > Acidiferrum. The sequence continues at coordinate 81,029 of DATHIB010000167.1, read as the reverse complement.
ACGAACCGCTTGCCACATGATTCGCTGATCGTGATGTTCTTCGCTTCACCAAGCACATCCCGCGACTTGCGGTAGCGCATCCAGCCAATCTTCGGGACTTTGACACGTCCGTTCTCGTTGTCTACCTCGAAGCCTTGCGGAACTCGGAAACTCTCCCGCTGACCTTTCTTCTTGAACTTCGGAAAGTCAGCTCGTTTTTGAAAGAAGTTTGTGTACGCTCGTTCCAGGTTCTTCAACGCTTGCTGCAACGCTTGCGCTGGTACGTCGGATAGGAACTCGTGCTCCCTCTTCCAGTTTGGCAGGAGAGCGCACAGGCCAGCGTAGCCCAGTCGCTTTTCCTTTTTCTCGTAGCGTTCGATGTTGAGAGCCAAACCCTTGTTGTAGACGAAGCGGCAGGAACCAGCGAACTGCCGCAGGTTGCGGAGTTGTTCGCCGTCGGGCTGAAGTTCGAATTTGAACGCTTGCAATCTCAACACGCTGTTGGCGTCCTTAGCGTTGCGCCTTCTTTTTGTCGAGGAACTCTCGCACGGCTTTCTGGATTAAAGAACTCACGGTTTCGTCTTCTTTCTTGGCGAGCCTTGCTAGCTCTTCCAAGTCCCGCTCTTTGATGCGAACAGCACGGAGTTTCTTAACCATTGGTAAAGAGTATCACGAACGTGCTACGCCATCAAGTATGTCTTTAACAGGTCTTGTATCCCCACCCTAAAGGACGGGCTTTACGACCCGACGGGTAACCTCCCAGATGCTGTCTCTTTGGCTACCAGTACCCCGGTACGCTTGCTTCCTGAAAATCCCGTAATCCATAATCACAAGTACTTTGTTTTGTGTACAGGCGCGACCTTCCTGCGTCGCCGCACGACTGTCCTCTCGTGCCAGGAGCGGGATTGTGCGTACACAGCGGAGAACGAGGGATTCTTGTGCTTTCGTCACTTGCGGAATATCGTCCGCAGTGCGGGCGGAGAATCGAATGTGTTCCTGATGCATCAAAGTTTTATCTCACTGGCGCTGCTGATCGCTACCACGTTGGTGGCGGGCTTTTTCGCGTACATCCACAGGATCAAACGCCAGACGTATCTGCTGCTATGGACAGCGGCGTGGGCCGTGTTCGCGCTCCATTACGTGGGGCCGACTCTCGCTCCATCGGCATCGGCAAACCCGCTGCAGAGTGCGTTGAATCATTGGCTTTTCGCGCTCTCCGGCGTGCTCTTTTTTCTAGGAGCACAGCTTTACTCGCAGCGGAAGGCCTGGAAAATTCCCGGGCTGGCGGTTGGCGTCCTGTTCGGATTGTGGGCTGCCGCCAATGCCGCCAACGTGTTTTCCATTTCCGCGATCATCCCCGGTTCTCTGCTGTACATCGCGGTCGCGGTGGTGTTCTGGCAGGAAAGCCGGCGGCAGGAAACGCTAGCCGACAGACTGCTTGGCGTTTCCTTCGCTTCCTGGGGAGCTCTGCGGATCGCACTCCATATCCTGGACGCGACGCCGGAACTCCAGGGCGCAGGCATGAGCGTGGTTGCCGCTGCTCCGTGCGCGTTCGTGTCCATGCTTATGGTCATGGCGCTCTACGAAGAAGAAAAGCGCCGCATCGAACGCAACATGCTGGCGCTTTCGAATCTCAATCTGGCGACCTCCAGCTTTGTGGGCGGCGAGATTCAGCGCATGCTGTCGCAGGCCCTGGACCGCGTGCTGGGCGTTGTGCGGCTGCCGGCCGGCGCGCTCTTTCTGCACCACGGTGACCCGCAGGGGCCCACTTCCGTCGTTGCCGTGGGCTTGAGTGAGGAGTTCTGCCGCGTCGCTCAAAACGAAAATCTGGACGATTATCTCGTCAGCCTGGTGGCGCGCCTGGGCGGCCTGCTGGGATTTCGCGACCTTCGCGACGACTCCCTCTCGGCTCTCGAAAAGGAACAGTCCATCCGCCGATTCCGCCAGCTGGCGCTCGCGCACGGGCTTCGCAGCGTGGTGGCCATCAGCCTTCAGGCCAAGGAGCAAGCCTTCGGGGTGCTCCTTCTCGGGACCCCGGATAGCCGGCGCTTCACAGCCGCGGAGCTGCGGCTGCTGCTGGCGCTGGGGCACCAGATCGGCATGGCAGTTGAAAACAGCTACTTGATTCAGCAGACTTCGCGACGGTCCGAAGAGCTTCACGTATTGAACGAAATCGGCCGCGTGCTCAGCTCGACGCTGAACAAGGAAGACCTGACCAGAAAAGTGTGGGAGGAGCTGCGGCGGCTCTTCGACGTGGAAAACTTCTACATCGCGGAACTGGATGCGCTGCGCGACGAAATTCAATTCGACTTCGAGATCGTGGATGGCGCGCGCATGCCAAAGCGTGCACGTCCTGCCGGGAACCACATCACCGAGTACATCATTCGAACGCGGCAGCCGGTGCTCATCCGCGACAATTACGTGGGGGAGATGAAAAAACTGGGCGTCGATCCTCTGCGCACAAAAGGGTGCTTCTGCGGCGTACCGCTGGTGGCCTACGATCACGCCATCGGCGCGATGGCGGTGTACTCCGATCACGAGCGCGTGTTTGACGAAGGGCACCTGGAGCTTCTGCGGGTCCTTGCAAGCGAAGCGAGTATCGCGATTGAAAACGCCCGCTTGTTCAGCGAAGAGCGCACCAAGGCGCGGCACCTCTCGCTGTTGAACACAATTTCGCGGAACGCTATCGCCACGCTCAATCCGGACGAGATGCTCGCCAAAATCACCGAACAACTCGAAGCCGGCCTGACCTACGATCACATCGGCATCGGCGTGCTGGACTACGCGACACGAGAAGTGGTGATCCAAGCCGAAGCGGGCAAGCGTCGCGGGACCCTGGGGCAGCGTATTTCCATTGGCGCAGGCCTGATCGGTCACGTCGCGCGCAATGGCCACATGGCGGCATACCGCGTCGCCGCTCCGGCAGATGGAGCGATGAAACCACTATTACCGGATTCCGTGGCGGCCATTGCATTGCCGGTTTTTTACGCCGAACAGCTCCACGGCATTTTGTACATCGAGTCGTCCGTACCGGTGGACTTCTCCGAGGAAGAAGTTCTCCTGCTGCGCACGCTGGCCGACCTCATCGCCGGTGCGCTGCACAACGCGCTTTCTTTCCAAAAGGCGCAGGAGCAGGCGATCACCGACGGACTCACCGGTGTGAAGACGCATCGTTTTTTTATGGAAGCATTGTCCGCCGAATGGAAGCGGTCCACTCGAGCCGGGCGCGCGTTTGCGCTGGTGCTCATGGACCTCGACCGCTTCAAATTCGTGAACGATTTCTACGGGCACCTCGAGGGCGACCTCGTTCTCCAGCGCGTCGGGCAGATTCTGGAGACCAATTGCCGGCGCTCCGACGTTGTGGCTCGTTACGGCGGGGACGAATTCGTCATTTTGATGCCGGAAACCAATATGGAGCATGCGCGGCAACTGGCGAGCAAGCTGCGCGGCTGGGTCTCCGCCGATCCATTGCTGCGCGAGAAAAACATCAGCGCCAGCTTTGGCATCGCCTGCTATCCACTCCATGGCTCGTCGCCGCAAGAGCTTATCCAAGTCGCCGACGCTTCGATGTATCTTTCGAAACATCAGGGCGGTAACGCCGTCTCAACCGCCGATCACTTCGATCCCAACGAGGCGAAGAAATGGAAGCGTGACGTCCTAGAAGCGTATCTGGGCGTGACACTCAAGCGGCTATTCTCGACGGGCCCCGAGGCGTTTGAAGAAATCTACCAGCGCCTGCGGCAATTCACGGAATCGCTCGCGGCGACCGAACCGAATAACGGCAGGCCGGCTACGGCTCCGGAGCAGGGTGTGCAGGCACTGCCGCAGGCGGTGCTGGACACGGTCACTTCGCTGGCCTTTGCGATCGACGCCAAGGATCATTACACACAAGGCCACTCTCAGAAAGTCTCCGCGTATGCGGCTCTGATCGCGGAAGCGATGGGGATGAAAGACGCCGAAGTCGAAGAGGTTCGTTTGGGCGCCGTGCTCCACGACATCGGCAAGGTTGGCGTCCCGGAAAGTATTCTGAACAAGAACGGCCCGCTCAATCCCGAAGAGTGGGAGACGATGAAAGCGCACGTGAATTTTGGCGCGAAGATCCTCGATCCGCTGACGCCCCTCGCGGGCATCCGCGAAATGGTGCTGCATCACCACGAATTCTTCGACGGCTCGGGCTATCCAGAGGCTTTGACCGGTGAACAAATTCCGCTGGGGGCTCGCATCATCGCGGTCGCGGATGCCTACGATACAATTACCAGCGATCGCACGTACAAGAAGGCCCGGAGTGCGACAGACGCGCTCGCCGAGCTAGAGCGCTGCGCGAATGCGCAATTTGACGGAGCCATTGTGGAACTTTTCGTCCGCACCATGCGGGCGCTGCCTAACCCGATCATCGAAGTTGCCGCGACCAGCGGCCCGCGTAACTCCTGAGCTCTGGTTTTTCCGGGGCTGCCGCCATTTCTCCAGGCTGCTCCGTCCAACGAAACAGTTGGCCCTATTTCCGGTCCATGCCTCTCGAGGGCGCAGCACCGGCCGGGAGGCATTCCATCAGGCTGCGCAAAATCGCGCCACTTTTGTCATTGGCAGCGGCACCTCTTATTGCCGGAGAGACATCCTCCCCGGCCTGAAGTCCGGGGCTTTACGGCCCCACGGGTAAGAACCAACTTCTGGGTGAGCGCGTCGAAAACTGCGCTCATGAAAACGCTCTCGCCCTCCAGGATGGAGGAAATGATCAAGCCACACAGGGTGGCGCAAGAACGATTCCTCAGCGAGCATCCAAGTCCAAGTCCTTGATCGGCAGATCCCAGTGAGCTTCCAGAATTTCGAAGCGGCGTTGTTCCTCTTTCTTGTAGGTTTCCTGATCGGGATAAAGCTGCTTAAGCAGCGCGGAGCTGTCAAAATTGTCGTTGGCAATCGACGCGTTCTTGAAGACGATGGTTACCCGGTAATCCCAGCGGCCGTCTTCCGTGGTGTGATAGCGCGGAACGGCCATGCTGACCTTTAGCATGCGGCCCAGCTCGATCTCTTTTTTCAGAACCGGATAATGGTTTTTTTTGAAGAGCGCCAGGAATTCTTCAGCGTGCCCCCACCTCGCCTTGTAGTAGTACTCAATCACGTAGGGTTGATCTTTTCCTTCGGCGGCCATACCGCCCTGCCGCGCTGCGGCTCCGATGGTTGACGACCAAAGAAGCGCAGCCAGCCCAAGCGCAGCCATCGCGAGCCGGCGCTTTGCCTTTGAGATTGGGATTTGCATTTGTTCTCTCCTCCCCGCGCGCTATTGAGAGTACAGGCCGGGCCACGCCATTTAAACCAAAAAACGATTCGAATGCCAATTGGAATCTGCGTGGCTCGTTTCAAGTTCCACGTCCTGCTATGCTTTCTCGAGGGAGGCCGCATGCAGACTGGATCCGTGAAGTGGATTGGCGAACAGAAATTTGTGGCGACTAGCCCCTCCGGACACGCCATGACCGTCGATTCCGACCGTGCGTCGAACAAGGCGCCCGGCCCGATGGAGCTTGTGCTGCTGGCGCTGGGGGCCTGCACCGCCACCGACGTTGTAATCATCCTGGAAAAGAAGCGGCAGAAGTTCGAATCGCTAGAAGTGATTTGCTCGGGCGAACGCGCGGAAGAGCCGCCTACGGTCTGGACAAAGCTGGAAATACTCTATCGTCTTCGTGGCCGACTCGAGGACATGGCGGTAAAGCACGCCATCCAGCTCAGCGAGGACAAGTACTGCTCCGTTGCGGCCATGCTTCGGAAAACTGCCACTCTTTCGTGGCGCTATGAAATTCTTCCGCCGGCCTCCTAGCTGCCAAGCGCAGGCTATCTTGAGTAGTTGTCGCCGTGGTATTAAATGAGCCAACATCTGTACTACTTGCCGCTTGCGCGAAAGAACAGCCCAGGCTATATAAAGACATCCTCAACGGCTTCACCGACCTCACCTTGAACCCCATTGCATCCCCGCCCGTAAAGCCGCTGGGCCCGCCAAACAATTCCACGAGTCGGCTTTTTTTCATCAAATTGAGTTACCTCCTGCGGTTCTGATTCGAACCGGACTGCGCCTTGTATCCCCACAGGGCTATCGCATAAAATTCAGGTTCTTTTGGTTAGGGAAATAATCGGCAAGGAGAGTCATGTCCCACCGCCTCGCGGCAAAAATCACCGGTGTAGCCGGGTACGTTCCTCCCAAGGTGATGACCAACGCGGATCTGGAGAAAATCGTCGAGACCAACGACGAATGGATCGTCACGCGCACCGGTATCCGGGAACGCCACGTCGTGGAGAAGGGCACCGCCACTTCGCATATGGCGACGGAAGCCGCAAGGGCGGTGCTGGCGCAAACCAAGACGGATCCCGCGGAGATCGACCTGATCGTGCTCGCCAGCGTTACCCCGGACATGTTTTTTCCCGCCACCGCCTGCCTGGTGCAGGAACGCATTGGCGCGAAGAAGGCCTGGGGATTTGACCTGTCCGCGGCGTGCTCCGGCTTTGCCTACGCGCTGACCGTGGGCGCGCAGTTCGTCGGCGCGGGCACGCACAAGAAAGTGCTGGCAATCGGAAGCGATACGATGACTTCCGTCCTGGACTATAAGGATCGTGCGACGTGTGTTCTGTTCGGCGATGGCGCGGGAGCGGCGCTTCTTGAGGCTGCAGGCTCGAACGAAGGGATCCTCGATTTTGAGCACGATGTGGATGGCTCTGGGGGGGCATTTCTCTATATGCCGGGCGGAGGTTCGCTCCATCCTTCGAGCCAGGAGACGGTCGAGAAGCGTCTGCACTATGTCCACCAGGAAGGGTCGCAGGTTTTCAAATACGCAGTGCGGCGCATGACGGAAATGGCGACGCATTTACTTGAAAGGAATGGTTTTACAAAAGATGATCTGCAACTGCTGGTGCCGCACCAGGCAAATCTGCGCATCATCCGAGCGACGCAGGAGCGGCTGGGCGTCGACGATTCCAAGGTGATGGTGAACATCGACCGGTATGGCAACACTACGGCGGGAACGATTCCCCTGGGGCTGCGCGATGCCGTCGAACAGGGGCGCCTGCACAAGGGCGACCTGGTGCTGATCGTCACCGTGGGCGCGGGGTACACGACCGGCGGCGTGCTGCTGCGCTGGGCATACTAAAGCTCATTAAGACGGTTGGCAGCGAGAGAATCAGCAGGAGTGCAATGAGGCTACGAGGTCGAGATTGGCCTGAAGGCGGCGGTCCACCTGAACGGCGGCGTATCGGCTGCAGATGATGCGCTCGCGCTCGCTCCAAGAGGAGAAAATGGGAATCCTGTTGGCAAAGAAGGCATCGAGGCCTTCAATCGCCCGGTAATACAGTCGTACCAAACCCAATCCGCTGCGATTTGGAAAGAGATCAGGGGTCAAATTATGCAAGCCGGCCAGGGTCTGGAAATCCTGAGGTGTAAAGCGCCCATTCTCGACCTGGGCAGCAACCAGCACGCGGTCAGAAACCGGTTGGGCTGCAACGCCTGCCAGAACTGCCCGCCAATAGTAAAGGGCGAACTGGGACAGGGCCACGACAGAGATCGCAAGTAGCATGGCGCTAAACATTCCTCAACCTCTGAAAGGATTCTGGCAGTCAGGAAAATAGATATCAATAGCCCCGAAGTACCAGTGGACTGGAACCAACGGATGTAAACCGTTGGAATGATTTGGCTTACGCGAGGAAGGAGTCAGGGGGAGAAGGCTTGCCTCGGAGGCAGCCTGTCACCTATCCTGCGCGTACACAAGGGTTTATAAAGGTTTACAGAGGAGAGCGATCATGCGAATGATTCGTCCTTGCATATGGGTGTCAGTTGTACTGGCAATGGGTATCTTCCTCTTTGTGCATAGACCGGCGTTCCCCAAGCCCGCCGATGAGCGCCAAGCTGACCGGGAGGCTATCAGCACCGTTCTGAGTGCGCAGCAAATTGCGTGGAACCGCGGTGATGTAGACGCGTTTCTGGTGGGATATTGGCATTCGCCGGAACTGACGTTTTCTGGGAGCAGCGGGGTGGCGCGCGGCTGGGATGGCGTGCTGGCGCGATACAAGAAGAACTATCCCGACAGGGGGACCATGGGACGGCTGGATTTTTCGGAATTGGAGTTTCGGTTTTTGGGCCCGGACGCAGCGCTCGTTCTGGGGCGGTGGCACTTGAAGCGGGAAAAAGATGACGTCGGCGGAGTGTTTACATTGGTGTGGCAACGCTTCCCGGATGGATGGAAGATGATTCACGACCATACGAGCGCAGCGGTGGCGGCGAAGTCGAATCCGTAAGTGGGCTGACCTGATTGTGCAGAAAGGATTCTTGTACCCGAGACTGGTCCGGCCGATTCTCGACCTGCTGCGGCAGGGAGTGACGCCGGAGAAGATGGCGCTCAGCCTGGCGCTCGGCGGAGCGCTGGGTGTGTTTCCGGCGTTGGGATGCACAACGCTGCTCTGCACGATCGTCGCGATTGTTCTGCGGCTGAACCTGCCGGCCATCCAGATCGTGAACTACTTCGTGTATCCGATCCAGATTGCGCTGCTGCTGCCGTTCTTCCGGCTGGGCGAGAAGTTGTTTCGCGCAGCGCCACTGCCGGTTTCCATCGCGCAAATTCAGGGGATGATTCACGCCAACGCGTGGGCAGCGGTCAGGTTTCTGTGGACAACCACGTGGCACGCGATCGTGGCCTGGGGATTGATCACGCCGGTGTTTGTTGGATTGGCATATTTGATTCTGACGCCGGTACTCCAGCGCGTGCTGCACAGACATGTGAAACCGACCGCGGAGTCGGATTGACGTTTCCGCAAGCCGAAGATGCCGGCCCGGAGGACGGCGTTACAAGATCTCAAGAATTTCCTCATAGCGCTTGAAAGGCGGAATGAGATACGCGCCGGCGAGTTCGGTGCGGGACCAGTCGAGCATTTTGCGGGCAACTTCGAATCCGCGGTCGCGTGCGGCGGCCCCCGCGGTTTCCATGGACTTCAGAAGGGCCTCGGGAATGACGATGCCGGGGACTTCATTGTTCAAGCGAAGCGCCTGCTTGTAGCTGTTGAGCGGCCAGATGCCGATCAACACCGGGATCGCCGGCTTGCCGCCAAGTTTTTTCAGGAAAGCGTGCCAGTGTTCGGGGTCGAAGAGCGGCTGAGTCATCGCGAAATGCGCGCCGGCTTCGACCTTCGCGTGGAAGCGCTCGATTTCGTTGTCGAGATCGTCGGCGACGGGATTCACGGCGACGCCGATGGCAAAATTCGTGGCGCCGCCGAGAGTTTTTCCCGCCCAGTCGGTGCCCTGATTCAGCCGATGCAGAACTTTGACGAGGCCGACGGAGTCGACTTCGTAAACGCCGCTGGTTTCCGGGTAGTCGCCGACGGACGGAGGATCGCCGGTGATGGCGAGAACGTTGCGGACGCCGCCGACGGTCCACGCGCCGAGCAGCGCCGCTTGCAGGCCGATGATGTTCTGGTCGCGCGTCGTGAGGTGCGGAACGGTTTCAACGCCTCGAGCTTCGAGAGCGCTCGCGACGATTAGCGCGTCCATGCCCACGCGCGCCATGGCCCCGCTGTTGATGTCAACAGCGTCGACCTTGCGCGAAGCCATAACCTTGTCGACCTGCTCGAAGATGCGGTCGAGAGAAAGTCCCTTGGGCGGATCGATTTCCACGCAGACGGTGAATTCTTTTTTCTGGAGTTTTCTCCAGAAATTGCTTTCGGGAATACGCTGCGTGACTGGCGCGGGCTTTGAAATGACTTCGGCCGCATGTCCGGCCGCGTGTGATTTCGCGGGACGAAGCGACTTGACGGCTTCAGCCATCGCGCGGATGTGCGCCGGCGTTGTGCCACAGCAGCCGCCGAGAAGGCGCACGCCGAGCGCCGCCGCTTCGCGCGCGAAAAGCGCGAAATATTCCGGAGAGGATTTCGGATAGACGATGCGGTCGCCCTCGCGTTTGGGGAAGCCGGCGTTGGGCATGCCGCTGACACGGAGATCGTCCACGGCGGCAAGCTCCTGCAGAATCGGCAGAAGCGCTTGCGGACCAAGCGTGCAATTCGCGCCGATCACCTGAACATTCTTGTTTTTCAACTGCGCCGCGGCATCCGCGGGGCGGACATCGCCGTAGGTCGTGCCTTCTTCCGCGTAGGTGAGCTGGGCGACGATGGGCAATCCAGAAAAGGAGCGAATCGCGTCGATGGCGAGGAGTAATTCTTCGATATAAGAAAACGTTTCGAGGATGTAGAAGTCTACGCCGCGCTCTTCGAGAGCGAGAGCTTGCTCGTGAAAAATGTCCAGGATCTCTTCCGCGAATGGATGGCGCGATTGCACGCCGATGCCCAGCGGGCCGATGGAGCCGGCGATGAGGACTTCGCGAGCGGCGGATTCGCGGGCTTCGCGGGCGATTTTCACGCCGCGGCTGTTGAGGCGCTGGACTTCTTCGCCGAGGCCGAGCGGCTCGAGCTTGAAGCGATTCGCGCCAAACGTGTTGGTCTCGATGATCTGCGCGCCCGCTTCGATGTAAGCCTGGTGGACGCGGAATACCGCTTCCGGCTCGGTAGAATTCACCTCATCGAAGCAGCGCTGCGTGCCCACGGCATCGTGTAGCATCGAGCCCATCGCGCCATCGGCGATAAGGATGGAGTCTTTCAGCCGCTCGTTGAAATCAAGAATCTTCACAGCTCCTGTTTCCTGTCTGCTGAAAATTTTGCGCGGGAAATGCGCTCAGCGTTTTTGTTCCATGAGGCTGGCGACGGTGCTCATCAAATCGTACTTGGTGAGGATTTCGAAGTGTCCGTTGCCCATCTCGACAAACACCGCGGGATTCTGATGACTGAGGATGTGAGTGACGCGCTCGACGGGCGCGGTCCTGGGCACCTGCGGCAGAGGTTTGCTCATCACTTCGCGAACGACGAGCTTACGAAGATCCTTGCCCTGCAACGCGAGGTTGAGTATCTGGTCTTCGTAGATCGTGCCGATCGGAACATTTTCCTCAAATACAGGAATCTGCGAAATGTCCTGCTCCTGCATGGTCTTCAGGGCGTGGAAAACAGTCTGGTACGGCCGCGCGATGACGAGTTCGCGCACCTTGCCGGCGGCGTGTTTGGCGTTGATGACTTCCGCAGCGGTGATGGCGGTGGCCGCGTCAACGTAGCCGCGCTCGTGCATCCACAGGTCATTATAAACCTTGCTGAGGTAGCGTGTGCCGGTGTCCGGCAGCAGGGCGACCACGAAATCATTCGGTCCCAGATCCTTGGCGAGGCGCAACGTCCCGGAAATGCAGCCGCCGCCGGAGCCGCCGGTGAAGAGGCCTTCCAGCTTCGCCAGGCGGCGCGCAACGACGAAACATTCTTCGTCGTTCACCTGCAGGATATCGTCCAAGATTTTCAGATTCATGGTCGTCGGGAAGAAATCCTCGCCGATGCCTTCCACAACGTAGGTCTTGGCTTTGATGGTTTGCCCGGTTTTGACGAAATCGTAGTACAGCGAGCCGAAGGGATCCACCCCGACAATTTTGACGCTGGGATTTTTTTCCTTCAGGTATTTTCCCACGCCGCTGACGGTGCCGCCGGTGCCTATGCCGCAAACGAAATGCGTGATCTTGCCTTCGCTGTCTTCCCAAATCTCGGGACCCGTGGTGCGGTAGTGAGCTTCGGGATTGCTGGGATTGTCGTACTGATTCGGGTAGTAAGAATTGGGAATCTCGCGGGCGAGTTTTTTCGCCACCGAATAGTAGCTGCGCGGATCTTCCGGCTCGACGGCCGTGGGGCAGACGATGACTTCGGCGCCGAGCGCTTTCAGGAGATCAACCTTTTCCTTGGATTGCTTGTCGGTGGTCGTGAAGACGCACTTATATCCGCGAACCGCCGCGACGAGCGCCAGGCCCATGCCGGTATTGCCCGAAGTGCCTTCAATGATCGTGCCCCCGGGCTTCAGAAGGCCTTTTTTCTCGGCTTCGTCGATCATGCTGATGCCGATGCGATCTTTCACGGAGCCGCCGGGATTGGTGAATTCTGCTTTGACGTAGATCTGCGGCTTCAGGCCCTGATTGATGCGGTTCAGGCGCACCAGGGGGGTGTGACCAACCGCTTCCAGGATGTTATTGCACTTCATCAGTCGTCTCGGTTTCTCCGCCGAATTGCAAATAGTTTAGCATCATCCCAAGGAGTTCCCCTACTTAGCGGCGCCCACCATTTTCTTACGCCCGGACAAGAAGAGAGTAGATTATTCTTTCTAGGATTACGAAGCAGGGGAGACCAAGATGACGCGTCAGAATATTTCGAGCGGTGCGCCGTGGGAGTCGATCGTGGGCTACTCGCGGGCGGTAAGAATCGGCAATGCCATCACCGTGTCGGGAACTACGGCGACGGGACCGGATGGAAAGGTCGTCGGCGCGGGCGATTTGCGCGCGCAAACGGTGCAAACGATCAAGAACATCGAGGCCGCGCTCGTAAAGGCAGGCGCGAGCCTCAAAGACGTTGTGCGGACGCGAATTTATGTGACAAACATCGCCGAATGGGAAAAGGTCGGCCGGGCGCACGGAGAATTTTTCGGAGAGATCCGGCCGGCGACGAGCATGGTGGAAGTGAGCAAGCTGATTGCGCCGGAAATGCTTGTTGAGATTGAGGCGGACGCGGTAGTGGAATGAGGTAAAAGAGGGTAAAGGACGTAGAGGAAGTAATAGAGCCGGGGGAGAAGCGGCCTCGTCTCCATAGCGGGTTAGCAGTTGGCCGGAGAAATTTTATGGCGTCAGAGTTATACGATTCGTTTATCGCGGATTACTACGACGAGTCGCCGGTCGTGAGCGGGCGGTTGCAGGACGTGGCTTTCTATCGCGAAGCCGTGCGCGAGTTCGGCGATCCCGTACTGGAGCTGGGTTGCGGCACGGGGCGCATCACCATGGCACTGGCGGAGGCGGGAAAGCGGATCACCGGGCTTGATCTTTCCGAGCGCATGCTGGAGCGCGCAGTGAAAAAACGCGCGTCGCTCCGCGTGGAGGCCCGCGAACGCCTTCACCTCATACAGGGGGACATGGCACGGTTCGATCTCGGCGAAAGATTCCGCCTGGTCATCATTCCCTTCCGGCCATTTCAGCACCTTCTGGAAGTGCGGCAGCAGGTGGATTGTCTGGACTGCGTTCAGAAGCACCTCGCGCCGGGCGGGCGGCTGATCCTGGATGTGTTCCAGACGGATGCCGAGCGGATGCACGATCCCGTGCACATGCGCGAGATGCTGGTGACGGAATACAAAACCGCAGACGGCCGGCAGGTGCGGATCACCGAGCGGGTAGTCGCATTCCATCGCGCGGAGCAACGGAATGACGTGGAGATGATTTTTTCCATCAGGCATGCGGACGGGCGTCAGGAGAAGCTGGTATTCGCTTGGACGCTGCGGTATTTCTTCCGCTACGAGATCGAACACCTCCTCGCGCGATGCGGGTTCCGCGTTACGGCGCTGCACGGGAATTTCGACCGCACGCCGATCCGGGATGATTCCCCGGAAATGATCTTCGTGGCGGAGGACCGCCAAAGAAACGGCGGGTAGGCTACCCTGTAGGCTACCCCTCCCCCATGTTTTGTAAGTGTTGCATCTAAAGGACTTAAATACCGCGTAAGCCCTCTGTTTGCAATACATACGAGATGACCTGTAAGTGTTCCATCTAAATAACTTAACAGTTAATATAATCTTGGGTTGACCTGGTCCATTTACGAAAAAAAGCAAGATTCCAGATGAATGGAATCTTGCCCCGGTTTGAATACTAGAAACAGCGAGAAAGCCCGATCAGGAATCGGCGCACGCCAAATAAGAAGCGGCAGCCGAGGCTGCCGCTTTTGAACCAGGTCATAGCTTAACCTGAAGGTATTATACCACCTCCGCTCTGACCGGCCGGGGAGAGCCTGCTCCGTGAGCCGACAGGCTACCAGCGCGCGCGCATGCGGTATCTCAGGACTGACGTGCCATCCTTCGCGACGGGCACGATGAATTGCGCCGCGAAGGCCGCCGTCTTCTTGTACTTGTAGGTGGAAGAAAGCATCTCCCAATCGCCGCCGATGGGTTCATTCACTTGCACGGTGACGGGCGAATCTTTGTGGTTGCGCAGCGTGATTTCAAATTCCATTTCCCAAGTGTGGGTATCGATGCGCTTATAGTCGGTCTGCTTGTGCTCGGCGACGACGTCGAAAGCGTTGCCGATGTGGATGTTCACGTCTTCGTCCTTGGGGGTGTGATCGATGCGGTCTTCACCGGCGAAGAGAATCCCGCCTTTTGAGTCTTTCTGATAAACGCGGACATTGCCGGCGGGAAGCGGAATTCCCAGGCCGTTCTTCTCTTCATTTCTGAATTTGTAATAGACCATGACGGGATCTTTCAGCGGGGCGCCGGGAGTCTGCTGGTTGCGGTAGTAGTAGCTTTGGCCGTTGACCATGAGAATTTTTTCGACGGGAACGCCGGAGCCCTGGAGAAGGCTGATCTGCTTGGTTTCTTTGTCCTCGACGGAGGTCTTGCGGCCCAGCGAGTAGAGATGGTATTCGCTGAAGGCTTCTTGTTGGAACTGCTGAGCTGCCTTTGCCATGGGCATAGGTGCATTCATCTCCATCCTCGTCCGGCCGGTGTCACTAGCCACGCGGTTTAGTTCGCCGGCGACGAGCTGGAGACGCGCATTGTGAAACGCGGTACCGCTGTTGTTGACGACGGTAACCCAGCCATCCAGGTCCGCGTTTTTATCGTCGCGCGCGACGGTCAGAACGTAATCGGCATTCCAGGACAAATTGCTCGCGAGATAGGACGCTTCGATCTGCTGTTTTCTTGCGCCGGAGTTCTCGAGAGACATTAACAGCGTGGGACGGTCGTAAAGATTCGCGGGCACTTCGGGGAAGCGATAACTCTCAGCAAACATTCCGGTCACGATGTCGTTGCCGATTTTCCAGACGGGGCCGTTGTTATCGGAAAGCAGCGTCGCCTTGATCTCTTCGCGCTTGGTCGAATTGTTCTCTTGATACGAGCGCACCAGCGTGACTTCCTTGCCGACGTACTTGTGCAGAAGTTTCGCGGGCTCAAGCAGATCGTATTCGTAGTTCTGTTCGATGACGCCGAGTTTTTCTGGGTCGTTCAGGGAACGGAAATGAACCGTCGCGGGATTAACGGTGGCGGCGATGTCCATGAACTTCAGGCGAAACGTACCGCTGGGGAGGGTGAGCTGCCGAACGTCGCGCACCAAGGCGATGTTGGAGTTGTAAACGGTGACGTTCAGATCGGTCTGATCGCTGAGGCTCGTGGATTGATCGCCGGCGGTGGCGCGGGTGGCCTCCTGTTCTTGTGACGCATTGAGCTTGTTGGCGCGGGCCGGAGGATAAATAATTGTGGCGCCGGCGGCGATAATCATAACGGCAGGGATCATCCACAACGCTCGAATCTTAAACTTACTCCCGGGGATCTTCATCACTTTCACCTCGATCTGGACTTGCCTTCTTTCTTAGAACGACGCCTGGGGGATTTCTTGCAGTGGATGATTCGGGCTGGGGCCCTTCGCATCATGGATTCGGGACGGGCTTCCAGGTCAGACCACCATCGCTGGTTTCGAAATTTTTGGTATTGCGGGCGTTCCAAATCGTGGCGTGCCGCTCATCGGTGGCGTGAATCCCGCCAAGATCCTCCGACAGCGGAGAAGGAATCAACGTCCAATGCGCGCCGCCATCCGTGGTCAGAAGAATGGCGCCGACCCGCCCCACGATCCAGCAGACTTTGTCCGAGGGCGCGGAACCGCTCAGCAAATCGGCGAGCACGCCGCTGCTCTGGCGGGACCAGGAGGATCCGCCATCCTTGGAGAGCTCGATGAGACCGCTCCGGCCGGCGCGCCAAATGACGCTTGAGCCCGGCGGTGAGATCAAACGCGGATTGGAAATCTCCCGTGCGACTTCCAAGGAAGCGGAGCTGTTATAACTGGATGCAACGCCGCCAACCGCCGCTGGCTGCGAAGGAGGAGCCGCCGGTGCGGCAGATGCAGCCTTCATTTTTTTCGCTTCCATCTGGCCGAGCGGAGCGGGACCCGGTACCTTGGGAGAATTGATATTTAATTGATTCTGCGATTGAGCATTCGCGGCTTGTGTTTGTAATTGCACTTCAGCATTTTCTTGTCTTGCGCCGGTCACAGTTTTGGCGTCGCGATCCAACTGTTCTTGGGCACGAAGCAAATCAACGGAGGAGCTGCGCTCCGCATCCTTTCGCAAGCGGCTCTCTTTGTCGCCCATCGATTTTGAAGGCGAAACCTGCGCCAGGTATTCCTGCTTCCCATCCGATTTTACGGGACCCGATGCGCCTCGCGTGTTCGCACTGGGAAATTCATCGGCTGCGGATTGCGGCTTTTTGAGGGCGGCCTTCTGCGATGGAGAGACTTCAGACAACGCTGTCGAAACAGACGGTGTCGGTGGCGGGGGCGGGGGCCCCTGCTGCGAGGCGACTTGGACTTGCTTCAGACTTGGAGGAGCCAGCGGCTGGTTTTCGTGCAGCGCGATCCAGACGAGTAGCCCTGCGGCGATTGCTCCCGCGGGAGCGAGCCACTGCCAGCGCGCACCTCTCAATAGTAGAGCCCGGCGTGACTTCTTGGGTGGCGCCGCTCCTGCTGCACGTTGGCTTTGGCCGGGTGCAGCCGCCGCGGGGAACGCCTCAACGTTCCGAGCAGCGATCACCGGCTCGGATCCCTTCGCAACGAGTTCTTCTCGCTCAGCGGCTTCGAATGAAATCTCGTCCGTGGCTTCGAGCTGCGCGAGAATATTCTGGCAATTTGCGCAGCCCACGAAATGTTCTTTCCAGGAATTCAATTCTTCCGGGAGCAAAGACCGCTCGTGATAAGCCGCCAGTGTTTCCGAGTCAGGACATGAGGCTCCCTGCGAAGCGGGGACCGCGGGCAATCTCGCGGCTTCGCCCGCAGGCGCCGCGGAACGCAGATGGCGTGCAAGCGCTTTGTCAAATCTCTGATCGCGTTCGTCAGGCGCCATGGGCTTCTCCATCCTTAGAACGAAACTCCACAGCTTTCTTGCACCGCGCGTTCATGGCGTCCGCTTTCCGGCTGCCGGGCCTGGCGATTTTGAGCGCGGCAGCAATTTTTCCAAATCGATGGGGTTATCTTCCGAGCAGTATTCGAAACAGAGAGCGATTTCCGCATCGCTCAGTCCGGGTTGAACCGCGGAACCGTTCGCCGATCCGATACCGTGGCGAAGAATATCTTCCACCGCATGCCGTAAATCGCGCCGCGCGCGGTCCAGATGACGCGAGACGCTGGATTCATGCTCCCCGCGCAGCCGTCCGATCTCCGCGAGCGTTTTTTCCTCGGCGTAATAGAGGCGGAGCCTCTCCTTTTCCTGCGGTTCGAGGCGTTCGAGCGCCGTCTGCAATGCCCGGGTGAATGACAGGACGTAACGCTCGCGATGCGGATCGCTGGGCTGCATCTGCGGTCCGAGCAGCGTCCTCGGCAGTCCCTCGCCAGTTTCATCCTCGCCAAGCTCCTCGAAGCGGCGGCCCGCACGGATGGAATCGATGTGCCGCTGCGCAAGAACGGCGCGGAGCCAGGTCTTCAGCGAACTGCGCCCATGAAAGTAACGAAAGAGCGAACGTTCCGCGCCTTTGCCGCCGGCCAATCCGTACAACTCGGAAAAAAGAGAATCCGCGAGATCACAAGCTTCCGCGGAACCCGCGTTGCATCGAAGAATCGCGGCCGCCGCCGTGCGCAGGTAAGTGCGGTACTTGGTGAAAAAATGCTCCCAAGCCGCCTCACCTCCTTCGGCGCAAGCGGTGGCCAGAGCCAGATCTTCAAGATGCAGCGCGCCGAGATATTCTTCGAGCTTAAGCGGAGTAAGGGCTCCACTCGCCAAGCGCTTCGATGCGCTGCGTTCCAGTGCGACCGCGAAATGCCCACGAGAGAGCCCCCAGCGTGCAGCGTTGGCCTGCGCGTAAAGCCACTCGGCCAAGGCGGCGCGGTCCTTCAGCGTCTTCACCGGGTCTACGGTATTTGCGTCTGCAGACCAGTTTTCTGGATCTTTGGCCATGTCTATTTCAGGTGTTCACTGTATCCCAAGAAACCCAGCCTCAGGCTATAATGCTGCGCTTGCTGCACTTAAGGATCAGCCCGCGGAAGGAAACTCGCGTGCAAAACGTGCAAAAGAGGACGCAACCCAGCGCGAGTTTAGGGTATCCTACTTGGGTGTTGCGCACCCCGCCCGCAACGAAAACTGCCTCGCCGGGTTAGAAGTGGGTGCGCTACGATGCGCTCGCGGGAGCATTAGCGACTTCGCGACGCTAGTACGAAAGTCCTATTCGGGCTCCCCCAGCCTCGTCAGTACTCTGGTGCTGGCAGGGCACTTCCTATTATGCTGGCGGACTTGGGAGCACTAGGGATTCCTAGACAGCCCTTGTTCCGCGGCCGGAATTTCACGAGGCGGCACGCGGATGACAACCATGATTGCAGATCCACCACGTAAGACCACGATGGGCGTCGGTTTCGAGGCCAACCGCGGCCATTCCGGCGATCCACTGGCGTGGAAGAAAGCCATCGGCAGCAAACCGATTGCAGCCCGCCTTGCCCTGCTACCTGATTCCAAGCCACGTTGGGACCGCATTGGCGTGAGCGCCGCCGGACAATTTGCGATTCTCGGTTTCTTGCTCATGCTTCCTCTGCTCTTCCCAGAGCGGATGCAAACGGCATTACATTTACGCGTTACGGAGCTGATGCAGCCGGTTACGGAAATCCCGGTTGCGCCACCGCCACCGCCTCCACCGGCTGCGAAGGTAAAAGCCAAAGTTGCGCCGCCGGAACCAAAGCCGGTGGAGCCTGAACCGGTGAAGCTGAACCCGAAACAGACGCACGTTTTTCTCGCGGCAAAAGTCGCACCACCCAAGATAAAGACGTTGGATGTGAAACCCGTGGAACTCAATCCGGTTTTCGAGCAGGTGAAAATCGATACGCCAACGAGCCAGCCGAAGCGGCCCAAAGAAGATGTGAAAGTCGGCAATCTTGGAACAGGCAGCGCGGCTCCGGCAACGGTGGTGGCACCGGTGAACAAAGTGCAAACCGGCGGCTTCGGAGATCCCAACGGAATCGCGGGTAAGGGTGATCCGAACAGAGCCACGAACGTCAATCGTCTTGGTTCGCCCGCTTTGCCGGGCGGGCCTGGATACGGCAACGGCACCGGCGGCGACAAAGGAATCCGCGGCGCGGTGGCGAGCACGGGGTTCGGTAACGGCACGGCGAATCCTCCGCCAAGCGCCAAGCGCGGCGCGCTGCAGTCCGCCGGCTTCGCGGATCAGACCACCGCCGAGGCGCCGAAGAAGAAAGCGTCGATCGGCGAAAGCGCCACGACGGCTGTTAACATCCTCGAGAAGCCTCGTCCGGAGTACACAGCGGAAGGGCGTAGTCTGAAAATAGAAGGTGACGTGGTTCTCGATATGGTATTCCTGTCGAACGGCAGCATCCAGGTGAACCGCGTGGTAAGTGGTTTGGGCCACGGTCTCGATGAAGCGGCGACTCGCGCGGCGCAGCAGATCAAGTTCAAGCCGGCGAGACGCGAAGGCCAGCCGGTGGATTTCCCGGCTCGCGTGCGAATTGAATTCCGTTTGGCTTACTGAGGGGAGAGAGAAAATGCGTAAGGTAGCGACAACTATTTTCGTTCTGATCTTGAGCGGGGTGGGCGCCATGGCCGCCACGGAGGCGCCAAAGCCGGCCGATAAGCCGCGGACCATGGAAGAAGTCATCGACCGCGTGATCACCAACGAAAACCGGGCCAACCAGCAGCTCAAGCAGTTTTCGCCGCTGGTCGAGACCTACATCCAGAACCTGAAGCCCGATAAGGATCTTGGCTACGCCCCCGCCGGCGACAAGTATTTCCTAGGCCGCGCGGACTTCTCGAAAGGCGTCTCGCTGGTTTCCTTGACGGACACCAACGGCAAGGGGAAGAAGATCTTCGGCGCCATCGGCAACTTCTTTTCTTTCGCGATGCAATTCCTGCCGGACGGCTTCCTGCAGATGATCTTTATCGACACCAATGGCTTCGATAAGCAGCACTACAAGTTCGATTACGTGCGCCGCGAATTCCTCGGCGAAGTGCGCTGCCTGGTGTTCGACGTCTCGCCTCAGGAGAAGTCCGGCAAAGGCCGGTTCCTTGGCCGCATGTGGGTCGAAGATCAGGACTACAACGTTGTCCGCTTTAACGGCGCCTACGGCGGCGCCGGGCACTCCAGCTGGTATTTTCACTTCGACAGCTGGCGCACCAATGTGCAGCCGGGCTTGTGGATGCCTTCCTTTATATACAGCGAGGAAAAAGATTTACACTACGCCCTGGCCAAGAAACTGGACTTCAAAGCGCAGACGCGGCTGTGGGGTTACAACGTCGGCCGCTCCAGCCAGGAACAGGAATTAAGCAGGATCCTGGTTGAGACACCGGTGCAGGACGATACCAAGACATCGAACGACCTTTCCCCCATTCAGGCACAGCGCTCCTGGGACCGCCAGGCGGAAGATAATGTGATCGATCGCCTGGAGCGCATCGGGCTGATCGCGCCGCGCGGCGAAGTCGACAAGGCTCTCGATACGGTGATCAACAATCTCGAGGTCACCAACAATATCGACCTTGAACCCGATGTCCGCTGCCGGGTGATGATGACTTCCACGCTCGAGTCCTTCACGGTCGGTCACACGATCGTGATGAGCCGCGGGTTGATCGACGTGGTGCCGGATGAGGCCAGCCTGGCAACCATGCTCGCGCACGAACTCAGCCACGCCATTCTCGGCCACCGCATCGATTCCAGCTATGCTTTCTTCGATCAATTGCTGATCGACGACAAGGAGACTTTCCGCCATTTCGGATTTGCACGGACTCCCGACGAGGAGAGGGCCGCCAACACGAAAGCGGTCCAGCTCCTGAATAATTCGCCCTATAAAAACCAGCTCGGTAACGCAGGCCTTTTCCTCACGGCGCTCGGGAGCCGCGAGAAGGAAATTCCGAACCTGATTAGCCCGCACCTCGGCGACCGCGTGCCGATCATGGTTGATCTTAAGTCGGCGACGCCTGTCGATCAGAAGCAAAACCCGCAGATGATCGCGGCGCTGCCGATCGGCGGACGCGTAAAGGTGGATTCCTGGAACGATAAGCTGGAGCTCATCAAGAGCAAGCCGGTGGGCACGGTGGCGGAACGTGAGAAGATGCCGTTCGAAGTCACCCCCTTCATGCCATACCTGATGCGTTATGGCGCCGAAACCTCGAAACCCATCGCGGCCAGCGCGGCCACCACGCCTGCCGATCCGAAAACCGGCGCATCCGCGCCAGGCAAACCGTAGTAAGCCAAGCAAACCGTCGCGAATAGTTCGGCCCGGGGAAGACCTCTTCTCCGGGCCGTTTTCCTTTGCCCGCCACCGTTTATTTCATGGGCGTGTTCCTCAGCGCGGCGAAGAGAGCTCTTTCATCAGCCTGTAGTTGAAGTCTACGCCGTCGTAAAAGTCCTGCACACCGACGCGCTCGTCTTTTCCATGCTCGCGATTGTCATTGATGTCAAAAAACATGCAAGAGACGCCGTAGGTCGGGATGCCGGCGATGCGCGTATACTTCCCGTCCGTGGCCCCGGTGGACATGGTCGCGACCAGAGGAACACCCGGCCAGGTGACGCTTAAGATTTTCTCCATGGCCTGCGTCACTTCAGGGAGTAGCGGCGAAGGGGGCACCGGCACGACTGGCACTACCTTTCCATCCGAAGTAAGCTGCGGGATGATGCTGACCCTGACTTTCGGATCGTTTGCAAGCCCCTCAAGCGCCTTGTGAACTTCCACCGGGTCTTCCCCTGGAAAAATCCGGCAATTGACGTTGGCGCGCGCGGTTTGCGGGAGCGCGTTTGGCGCATGACCGGCGGAAAGCATGGTGGCGACGCATGTGGTGTGCAAAAGCGAATTGTAATAGGGCACGGCCGAGAGCCGCTGCACGGCTGCAGGATCCGGCGTTTGCTTGGCCACGGCTTTCATGTCCGCTGCAACCTGTCCCGTCGTCAGCGCCGCGTTCCGTTCGAAATAACTCCGCGTGATTTCGTTGATATTTACGGAGAATGAAAACGATTGCAGCCGGGACAGCGCGCCGGCTAAGTGATAGATGGCGTTGTCCGGGCTGGGGACCGAGCTATGCCCGCCGGGATTCAGCGATTCGAATTGAAAATCCACATAAACTTTTTCGCTAGCTTGAATGCCCGCGAGCAGCCGTTTGCCTTTGTCCTTTTCGAATTCGCCGCCGTCCAGGTTGATGCAATATTCTGCGTCCACCCAGTCGCGATGTTCCCTGAGCAGCCAGTCCAC
This sequence comes from Candidatus Limnocylindria bacterium, assembly GCA_035490055.1. Lineage (GTDB taxonomy): Bacteria > Acidobacteriota > Terriglobia > Acidiferrales > UBA7541 > Acidiferrum. The sequence continues at coordinate 58,761 of DATHIB010000167.1, read as the reverse complement.
CCCGTTCGAGGAGCCGCCCTCCTCATCGGCGGTCAGCGCGAGAATCAGATCGCGGTCCGGCAGATATCCTTCATTTTTCAAGCGGATGAAATTGGTAACCAGGATGGCATCGCCCTCCTTCATGTCTTCCGTGCCACGGCCGTAGAAGTAGCCGTCTTTCTCGATGAATTCGAAGGGATCGGTGGTCCAGTCCGCTCGGAGAGCTTCGACCACATCAAGATGTCCGATGAATAGGATCGGCTTACGCTTTCCAGTTCCGCGAAAACGCGCGACGAGATTTTTCTTCCGTTCGTTCGGCCCGGCTACCTTGATATCACTCTCGGTGAAGCCTCCGTCGCGCAAACGCTTGGCCATCGCTTCCGCGGCGGTCGTCACGTTGCCAACGGAATCGGTGGTATTGATCTCAATGAGCTCCTTGAAGATGTCGTGCGCCAACTGCTTCGTATGATCCTGACCTTGAGTTCGTCCTATAGGCGCACAGCTCGCGATTAGAAAAATTGGCAAGACCCAGCGTGTCCCTTTCTGCATTTACTCTCCTCGGAATGAAAGATCACGAAAAAGGCGGTTGCCCCCCGGGCGGTGCCGGCCGCGCCGCCAGCGCATAGCGCAGGCACCGCGACAGATACGATGCCGCCCAGAACAGCAGAATCATGCCAAGGCCGCGGTGCAACACAAGAAACACGGAAAAGGCTATAAATACCCTTAAACCCGTTCGATCGGGCCTCATCAGCGGCGCTTCCAGACGGCTATTCACAAACCGGGCTAGTTCCCTCGGCCACTTGAAAACCCAATACAGGCCATAGATGGGAATCAGATGAAACCACGCCGCACGCAGCGGCTTAATCGGATATGCGCCGGCCGTCGCTTGCGCGAGAACGACATGATACTCATAAACGCAAACAAGCCAATAGATCAGACTGATGAAATTCGCGAGAAACAGATACAGAGGAGGGATGAGCAGCGGTTCTTTGGCAAGTTCCGGATGCAGAGTGACCGCGATCATTTCCGCAATCATCGCCGCGACGCCCAATAAGTAGCCAATCCAGACGCGCGGCAACGGAGGCAACGCCTTGGATTCCGATTGTTGCTCTTGTGATTCTCCGCCGGACCAATCCATTCCGCCCTCGATGAATCTGACTTGGGAGCGTAACGGCCCTGCCGTCGCCCCGTCAAACCATTTGGGGAACTACCGCGTTCCGTGGTCACCGCGAGTTGCTTCGCCCTGCGTGGCTTACGTAAACTGGCAGGGTTCCTATTTGTGGAGGAAGAGATGACCTCAGCCATGAAACGCGCCTCGCAGATTGCCTTGGGCGCGGCCATATTCGTTGCGGGAATCGCGGCAGGCTCGCTGCACGCACGCAGCGCCGCGGTGCAGAACCGCTTCGGCCAGCCGAAAACGGTGCTGCACGTGGTCGTGTACAAATTCAGAGACAATGTCTCGAATTACGACCGTGAAAAAGCCATCAACGGTATCAAGGACATGGCTGGAAAAATTCCCGGCATCAAGAACGTGTGGCTGAAAACCGGGCGCAACCAGATCAAGGACTTCAGCGGCGTCTACGCCATCGAATTCACGAGCGCCGAGGCCGCCGCCGACTACGCCGAAAGTCCGGTTCATGAGGCGTGGTCCAAGATGTGGCAGGAGCAGCGCGAAAACAGCCTTTCCTTCCAGGTTTCGAATCCGTAGCCGCTGGGTTTCTCTTGCTCTTGATTCCTGTAAGTGTGAACGCGCTCACCCTTCGCGCATAATTCCGTACCTTCTGCGGATCATCGCGTCAATGGCGCTGTCCGGCAGCAGCCGTTTCGCCCATTTGAGCGTGGCAGCCAGCGGGGTTACTCCGTAGCGCGCCTGCGGCACGGATGCTCGAATAGCCTTCAAAATGACTCGCGCGCAATCTTCCGGCGTGGTCTTCGACTTTCGGCGGCTGCTCTTCGCGCCTGACCAGGAGCCCGCGTACACTTTGGCATAGGGCCCATTCTGAATCTTCTCCTGGTACGGCTGCACCAGTTGCACGGCGGTCTGCTGGATGTTCGTCACGATGTATCCTGGCTCGATCAAGATGGTCTTGACTTCGAAGGGATACAATTCGTGCCGCAAGGCGTTGCTCAATCCTTCCATGGCGTGCTTGCTGGCGCTATAAGCGCCTTGCGTCGGCGGGGTCACGAGTCCGGAGACCGAGCTGATCATGATGATGCGACCGGAGCGCCGCTCGCGCATTTTCGGGAGCACCGCCTGTGTCACACGCACGACACCGAAAAAATTGGTCTCGAACTGCCGCCGCCAGTCCTCCATGGTCATGTCTTCGACGGTCGCCACATAGGCCAGCCCCGCGTTGTTGATAAGCACGTCGATGGTGCCCGCTTTCTGATAGACCAAGTTGACGGCCCGCTGCACGGAACCGTCATCGCATACGTCCATTCCCAGAGTTTCGAGCGATAGTTTTTTTTCGTTCGCCAACGTATCAAGCTGCGCGCGCTTCTCCGCCGAACGCCCCGCGGCGAATACCCGGAAGCCATTCTCAGCCAGCAAGAGAGCCGCGGCTTTCCCCAATCCATCGGTGGCTCCGGTAATCAAAACCGTCTGAGTTCCGCGCTCCGCGTCCATTCCGCCCCCTTTGACGCAGCCTATCGTATCGCGAATTTGGACGGATCGCGCTGGGCGCATCGGCGTCTCGTTTTCGGCACAGGGGTCGGAGGCCCTGCCCTTTGGACCGATTAGGATTGCTAGACTAATGGAATTGCTTACGTTCTAATCGCAACGCTTGGGTGAGCGTGCATGCCGGTCGACGAAAGTCTCTCTGTACCTAAGCGCGAAAAAAAGTGGCGGCTCGGCTTTTGGAGCCTGATCGCTGCGCAGTTCCAAGGCGCCTTCAACGACAACGGCCTGAAATTCTTTGTCATTTTCCTGATCCTCGGGACCAACCCCACGGATTCGCAAAAAGATTTCCTGGTTTTTGTCATTGGGAATCTCTTTGCTCTCCCGTTCCTCTTGTTTTCCATGGCAGGCGGATACCTTGCGGACCGTTTTAGCAAACGAAGCGTGACGATCGCGACAAAGATCTTCGAAGTTTGCGCAATGCTTTTCGCCATGTACGCTTTCACGCGGGGCAACTCCCGACTGGCGTATGCCGTGATTTTCCTGGCTAGCACGCAAGCCGCGTTCTTCGGCCCCTCGAAATACGGCTTGCTTCCCGAACTCCTGCCGGACAAATTGCTGTCCTGGGGCAACGGCATCCTCGAACTCACAACATTCCTCGCCATTATCGCAGGCGCGGTGATTGGACCGTTGCTGGCTCAGAGCTTTCATGGGCGCGAAGCGATCGGTGGCCTCATCTTCGGCGCATGTTCTTTGTTTGGTCTGACGGCGAGCTTCGGGATTTCACGCGTTCCTCCGGCTGACCCCTCTAGAAGATTCCGGTTCAATGTTTTTCGTGACCTGAAAAGACAAGTCCAACTCGTCCGGCCGGATCGGGCCCTGCACCTCGCCATCGTTGGCAATACTTATTTCTGGTTTCTCGGCGCACTACTGCAGTTCGTGATTGTTTTTTACGGTCGCGAGATTCTGCGCCTTGATGAGACGCGTGGGGGCTATTTACAGGCGGCCCTTGCTATTGGCATCGGCGTAGGGAGTTACGCGGCTGGATTACTCTCGTCTGGAAAGATCGAGTACGGCCTCATCCCTCTTGGCGCCATCGGCATGTCGGTGTTTGCTTTGGCCATTTCCTTTCACGGATTGACCTTTCTTCAAGTGCTCATTCTCTTGGGAGCATTGGGTTTTGCAGGTGGATTCTTCGTAGTTCCCATCAACGCCCTGATTCAACACCGGCCCGAGGAAAACCACAAAGGCAGCGTCATTGCCTTCGCCAATTTTCTGTCTTTTGTTGGCGTGATCCTTGCATCCGCCATCTATTCCGGCTTTACGCACTATCTGCATGTCGGACTGGCGTCTTTCTTTCTCTGGACCGCGGTCATGTCGCTCGCGGCCACGGTGTACGTACTTTATCTGCTTCCCGATTCCCTGCTGCGATTGCTGCTGTGGATTGCCACGAACACGCTCTACCGCTTGGACGTCGAAGGGCGGGAAAACGTGCCCACGCGTGGCGGCGCGTTGCTGACTCCCAACCATGTCTCCATGGCCGACGCAGTTCTGCTCATCGCATCGATCGATCGTCCGATCCGGTTTCTGATGTTCAGAGGTTCTTACGAGCACCCGCTGGTCAAGCCATTCGCAAAGATCATGGGTGTGATTCCCATCGCGTCGGACCAAGGTCCGCGCGAAATGATCCATTCTTTGCGCCTGGCCACGGACGCACTGAAAAACGGCGAAATCGTTTGCATCTTCCCGGAAGGGCAGATGACGCGAATCGGCCAGATGCTGCCCTTCCGCCGCGGCATGGAGCGCATCATCAAAGGCGTAGACGTTCCCATCATTCCCGTGAATCTGGACGGCGTTTGGGGCTCGATCTTCAGTTTTGCCGGCGGGCGATTTCTTTGGAAATTTCCACGCCAGATTCCTTACCCCGTGCGAGTCACCTTTGGAAAGCCGCTGCCTCCGACGGCCTCTTCGCAGGGAGTCCGCCGCGCGGTGCAGGATCTCGGCGCGGAAGCCTTCGCGCGCCGCAAAAAGCACATGCACACGTTGCCCGAATCGTTCATCTACTCGGCGCGGAGGCATCCCTTCCGCTTCGCCATGGCCGACGGGCAGAGGCCGAAACTGAGTTGGTTTTCGGCGTTGGTGGGAGCTCTGGTCCTCGCGCGACGCTTGCGAAAGCAATGGCATGGCCAGGAAATGGTCGGTATCCTGTTGCCGCCATCGGTTCCCGGCGCGCTTGTGAATTACGCCGCCATGTTAATGGGCAAGGTGCCGGTAAACCTGAACTACACCGTTTCGAATGAAACGCTGGCCTCCTGCGCGCAACAGTGCAACTTGAAAACGGTCGTCACCGCGCGGGTCTTTTTGGAAAGGGTCAAGATCCAGCCTCCCGGAGAAACGATTTTCATCGAGGACGTGGCCAAGGGCGCCGGCTTCGGTGAACGTGTCGCGGCCGCATTGGCCGCAAGCCTCTTGCCGGCGAAAGCCGTCGCGAGATTTGCAGGCTGTGACCGCCCCGCGTCGCTCGATGACATCGCCACGATTATTTTCTCCAGCGGCTCGACCGGTGACCCCAAGGGCGTCATCCTCACGCACTACAATATTGCTTCAAATGTGGAGCAGCTCAACCAGGTTTTCATGCTGCGCGCCGACGATCGCATCATGGGTATCCTTCCGTTCTTTCACTCGTTTGGTTTTACGGGCACGCTTTGCCTGCCCGCCGCCACCGGCATCGGCGTGGTCTTCCATCCGAATCCGCTCGATTCGCGCGTCATCGGCGCTCTTGTCAACAAGTACGCGGTCACCGTGCTGCTTGCGACTCCTACCTTCTTGAACGCTTACGCGCGCCGCTGCACGCCGGAAGATTTCGGCAGCTTGCGCTTCGTCATGGCCGGCGCGGAAAAATTGCCCGACCGCATTTCGCAAGCTTTCGAAGATCACTTCGGTATTCGCCCGCACGAAGGTTACGGCTGCACCGAATGTTCGCCAGCGGTTACAGTGAACACCATCGATTTTCGTGCGGCGTCGTTCCGCCAGGTAGGGGCGAAGCGCGGCAGTATCGGCCATCCCTTGCCGGGAATCACTGTGAAAATCGTGGACCCCGACACCTTCGAGCCTGTAGGCGTGGATGAGCCGGGACTGTTGCTTGTCCGCGGACCGAACATCATGCGCGGCTACCTCAACAAGCCGGAAAAAACCGCCGAGGTCCTCCGCGACGGCTGGTACAACACCGGGGACGTCGCAAGAATGGATGAAGATGGTTTTCTGCGCATCACCGACCGCCTGAGCCGCTTCAGCAAAATTGGCGGCGAGATGGTGCCGCACATCAAAGTCGAGGACATCCTGCAGGAACTGGCCGGCGCCACGGAACAGACCTTTGTGGTCACCGCCGTGCCCGATGAGAAGAAAGGCGAACGCCTGGTGGTGCTGCACACGCTGGATGAGCGTCAGATGGAAGAATGCCTCGAGAAACTGGGAAAGAGCGACCTGCCCGCCCTATGGCGGCCGCGGAAGGACCAGTTCCTGCGCATCGAGACGCTTCCCTATCTCGGCACCGGAAAGCTCGACCTGCGCAAAGCGCGCGCATTGGCGCTGGAGATGATCGAACGCGCGCTTCGCGACTAGCGGAAGGCCGGCTGAGGATGAAAAACCCTCTATGACGCAAGCCGCAAACTTGGGCCACCGGCGCGGTTTGCTCCTGCGGCTCCTTGTGTCTGGAATGGTCCTCGCGCTGTGGTTCTGGACGCAATCACTGATCGGCGCGCGGACCGCTCCTGCATCCGGTATCGGCGACGCGCTCCACAACCTGACTGCCGGACTTAACTCCTACTTCGCTCAAAACACGAGAGCGGCCGATGCACTCCTCATAGTAAGCTCCGCGCTGATCGACGCCCTGGGCCTGTTCCTACTGGGACGCTGGCTCTTCGGCGGAAGCGTTCGCCCATTCCTCGGATTATTCTTGCTGATGACCCTGCGCCAGCTGATCGAAGCCATCTGCGCGTTGCCTCCGCCGCCGAACATGATCTGGCACTACCCGGGGTTCCCCTCGCTGTTGGTGACCTATCACGTGGCCAATGACTTTTTCTTCTCCGGACATACCGCCATCGCGGTTTTCGGGGCGATCGAGCTATCCCGCCTGCGCCGAAATTGGCTCACGGCCGCCGCTGTCCTGCTCGTCGTTTTCGAAATCGCAACCGTTCTCATCCTGCGCGCGCACTACACCATGGACGTTTTTGCCGGGATCCTTGCGGCACTCTGGATCGCCCACTTTACGGAACGCATCTCGCCACGTCTCGATCATTTGCTCTCCCCAAAAAATTAGAGCTTTTTCTAGCCGCCGAGGCGGCTGGCATTGGCGAAGGGAGACATCAAGGACGGTTTTCAGAATCTGGAAACGATTGAGAAGAGCTTGCCGAAGGACAAGTGGCCTAAGTAGATTCGCATCGGTGCGGCGCGAAGCCGATTATTTAGAGACCCCAGAACGTAGCATCCGGCTTTACCAATTCGAAGCCGGCATCCCACGCTTCATGGCTGCGCCAGACAACCTCAGCCTCCGCTTTGCGGCCCGTTCCTCGATGGATCAGACGGACGCGTTTGTGCAGCGGAAGATCCGCTCCCACCACCGCCATGCAGCCGGATTGGCTCACGTCCACGGTGACGGCGTTGGCGCGTTCTCTCCCTCCGCCTTGTTCCCACTCTACGAGGAGCTTAACGCGCGAGATGATGCGCTTGTGGCTTCGCAAACTTTCCCATCTTTCTTGTACGGCCCTGTCTAGAGGATAGGGGGCAATGTTTACGGTCATGGTCGACCTCGCTCTGGATGAATTACGACGCCTGGGGTGAGATAGAAACTTTAGTCCCGCGAATTGTCGGGGTCAATAGTACTTTTTCGGCTTCGCCCTCCTTATTGGTAACCCCCAGTTTTCGGAACATCTTCGCCTCAAAACAAAAAGGGCCGCTCTGAGTGATCAGGACGGCCCTTTGTAATTTAATCCCGGCGGTGACCTACGTTCCCACACAGTTGCCCGTGCAGTATCATCGGCCCGGCGAGGCTTAACTTCCGTGTTCGGGATGGGAACGGGTGTGACCCTCGCGGTATGACCACCGGAAACTCGAAACTCGCGTACAGATTCCCCATGCTCATCCCGGGCACGGGAACGCGAGTGCGACAACAGAATTTGGCTGGCATTACAAGTTCGACTCGTGGTCGAACTCCACTGTGCAGAAAAGGCGTTTTACTGTGACTCTTGCGAGTCACATGTGCTCTTCCTCAAAAACGGTTTGAGAAAGTTTTATGATTAAGCCGAACGGGCGATTAGTACTGGTCAGCTTCACACATTGCTGTGCTTCCACCTCCAGCCTATCAAAGTCGTAGTCTTCGACTGCCCTTCTTAGGTCTTAAACCTTGGGAGAACTTATCTTAGGGCGAGCTTCTTGCTTAGATGCATTCAGCAATTATCTCTTCCAGACTTCGCTACCGAGCGATGCCCCTGGCGGGACAGCTCGTACACAAGAGGTCTGTTCATCCCGGTCCTCTCGTACTAGGGACAACTCCCTTCAATTCTCCTGCGCCCACACCAGATAGGGACCGAACTGTCTCGCGACGTTCTGAACCCAGCTCACGTACCGCTTTAATAGGCGAACAGCCTAACCCTTGGGACCTTCTACAGCCCCAGGATGCGATGAGCCGACATCGAGGTGCCAAACCTAAGCGTCGATGTGAACTCTTGGCTTAGATCAGCCTGTTATCCCCGGCGTACCTTTTATCCGTTGAGCGATGGCCCTTCCACGCGGGACCACCGGATCACTAGACCCGACTTTCGTCCCTGCTCGACTTGTAAGTCTCACAGTCAAACCGGCTTATGCTCTTGCACTCCACAGCGGGTTTCCAATCCGCTTGAGCCGATCTTTGGGCGCCTCCGTTACAGTTTAGGAGGCGACCGCCCCAGTCAAACTACCCGTCTGGCCGTGTCTCCCCGCCCGTCTCGGGCGGTAGGTTAGAGCGACAGAACAATCAGGGCAGTATTTCACTGTTGCCTCCCCCTCAGCCGAAACCAAGGGTTCACAGGCTCCTGCCTATGCTACGCAGACTATTCCGTTACTCATGACCAGAGTGCAGTTAAGGTGCACGGGGTCTTTCCGTCTAGATGCGGGCATCCGGCGTCTTCACCGGAACCACAAATTCGCCGAGCCGTTCGCCAAGACAGTCGATCTATCATTCCACCATTCGTGCAGGTCGGAACTTACCCGACAAGGAATTTCGCTCGATGCTGTTACTACCTCACGCGATATTTTGCGTAAAGCGGGATGGACATTTCTGCCATCCTCTGCATGTCGCCATGCAGTCCGGACTATATCTTCTCCAGTTTGCGCCGGAGACTGGCGTGTAGTCTCTGAGGATTCCGAATCGTTTCCGACTCGGTCTTTCCTGCGGATTATCCGCACCCTTCGCATTTTTACTTCCCAATTTCTTGGGTGAGTAGCGAGGGATTCTCGGATTTTCCCGCAAATGGCCAGTTTTTACTAAGGCTGCGCGCTGTTAACCTTAGGACCGTTATAGTTACGGCCGCCGTTCACCGGGGCTTCAGTTCAAGCCTTCGCGCCTTGCGGCGCTAAGCCCTTGCTTTAACCTTCCGGCACCGGGCAGGTGTCACCCCCTATACGTCGTATTCGACTTTGCAGAGAGCTGTGTTTTTGTTAAACAGTTGCAGATCGCGATTCGCTGCGACCGCTTCGGGCTATAAACCCTACAGCGGTACCCCTTCTCCCGAAGTTACGGGGTTAATGTGCCTAGTTCCTGAGCGAGCGTTCTCTCGAGCGCCTGTGGATATTCACCTCGTCTACCTGTGTCGGTTTGTGGTACGGGCACCTGGATGACTCCTTAGGGGATTTTCCTGGCAGCGTGAAATCAGAGACTTTGCGGTCGTATGACCTCGTCACCACTCTCACCGTTGAATGACCCCGGGGATTTGCCTCCGGGATCCGGCTTACAGTGGCCAATCGGGACGTCCATCACCCGACTCTCTTATCCTTCTGCGTCACCCCATCGTCAAACGTCACCAGGCGGGACAGGAATGTTGACCTGTTGTCCATCAGTTACGCCTTTCGGCCTCACCTTAGGACCCGCCTAACCCTGAGCGGATTAACCTTCCTCAGGAAACCTTAGACTTTCGGCGACACGAGTTCTCATCGTGTTTATCGCTACTTATGCCGGCAGGGTCTCTTGTGTAGTGTTCAGTAGTCCTCTCGGTCTACCTTCAGACTCCACGCAATGCTCCCCTACCAAAGATTATTTCCGAAGAAATAACCATTTCGCAGCTTCGGTCGTATGCTTGAGCCCCGTTGGATTGTTGGTGCATATCCGCTTGACCAGTGAGCTGTTACGCTTTCTTTAAAGGATGGCTGCTTCTAAGCCAACCTCCTGGCTGTCCGAGCGAATACACTTCCTTTCCCACTTAGCATACAGTTAGGGACCTTAGCTGGCGATCTGGGCTGTTTCCCTTTTGACCACGAAGCTTATCCCTCGTAGTCTCACTCCCGCGCAGTTGTCCACGGCATTCGTAGTTTGATTGGATTCGGTAACCTGAGTTGGTCCCTAGTCCATTCAGAGCTCTACCACCGTGGCAATTCACGCAAGGCTGTCCCTAAAGACATTTCGGGGAGAACGAGCTATCACGGAATTTGATTAGCCTTTCACCCCTACCCTCAGCTCATCAGAGCGATTTTCAACTCACACCTGTTCGGTCCTCCAGTCGCGGTTAAGCGACCTTCAACCTGGCCAAGGGTAGATCATCCCGCTTCGCGTCTATTCCTACGTACTTGTCGCCCTATTCGGACTCGCTTTCGCTACGGCTCGCTTGCGCTTAACCTTGCACGTAAGAATAACTAGCCGGCTCATTAAGCAAGAGGCACGCCGTCAGGCTTTCACGGACCGAAGTCCATGCATGGCCCTCCGACTGCTTGTAAGCATACGGTTTCAGGTTCTATTTCACTCCCCTCGCAGGGGTGCTTTTCGCCTTTCCCTCACGGTACTGGTTCACTATCGGTCGCCAGAGAGTATTTAGCCTTGGAGAGTGGTCTCCCCAGTTTCCCACCAGATTACACGTGTCCGGTGGTACTCAGGATACCGCTTCGAGTCCGGTCCATTTTCGGTTACATGGCTCTCACATTCTTTGGCCCCGCTTTCCAGCGGGTTCACCTAATGTCCGGTTTGGTAACTCTACTTATGCGGTCCTACAACCCCCAAGTGTAAACACTTGGGTTTGGGCTGTTCCGATTTCGCTCGCCGCTACTTTCGGAATCTCTGTGATTTATTTTCCTCCAGGTACTGAGATGGTTCACTTCCCTGGGTTGGCTCATACCCGCCTATGTATTCAGCGGGCTGTAGCGAGAGTTCATCTCGCCGGGTTTCCCCATTCGGAAATCCTCGGATCAAAGCCTGCTTGCGGCTCCCCGAGGCTTATCGCAGCTTGCCACGTCCTTCTTCGCCTTCTGGCGCCAAGGCATCCACCGTACGCCCTTAGTAGCTTAATCATAAAACTTACTCAAGCCGTCGTTGTTCGTTTTATAGATCGGGTTGTTAACCCCGGTTCTTTTTTTCGATCTTCGACGTTTTGACTTTCGTAGCTCCATACATCCTCGCATCCGAACTTCTCGCAACCCGGGCATGGGTCGCAAGGAAGGCTGCGTGACTCCATTAAAGTCACCCAGGTATCGGCTGCAGGCTTTCGTTTCTACGATCCTCAAACGGTTGAATAAGCCGCCTTTTCTTCCACAGTTTTGCTCGACTCGAGCAAACTTGTAAGTAATCCACACCATGGCACCCCGCCCGACCGTAATCGGGACACAGGGTTATCGGCGTGGACTTGCCAGCCTTTCTGTTGTCAAAGAACTTTTATTCCGAGTCCATCGGAATGCCCCGGTCGACCGTACTTACGGCCGCTCTCAAACTTGACCGCCTTGCGGTCACGCCAAATAAATTGGCTCGGGACTTGTCTGGTGGGACTTATCCGGCCGCGTTCGGCGGCCTCGCCTTCCAGCTCTGCTTACCTCAGCTTCCGCTGAGTTTTTGCTTTCGTGTTTAAGAGCTTTGCGGCTTGCCTCGGAAATCCCTTGCGGAACTTCTCCGAACCAGCCACTCGCCACTAATCACTGCCGCAAAATAAAAAACCCGGCGTCGAGCGCCGGGTACAGCCACCCAGACTGGGTGGCTCCACGCGATGCTCGACTTCTTTCTAGCCTGTGCTCGTAAAGAACCTCACTATAGGCTCTACTTCATGCCTTCGCTTGATCTTACGCTGGGAAGACTTCCTTCGACCCGACTGTGATGCCCCTGCCCACTCCCGGCAATTCGTAGAACCCCGGGCCATTTGTAACTATACCAGCTTTCTTTTATTCGTCAAGCCCCCGTAATAATTATTTTGTGCCCTTTTCCTCAGCCCTGTGGACGCTGTGCAAAACCACGTTTAGCCTCGTTTAGCCTGGGATTTCTTCTGTTTTCTGTTCTTCGCCTCTCCTTGCAGCTAACTCTCCTGCGCCCATTCCAATTCACTTCAACAGCGGCACCCCAGCCTTCGCCGCTGCCGCGCGCAACCCTTTGTCCAGAGTCGCCAGAGGCAACCCCTCCCGCCGCGCCAACTCCAGATATACCGCGTCATACGCTGTCAACTGAAAGGCCCGCGCGCTGGCGTGGGCATCGCGCGCAGGAACCAAATCCGCCTGTGTATCTACTTTGCTCGCTGCCATCCGCAGAATCTGATCAAGTGCATCTTCAGCATCGGCCGCACTGAGGTCCCGGCGTCGCTCCGCCATGGCCAAGCCATTCGCAATCTCCAGATGCCACGACGCAGGTACCAATCCGCGCTTGCCCCTGAACATCTCCTGTCGCACTTCGAGCGCATACACTGGCACGGGGTTATCAAAAACCCAGGCGAGCGCCACGGAAGCATCCAGGACGAAGTGGCTCACACTCTTCCTTCTTCGATCAAATCCTTTACGCTTACATTCTTGGGCTTTTTCGAGCGCTTCCGGATCTCATCCATCCTCGCAAACACTTTCTTGAGGTCCACTTCTTCCTGCGCGGGCCCGATCATTGCTGCGAGCTTCCCACGCTTGGTGATCCCGATCCTCTCTCCGCGAGCAGCCCTCTCCACCAGTTCCGAGAGTTTCTGCTTCGCCTCAAACAATCCCATCTGCCGCATGCAACCTCCCGCCCGCTCTCGATTACACTTTACAACCTAGATGATTATTCTAGATGATTCCAGGGAAAGAAGCGCGCGAGCTCCCTGCGAATGCCAAACCCTGCTCCGGCCCCGCGCCGGGCGCATGCCGAACCCTGTTTATCCTGTGTTTAGGCGGCCAGCGGTAGAGTTGTGTTGATGCGGAAACCATTCCCCGCGTCGGGGAGAAATCATGAATACAAATTACTTGGTGGCGCTTCTGGCCGGCGGCTTGCTGCTTGCGGGTGCCGCCTCCGCCCAGGAAAAGAAAATCAAGCGGTCGGACCTTCCGCCTGCTGTCGAAAAGACGGTGGCAGCCCAGAGTGCGGGAGCCACCATTCGCGGATTCTCCACAGAAAAAGAAAAGGGCCAAACCCTATACGAAGTGGCAATGACGGTCAACGGCCATAGCAAGGACGTTTCGATGGCCGCTGATGGTTCCATCGTCGAAATCGAAGAGCAGGTTGCGCTGGATTCACTCGCACCTGAAGTCAAAGCGGGACTGCAGGCCAAGGCTGGTAAAGGAAAAATTCTGAAGGTCGAATCCCTCACCAAAAAAGACAAGCTCGTGGCCTACGAGGCTCAGGTCGATACCAACAGGAAGAAATCTGAAGTTCAGGTAGGACCCGACGGGAAACCGCTCGATCACGAAGAGTAGAGCCTTGAGGCTTCACTTCATTCTTGGCAGCGGGGGGCGGCGCGGCCTTTGTGTTGCGAACCGCCCTCGCGGTGCCTCAACCTGACTTTCGTTTCCCGGTCATTCCCTTCATGGGTTCTATGCCGTTCAGCCGCGCCGCAGCCAGTACCAACCCCGGCAAGACTCAGGAGACTCCGCCCGGGATCCTTTGGCTTTCAAAAGTTTGCTTTGTCACCGCGTGCCACGTGAAACGACCCTGTTCCGGGATTTAAGAACAAGCCCTTGTGTTTCCCGGCTGCTTCCACTTCCCCACGGCAATGGTGCAACACGATCTGCGTATTTTGCGTGGAGAGTTCCGCACCGAAGCCACTTCCGCCGTCTGCGGGAAGCAAGCCGACGACGTGAGAAAACTCGTGCAGGAGCGCAGTGACTTGGGCGTCAAGCGTGCCCCCTAAATAGAGATCAAGGTGCAGCAGCTGGGAAGCACTGAGCCCTCCCGGTCCTCCATCTTTCGGGACAATGCGCACACCCGATCGGAGTTGAAAGAAAGCTCCTTTGCCGTTGATGGTGATCGTGGAGCCGGTGCTGGCATCCTCGATGGAACTGGCCACATAGGGCTGCTGATAGAGCCATCCCCCGGCAGCGTTCTGTAATTTCAAAGTGTATTGGGGACCGCTTTCGTCGATCCTGTAGCGCAGGGATTGAAACTTCCTTGCAACCTCTGGTTCGGCTTGCTGGAACCATGCCGCGCATCGGTTCTGGCCCTCCAGAATTCCGATTACTTCCTCGCGTGCCCTCTCGATGACCAGTCCTTGTTCGCCCATCGCTTTCAATTCCTCCAGAACAGGATCCTCGTTTGCATTTTCCCGGACGTCTCCAGGCCCCAGTGAGGCGGTCGCGCTGCGATCGAAAGCCACCTCAGCGCACCGGTTGTCCGAACGGTCCGCCTCGCGCACCGACCCGCTCTTTCGTTGCGGGCCAGGAACCGGACGGCGATCTCCGCACAGCCGAGGAATGACCTTTGGACGCGCCATCGGTGTGGAAGAGGTGATGGATTGGTCTTGAGTATGCGCAACCTTGCCGGAAATAAGCGACAACCCGAAAGCAAGAAACACTACGGCAAATCCCCTGCATGCCCACGGCATCGGAGCCTCCCCAGACGGACTTGTTTTTCACCACAGTCCGTCCACTGGGGAGCTCTTCACCCAGGCCGCCTGCTCGCCGCGGCCTTGCAAACGGTCGATTTGCTTTCTCTATAGACGAAGGAATGCCGCCAAAAGTTTGATGCAATCAGGTGGTGGGCGGAGAAACCGCACTATTTTTTAAATTCGAAGAAGAAATCAAACCGTACGTTGCTGGCGCTCCCTTACTCCGGGAACGCTTTCGCGTCGATTCCCGGCACCAGTTTCAAGGCATTCTTGTAGTACACCTTTTTCAAAACTTCATCCGGCACCTGGAAGCCGTAAATCCGCCAGAACGCATGGCGCTTGCGGTAATACTCAAAATATTCGTCCCGCGTCTCGAGCGCTCTGAAATACCATTTGTATTCGTTCACTTCGTAGATGTCTTTCCCCATCAGCACGCGGTCCTGATACTTGACCAGAAAATCGTGGGCCGAATACGGCTGCCGCCCCAGTTCCGCCAGCACCGCGGCGATGTCCACGTACACGTTCGCGTAGCTATCAAAAAGTTTACCCAGCCGCTCCAGGTCGTTCCCGTGAAACCCCAGATGCGCGGCGATGAAATTCGTCTTCGGATGCTTCGCAAACAGGTGATTGCGCTCCGTCATTAGAGTGTCGAACGGCGGATACTTCGCGGGCGGCCGCGCGCGTCCCGGAAATTCCTTCAACTCCTGCCAGCGTTCGTTGTGGTAGTCCCACGGATCGAAAAACGCCGAAGGCTCCGCAACGTGAATCAGTACGGGAATCTTCAGCTCCCCACACTTCTCAAACACAGCATCAAACTCCGGATCGTCCACGTGCACGCGCTCCCCACCGGCATATTTCAGGTCCATCCCGAAATTCTTGAAAATTTTCAACCCTTGCGCCCCGTCCTTGACGTCTTCTTCCAGCCGCCCGGCCACGCGTTTCCCGAATCCCGGTGTGTTTAGGTCGTCGTAGCTCATGTTCGCGAACACCACAAACCGGTCCGGATAACGTCCCTTCATCACCGCCACTGTTTTTTTCAGTTCTTCTCCCGTTCCCCCGCTCAAGTTCACCATGACGCGCAGATTGATCGTGTCCATTTCTTTGACGAGCCGGTCCACTTCTGCTGGCGTGGGATTCCAATGATGGCTGTGAATATCGATGAATGGAAATTTCGCCCGCTCGATCTTGTGCTCCTTGGTGACGAGCGTGGACTTCGGCTGGTACTCGTCAATCGTCGGCATCTGTTGCTTTTGCCTAGACTGGTCCTGCTGCATGGTCACGGCGCGCGGCCAAACGATGAGCGCAGCGAATATGATGACGAAAATGACTGAGAAAAGAGTGCTGGTTCGCCGGGAATTCATATTGCCCCTTGGGTTCTTGAACGTACGGCTTATCTTCCCACAGGAAGCTGGACGAGCGCCGTGGAATCCTCTGCTAATATCAGTGGCAATGCCTCAGCCCAGGTTGTTCCGTTTCCTCTTGCTCGCCGCGCTGGCCGTGATTGCCGGGTTTCTTGCGCTGGCCATCGCCGTGCCCATCGAGCCGCAAGTCTCTGCGCCGTTGATTGCTCTTTTTTCACCAGGCCTGAAGCTGGCCGAATCCATCATGCCGGAAACTCACAAATCTATGGCGTGGACCTTCGGTTGGTTCTTGCGCATAGCCATCGCCGCCAACGCCACTTTCTACTTCGCGATCTTCGCCTTGATTGCGCACTTTGCAGATCGCCCCCGCCCCAAATAATTCGTCTATTCGGTGGCTGGCTTGAGCTTGCTGGAATGGGGGTGTTGAAAAGGAAAGAGGTCGAGGCAAACAAGATTGCCAAGCAGGGAACACAACTCTCCCAAGAATCCCCCCACCCATCAACAACTAGCCAATGGGAACAGACAACCTCACGGCACAATGTCAGTTGGATGCGGTCGATTGTTGCGATTGGGTTTGGTCTGCGCAAGTTGTGTCGGCACCCGCCAAATCGTTCCATAGCCGGGCCCCGGTTGTAGTCTAGTTCTTGGTCGCTTCCGATCAGCGCGCAGCAGAGAGAGCGCCCCGCTTGGCTTTGGATTCGACTTCCGCGCGGCAGAAACGGAGGACTTCGCTGGTATTCTGCACTGATTTTCCATCCTGGTCGCCTTCATCCGTTGGCAGGAGATCAACCAGGTGGCCAAATTCATGTAATAGTGCGAGGATCTGCGCGCGCAGTGAGTCTCCCGCATAGGGTCCCACGCCCAACACTCGTACACCGCGAAGACTCCAGAACCCGCCTTCCTTTTGAATTTCGACTACCCTGGCCATTGGAGAAAAAAAAGCCCCGGTCATATTGATCGTGATCGTCGCGTAACTTCCGTCGCCCTGGAAAACCCTCGCGACATACGGGCTCCGGAAAATATTCATGTCACCCGGATTTTTGGATTCCAGGACGAACTCTTCTCCCTTGCGGTCTAGTGCAAAGCTGAGCGTTCGAAAGGTATTCGCTGGATTCGAATCCTTTTCCCGGAACCACGCCGAACAGGCATTTTCCGTTTGAAGGATCTCCAGAACTCGATCGCGCGCCCCCAGAATTTTTTGACCTGATTTCCCCATGGTCGCCAGATCCTCCTGCACCAGATCTCTGGGGGCATGGCACCCGATTTGCGCCGGGCTTGAAGCATTGCATGGATTCACCGATGGCACATTTACCGGCGGCGTATCGCAGGGTGGACCTAGATCGCTGCCTGCCGCCGTTGCCGCGTGCGGAGCGGGAACCGCACTTCCCGAGTCTCTTGTGCAAGATGCCCGGCCAACAAGCATGTTAGCGAGCGGCAGAGGATCGGCGGCGCGACGGATGAATTTGACGGCCTGCGGCAACGCCACCGTTCCGGAAAGGCTCGACATAATAAAAAGAAGAACGACCGCACGAATGTTCCTAGGGGCGGAGTACATCTTTCTCTCCCGCCCGGACCTGCAACGCACCACAGACCGTCCTCGGAGGCTCGCTTTCTGATGGCCGTCAACCGGAAGCTGCCCGCGGGAGGGTTGAACCTCGATCCGGGACTAAAGGGAAAGACGAAGTTCGGGGAGCAAAGCCACCTCAAACGTTTCTGGAATGATTCTCAACGGGTCTGGAGTTCTGGATTCTGCACTGGCAGGTTCTCAGCTATCTAAAACTCGAGGAGTAACATAGTTAAATTTAGAAGATTTACTTCACGGAAAGTCGCGTTCGAATGCTGGCCGCATTCCTCTTGGCCCGCGCGGAGGGAACTAGCCTGAGCGCGATGGCTCTTGATTAGTAAGTACTAGCTGGTCTGCTGCTGTTGCGTGGCGGCATCTCTCTTTCCGAGCATCCAGCCGTACGTCATGGAAAGATAAACGAGAAAGACTATGGAGAAGAAGATCCAGCCCGCGGAGATATGGAATCGCGAGACGCTTTCCGCGAAGCCGTGATTCCCGAGCACAACAAAAGAAGTGATTCGGATGGCGTTGCCGAGAAGCATGGCCAAAAGGCCGGCGCCGTAAGCGCACAAAGCTCGGCCCTTCCTAAGGCGATTCCAATCGAGAAACGCCACAACACCAAAAAGATAATCGAAGAGTTCGATCCCGTTGATTCCGGAACACTCTGGGACGATAGTGACGTCCAAATCGGGGCCGCTCAAAGTAGGATTCGAATCGCCGAGATAGGCGAGCCCCGGAACGAATATTCGCGCTAAGGTGTAGACAAATCGCCCGAGCAACTGCCCGTACCACGGCCACAGTGCCTCGAGTGCGCGGCTGGGAAAATAGGTAAGCAGGACAACAAGGGCGGCAATGGCTTCGGGAAAATAAATGGTCGCCATTCTTTTCCACGCCGCGAGAGGGAAAAGTAGCATTGTCGGAGCCAAGACACACACTTTCGACGCTGCAACGAGCGTTCCACCAACGGTCATTGCCCCGGAAGCAGCTTGCAACGTGCTGCTCAACGAGCGCGCTAGGAGAATTATCACGCTATGCGCTGCGAGGAACGCCGTGACACGCCCCATTGAGATGGAAAGCTCGAGCGCTGGATCGCCCGGAGAGGGAGGGATTTTGCCGCGTCGCCAAACGAGCAGCAGGCAGGCGGTGGTCGCCCAAAGAGGAGAACTGCTGTGCAGAATCGGCGCGGCGAACTGGTCTGCCGCCACCGCCACCAAGACGAGAGCGAGAGCCAGCAGAAGAAATCGAGGAGCTGCCAAGCTTCCCGATCTAGCAATTCCGCGCGAAAGAAGGCTCACGTCTGGTGTATTCGCCGGGGACACTATCCCCGTCGAACCTCCGACGATACTCTAACCGACTACGGCCGCGACAAGTGTCGCGATTTAAGCCGAGTGGCGCCGGCGAAGCAGAAAATAGCCGGCTGCCCCAACCAGGGCTGCCGCTCCGACACCCACTCCAGCCATCTCATCGGCTCGAATGTGGCGGCGCTTGTTGCCAGCGAATGCACTATATGGAGCTACAAGAACGATCAAACAAGCTAACAGGAAGAGTTTTCTCAAGAGTCCTCGCTTGGGGACATACACCTCGCTTATTGCAATCCTGAAGCCAACTCTGGATCCATGAGAATTCTGTTAACAAGAATTAACCTTTCTATTTACAATGGGATACGGACGCCCGCCAAAGCGCTCAAAATCTGACGTGAGCACCTCTCTTTTCCACTGCCCTATTCCCTACCCATAGGTGGTAAATGGCTTCAAGCCCGGCTTCACCTTGCGCCCTGCTCCGAGACGTAGTAGGGCGCGCTGGCGGTATAAATGCGCTGGTTGCCGCGGACCAGTAGTGTCCATTCTAGGAGCCGGGCGCGCTGATTGTGCAGGAAGTATTCATACCAACGACACTCCACCAGTTCGGGAATGACCACGACAATCTTGCGGTCGGGGTGTTTCTCAGCGAGTTCGAGAATGTATTGAACGATGGGAACAATAATGAATCGATAAGGCGATGGAAGAAGAACGAACTTGGGCGTCTCGACGCCCGCGGCGCGGAAGGGCTGCTCCACGTAGCGCTCCCATTCCGTACGCAATAGTTCGGAATGTTCGCCAGGCTCAACGTGAATGGCGATGATTTCCGGGGAAAGACGCGAGGCAAATTCGAGCGCTTGCCTGGAAATTTGGTTCCAGCGCTCAATGGGCACCACGGCAATGGGCCGCGCGGCTTCGTTCGCCGGGACCACAGGCGCGGCGCAGCTCGTAGCCACTCTGACCATGTGATAGTGACGCCGCACGACGCGAAACAGGTAAATGAGTAAAGGAATAAAGATGACCGTGATCCAGGCGCCTTCGGCAAATTTCGCTACCAGGACCACGAGGACGGTGATGCCGGTAACGAATCCTCCGAGGCCATTGACCAGGGCGCTCTTTAGCCAGTGCGGGCCGCGTTTTTTCCGCCAGTGCGCGACCATGCCGAATTGCGAGAGCGTGAAGGCCAGGAAAGCTCCCACGGCGTAGAGCGGGATCAGCCTGTCCGTGACGCCGCCGAATATGACCAGCAAGAAACAGCTCAGCAGTGCAAGAACCACGATGCCGTATGTGTACACCAGCCGGCGCCCGCGGTATCCGAAGACGTGCGGCAGGTAATTGTTTTGGGCGATGGCGCGGCAGAGGCGCGGGAAATCGGCGAACGCGGTGTTCGCGGAAAGTGATAGCACGAAGAGAATCGAGGCGATGGTGAGGTAATAAAAAACGCCTTTGCCGAAGACCGCGGCGATCAGCATGGAGAGGAGGCTCTGGTACCCGGGCCGGCCCGGGTCGGTCGCAGCGATGCCGTAGGCCTTCACGAGATAGGAAATTCCTGCCAGCAGGACTGCCAACAGAAAGATGATGACCGTCAATGTGCGCTGCGCGTTTTTCACGGCAGGCTCGCGAAATGCTTTGACGCCGTTGCTGACGGCCTCGACTCCGGTCAGCGCGGCGCAGCCGCTGGCGAAAACTTTCAGCAAGATCCACAGCGTGACGGCTTCGGTCATGGGCGGCGGGGGCGGCGGCGAGGTCACCGGCACGGGATGTCCGCTGCTGAGGGCCACGCGCACGAGCCCGCCAACGATGGTGATCAGCAGCGTGCCGACAAAAAGATAGGTCGGCACCATGAAGGCCACGCCCGCTTCGCGGACGCCGCGTAGATTCAGCATGGTGATCACGACAAGAATTTCGACGCAGAGGGCTACGGTGTGCGGCTGCAGCGAGGGAACGGCGGAGACCAGTGCCCCGACGCCCGCGGAAATGCCCACCGCCGCTGTGAGAATGTAGTCCGTCAGCAGTGCCGCTGCCGCAAGAAGGCCGGGAAAGACACCCAGGTTGAAGCGCGCGACGGTATAGGAGCCGCCGCCGCTTGGATAAGCGGCAATCGTCTGGCGATAAGAAAAGTAGACGATGACCAGCAGCGTAATAATGGCCGCGCTGATGGGAATGATGTACTGCACGCCCAGAAGGCCGAGAGGAATCAGCAAGCTGAGGGCGGCTTCCGGGCCGTAAGCGGCGGAGCTGAGCGCGTCCAGCCCGAAGATCGGAATGCCTTCGCGGACGCCGATCTGCTCGGCGCGCTCGTCGCTGGTCTTGAGGGGCTTGCCGACAATCAGGTCGAGGATGTCCATGGGCGGTTTGATCCGTCTTGTGACTCTCTCGTTGCGTGTCCATTTGCTCTGAGTTGGCTCGCAAAGTCAATCGCGCGGAGATGCGCGACGCGGCACTATGGTGCCGCTACAGGAAAATGCTGTCGCGTTTCCCACCAGATTGAAACAGGTGCCTGCCAACGCTGGAGCTAAAACGCGCGGAACTTATTGGCGGGCGGGGCGTATCATCGGCAGGGAGGTGGATCATGTATTGCGATGGTTGTGGTACCCAACTCACCACGGGCGGGCAATTCTGCACCAAGTGCGGCAAGCCGATTGTCCCGAGCGCAGCCGCGTCATCTCCTGGTCTGAGGCACGCTGGCGTGCCAGCCGCGGCAACGGCCGCTTCGAATGGGCGAGTGCGACGCAATCTCCACCGCCTGGCGACTCTCTGGATGGTCGGCGGGATTCTGCGGCTGATGGGAATCGGCTGGATGATGATCTTCGGCAAGATGTTTTTTCCATTTATGCGTGGTTGGGGAGGCCCGGTCGTGTGGCCAATTGGGGGCAGATGGGGCTTGGACATTCCTTTTATGGGCGGCCTCTTTTCGTTGGGCATTGTTCTAGCGTTCTTCGGTGTCCTGCACCTGGCTCTGGCCTGGGTGCTTTTCGAGCGCGAGCCGTGGGCTCGGTTCTTCGGGCTAGCCTTAGGATTCCTAGCGTTGCTGCGTTTTCCGTTTGGCACCGCGCTGGGGATCTACACGCTGTGGGTGCTGCTGCCCGAGACTTCCGGCAAGGAGTACGAACGGCTCGCCCAGCCGGGCGGGCAAGTCAACTCCGCGCCGGTTTCTTCCTGAGTCTTTTTGTTGAGGCCGCACCGCGGGCGCCGACGTTTTGACTCCGCTTCCCCTCGAAGCTCGGGGCAAGCGGGACATAATCCTCTCCTGCGGACAAAGAGCTGCCATTGGCTTGGGGACGCACGGGAGCGGCGCGCTACTCACCACCCTCGCGCTTGTGTGCACGTGTTTCAGGACGCAAACCGCGGCGCCGAACCACCGAAAATCCGGCGTGCTCCTAAAAATACAGCCGGAGCGAGAGCTGCAAGTTGCGCTCGCTGCCCTTGGTGAGTACTTTCCCAAAGGTCGCGGAGTTGGTTGGGTTAAGACCTATGTTGGTAGTGCCACTGCAGCCGCTGCTCCCGCACCAATTCGGATGGTTCCAGACGTTGTAGGCTTCCGCCCGGAACTGGACACCTTTGCTCTCGCCGATGGGGAATGATTTGAAGAGGCCAAGGTTCCAGTTTTCGAATCCGGGCTGGTAGATGAGGTTTCGAACGCGCTGGGTGTTAAATGTTCCGGCTGGCGGCTGGGTAAAGATGGACGATCCATCGGGGTTGGTTGTGGCGAACCACTGACCATTGGGGCCAAACGTGCCAATAATCCTTGGCTTGCCGTTCACAACCCAGTACTGACCGTTGGCGCCGCACCCAAAGTTGGAGTCCAAGCCCACTCCCGCAATGCTACTTGCTTTGATGACTGTGTAGTCAGTCGCGACTGCAACGCTGCAAGGTAAGCCGGTCTGAAACTGCGAGATGCCGCTGATTTGCCATCCACCCAGAAGCTTGCCACTCATCGTTGAATGGTTCTTGAAGAATGGCAGCTCGTAGAGGTAATTGATGGCCAAGATGTGGCGGGCGTCGAATTCGGAGGGCCCCCAGAGCATGCTCACGTCGTAGGTATCGGGAACGACGTCGCGCTGGTTCGAGCCGCTATCCATGCTCTTGGACAGCGTGTAAGAGGCGCCAAATTGGAGGCCGCCCGAGAGGCGGCGGTTCCAAGCCACCTGGAGCGAACTGTACATGGAATTTGCAACGTTATCGGTTTGCCGAATGGAGCCGAACCCCAGATAGGGCCGATGGGCGTTGACGTTGTCGCCTGGGTGCGCCGCCATGGCCGCAGTGGTTGGCTGGTTGATGTCCGCCTCTCGTTGCAGGTGCAAACCGCGCCGGGCAACGTATCCCACACTCAGGAGCGACTTCCAAAATATCTCGCGCTCGACGGTGAAATTCCATGCCCACGCTTCCGGGTTCTTAAAGGCCTTGCTCTGTGTCGTCACGACCAACGGAATGCTCGCGGCCCCTCCTGCTCCGGGGTTATCAACGGAGCCCAGAGAGACGCTGGCGTTGGGTTGGAAGGGTGGATTTCCCCCAAGGAAGATCGAGTCGCTCACACCCAGGCGGGTAAAGAAGCGGCCCGCGCCGGCGCGAATCACAGTCTTGTTGTTGAGCTGGTAGGCGATTCCCATGCGCGGCTGGATCTCGCCCCACTGGATGTCCGAGTAATGGTTGGGAACCCCGCGGAACAGGCCAGTGTACAAACCGGAATCTGCCTCGGGAACACGGCCCTTGGCGGAAGAGGGGAATCCGCTCCCGGGGATGACCATGCCATTGTAGAGTTGAGCTACGGTCGGCGAGCCGGTGATGAGGCCTGTCTTGGGGTCGATTGTCACCGCAATGTTCGGATCGTAAAACCTGGGGTCAAAGACAATCATATTTCCCCACAGGGCATGGTAGGGAACGATGACTGTATAACGAAGGCCGAAGTTGATGGTCAGATTCTGCCTGACCTTCCAGGAATCCTGCCCGAAACCTTCCCACATGTTGGAGCGGAAGATGGTGTACGCGCGGTGCCCGATTTCCGAATAGGTATCAAACAACCCCAGAGCTGCGTTGGCGCTTGCGACTCCGGTTCCACCCGCTCGGCCATCAGTGAACAGGAATTGGCCATTCTGGTTGTTCGTGCAAGTCGGGCAAGCCTGTACGTTGATTTCGTCATTATCGTTCTCGCCGGACTTCTCAAACATCCCGCCGAACTTCAAGGTGTGATTACCCTTGATCCAGGTGAAGCTGTCCGACAGATTGTAGATGGGGCCCGAGGAGTGCGAGGGATACGGCCCGCCGCTCAGCCCTGAGAAGTTAGTCATATTAACGGTTGGAATGCGGTTCGGAAGCAGCTTCCCGGCGGGAAATATGTAGGGGTAGTTGAGGCCGACCGTGGTGCGGTCAAGGAAATGCGCTGGATCGACGGGGATGTGTACGACGTCCAGGCTGCCGGTTGCCAAGACCTCATTCACTTTCGTGGGGCTGATGGCCCACACGTAGTCGATGGAGTTGGTCTGGTTAGGACGATCGAAGTATTTCGGGGTTTCGTTGGTGCCACCGTCGAGCGGCTGGTACTCCCAAAAAGTGAAGTACACGCGGCGTAGGCGGAGGCGTTGCTTCTCGGTGAGGTTGATGTCGACAGCCATCGTGTCCTTGCGCTGGTACTGCGGGTGCTGCGCGGTGAAAAACCAGTTTTGGTTGCCGTTGATAAGCGTGGTGAGATTGGGCGCCGGATAGGCCTTCAAGATCCCGAGGCCGTTCGGACTAAGCCGTGTCGATGGGATGATGTTGGGACAACCGGTTAGGTTCGAACAAGCGGGATTGTAGTTAGGATCAGCGGGGTTCGATGACGCAAGAAATGGTTGCCCGATATTCGGGTCCGTGATAACAACCGGGATCTTATTGCCGGCTGAATCCTTGCGGGTCACGAAAGGATTGTTAGGATCCAGCAGTTCGCTGAAATCGCCGGTGCGCATCTTTAGTGTCGGGACTGTCGTCGTCGAGTTCGTGTCCGTGAAGATGTATCTCACCCATTCCTCCCCCCAGTACCAGAAGACTTTGGTCTTGTCCGTATTGAAGTGATTGGGAATGTAAAAGGGCCCGCCGATGTTGAATCCAAACTGATTGTAATGGATTGGAGGCGTGACGCCAGTGGTTGCCGGGACGGCGTTGCGCTGCCACGTGTTTGCATTGAAGGCCGTATTCCGAACGTATTCGTAGGCGGCGCCATGGAACTGTTGCGAACCGCTCTTGGAGATGATGCGAATCTGTCCACCAGACGACCGGCCATATTCAGGAGCGTAATCGGCGGTGAGAATCTGGATCTCCTGAGTGGAGTCTACATCCGCAGCACCGATGCTGGTGCCGTTCGAACGCGTGCGAACGGCTGGGGCGCCGTCATAGGTGATCAGACTCTCGGGAGTGCGTGCGCCGTTGATGTTCGATGGGCCTTGGGTGAAATTGAAGCTAAGATTCGCAAGCGTGCCGCCGCGAGTGCCGGGCACCAGGTTGGCCATGAAGATGGGGTTACGACCATTCAGCTCGAGGGAGTCAATCTGCTCTCGGGTGACATCCTTTTGGACGGAGGCTGATTCCGTCTGCAGCAGAACTGCCGAGGCCGAAACCTCCACCGTTTGACTGGCCGAACCCACGGTCAGTGTCACGTCAATGACCAAATCCGCGCTCGGATCAAGTTTGTTGTTCGTAGTCTCGTATCTTTGGAAACCAGCGGCCTCAGCGACCATGGTGTAAAAACCGGGTGGGACGTTGGTAATGACGTAATAGCCGGATTCGTTTGTCGTTGTCTGGCGTTCGACGCCGCTCTTGTTTTGGACCGTAACCTTGGCGTTTGCGATCGTGGCGCCCGACGGGTCTTTGATAAAACCTGAAATCCTGCCCAGGTCCGACTGCGCGAACAGCATTCCCGAAGTCCCCAGGCTCATGAATAGCACTAACACACTCATACGGCATGCGTTCTTCATGCTCCCCTCCGTATCTCGAAATCAACAAGCGAGGTTTCCGCTTTGGACTGCCACCCGCCCGGTAAGATGCTCTTTGAAAACTTACTTGTCAACGGGGTTTTCACGCGCGTGGGTTTTCACGCGCGCACCGAGAGTGGCTTGCATCTCGGCAATCCAAGGCACGGGCGCCAAACCCTCTGTTTCCCAAATCGTGAGAAGCGACCTGGGGAGGGTAATATTATGAGAGCGGAAATCTTTCTATCAGGTGAAGTTTGTATTACACGATAAGGTGTATTACCTACGAGATTAGACGGGCGACTCCGTGGCGGAGGCTTTCTGTTGATTCTCGGCCAGTCCGTAAGGTATCCATTCAAGATAATTTTCCGGGTACCCTCCCTAAAGCCACCCCTGATGCTCCTGATGCTTTCCATTCTTGACAACGGCGGGGAGTGGGCCTACGCTCGCGCGATTCGGGAGAGAAGCGCGAAGGACACGGCAGCGGAGGCAATCCCATGGAAAAGAAGAGACGAAGCAGGGGCATGGCAGGGGTGCGTTCGAATCGAGCTTGGTCCGCTTTCGAATGGATCGTGCTGAGCGTGTGGCTACTTGCGCCAGCGGCGATGGCGGCGGAAAACTACGAAGTGACGGTGGAGCGCAATGTAGCCGCGAAGATGCGAGATGGCGTGACGCTGCGCGCGGATATTTACCGGCCGAAGGGGGATGGAAAATACCCCGTGCTGCTGGTGCGCACGCCCTACGACAAGACCGGGACGATCCACGTTGGCTTGAAGGCGGCGGCGCGGGGATACGTAGTGATCGCGCAGGACGTGCGCGGGCGGTTCGAGTCGGAGGGGGAGTGGTACACGTTCAAGTATGAGTCGCAGGACGGATACGACACCGTGGAGTGGGCGGCGGCTCTTCCCTATTCGAATGGGAAGGTGGGGATGTTTGGCGGATCGTACGTGGGGGCAACGCAATATCTTGCGGCGCTCGCGAAGCCGCCGCACCTGGCCGGGATTTGCCCAAACGTGACGGCCTCGAATTATCACGACGGGTGGACGTATCAGGGCGGGGCGTTCGAGCAGTGGTTCAACGAATCGTGGACGACCGGACTGGCGGTAAACACGATGCGGCGGCGCGTGGAGAAAAAAACCGATGCGCTGGGCGGGACCAAGGTGCTGCCGCTGATTTCATATCCGGTGCTGGAGCCGCCGTCCGCGGAGGGGCTGGCGCCTTATTTCCAAGATTGGCTGGCGCATCCGAATTTTGATGAGTACTGGAAGCAGTTGTCGATCGAGGACCACTACGCGCAGATCCAGGTTCCGGTCTACGGCATGGGCGCGTGGTACGACATTTTTCTCGGCGGCACGCTGAAAAATTATGTGCGGCTGAAGACGGAAGCGGGCACGGACGCGGCCCGTCACGGACAGCGGCTGATGGTCTCGGTCGGAGGGCACGCCGGAGGATCGAGCAGCGGAAAAGTGGGCGCGGTGGAATTTGGCAGCAAATTGTCGGCGGATGGGGACGAAGCGATGCTGCGTTGGTACGACTGGCTGCTGAAGGGAGAAGCGAACGGCGTCGAGAAAGAAAAGCCGGTGAAGATTTTCGTGATGGGAAAAAACGAGTGGCGCGAAGAAGACGACTGGCCGCTGGCGCGCGCGAAAAATACGAAATATTACCTACATTCGTCGGGCGCGGCGAACGGAACTGCGGGCAGCGGGGCGCTGAGTACGGTGGCTCCCGCGGAGGAAAGGCCCGATCAGTACGTTTACGATCCGAGCGATGCGGCGCCGACGATTGGCGGGCCACTGTGCTGCGGGGCGCTACCGACGGGGATTGGGCCGGAAGACCAGCGGCCGGCGGAGGCGCGCGGGGACGTGCTGGTGTACACCACGCCGGCGTTTGCAAAGGACACCGAAGTGACGGGACCCGTCTCGCTAGATTTGTACCTGAGCAGCTCGGCGGTGGATACGGACTTCACGGGGATGCTGGTGGACGTTTGGCCGAATGGGTTTGCGCAGAACTTGACGAGCGGAATCCTGCGGCTGCGTTACCGCAATTCGCAGGAGAAGCCGGAGCTGGCGAATCCGGGAGAGACATATCACATCACCGTGGATCTGTGGGCGACGAGCAATGTGTTTCTCGCGGGGCACAAGTTGCGGCTGGAAGTTTCCAGCAGCAATTTTCCACGGTTCGACCGGAACCTGAACACCGGAGAAGAGCAGTCGCGCGCGACGCGGATGGTCAAAGCGACAAATGTGATTTATCACGACAAGGCGCATCCTTCGGCGGTGATTGTGCCGATCGTGCCGTAATGGGAGGTGGCAGGTGGCCTGTGACCAGTGAGGGGTGACTGGTAGGGCCGCAGAGCCAGGATTGACTGTGCCACGAAGAGCAGGGATGTCATGAGATCTTGCCGTGATTTCCGGCCGAGGCAGTTCTTTGATGTTCACCTGCGACTTCGATCGCGGGACGCGGGCAGCACACTCATGTCGTGCGCGGGCCAAACTTGGCGCACTTTGCTCGACACACTTTCCCACGGCCCTGATGAGAAACTTGACCAAAGCGACTTGGCTTGCTTCGCGTAGATTCTTGCATCCCTTGCCGCAGGGCTCATCCCCTGTCCTGGATCGAGCAGAATTATGGTGTCTGCGCCGTGTTTGGGCCTCGGCCCGACACTATCCCTCAGATCGGCGCTCCGGTTTTCCTTCTACGCGCATGTGTCTCCCGTCGAAAACCTCCGAGACGATGACCCGTGAACGGTGAGTGGTGACTGGCAGGGGAGCACAGCCAAGATTGGATTCAGTCTCATGAAATGCTTTGCACCGTGTTATCAGGACATCCTTTACACTCGCTCGACCGGAGATTGACAGGTGGGGGGCGGCAGCCCTATGGTTTCGCGTAGAGATAAAGCCGAAATCGAAGAATCCGGACCAGAAGTATGCGCAAGCGAAGAGGCCTTGGAAGTGAGGGGGTGACCCCGCCCGTTCGTTCGAGACTTTCTCAACAAGGCATGTGCCGAGGACCGATTTTTCCAATGGTGCGAGCGAATCCCCCGCAGGCGAGACTGAGTGCGAAAGGAGAATTCCAATGAGGAGTCATGTGAGGAGACCTGGGGCCACGCTGGTAGCTATTTTTATTTTCGCTGGGGCTGCGCTGATTGCCTCGTGCGCGAAGCCCTATCACGAGGAAACGGAACGCTACGTGTTCGTGGCTACGAATATTAACTTGCCGTACTGGAAGGAAGCGGAGGCGGGGTTCCTGGATGCGGCCAGAACGCTGGGCGTAAAGGGGGAACTGACCGGTCCGACGACGTACGACCCGCACGGGGAGGTAGGAATTTTCCGCAAGATCGTGGAACAGAACCCCGCGGGAATTTGCCTCTCCGCGGCGCGGCCCGAGATTTTCCAGGCGGACATCGACAAGGCGGTGGCGGCGGGCATCCCGGTGATCTGCGTGGATGCGGATGTGCCGGATTCGAAGCGCTTGGTGTACGTCGGAACGGATAACGTCAAGGCCGGGCGAGAGAGCCTGAAGCGGATGGCGGCGCTCATTCCGGGTAAAGGGAACATCGTGATCATTTCGATTCCGGGACAGCATAACGTCGACGATCGTGTGGCGGGGGTGGCGGACGCGCTGAAGAATTTTCCCTCGCTGAAGCTGACCAAGATCCTGGATGACAAGGGCGACGCGGGAAGCGCGTTCGACCAAGTCTCCGAGCTGATCCAGAAGAAAGAAAAAGTGGACGGAATTATTTGCCTGGAGGCGACCGGGGGCTCCGGCGCCGCGGGAGCGCTGCACCGCTTCAGCATGGAGGGCAAGCTGCCGATCGTGGCGTTCGACAACGATCCGGGGACGCTGGATTGGATTGAGCGCGGTGCGATTACGGCCACGATCACGCAAAAGCCGTACGTGATGAGTTACTACGGGCTGAAGTTCCTGGACGACCTGCACCACAACGCGGTACACCAATTCAAAGACTGGCGCACCGCGCTGGCGACGCCGATGCCGACGTTCGTGGATACCGGCACGGTGGTGGTGGACAAGAGCAACCTGAAGGTCTATCGCGAAGCGCTGACCGAACACCCCGCGCCAATGTAGAGATGGCAGATGCCGCGGGGACCGGGGCGGATCGTTGCTGGTGCTCCATTCGAATTGCGGCTGGGGTCCGAGAGCGGACCGGAACGGAAAAAGCGAAAAAGCGCGTCGCCTTGACATGGGTGTTGACTCGGCCTACACTACGTAGTTTTTAGATGGTCCCGAAGAGCACATAGAGGGGGACCATTATGGGCATGAGCATGAACAAGGGTTCGGACAAGGTCAAGGCAGGCATGGACAAGAAAAGGCTGGAGTATTACAAGAAGAAATTGCTGACGCGGCGGGAAGAGTTGACGAAGACCATCGCGCGGACGCAGGAAGAGGGCCGCACAGCGGACGAAGATCCTACGGTGGACCTGGCAGACAAGGCGGCGAACTCCTATACGAAGGAGTTTCTGTTTGGGATGACCAATACGGACCGCAGGGTGCTGAACATGATCGACGCGGCGCTGAAGCGCATCCAGACCGACGAATACGGCGTGTGCGCGAACTGCCAGGAAGAGCTGCAGCAGAAGAGGCTGGAGGCGGTGCCGTGGGCGAAGCATTGTATCGCTTGCCAGGAAAAGATGGAGCAGGGCTTGCTGCAATGATTGGTAGGAAACGGTTGAAAGCACGGGTCTCCCGACCCGCTCGGGACAAGTTCCGACCCGCCACTGTGGGGCCACTTCAGAAATACAATTACTGCGGCGTACACTTCCTCTTTAATTAAAACGCGAAGAAGAGTGGAGTTCTGGCTGCGTGGCGGAGATCGGCGACGCGGTCGTCAGCGTGTTTTTCCCTCGGGTTGCCGAATCTGCGAACGGCTGCTGACGAGCGCGACCCGGGTACCCATTTAAGAGGAGTGCCTTCGTCGTTTAAACGGGTGCCCTACATCGTATGCGAGGTTTGCAGGCGGCCCCTGCCTGGATGGGCGCAGAAAGAGGGGGAGCCACAGCTCTACCCGGCTTGCTGAGACAGAACTTATGCCTTCGACAGGGCGCGAAGCTATTGCAGTGCATGAAGACGCGGTGGTGCGGGCGATCTTGCTGCTGAAATTGGAACAGATCGAGCCGCTGGGGGAATGGTTTGCGGAGGGGCTGGCTGAATTGGTGAAAGCGGAGGGCGGTAGGCTGGCGGCGGACGTGATGGTTCCAGTACCGCTGCATGGCGAGCGAGAACGGGAGCGGGGGTACAACCAAGCTGCGCTGCTCTCCAAGCCCCTGGAGGAATGATGGGAGTCAGTGCGTGGCGTTTTTGCCACACGGCCGGGCAGCCAAGTTGACAATGTACGCCTCTTACTGGTAAATGATGCATTGACAACTGGAGCGACTCTGGATGCCTGTGCTAGGAGCGCTGCGCGAGGCGGGAGCCAAGTCTGTGATTGCGCTGACCGTAGCACGAGCCGTGAGAAACCCCCAGCCAAGCACCAGAGAGTGGTAAGATAACCCGAGGAAGGCGCGATGGGCGCAAACCGGCACATGTCGGTGGATTCCCGGGGGCGCTATACCCCCGAAGTGGCGGGCGAGGTTATGCCCGGTTCCGAGGGTCCCGCAGGCAGTAGATCCCACAACTTGAATTCGACGCGCCGTGCATCGCTGATGCAGGAGCCGGTGCTGGTGCTGAACGCGACGTACGAGCCGATCAACGTGACGGCGGTGCGGCGCGCGATGGTGTTGATGCTAAAGGGCGTGGCACAGGCGGAAGAGATGCACAACACGGAAGTGCACTCGGCGGCGCATGCGCACAGAGTGCCGTCGGTGATCCGCCTGCTGGCGTACCGGCATATTCCGCAGCAGAGCCGGGCGCTGTCGCGGAAGAATATATTGCTGCGGGACCGCAACACCTGCCAGTTCTGCGTGCGGGTATTCCCGAGCTCGGAATTGACGCTGGACCACGTCGTGCCGCGGTCGCGCGGCGGGCGGTCCAGCTGGGAAAACCTGGTGGCCTGCTGCTACCGGTGCAATAACAGCAAGGGTGACCGGACCCCGGAAGAAGCCGGGTTGAAGCTGGCGCGAAGACCCCGGCCGTTTACGCTGCACACCTCCAGACAGCTCATGAGGCTGATCGGACACCGAGACGAACGGTGGCGTAAGTATTTGTTTTACTGAGATTTACGCAGCTAAATCGATTTTTTGAAAAAAGTTAGATCAAAAGGAAACCTTTTTAGCTGGCAGCCATCTAACCTATCAATACCACTTCGAGGACACACCCCGGGAGGCGGTTAGGGCAATGCCCTAACCGCTTCTCTCCTTTTCGGGGCAATCTTCAACAGATAGCGGTTTCAGATGGTCTCTCTGCGGCTGGATTCCGGAAAACTCTGCGGCACTCCGTCGCTCCGGGCGATTCACCGCTCGGACCTACTGGCGCATGACCACGCGCAGTCCCCGGCGCTGACTTTCCGCCAGGACCACGCGCGCGATCTCAAGTTCCGGCGAGAGATATTTCAGAAGATCATCCGTTACCGGATGGAATCGCAGGGCGGGCGCGACGAGATAGACGAGCGGCGGGACCTGCTGCAAAGCGACCCCTTGAAAATAACCATAGCGAGCGATCTCTCCGCTCTGCAACTGCCGGCGAACACGCAACCAATAGTCCCCTGCCTGCAGTGGCAGATGGATGTGCTCGCTGGCCTTTAGTTCGATGACGCCAGCCTCAACGAGTCACGGGTAAGAAGATCGAGAATGCCGTGTTCACCCCCGGCATTGGCAAAAACTTGCGCGTATACGAATCGCTGATCGAGCATGGCATCGATGCGCGCGACGTCCTCGCGAACGATGGATTCCAGCCAGCGCTCGGGCTGGACGCGATAGAGCGAATGGCGCGAATCTTTGGCAAGTGGGTGGCGGTGAACTTCCAGATCATGCAGAAGATGCTTCAGGGCCGGGCGCGAAGCGGGAGTGAGTTCCTCGCGGGCATCGTTGATTCCGAAAAAAACGCGGTCGTCATCCCAGCGCGCGAAGAGGAGGCCGCGAAAGCGCAGCCATACTTCACAGGATTGCGTCGCGGGATGCAGGCTTACCGCCCGTGGCGCCAGTGAAATGATGGCATCCAGCACAGGCCGCGCCTGATTGAGGAGAGTTTCCGGTTCGCGTTGCGGGACAAGCCAGGCATCCCGGTTGCCAGCGCGCCGGGGATCGATTTTTTCGAGGATGTTCAGCGCGGGGTCATGCTCGTAAAGCTCCACGGCGAGTTGCGCGTCGAGTGCGGCGAGACGGTGCCCGACGATGCCGCAGGAGTTCTTGGGAAAAATGATGCGAACGCCAGAGATCGCTCCTCGGCAACTCGATTCGCACACACGCCGCAGCCAGAGTAAACTCCCGGAGGCTAGCTTGCAGTTCAGCCGCGAATTCCATGGGTAAATTCTGAATGAGATACGTAGCTGTGGGACTATTCTTTTTCGGCTCCAAATGGAGGGTCAGTAAAGTCTACGACGTCAACGGCCCACGATGAGACGTTGGACCAGAGCCTCCGGAAGGTGTACGGCACGCATGCGCTCCTGGACGGCGGAAATATCGTAAGGCGCGCGCCAAAACTCGATGACCTGGTGCTCGAGGTCGGCGATGGCAAAAGCCGCGCGCGGATCGCCGTCACGAGGTTGTCCGATCGAACCAGGGTTAAGGAGATAGCGGCGGGGGAGCTCGATGCGCAGCGCTGCAAAAGGTTCGTTGGGGCGAGGGCGAATCTGGAGGACCTCGAGCTGCGAGTCCTGATAGGAAAAACCGCCCTGGTGATGCGTGTGCCCGAAGAAAGTGACTTCGGCGGTGGAGTCCAGGAGGCCGTCGAGGGCCTGTTCGGGAGTGAAGACGTATTCGTCTTCATCCTGAAACGCACCGTGAACAAGCACGAGGCCATCCGTTGCGAGAGGTCCTTGAGGCAAAGCCGATAGCCACGCGAGGTGGTCCGGCTTGAGTTGCGCGCGCGTCCAATCCACGGCGGATTTCGCAACAGGATTGAAATCATCCGTGGGCATCAATCCGGTGGCTGCTTTGTCGTGATTTCCACGAATGGTCTGCGTGCCGAGCTCCCGCAGGCGCGCCGTAACTTCGTTGGGATCGGGGCCATAGCCGACGACATCACCCAAGCAGACGGAAAAATCCCAACGGTCCTGTGCGGCATCGAGGACGGCGTCGAGTGCAGTAGCGTTCGAGTGCAGGTCGCTGAGAACGAGGATCCGCATTCCCACTATCCGAAAAGTGACCCTGAGTATAAATGAACAAGCGCGCCGATGCACGGCGGGATACACACGGCGTGACCAGGCGGAGCGACGCAACAGAAGACAAAAGGTTTGGACCCAAAACGTATTTCTTTATGAATAATTTAGATAAGAGAGTTAATGAGTTGAGCAGATTGAGGAACGAAGGCGCCAGCAGGCGCGCTTGTTCGGTGGGCAACAATATTTTACAACGAGTTGACGAAACAATCGCCTCTAGTGACTCGTCTATACGTGTGCAGCTGAATACGGGGCTGTTCTTGGCGAGATTCAGAAAAACCCCGCGGTGGCAGCCGCGGGGGTCATGACACGCAGTCTTTCCGGCGGTTAGTCCAGGAAGAAAAGGTGTCTTCACGGGCGAGAGTACTCGTCCGCCGCTTGCGTGTCAACTCTCTCTCTAGCCAATGGCAGCCTGCTGTGCGGCTGACTCAATCCTGTCCGAAAGGAAACTGACACGCATGAAACCGAATTCATTTCTCCGCAGTGTGGCTTTGCTGACCGCCATCGCACTGGCAATGCCGGCATTTGCAAAACCCTTCGCCAAGACCATCAACATTTCGCAGACCGCGAAGCTCGGCAAGTCCGAGTTGAAGGCTGGTGAATACCGTTTGGAGATCGAAGGAAACAAGGCCACCGTCCAGAAAGGCAAGCAGGTTGTTGCCGAATCCGAAGGCCGGTGGGAAGACCGCAGCGCCAAATCCGCCTATGATTCCCTGCTGCTTGGCGAGAACGGGCAGGTAAGGGAAGTCCGCTTTGCCGGCCAGACTCGTGTTTTCGTCTTCAGCGAGTAAACGAGATAATTCTGTGATTCCTTTCCATGGGACGAGAGAGAGGCTGCACTGCGGTGTGGCCTCTCTGCTCGTCATTCTCGGCGCGGAAACTTTGCGTTGGCAAGATCCGGTGTCAGCGGCAAGCGCGTTGCTATAATTCCTTGTGCGGGGCACGCGCAAGATCATTTCGAAGCACCAAACGCCCCTTCTTACGCACTAACGAACCAGCAGGCAGTCTCCATAACTGTAGAAGCGGTAGCCCGCTTCGACGGCGTGTTGGTAGGCCGCCAGGACATGCTCCCGGCCGGCGAACGCGCAGACCAGCGCGAGCAGCGTAGAGCGGGGCAAATGAAAATTTGTGAGCAAACCTTCCACGACACGAAATCGGAATCCGGGAACAATAAAAAGCTGTGCTTCCGCTCTGCCTGCGAGCACAAGATTCGATGAACCCGATTCTGCGGCTCGCCTGGCGGCGTCTTCGAGCGCGCGAACTACGGTTGTGCCGATAGCCAGGATGGGGCGTCCGGCGTCGCGTGCCGCCCGGATACGATCCGCAGTTTGGGCCGGAATTTCGTACGATTCTGCGTGCATCACGTGGCTTTCGAGCGTTTCGCCATGAATGGGCTGGAACGTGCCGACGCCAACGTGCAGCGTAAGCTCGCAGTGTTCCACGCTCCGCGCGCGAATCTTTTCCAGAATTTCAGGTGAGAAGTGCAGACCGGCCGTCGGAGCGGCAATCGCGCCGGGACGTTTGGCGAAAACGGTTTGATAGCGCTCGCGGTCAGAAGTTTCATCGGCGCGCTCGATGTACGGCGGAAGAGGGACATGACCGAGGCGCTCGAAATGAGAGCTAATGTTGCTTCGATCGTGGGAAATGAATCGCAGTGTGCGCAAACCAAGCTGACCGCGCAAGAGAACCGCGGCTTCCAGCTCTCCCTCGCCGAAGAGTACGCGTTCCCCGACCTGCATCTTGCGGCCCGGCCGGACAAGCGCCTCCCAAGTCTCGGAATCGATCTCACGGGTCAGGAAGATCTCCACTTTGCCGGTCAGATGCTCGGCTCTCGTGGCCCGCGTTGGCGGCTGCGCAGGAACGCCGGTGCGCCTCCCGAACAAGCGGGCGGGGATGACGCGCGCATTGTTGAAGACGAGGAGTTCGTCACCTCGCAGCAGAGTGGGGAATTCCGTGAAGAGCCGGTCTTTGAAAACTCCTGAGGAACGATCCATAAAGAGGAGCCGCGAGGCATCGCGACGGTCAAGGGGCCGCTGCGCGATTTGTTCGCGGGGGAGACGGTAGTCCAGCTCGTCCAAGCGCATGGATGACGGCAGTCTAACAGCAAAGCCGCTAAGGCAAACAAAACAAACTAATTGCACCTCAGTTGAGGGCGTTCTGCCAGCATGGGGCTGGGCAGGCGGAAGCTTCTGGCCAAGCTTGATTGGCTATAAGATGTTAAAAAATAAGAACTTACGTGCAGCTAGCAGAAATGCAATTTTGCACTTGACAGACATACGCTCATATTTTATTATCCTCTTGCAATCACTTTTGGAGGTGCGTGCAAAATGAGAACACTTACCCAATGGGAACCGTTCCGCGGGGCTACTACCCTGCAAGACCAAGTAAATCGGTTGTTCAATAATGTCCTCGAGCGGAGGGGCGAGGAATCCAGCCTCACCGCTTGGGCGCCGTCGGTGGACATTTACGAGACCGAGCATGAATTGGTGGTGAAGGCCGATTTGCCGGAAGTCGATCCCAAGGATCTGGACATCCGTGTGGAGAACAACATCCTGACGATTCGCGGCGAGCGCAAGTTCGAGAAGAATGTGAATCAGGAGAACTACCTGCGTGTGGAGCGCGCGTACGGCTCCTTCGCTCGCACCTTTACGCTGGCGAACACCGTGAATGCGGAAGCCATCAAGGCCGACTATCAGAATGGCGTGCTGACGCTGACCATCCCGAAGAAAGAGGAAGCGAAGCCGAAGCAAATCAAGGTCACCGTCGGGACTCCGGCGATGGCCGCGTCTGCCGCCGGCAGGTAATTTCAAAAGAGAATCGCGGTTAGAATGAGGGGCTGGCCAGAGTGCCGGCCCCTTTTCTACAGCAGCGGCAGGAAATGAGGTCAGTATGTTGCGATTTGAAAAAATGACGGTGAAAGCTCAGGAAGCCGTGCAGAGCGCGCAGGAAGTCGCCGCGCGCCACGAGAATCAGCAAATCGAGCCCGTACATCTGCTGGCGTCGCTGGTCGCCCAGGCCGACGGCGTGGTGTCGCCGCTGCTGGCGCGTCTCGGAATTCGCACCGAACTGTTAACACAAGAAATTGAGCGGGAGATTGGCCGGTTACCGAAAGTGCAGGGCTTTGCCCAGCAGCACATGGGGCGGGCGCTGAACGACGTGCTGGAGCGCGCGTTCAAGGAAGCGGACAGCTTCAAAGACGAGTATGTTTCGACGGAGCACCTGTTTCTGGCGATTGCCGGGATGGACCGCGACCCCGCGGGACAATTGTTGAAACGACAGGGCGCTTCCCACGAAGCCATCCTACAGGCCTTGACCGGAGTGCGCGGAACGCAGCGCGTGACTTCGCAGAATCCCGAGGCTACCTACGCTTCGCTGGAAAAATATGCGCGCGACCTCACGGAATTGGCGCGCCGGCAAAAGCTCGATCCGGTGATCGGGCGCGACGAGGAGATTCGCCGCGTGATGCAGATACTGGCGCGACGCACCAAGAACAACCCGGTGCTGATCGGCGAACCGGGCGTGGGCAAGACCGCGATTGTCGAAGGTTTGGCGCAACGGATCGTTTCCGGCGATGTGCCAGACGTGCTGAAGACCAAGCGTCTGGTGGCCTTGGACCTGGCGGCGCTGGTGGCGGGAGCGAAATTCCGCGGTGAGTTTGAAGACCGCCTGAAAGCCGTCCTGAAAGAGATCACGGAGGCCGAGGGGCAGATCATTTTATTCATCGACGAGCTGCACACCCTGGTGGGCGCGGGGGCCGCGGAAGGCGCTATGGACGCTTCAAATATGCTGAAACCAGCGCTGGCGCGGGGCGAGCTGCGCGCCATCGGCGCAACCACGCTCAACGAATACAAGAAACACATCGAAAAAGATCCCGCGTTGGAGCGCAGGTTCCAGCCGGTACTGGTAAGCGAGCCGACGGTCGAGGATACGATCGCGATTCTGCGTGGATTGAAAGAACGTTACGAAGTACATCACGGTGTGCGCATCAAGGATGCGGCGATTATTGCGGCGGCCACGCTCTCCAACCGCTACATCTCGGACCGCTTCCTGCCGGACAAGGCCATCGACCTGATCGACGAGGCGGCGGCGAGCCTGCGGATGCAGATCGATTCCCTGCCGGTGGAGATTGACGAGATCGAGCGGCGCATCATGCAGCTGGAAATTGAGCGCCAAGCGCTGCTGAAGGAAACCGATGCGCACTCGAAGGAGCGGCGCAAGCAGATCGAGAAGGAACTGGCGGCGCTGAAAGAAGATTCCAGCGCACGAAAGACGCGCTGGCAGGCGGAAAAAGAAGCCATCGGAAAAATCCGCAAGCTGAAGGAACAGATCGAACAACTGAGGGCGGAAGAACAAAAATACGAACGCTCCGGCGAACTGGCCAAGGTGGCGGAGATCCGCTACGGCAAGATTGCGGCGGCGGACCGCGACCTCGAAAAGGCGCAAGAACGGTTCTCTGCGGTGCAGAAAGACGCACCGATGTTGAAGGAAGAAGTCGATGAGGAAGACATCGCGAAACTCGTAAGCAAGTGGACGGGCATTCCGACGGGCCGGTTGCTGGAAGGCGAAGCGCAGAAGCTCGTGCACATGGAAGAGCGGCTGCGGCAGCGGGTTGTCGGGCAGGACGACGCGCTCGAGCGCGTGTCGAATGCCGTGCGGCGCAGCCGCGCAGGACTCTCCGACACCAAGCGGCCGATCGGCTCGTTCATTTTCCTCGGACCAACAGGCGTGGGGAAAACGGAACTGGCGCGGGCGCTGGCGGAGTTTCTCTTCGACAATGAAAAGCTGATGATCCGCATCGATATGAGCGAGTACATGGAGAAGCACAGCGTGTCGCGGCTCATCGGCGCGCCTCCCGGCTACGTTGGATACGAGGAGGGCGGACAGCTCACGGAACAGGTGAGACGTCATCCCTATTCGGTTGTCTTGTTTGACGAAATTGAGAAGGCCCATCCGGATGTATTCAACGTGCTGTTGCAGATTCTCGAGGACGGGCGCCTCACCGACGGCAAAGGCCGCACCGTGGACTTCCGAAACACCGTGCTAGTGATGACCAGCAACGTTGGGTCGGCGGCGATCTTTGAATTGTCGACCAAAGATCCGGAGCGGGCGCGAAAAGAAACGATGGAAGCGTTGCGTGCTTCGTTCCGGCCGGAGTTCATCAACCGGATCGACGAGATCGTGATCTTCAACCCGCTCGGGAAAGAGCATCTGGAGCGCATCGTGGGCTTGCTGCTGAAAGGCGTGGAGAAACTCCTCGCCGAACGGCAGATTACGCTGGAGCTGACGCCGGCGGCGCGAGAGTTGTTGCTGCGCGAAGGCTACGATCCGGCGTATGGGGCGCGGCCGCTGCGCAGAACCATTCAGCGGTTGATTCAGGATCCCCTGGCGTTGCAGATCCTGGAAGGCAAGGTGTTGCCGGGCGATCATGTGCGCGTGGACCGCGATGGGCAGAAAGACGCGATGCGATTCGAGCGCGCGCCGGCGAAACAACCCGCCGCTGCTGCGGGAATCTAATGGACAGAAGCGGAGCGATCTCCGGGTGCTCCGCTTCCTGTCGAAAGAGGTAAGATTTCGGGTTGTTCGGAGGTATCAAGGGACAAGGGGCACAATGAGAATTATTCGCACAGCTTTTCTGCTAGGAGTCCTCACACTTTTCCTGATGATGGTCGGCCAGTATTTTGGCGGGCGAAATGGGATGGCCCTGGGCTTGGGAATTGCGATTTGCACGAATGCGTTGGCCTATTTCTTCTCGGACAAAATCGCTTTGCTGTCCAGCGGCGCGCGGCCCGTTTCGCGCGAAGAATTGCCGAGACTCTATGCGGTGATGGAGCGTCTCGCGGCTAAAGCGAATCTCCCGGTCCCGCAGCTGCACGTGATTCCGGAAGCCGCCCCGAACGCTTTTGCGACTGGCAGAAACCCGAGGCATGCTTCCGTGGCAGTGACCGAGGGTCTGTTGCAGCTCATGAATGATGACGAGCTCGAAGGCGTAATCGCACATGAACTCTCGCACGTTCGAAATTACGACATTTTGATTAGTTCCGTCGCGGCGACGCTTGCCGGAGCCATCACCTGGATCGCACATTGGGGCCTGTGGTTCGGAGGCAGCGACCGCGATGATCGCGAACGCGGTGGCAGTGGCATCCTCGGGCTACTGCTATTTTTTCTTGCACCGCTCGCCGCAATGCTGCTGCAACTCGGTCTTTCGCGCCAGCGAGAGTTTTCTGCTGATGAAACGGGGGCACGGATGGTGGGCCAGCCCTACGGCCTGATGAGTGCGCTGCAAAAACTGGGGGCCTACAACCAGCGCATTCCTACGACCTCGCTTTCCCCGTCGACCTCGGCCTTGTGCATCGTAAAACCGCTCTTCGGCGGCGGCACGAGGTCCTCTCTGTTCAGCACACATCCCCCTCTCGAGAAGCGCATCCAAGCTCTGCGCGAGATGACTGTTACTCCCGAGCGCTAGTGATCTTGTGACCAGATTCTGCACATTTGAACTACTCCACGTGTAATCTTTTCAAGAATCGTGCCATGCAGACCGTGCCGAGAAACTGTGATCCTGGCTAAACCTATGATTTATCGGCAGATAACATTTTCAATGACGAGGCTGGTGTTTGGCGCGGGAAATGCATATTCATCGCCCGGCGGCATTGTCGTCTTTGGGAATTTGAGGGGCGGGGGATATGAACTGCAAAGACACTATTCATTTGATTTGTTGGTACTTAGAGGGGCGACTCTCCACGTCCGTCGCAGGCGAAATCAAGCGCCATCTGGAAACTTGCTCTGATTGTCATCTTGTGCTGGACGCAGCCATAAACACGCTGGAACGGTATTTCAGCTCCGAGCGCACGGCCGAGGCCGAGACCGGAACTCGCGCCGCCTGACTCATCCTCTATGCTAACTAATTGAAAAATTGGAGTTTAAGGCCGTTGATTATATGCCGATTGGTTTTCTAGTTCGTTGATCGCCTAAAAATCCCATCAGTTGATGTTCTTAACAATACAAACAGCAAATTATACGATTTTCGCAGGAATCGCGTAAACATTACAAGTACTAGTACCTATGGAACTACATCCTCCCGCGCCTCTGATCGCCTATAATCCGTTGAATTTACATAGTTTAGTCAGTGTCAGGTGCCAAAGAAGCATTTGGCGTTGAGGATGCTCCCTTCCATGGCACAGGGCGAAGCGCCAAAAGGAGAAATGAAGTATATGAGCGAATTTCAAGAATCAGCCACCACGAACGGGACACCCCGCTGGGTCGGATTGGCAGTAGCGGTATTGGGCGGCATTTCCCTGCTCGGCCTTGGAGTCGGCTTGAGCGCACTGAATCAGGCCAGGAGTATCGAGCAATCAACACAAGCCACCGTAAGGCAGGCCAATGAAGCGCTGAACCAGAGGCTGGCAAAGGCCGACGAGATTAACCAGCAACTGCAGAGCGACGTCAAGGTAGTTACCGACAAGCTCAAGGTCACGCATGCGGATCTGGTTGCCGCGCGCAAGCAGAACAAGTATGCCACGGTGGCGGTCGACCAGAAAGTGACCAACTTGGCGACTTCGGTTAAGGCCGAACTGGCCACTAAGGCAAACAACGAGGATGTGAACAAGCTGAACGGCGACGTCACCGGCGTGAAGAGCGACCTGGACGCCACCAAGAACAGCATCCAGATGGCGCGCAGCGAGATGGGCACGCTCATCGCGCGGAACCACGATGAAATCGATCAGCTCCGCCACATGGGGCAGCGCGATTACTTCGAGTTCACCGTGCAGCGCAAGGGCGGTGCGACAAAGGTTGGCAGCATCCAAATTGAACTGAAGGACACCAACACCAAGAAGAACCGCTACACCATCAACGTCCTGGCGGATGACAACAGCTTCGAAAAGAAGGATCGCTCGGTGAACGAGCCGATTTTCTTCTACACCGGCGGGAACCGCGCAGCGATTGAACTGGTGGTCAACAAGGTCACCAAGTCGACCGCCACGGGCTACCTGAGCGTGCCGAAGGCGGCAGGAGCAACCTCGGCGAGCACGGCGACGTCCGGGCAGTAAGCAAGTTCCGCGGGGGCAGAACACCGACTCCTTGGAGCACACAAGACAGGGGAGGATTCCAAAGAATCCCCCCCTTTTTTGTTGACGTTCATCCGGGAATAAGAATTCAACATAGTAGGTAGTAGGAAGAGTAGCAGGAAGAGTCTGGACACCGGAACGCCCCTGTGCCAAGCTACGGGGCAGCCCGGCGTATCAAAAACGGCAGTGGATTTCTCTGGAGGGGGAAAGCATGAAAGTACGATTCTCGATGGCAGTGGCAGCGACGCTATTCGCGGGAGCGCTCGCGATGGCGGCGGACAACTCCTGGACCGGCTGGATCTCAGACAGCCAGTGTGGAGTAAAAGGCGCAAACGACAAGGCGGGCGAGTGCACGACCAAGTGCGTCAAGGAGCATGGCGCCAAGTACGTGTTCGTGAACGATGCCGACAAGAAAGTGTACGT
Organism: Candidatus Limnocylindria bacterium; assembly: GCA_035490055.1. Classification (GTDB taxonomy): domain Bacteria; phylum Acidobacteriota; class Terriglobia; order Acidiferrales; family UBA7541; genus Acidiferrum. Next base: position 16,244 of record DATHIB010000167.1, on the reverse strand, counting down.
GGTCGATGCGCAGGACAAAGTGGCGGCGCATGCCGGCCATCACGTGACCGTAAAGGGCACGGTGGACGGCGAAACGCTCAAGCTGAGCAGCATCGACATGGCTCCGGCAGTCAAGTAAATCTCAGTTAGTTTTTTCATGACGGGCGTCCCGATCGGGGCGCCCGTTTTGTTTTGTGCGGCGAAGTATTTCCGTTACGATTGTTGTGCTGCCATGTCAACCCTTCTCATTCACGCCGGCCGTGCGCTAACCCCGATGACAGAAATTAACGACGCGGGCATCCTGATTCGCGAAGATTCCATTGAGGCCATCGGGCCGCGCTCGGGGATGACCTTGCCCGCGGGGGCCCAGGAAGTTCGCGCCACGGACAAGACGGCAATCCCGGGTTTTATAGATGTGCACATCCACGGAGCCGGTGGCCACGACATGATGGAAGGAACTGGCGCCGCCTTGCGGTCCATCACTCGCAAGGTCTCGGAATATGGCACCACCTCCCTTCTCGCCACCACTGTAACGGCCAGTACGGACGAGACTCTGCGCGCCGTCGAGGGCATCGCCGGATACATCACCGAACAGCGCGAAACGGACGAACCCCGCGCGGAAATCCTGGGGATCCATTTCGAGGGGCCCTTCATCAGCAAGGAGCGCCGCGGAGTTCATCCCGCTAAATGGATTCAGTTGCCGTCTGCGGAAACATTCAGCCGCTTCCTCAAGGCCGCCGCGGGGAATGCCAGGATTCTGACGATTGCACCGGAATTGCTCGGCGCCGCTCCGTGCATCGATGCCGCGCGAGAAGCCGGCCTGGTCGTTTCGATGGGGCATACCGACGCAACCTACGAGCAGGCTCGTGCGGCGATGGCCTGGGGGGCGCGCAGCGCTACTCACCTCTACAACGCGATGCGTCCGTTTTCCCACCGCGATCCGGGCGTCATCGGTGCCGTGCTCACTTCGCCGGATGTCAATGCGGAGCTGATCGCCGACGGCGTCCACGTCGAAGAGGGCGCCATGAAACTGCTTCTCCTCGCCAAGGGAGCCGCGCACATTACCCTGGTGAGCGACGGGCTCTCCGCAACGGGAATGCCGGACGGAAAATATACACTCGGCGACTTCGAAGTAACCGTCAGCGGCGGCGTGTGCCGGAATGCCGAAGGAATCCTGGCGGGCAGCACGCTGACGCTGGATCGCGCGCTGCGAAATATCGTAGCGCTGGGCGCATCTTTGCCGGACGCTGTGCGAATGCTGACGCTGAACCCAGCTTCACTTTTAGGCATCGAATTCAAGAAAGGTTCACTGCGTGTGGGAGCGGATGCGGATATTTTGCTGCTCGATGAAGGATTGCATCTAGCGGGAGTTTGGGCCCGAGGTATTGCGCTGAATTAGGGGTTTAGGGGCATATTGAGTTCCGCGGCGAGCTGCTGCGCATCGAAAGGGCTGCAGGCGAAATAGCGGCCGCCGACTTCCAGCGTGGGGACTGTGCGATTGCCGTTGTTGGCCTTGATGACGATCGCTTCCCCCGACGGATCTTTTTCGATATCCACTTCGCGAAAATCCACACCGCGTTCCTTCAAGAAGGATTTCGCACGGCGGCAATCGGGGCACCAGGTGGTGCTGTACATGGTGATGGGTTCCATCCTCTGCTCCAATCCATCAGATGCGGGCGGCACGAAGTCGCAAGCGGGGCTGCGAGTGAATCAGCAGCGGATGCTTTAGGCACCCGGAACGAGCGCGCTGCGCTTTTTGGTGCCCACCTGGATGCGGATCAAAGCGCGCTGCAGCGCGATGTTTGCGCGGTCCCAATCGATGTTGGGATCGCTCGAGGCCAGGCGCTGCTCGGCACGGGCCAGCGCATCTTTGGCGCGCTGCAGATCGATCTCTTCGGCGCGCTCGGCGGTTTCTGCAAGGACCGTCACGCGATCCGAAAGAACCTCGGCAAATCCGCGAACAATGGCGAGATGCGCGGACTCCTTGCCACCGGGATCATGATAGCTGAGTTCGCCAATCCCCAACTCGGTGATGAGCGGCGCGTGCCCCGGGAGTACGCCAAGATAGCCGCCCTCCCCCGGCAATTGCACCTCAACGGCTTTCTCGCGGAGCAACTGGCGCTCCGGCGTGACGATCACAAGCTCAATGGCGTCAGGAAGCATTTTCTTGATTAGGCGCTCGCCTTCATCTTCTCGGCCTTGGCAAGCGCTTCATCAATCGTGCCAACCATGTAAAACGCCTGTTCCGGAACGTCGTCGTACTTGCCTTCCACGATTTCCTTGAAGCTTCGCACGGTGTCTTCGATCTTGACGTACTTTCCTTCGAGGCCGGTGAATTGCGCCGCGACGAACATGGGCTGCGAAAGGAATTTTTCGATCTTGCGGGCGCGCGCAACGGTGCGCTTGTCTTCGTCGGAAAGTTCTTCGATACCGAGAATGGCGATGATATCCTGCAGGTCCTTGTAGCGTTGCAGAATCGATTTCACGCCGCGCGCCACGGCGTAATGCTCCGCGCCGACGATGCGCGGATCGAGAATGCGCGAGGAGCTGGCCAGCGGATCAACGGCGGGATAAATGCCGCGCTCGACGATTTGCCGGCTGAGGTTGGTCGTCGCGTCCAGGTGCGCAAACGTTGCGGCTGGAGCGGGGTCCGTGTAGTCGTCGGCGGGCACGTAAATGGCCTGCACCGAAGTGATGGAGCCGGACTTCGTCGATGTGATGCGTTCCTGCAATTCGCCGATTTCCGTATTGAGGTTCGGCTGGTAGCCGACGGCGGAAGGCATGCGGCCAAGGAGCGCGGAAACTTCCGAGCCCGCCTGCACGAAACGGAAAATGTTGTCGATAAAAAGGAGCACGTCGAGGTGCTCCTGGTCGCGGAAATATTCGGCCACCGTGAGGCCAGTGAGGCCCACGCGCAGACGCGAGCCAGGCGGCTCGGTCATCTGGCCGTAGATCAGTGCCGCGCGCGATTTTTCCGAATTGCCGGGAACGATCACGCCGCCTTCGGACATCTCCAGCCACAGGTCGTTGCCTTCGCGGGTGCGCTCGCCCACGCCCGCGAATACGGACACGCCGCCGTGCTTCATGGCAACGTTGTGAATGAGCTCCATGATGAGAACGGTCTTACCTACGCCCGCGCCGCCGAAAAGTCCGATCTTGCCGCCCTTGAGATACGGCTCGATGAGGTCCACGACTTTAATTCCGGTCTCGAACATTTCGAGCGTCGTGGACTGATCCTCGAGCGACGGCGCGGGGCGATGAATCGGATAGTACGTGTCGCTGACGATGGGGCCGAGTTGATCGACGGGTTTCCCTAGAACATTCATCACCCGGCCCAGGGTTGCCCGGCCCACAGGAACTTCAATCCCTTTTCCGAGATCGTAGGCCTTCATGCCGCGCACCATGCCCTCAACGGGCTCCATGGCGATGGCGCGAACGCGGCCTTCGCCAAGGTGCTGCTGGACTTCCGCCGTCACGTCGAGTGGTTCCGGTATCGAGTAGCCTTCGCTGGTAATGCGCACGGCGTTATAAATCGCCGGAAGGTGCCCCGCCTCGAATTGAATGTCCATAACAGGCCCAATGACCTGAACGACGTGTCCCACGCCTGCGTATTTCTCTGCCATGCTGCTTTCTCCTAAGCGCCGTAAGCTGCGCCGCTGACAATTTCGATAATTTCTTTGGTAATCGCCGCTTGACGGACTTTATTCATGTGCAGAGTCAGAGCATCAATAACGTCCCCGGCGTTCTTGGTGGCCGATTCCATCGCGGTCATGCGCGCAGCGTGTTCCGCCGCGGAAGATTCGAGCATCGCGCGGAGCAACTGCGTTTCAATATAGCGCGGGAGCAACTTGCCGAGGAGCTGCTCCTCGGGCTGTTCGTAAATGTAATCCACCGGCGCGCTCTCTTTTTCGGCGGCGGATTCTTCGTCCGCACCAATGGCCTCGACCGGCAAAAGCTTTGTGACCACTAGATTCGGCGTCATCACCGTCTTGAATTCGCTGAAGACGATGTACACCGAATCGATCTCCTCCTTCCTATAGAGATCCGTAACGAGCAGGGCGATCTCCCGCGCGGTCAGAAAGTCGACGCGCGCAAGCACGTTCACATATTCCGCAATGAGGTCAAATCCCGCCTTTTTCAGCGAGTCGCGGCCCTTCTTGCCCACGGGGATGGTCGAAAGTTTCTTGCCCTTGTTGGCGCGGAAAAAATCGTGGGCCTTGCGCAGAATATTGGCGTTGAAAGCGCCGGCCAGGCCGCGCTCGCCCGTCAGGACGATGGCGAGAATCCTTTCTTCCGGCCGGTGCGCCAGCAGCGAGTGCTGGGGTTCATCGATGCGCGACATGATGGAACGCAGCATACGCTCGAGTTCTCTGGCATACGGGCGCGCCGCGATGGCCGCTTCCTGAGCGCGGCGCAGCCGGGCCGCGGCGACGAACTTCATCGCGCGGGTGATTTGCTGAGTGTTCTTCACCGAGCGGATGCGGCGCCGGAAATCGAGAAGTGTAGCCATCGTTATTCGTTACGCGCCGATCCTCACTTCGCCGCCACGGCAACGGCAGCAGCGAAACGTTCCTTGAATGCATCGATAGCAGTCTTGACTTCCGCCTTGATGGCGTCGTCGAGAGCCTTTTTCGCCGCGATGTTCTTCAGGATCGAGGGGTAGTTGGTTTCGACGAACTGCAGGAACTCCTGCTCAAAGCGGCGAACTTCCGGGACCGCCACAGCGTCCAGCGAGCCACTCGTCGCAATGTAAAGACTGAGCACCTGCTTTTCCACCGGCAGCGGCACATACTGATCCTGCTTCAGGATTTCCGTGAGCCGCTGCCCGCGGGCGAGCTGGCCCTGCGTCACCTTGTCGAGCTGATCGGAGCCGAACTGCGCGAAGGCCGCGAGCTCGCGATACTGAGCCATGTCGAGACGCAGCGAACCAGCCACTTGCCGCATGGCCTTGATCTGCGCGTTGCCGCCGACGCGGCTGACCGAAATACCGACGTTGATGGCCGGCCGAATGCCCGCATTAAAAAGGTCGGCTTCGAGATAAATCTGACCGTCGGTAATGGAGATCACGTTCGTTGGAATGTAGGCGGAAACGTCGCCAGCCTGCGTTTCGATGACCGGCAGCGAGGTCAGCGAGCCACCGCCGAGCTTGTCATTCAATTTTGCGGCGCGTTCCAGCAAGCGGGAGTGGAGATAGAAAACGTCGCCGGGGAACGCTTCGCGTCCCGGAGGGCGGCGGAGCAGCAAGGAGATTTCACGGTAGGCCTGCGCGTGCTTGGAAAGATCGTCGTAAAACGTGACGGCATGCCGCTTGGTGTCGCGGAAAAATTCGCCCATGGCGCAAGCGGCGTAAGGAGCGATGTACTGAAGCGAAGCTGGCTCGGCGGCAGAGGAAGTAACGACAATGGTGTAGTCCATCGCCCCGGCGTCGGTAAGCGTCTTCACGACCTGCGCGATCGTCGAGCGTTTCTGCCCGATGCCGCAATAAATGCAAATGATGTCGCCGCCCTTTTGATTGATGATGGTGTCCAGAATGACGGCGGTCTTGCCGGTCTGGCGGTCGCCGATAATCAGCTCGCGCTGTCCGCGGCCGATCGGAATCATGCTGTCGATCGCCTTGATGCCGGTCTGCAAGGGCTCACGAACAGGTTGGCGGTCGAGCACGCCCGGCGCGATGCGCTCAAGCGCGTTGCGCTGCTTCGTGGCGATGGGACCTTTGCCGTCAACCGGCTGGCCGAGCGGATTCACGACGCGCCCCACGAGCGCTTCCCCCACCGGCACGGACATAATCGTGTTCGTGCGCTTGACGACGTCGCCTTCCTTCAGCTCCTGCGATTCTCCGAGGAGCACCACGCCGACTTGTTCCTCTTCGAGGTTGAGTGCGATCCCGAAAACGTTGTGCGGGAAAGCGAGCATTTCACCGGCCATGACCTTTTCAAGACCATGGACGCGCGCAATGCCGTCACCGACGCTGATGACCGCGCCGACTTCGTCGACCGAAACGGTCTGCTCGTAGTTCTCAATCTGCTCGCGCAGAATCTTGCTGATTTCGTCCGCTTTAATATTCGCCATGCCTGCTCCGTCGCTGAACCCTGGAATCTTTCGAGAAAGACGCGCTCATGCGCGCCCCTCCTAAAATCTTGCTTACTCGGCCGCGAGGCGCGCGCGCATTTCATTCAACCGGCTGCGCAACGAGCCATCGTAAATCGTGTCCCCCATGCGCACAACCGCGCCGCCCAATAACGCCGGATCGAGCGCGTACTTTGTTTCAATCTTCTTGCCCGTGAGGCGCGCCAGCGTCGCCGCCATCTCTTTCTTTTGCCCCGCGCTCAATTCGACGGCGGAAGAAACTTCCGCTTCGGCAACTCCCTGTCGCTGCCGAATCACCTGGTGAAACGCGGCGATAACCTCCGGAATCAGCTGCGTGCGCCGGTGGTCCGCGATCACAAAGAGAAAATTCCGGATGATTTTGCTCGCGCCCAGCCGGGCCACAAGTTTCTCGATGACCGCGTGCTTGGCTTCCACGCTCACCGCCGGGCTTGCCAGAAACGTGCGCAGTTCGGCGGATTGCGCGTACGCCGCGCCGAAATCGTGGAGCTGCTTGGCAGCCGGCTCGGCGGCGCCCTGAGCCAGCGCTATGTCCGCCATGGCATTCGCGTACTGGAGGCTCGCGGACTTCAATTCGGCCTGCCTTCGAGACTTTTCACGAAGTTGCTGATGAGCGATTCCTGCGCCTGTGGAGTGAGCTGCTTGGCAAGCAGTGTTTCCGCGCCATCGACCGCGAGATTTGCGGCCAGCGCTTTCAGTTCCAGCCGCGCGGCGCGTTCCGCGGCTTCGATTTCAGCCTTTGCGGCGGCGGCAATTTTCTGCGCATCGGTCAGCGTTGCGGCGCGGAGGCGCTCCACTTCAGCGGCGGATTCGCGTTCGGCGAAGGCGCGGAGTTCCGCGACTTCCTTCTGGAGGTTCGCGAGCCTGGTCTGCGCTTCGCGAAGCTGCGCGTCAGCGGCGGCCTTGGCGCTAGTGGCATTTGCGATCGCCGAGCTGATGGCTTCCGCTTTCTTTCGAAACACCGGCGGAAGCTTCTTGCCAAAGACCCAAACGATCACGCCGGCAACGATGGCAAAGTTGATCCACTTGAAGATTTCCGTGGCGCGTTCGGTAGCCGCGTTCCCGCCCTCCTCCGCGGCGTTCGCGCCAACTACGGCGAAGAGCAACACAAATAGAATACACACAGCAAAGAAAGAGGAACGATTTCGCGTCATCGAGCTTCTCTCGCGGGAGCGCCGGGACGCGGCGGGGTTTCGAGGATGCGGCGCGCGATTTCGGCGGAAAGTTCGGCAACGGTGGCTTCCACGTCGCGGCGGGCAGCGGCAAGTTCAGCAGCCACGCGCGCTTTCGCGGCGCTGACTTCGCCCGCGGCGCGCGTGCGCGCGTCCTTGATCCGCGCGGCGCGTTCATCGAGAAGTTTCTTGCGAGCGGCTTCCTGCTCGGCATACACTTGGCCGCGGGCCTGCTTGAAGGCCTCCTGATACTGTTTGACCTTCTCGGCAGCAGCAGCTTGGGCCGCTTCGGCAGCCTTTTCGGCGCCCGCCGTGCGCGAATCGCGCTCGGCCGTCACGGCCAGCAAGGGCTTGAAGAAAAGTGCCCGTAAGATGAAGTAAAAAAGCAGGATAATCAGGACTGTGGGCACAGCCTGAAGGAACAGTTCGCCTAATTGGTGAACAATCGCTTGCATTTAGAAATTGTGTCGCCTAAATCTCAGGTTGGCAGCCACGCCGCGCCTCCCACCCCGTGGGGGCCTACGGCGGGCTTAACGCTGCCGTCTTGAAACAGTATTTTATAGCATCCGCAGCGGCTTCCGTCAACGCGACCGTGGCGCTCACCTTCCGTAAATCAGCAGGTGGAATGTTCCTGGAATAGGAGTTGGATTCGGGTGCGGCCGCTCCGCTGTGGGAGCGGGAGGTGGTCCAAAATCGGCCGTCGTCAAGTACAGATTGTGAGTTTTTGAATCGAGCGCCATCGTCTTGGCCCCGAACTCGGTCTTCACCGTCTCCACCTCGCTAAACTTGTCGGGCGTGTCCTCATGGAAGATATGGACATGGCCTTCCCTGGTAGAGACAAAAATCAGACCCGTCTCTGGCTCAAAAACATTTGCGTCCGCCCCGGCGCTGATGGGAAACGACTGGATCACCTTGCCGTTGTCCGCGTCCAGGATCACCAGCTTCTGCGGGTTGCGGCCCGCCGCGAACAACCGCCGGTGCTCGCGGTCCATGGCCAAGGCAGTCGGTTGTCCCGCCGGCGCCACTGGCCACCGTGACTTGATCTCCAGCGTGCCGGAATCGATCGCCACCACTTCATTCTTGTCTTCAATGTTGTTGTAAACCGTTCCCTTGCCATCGGCGACCGCGAACTCCGGACCACCGCCCAGGGGAATGCTCTTCACCACCGTCCCGTTCGCCGGATCGATGACCGTCGCGCTCTTGGCGTCGCCGTTAAACACAAAAACGTGCTTGGACGCCGGATCGTAGATAATGGAGTCGGCGTCTTCCTCGCCCTTCACCTCGCCGACCGCTTTCAAGCTCGCCATATCGAAAATGACCGTCTTGGCGGCCCCGCCGTCGCTGATGAATCCTTTGCCAAGCTCCTCCACCAGCACGATCCCGTGGCACTGCTTCAATCCGGAAATCGTTCCGACCACCGCCCCGCTGTCCGCATCGGCCACCTTCACTTCCGTACCGTGTGAGGCGTACACGCGCCGCGCCTGAGAATCTAGTGTGAGATAGTCAAAATACTCTCGCCCGCCGGCCGGAGCCGCCCCCAGCGGAACTTTCTTTAGCAAATGATAATGTCCCGCCGGCGGACTCGCCAGCGCGAGAATTCCGAGCAGCAGACAGGACAGGCAACCCCCAAGACGGACCAGACCCGAAATCTTCATGAAAATCCTCCTTTACGTGCTGGGTTACAGAATTGGTTGTGCCCAGGCAATCGCGGCATGCCTTCAGCCTAGCCAGTGTTCTCTAGCGTGGGCGGATTGTACCTCAATTCCGAGGGATTGTGGCTCGGGGAGGAAGGAACGATCGAGGCCTCTTGCCCCAGATCGCAAATCGTATCTAGTGCTTCGACTGCGCTTCCGTCTGCGGCGGAATGTCGTAGACGAAGCGGATCGCGAGCGGCGAATTGTTGCGGCCGGTGGTCATGTGCAGCGTTTCATAGAGTTGCCGGCCATCATAGGAGAGTTCGAACGTGCGGCTCATCTTGCCGCCGCGGGGATTCTTTTCGTCCGTGATCAGGCGATTGCCGTCAAACTTGGCGGCGATCTCCTGATAGTTTTCATCTTTGGATTTCTGCAATTTACGCCCGTCGGTCATGAACGCCAGTTTGCGATTCCGATCGTTCACCAGATCGACTTCCGCGCCTGTCATTGAGAGCGTAATCGCGCGCGCCGGCGTGAGGAGTTCGTGCATTTTCTGCCGCTCTTCATCGCTTTCTCCGCCGCCCCCGCGCCCGCCATAACCTCCGCCTCGCCCGCTGCCACCCATGCGGCCGCGCCCGCCACCGTTGCCGCCGCCATTCGAGCCTCTGGAGTCTTGCCTCCTCTTGCTCGGGTCGTCGCTTTCGTCGGTGTTGAACTTCCAGGCGCCAAGAATGGTTGTGCGCGGCGGCGGCGCCGGACTTTGCTCCTGAGGCTTGGCCGCAGAAGCTGGAACAGGCTGAGGCTGCCCTGCGGGGACAGGTCCGGGAGGCGCTTGCGAGTACACCGCGCCGGGAACTATGAGGATGAGTCCAGCGAAAACGGTCAACGATAGCAGTTTCGAGAAACACATGGCTTTCATATTCGCATCCAGGATTCCCGCAACAACTCTTTACTTCATTCCCCGCCTGGGAAGAAAGAGTTCCCACATACTGAGATGCCACAAACTGTGGATGTGGCTGGCTCAATTTTGCCGAAATCGCAGTATGCTGTTCTGCGAGATAGCCGCTCCCACGGCTTGGTACGCAAATGTCCCTTCCCCGGATTGCATCCGATGCGCATCTGCGTGGCAGATTCCACGGCTGCCTGCTTGGAGGAGCCGCGGGCGACGCCCTCGGCGCTCCTATTGAATTCCTGGACCTCGATGAGATTGTAATGGCCTATGGCCAAGGAGGAATCCGCGACTTCGCCCCGGCGTACGGAAAGTTAGGGTCGATCACGGACGATACGCAAATGACGCTCTTTACGGCGGAGGGCATGCTCTCTGCCCAGCTTGCCTCGGCCCTCGGCGGTCAGGAGCCTGATTTTTTTCGCGCGGCAACGGTTTCCTACGCGCGCTGGCTGATGACGCAGGAAATTTCCCAGCGTGGTTTGTCCGCCGCCGCGAATTCAGGCTGGCTTCTGCAGCAGCGGAAACTCTTCAGCCGGCGAGCACCGGGAACGACTTGCCTTTCCGCCCTGCATTCCAATCGCGGCAAAGTCACGCGGGCCGCCAACGACAGCAAGGGATGCGGCGGCGTAATGCGAATCGCACCGGTCGGCATGTATTTCGCGCACGCGCTAATCCGGGAGCGCCAACAGGACCGGCTGATCCCCAGCATCTTCCGGACGGGCAGCGATCTGGCGGCCATCACGCATGGACATCCGAGCGGCTGCCTCAGCGCCGGCGTGCTCGCCATCATCGTCGGTTTGGTCCTGGCGGGCAGCACCCTCAAGGAGGCGATTGACGCGGCGAAAAAAGAACTCCGCAACCATAAATCCCACGAGGAAACTCTCGCGGCAATCGAGCAAGCGGAAGCGCTCGCCGAAGCTCGTCCCCGGGAACGGAGCGCTTTGCGCGTGATGGGAAAAGGATTCGTCGCGGAGGAAGCACTTGCGATGGGGCTCTATGGCGCGCTCTCCGCGCGCGATTTTGAAGAAGGCGTTATTCTGGCCGTGAATCACAGCGGGGACAGCGACTCGACGGGCTCGATTGCCGGGAATCTCCTCGGCGCAGCGGCGGGAGTGCAGGCGATTCCGGATCGATGGCTCCGAAATCTCGAGCTGCGAACCACGATCGAAGCGCTCGCGGACGATCTTGCCGCGTTTCCCGAGTGGCGGCTCGGCAGCGAATGCGATCGAGAGGAACGGGCGTTTTACGCGAACCGCTATCCCCTCGGTTAGCGGAAGCGCGCGATGCGAAGAAGGCCGGCAGCGGCTAGTCTGCTTTTTTCAGGTAACGAGACAATTCGTTTGCGCGCGGAAGAAGGGCGAGGGCGCCGAGTTCGCGGAAACGCGCGGCCCGCTGCCGGTAGCCGTGTTCGCCCGGAGCGATGATGGCCAGGAAGGGAACGCCGGCGTCACGGGCGGCTAAGGCGTCGTCAATGTTATCGCCGAGATAGAGCGCCGCGGCGGGATCGCGCTTTCCGAGAATTTTCTCTAAGCCTTCGGGATGCGGCTTTTTCTTCGCGTCGTCCATGGTGACGATGGTGCGGAAATATTTCGTGGCCGGCCAGCGTTCGAACGTGAAGGAAAATTCCTGGCGCGTGCGTCCGGTAAAGAGATTCAGCTCGAAGCTCTCGGCCCATTTTTCAATCTGCCGCGGCGTGACCATCAGTTTTTCGTTTCGAACGTTTCCGGGCCTCCCGTCGCTGCCCCAGTAGAATTTCTCGAACGCCGCGCGCGCCTCTTCGTACGAAGTGGGGTGCCCGAGCGAACTTACCCACGCGGAAACCATGCTCCAATCATCGTTAAAACCGGGCTTGCTCTTCCAGCGGTGCAACTCAGCATCGGTGACGCGCTTGCCGGTAATATAGCGCACTGTCTCTAGCGCCGAGCGCCAGTACGTGCCGCGCACATCCACAAGCACTCCGTCCACATCGAAGATCAGAATTTCCGGCCGCAGCTTCTTCTTCATCTTCTTCCGAGTCTCACCTGCCATTGTGGGTTTTCCCGTCAACGCGAAAGGAATGCACGTGCGGGCCGGAGAAAAATGCAAAAATCAGGATATCACGAGGGCCGAACTGGAAAATTCCATGAGGAACGAAATAAAGGAAACTCAAGGGATTGCGGGAAAGAAAAATGCCGCACCCGGCTTGCGAACGGACTTCTTGCTCGTCCGTCATTCAGGGTGCGGCGGGGGTTAAGATTTCTGCGCCTGGTTTAGGCCAACTCCTCGCGCTGTGGATCGCCTCAATAACTCAGTTCTCGCTGCGCGACAATGTGATAGGGGTACGCCTGGTTAATAGCCCGTATCCAGCAACTGTCGTATTGAAACGTGGCGTTGCCACCGCCGTTCCAGCCGAAAAATGGTTTTCCCGGCGGATTGTTAGCGCCCAAAGCAATGCGCGTGGTGTACCCAGGATATGCGCCTGGGCCGCTAATACCAGGATTGCCGGTATATAGATTCGCGGCGAAAATGGAGCCGTTCAATGTGGCGCCGCCTCCGCCATCTTTCACGACCGCGCCTTCCCCAATCACCAGGATGAGCCCGTTCCAGCTGAAATTTCCGTGCAGGGTTAATGTGCCGGTGACCAGCAGCACCCCTGCTCCCGAGCCGCCGATCGAAAGGTCGCCATTGACGACGTTAACCACGGGAGAGCCAGGCGTTCCCAAGTTCGTGGGGACGGTGCCGTTCGGATAGACGTTGGGGCCGGCCGCAGTGGTGATCATGTTGGCAAACGTCGTCAACCCGTCCACGGTGGTCAAGTTGACGGAGTCGGTGCTCATAGTATTATAAGTGTTTGAGATCGCCGGGAAGGCCGGATAAGGAGCAGCCGAAATATATTGGTTTGAGCGATTGGGGGGCCCTTGCACGGCGGACGTTAAGGTGCTCACGGCCGGGTCGTCAAAGGAACCCAAAGCGGGCTGGTTAGCCGGTGCGGGGCATGCTACTCCATTGATCGCATTCCCAGCATGAAGGTTTGTGTCAGCGCCAATAACGTTGAAAGCGTTGGAGTTTGGCGGATTAAAGCTCGGGTTCGAGCCATCAAAGACGAATGCTCCGGGTATGGTCGGGAAAGCGTTTTGGGCGACTTCGTATTGCATCATGCGGCGTGAACCACCTGAAGTTACTGCCAACGAGGTCAACTCATAGACGGGCATATAATTGGCGTTGGCCGCGCCGCAGCTCCCGAGTAAAGTGGTAACTTCATGTGTCCCGGTCCAGCAGACGCGATTCCCGTTCATCGTGCCGTCGACGGAAGTGACATTTGTGCAGCCGGTGTCGGACTTATTGATCTTCTCCATCACCCGTACCCACTTCCACTGGAGTATCGGGGACGAGGCGTAGCTCGTACTCGCCGTGGGGACTATGGGTACCCACCATGTCCCCGTGGGTGGCGTGCCAGCGCAGCTGAGTTCTTTGGCTATCTGGTTGTCGGGATAATTGCTGCCCGCAAGGAGCCAGGGAGCGACGGTCTCGCCGCCCAGGGGGTTGATGACGTAAAGGATCCCGCTGGGCGCGCCTGCCAGCGTGTTCCCCAGCGTCGTGGGTAGGAGCAAGCTGTCCGTTGCGCCCGCTCGCAGCCGGTCGCGTATCTCTTCAATGCCCGCCTTGGCCGCGAAGTAAGCGGTTTGTTCATCGCGGAAATTCGCGCTGACATTGGTTTCGGTGTTAGACATTAAGATCATGCCCATGCCAACGGCAGTGATCAGCAGCAACACTAGCAAGGCGATGACCAGTGCAACTCCTCGTTCTGTGCCGCCGGTCTTTTTTCTGTAGAGTACCATCACGGTCTTTCTCCTATTGGCAGGACGTCGCCTGGCCTGTAGTGGCCATCGAGCAATTATTGATGGAGACTTCCCCTTCGAAGTTCGTCTCGATGGCCTGGTTTGTTTTACGATCGATGACGCTATTGTTACGAATCGTCAGGCCGATCTTGATGGTTTTGATCGACGCAAGGGTCTGAGCACCGGCGGAGGTGCTGATATCGAGTGGCAGCGACGAATTCGGGATTTGAGTTCCGTCCGCTTTGAAATAAGTAAAAATCGGGTTGCTGAGCACGTCGTTCACTTCGGTTCCCCAGTTTTGCGGCTGGCCTGTGAGGGGATCGGCGGAGATCTTATCCACCTGACTGCGCTGGAGGCACAAGGCGCAACTGCCGGAGCCATTAATTTTGTAAATAACGCTCTGCACTACGCCATTGCCAATCATGTCCCCTTCGAATTGGACGGCGTTCGCGTCGATGCTTACGAAGCCCATTGCCATTCGGTTGTCAAAGATATATGTGTTGGCCCAGGTATAAGTGGTCTGAGTCATGAGTGCCGGCGACCACGAAAGGCTTGTGGTATCCACCAGCCGCGAACTGGGATACGCGATCTGGTTGATGTCGCGAAAGAACTGGTCAACAAAGTCCCGAGCCTCCTGGAAATTGTCGAGCTTCACCTGCTCGCTATAGCCGCGCTGCTGCGCCTCGTTCATCTGCGAGAGGATGCCCGCGGAGATGACTCCCATAATCGCCACCACGAGCATCATTTCGATGAGCGAAAACCCGTGCTGTAGACGGCGAGCCAGATTCCGGGTCTTCATGTCAATCCCCCTGCCCGATCATCGAGCGAATCGTTACCGAAGGAGAGAACAGCACGAGGTTATTGTTCGAGCCTCTCAACTTCGCCGAAACCGTCACCAACTCGGCATACGGCGAGGGCGTCTTGATATTCCACCGGACGTCATAAGTGGATTGCCTGCCCCCGCTGCCGCAAGCGGTATAAAGCATGTAATAGCCAGTAGGGTCGCCGGAGCTGCCCGCGGTTTGGGAGAAGTCGATGTCACCGCTGGATAGCAGCGTCCCGCCGGACCCCGTCGCCGATCCCGAGGCAGTGATCGTCGTTGACGCACCCGTACAGTCTGAGAGCGTCGGTGTCGGCGCTCCCGGGGGAACGCTCAATATTTTTTCCATGAGCATCTGCGCGATGACTGTCGAGTTGCTCTGCTGGCGGTTCTTCGAGTTCGTTCCAATCGCCAGGGGAATTAAAGCCGCCATTGCCAGGACCCCGACCATCAGGACCACGCAGGCGATCATCATCTCGATCAGAGACATCCCGCGCTGGCTCGTTTGTGATGCTCGCATCATGTGCCTATTCCGCCTGGTTAATTCCATTGCGAACCATTCCAGTTCACAACTTTGGTCCTTCCGGCCTTGGTCACAACCACCGCCGCCCAACCCGCGCCGCCAACCCGGGTATCCGTGAGGTAGTGAACGAAATACGTCGCCGCCGGGGTGCTGCAAGTCGGAGGGCTAGTGTAATCACAAGGAAAACCTCTGGGCGTGAAAGCAATGGTTTTGGCGTTGTCGAACGAAGCGCCTCCGATTACGGTGTCTCCCGCAAGGACGTAGGGACCGGGTTGTCCGCCGCTTCCGCTGGGAGCGCCCGCCGCCGGCACCACCGTCCCGCTTAACTCGGTTAGCGGCTCGCTCAAAGTAACTCCATTCACCGTGACACTAGAGCTCCATGAGCCATCACCGTTAAGGTCTATGTAAGCGATCTGTCTCCCACCAAGGACGGCGTACCGGATAGCGTAAACGGGTGGAGTTTGAGGATTGTTCTTCGCGGCCATGATTCTCGCCTGCTGCATGAGTCCGGCCAGATCTCCCCCCGAGGCGCGCAACCGTATGTTCGCCACTGCCAACAGAACGTTCGGAACGGCGATCGCCGCCACAACCATCACCACGAACACAACGATCAAGATTTCAATCAGGCTGAATCCGCCGGTGCGGCCGCGCCGCGGGCAGTTTCTCTTGCGATCAATTCTCATTCTTGGTCTCCAACTCGGTTCTGGGCGCCTACTGCCGGGGCTCTCACAGGGCATACCCCAACTTCCGTCAGAATGAAAATAGCACTTTGCACGCCACCTCCTGATCGCTAGATAAATCCTTTTGGTACAGTAACTTATAGAATTCCAGAACCCGGATTCTGTTTCGGAGGAAAACGGCGTGGGTAGAAACGTAACAAAACTGGTCGTAGGGGCAGGGTATTCCCCGCAATCCCACCGAAGCAGAACATTGCTTCTTCTGGAGCGACGGCGCGTTTGGAAGCACCCTAACTGAACCTAACCCAACTTTCGCAGTTGAGCACATTTGAGCCGGGTAAGTGCTTTGGAATCAGTCGAGGCTAGGGAAAGGTCTCCACCACAAAAAGCCTCCTACTGGCCGGTTGGTACCTCGATTTCGTAGCGCTGTTTTTGCGCGACCAGGCGCGGTCGCGGCTGGCTCGGCAACTGCAATTTCAGCTTCTCAATCAGCAGCTTGGTGTCGAGAGCAGGCTGTGTGTAGCGCGGCAGAATCAACCATCGTTGATCGACCGTAGGAATCCACAC